>NZ_JACIVF010000038.1 GCF_014145585.1 Limosilactobacillus agrestis
ACCAGTATATGTTGGTAATGCATCTTGAGTAAGATCCGCACCATTTGTTTCCCGTTCATCACCTGTATAGGTAGGTAATTCTGGTTCTGTTAATGGTGTTCCAGATACCGCACCAGTGTATGTTGGTAATGCATCCTGGGTAAGGGCCGCACCATTTGTTTCCCGTTCATTACCTGTATAGGTAGGCAACTCTGGTTCTGTTAATGGTGTTCCAACGCTACTATTATTTTGATCATTACTTACGGGAGATAAAGTAGTATCTTCTGTATTAGTTAATGCATCAAGATCCTTTACTGCAATATTATCATGCGGATTAATCGTTAGTAAGAAACTAAATAGCATCATTGGGTTAGAAGCAGTAGGAACTGGCGTAATGGTAATATCGTTAGCCATGTAGTCCACGCCAAAGTAACCATGCTCAATTCCAAAATTACCAAAGTTTACCTTAACCTTGTTACCAGCAACGACTGTAGCAGTCACATCCTCAAGCTGATCACCACTCCATGTTTGATCAATCTTGTGTCCATTACCATCATTTGCCGTAACCTTCAAAGTAAGATTTTTGTTATCAAGCTTTTGATTCTGAGAAGGAAGAGTCCCCTTATATGAACCAGTAATCTTCAGCTCATGAGTATCAACAAGGTCTTGCTTTGCGTTTATTTGAACATTGAGCTTTTCAAGAACCTTTAAACTTGAACCATCATTAAAATTGACAATTACTGGTAAGTAGTAAACACCGTTCTTAGCGCTTGCTAATTGATCCTTAATAAAATTAATTTGACCAGTACTTTCATCAAGGTTAGCGTAATTCCACCCCAACGTACGTGAGCCGCCAATTGATCCAGTATATTTAGTATAACTACTTCCAGTAGGTACCTCATTAGTAGGTAAAATCATCGTGAGATTACCAGCTTTATAAAAGCAAATTGGTTGAGCCAAATCCCCAGTAATCTTACCATTCACATCAACTACATAGTAAGTATCGTAATACCGTGCTGTATAAATATCAGCATCATTGCCAACTACCTTAACTGGAACTTCAACATCAAGATAGGTACCATCATTAAAGTTAATTCTTACAGTACCAGTAGTATTACCAATTTTAGAAATATCTGGAGCAGTTTGCCATTCAGTTGAACTTACATACGAAGTTAATTGTGATTCATTAACTGCCTTCTCAGCTTCTGGGATTGAATTTTTATCATTGTGAATTGCAGTAAGTCCATCATTGGCCGTTGCACCGTAAAAGTTAATATATTGGTTGTGCCAAGTAGTAGAACCAGGGGAGACCAATAGCTTAGTTGCAGCATCTCCACTCACAGTAGTATTAACTCGGTATTTTGAGTTACCTGCTAAATTACCCGTAGTAGTCTTTTCGAATGGATCATTAGCTAAAGTATCGCCAGTATTACCGTTAAATTGGTCGACATTAGTGTTTGGTTTGAACCCATCTTGCCAAGTGTAACTAATTTCGTTAGCTGCAAAAGTATCACTAGGATCAGCTTCATTGACATAAGTAGTACCATCATCGCTTAAGATGTAAGTCACTGTTTTATCATAGTTGCCAGTATCCTTGTTCCAATCACTTTCAACAACAATTTTATTAAATTTACCTGGATCTAAATTAGCAGAACCATTAGTAGTCTTGTGAGTATTAATTGGATCAACAGTAAAGGTCGTCCTGGTCATCGTACCGTAGTAGGTAGAATCGTCACCATCCTGAGTAGTACCAATAACACTTACGGGAACAGTTACTGTATCAGTAGTTCCATCTGGATAAGTTACTGTTACTTCACCAGTGGTACTACCAAGCTTACTTACATCTGGGTTTTTAGTCCAAGTATAAGTAGTACCTATTGGCATTTCGTCAGCATTAGCAATTCCCTTAACTGCTTCTGGAATTTTTCCTACAGTAGTAGTTAAATCAGTAGCTGGCTCTGGAGTGTATTGATCTGCATCACTGCTTACCTTAACGGGAACAGTTACTGTATCAGCAGTTCCGTCTGGATAAGTTACTGTTACTTCACCAGTGGTATTACCAGGCTTACTTACATCTGGTTCTTTAATCCAAGTGTAAGTAGTACCTGTTGGCATTTCGTCAGCATTAGCAATTCCCTTAACTGCTTCTGGAATTTTTCCTACAGTAGTAGTTAAATCAGTAGCTGGCTCTGGAGTGTACTGATCTGCATCAGTAATTCCAGTAGTAGTAATAGTAGTAGAAACTTTATCAGTAGTTCCATCTGGATATGTTACGACAATCACACCTGGGATAGTTTGATCTGCAGTGACTGGAACTTGTTGTCCATCTTGCCATGCTGCAGTTGTACCTTCTGGCAAATCATTCATATTAGTGATTTGATCTTTTGCATCAGGTAATTGTTCTGGAATAGCTTGAACAGGATTCTTAACTTGAGGAGTGTAAATAGCACTGTCATCATAATGAGCTGTACCAGTTATTTCAATTGGTTCAGCACCTGGAACAGTAACGATAACATTAGCTGGTACATTGTCACCTGCTACAGGAGTATTATCATCTGCCCAAGTTACCTTAGTTCCTGCTGGTAAGTTAGCTGGATCCTTGATCATGTCATATGGAGAAGTTGGATTCTTCACATCATCATTAGTTGCAACAGATACACTCTTAACTGTAGTTTGAGTAGTTGAACCATCTGAGTAAGTTACTGTTACAGGAATAGTAGTTACACTGGTAGTATTAGTTGCTGGAATAGTAACAACACCAGTTGATGAATTAATTGTTGCACCTGCTGGAGCATTACCATCAATAGCAAACTTAGTTCCAGCTGGAACTTCAATAGTCTTACCATCGTTATCAGTGATTACTGGTGTAATAGTTGCAGTTTCTTTAGCTGAAGTTGCAGTAATTGGGTAAGTTACATCAACACCATCAGCAGTTTGTTCCGGATCATTTACTTTGTATTGAACTGGAATATCTAAGTAAGCTGGAGTAGTACCATCTGCTTGCATTACTGATGAATAAGTTACACGAACAACACCATTATTTTGTGCCTTAGTAGTTGGAGTTTCTGCCCAACTTAAAGTGTAACTAATTCCAGCATTATCTAAAGCAGTAGTGTCTACTAAACGCTTGAATTGAGTTTGAGTTAAACCACTATCGATACTCTTCTTTGAGAAGCCAAGATCAGTATTCTTAGCAGTAGCACCGGTTAAGTCTAAGTTTAAGTCAACAGTTTGAGTACCACCCTTAACATAACCATTCTTAACTACAAATGAATCTGGAGCAAAGCTAATAGATACTGGAGCGGTAATAGTTTCATTGTTACTTGGAGTATCTACCACAGTTGATGGTGCCTTAGCCCATGAAACTTTTCCGTAGTTAGTAATATCTACTGGAGTAACTTCTGGATTATCCTTAGTTGGGATAGCGTAGTAAGTTAACTTGTAATTATCAGCAATATTTTTTACTTGTGCTGACTTATCAGTAGTTTCTGGTAAGTTACCTGCAGCATATTGAATTACAACAACACCGGTGGTGTTACCATTTTCATCCTTTTGCCATACAGGTGTAGTATCGTTACCTAAAACATAAACAGGAGCAATAACTTGATCAATTGAGTCATCCTTGTAAGTTACAGTTACAGGAATATATACAACTGTACCAACCTGACCTTGGTTAGCAGTAAAAGTAATCTTACCAGTTGCTGGATCAATAGTAGCACCTTGAGGAATTGTTATATTACCAGTTTGTGCCCAGCCTAATTGGTATGGGTGACCTGACATAGTGTTATCAAGTAAATCAGGATTTGGATTTGCTGGAGTAAGAGTTCCACCTTCCCCTACTTGGTAGAAAGTTGGAGCATCAATGTTAATAGTTTCGCCAACTTTAGCAGTTGAATCCTTGTAACGAGCATCGTAGTTGTATGCTTCAAGATCCATTGAAGTCATTACTAAACGTTGTACACCCGGCTTTATTACTGTCTTACTAAATACTCCAGAAGTTTTTTCGTTACCTAATATGTTGAAATCTTTAGTAAAGTTTGCTTGTTGATCGTCATCAACTGGAGCCATACCAGCAGTAGAAACAGTACCATCCTGTTTAGTTGTGAAGTTTTCTACTTGCCAAGTAGAAGTTGGAATTTCACCAGTGTTACCCTTATTCCATTGTTTAATATCAACGCCACCAAACTTACCAGCATCTAAACTAACGCCAGCACTAGAATCAATTAGTGTATTTGTATCTCCACCTGTTCTTTGAAGATTTAAATACTTTACTTGACCAATCTTTATTGGTGTATTTGATTTAACTTCATATATTAATCCGTATTTACTACTATTAGTAGATGCATCTTGAATGTCAACAGTAGAACCATCTTCAAAGTCGACAATGTAATTATTGCCTCCAAAAACGGTACTACCACCAATCATGATCATTGGAGTATTCCCGCCAACATTGCCACGTGTCATCTTTAAAGTAGCACCATTAGCAACTCTTAAACTAGCATTACTTGCAGAAGAGAAATTAATAGTGGCTAAAGCAATTGGAGCATAATAACTACCATCTGCGAAAGTATTAGTCGTTCCACTATTATCTTGCTGGGTATCAATATTAAGGGTTGAGCCCTTCTTTAAGTCTAAGTTAGATAAAAGAACAGCTGATGAGTGACCTTTACCTAAAGTCATGTTAACAGTAGCACCCTCATTTAAAGTCAACGTACCGTTAACATTACGTGAAGCAATACCACGTAAACTTGTAGTACTTCCTTTACCATCAATACCATTAGTATTAATAGTTAACTTAGCATTCTTACCAACAGCCATACTACCTGCTGGATCACTACTATCACTAGTATCAGGACTAAGCTTAATTACATTGTGTTCTTCATCTTGAACACTACCAAAACCAAATGATCCAGTCATTGAAGCTGTAATACTTACATCAGCATTGTCATCAATTAAGACGTTACGAGCATAAATAATGTTTCTATCAGCACCAGGCTGAACTGAACCTGTTGCATTATTAGCTAAAGGTGAAACGTTAATAACATCTTTACCCTTGAAGATAACGTCTACACCATCTTCATCGTTAGTTAATGGTGTATTTAAATCAGCTTGGAAATTATTGAAAGTAAGAGTAACCTTTTTGAGGTTAGCACTGTTCATGTTACCAAAATAAATTGGTGTGTAACGTGTACTAGTTGAGTCATTCTTAACCTTCATATCATTGAAGGTTAACTTCCAACCATTAGTATTATCTTGGTTTTGGTTCCATAATGAAATAAACCATTTGCCCAAATTAACAGTGTGGTCATTACCATTAATAGTTAAAGCACGAGCAATGCTAGTAAATGGACTGTTTGAAGTCTTATTAGCAGCTAATTCGTATTTTTGTAACCAGTTTTTACCAGTAGTACCACCAGATACTAAACCGCCATCAACTTGACTCTCTGCTTCAGTCATGTTGGTTAGATCAATATCTTGGGTAATGTTAATTGTAGTAATATCTTTGTTGGCAATGGCCTTTGATAAGTCAGCAAAGTTAGCAACATCAGCAGTATTTTGAGCATTTGAAGTATTGGTTACTGCTAAGTTAGTTAATAAAGTCTTTGAATCAAAATTTAAAGTATTTGTAGTTACTTCAGTTTTATCAGTCGCAGGAGTAGCTGCTAATTTACTTTCTACTGTCCCTGATAGATCAGTAGATAAGTTATTAACATTATTATATGTAACCACATTGGAACTAGTTAATGAGGAGTTACTCTCTACCGGAGCACTTGTAGAAGTTTGGGCTGTAGTTTTAGTGTTTGCATTATCTTCAATTACTTGCTGTGATTCCTTAGATACCGCTGTATCACTATCTGGCTTAGTCACAGATGCAGAATTAGCCTGTTGCAATGCACCATTGTTTTGGGATCCATCATTATTTAATGTGATAGTAGCTGCACTTTGTAAAGCAGTGCTTGTGTTTACTTCTGATTGTGCATTATCGCTACTGTTAGCCGGTTGGGTTGGAGTATCATCAGCACTCGCTTGAGTATTGAGACCCATGAAAGTGAACCCAATTAAAACAGAAGCTACCCCCACTGTTAGCTTCTTAATCGCAAACCGTTGCTTTTTTGACTCCTGTTTGCGGAATTGTTCTTGTCTGTTATTCTTAGATAACATAAAGTTAACTCCTCCTTAATTATTGTGCGTGATAAGCATTACTTATAAAGTGATAGGCGATTAAGTTAAATAAGTCATTTCCTTAATCACTTGTTCAACAGAATTATAATACTTCTTATGATAAAAAGAAAGGATTAATTTTGTCCATAATCTTATCGTACAGTTCTTGATGCACAAATTATATGCTTTATTTCGAATGGCGACCAATTAGACTAATACACTATATTCAAATCCTCATTACTAACTTAGCAAATAATATGATAAATCATCATAAGCTCACTTCTCTCCTGCCACCGATTTATATGCAACTACTGGTGAGCACAACATGTATTACTAGTTCCCCCAATAATTTATCTTCTGAATCGTCAGGAATACAATTAGAGTGATTACGATAAGAGTATACAATTCGATAATAAAATACTAATTTGCCTAGTATATGGATATACATTTCCTGGTATTGATGAAAACCAATTTATCGTCAAAATCATGTAAAGAAGGTTATGCAGATATTCAAAAACAATTCTATTCTTAATAGCTTCTCGGAATTGAAGATCAGAATATCAAAAATTCTTAATGTCGAAACTATTTTTAAATAATAATGTTCCGGTAATTACTTAGCATTCTAGAAACCTTATTAGCTTATCAATGGTAAATTTAGCACTTACATTTGGACCAATATTATTAGTCGCTTTATTTATCAATAAACACGATAGTTTTATTAAATCGGCCTTCTAACCCCTTATTTCTTGGTTAAATAACTAGGTCAATTAATTATGGAATCCTTAGTAATACATTAATAAGGATGCAAAAATAGTTACTAACTTATTAAAACAGTCAAAAAAGAGACTAAGCCCAAAAAGCCTAATCCCTTTGTCCCGTTTAAAGTTCATTTATTTATAGTTAGATTAAAACCAATAGCTAGACCCAAAGGATAATACACCAAATCCAAGGCCATTCCAAAAGTTACTGTAAAATACATCTTGGAAGTATTCATAATGCCAGGAAATTATAATAACAATAGCTGTTGGTTTTTGAGCAATTGGTGCAGTTGGGGCTACTGGTGCAGTGCCAGCAGTTGCGGCGGTGCCAGCGGTTGCAGCGGTACCGGCAGTTGCGGCAGTACCAGCAGTTGCAGCAGTACCGGCAGTTGCGGCAGTGCCAGCAGTTGCGGCGGTACCAGCGGTTGCGGCGGTACCGGCAGTTGCAGCAGTGCCAGCAGTTGCAGCAGTACCAGCGGTTGCGGCAGTACCAGCAGTTGCAGCGGTGCCAGCGGTTGCGGCAGTACCAGCAGTTGCAGCAGTGCCAGCGGTTGCAGCAGTACCGGCAGTTGCGGCAGTGCCAGCGGTTGCAGCAGTGCCAGCAGTTGCGGCAGTGCCAGCAGTTGCAGCAGTGCCAGCGGTTGCAGCAGTACCGGCAGTTGCAGCGGTTGCAGCGGTGCCAGCAGTTGCGGCAGTACCGGCGGTTGCAGCGGTGCCAGCAGTTGCGGCAGTGCCAGCGGTTGCAGCGGTGCCAGCAGTTGCGGCAGTGCCAGCGGTTGCAGCAGTACCGGCAGTTGCGGCGGTACCAGCGGTTGCAGCAGTGCCAGCAGTTGCAGCGGTATTAGCCACTGGAGCCGTAGAAGCAACAATGGCAGTGTTAGCTATCGTTGCCGTAGGGACAGTATTTGTCATTGAAGTAACATTATCATTTATAGTTATTTCAGGTGTTGAACTAACTGGTAACGTAGCATTTGCTTCTATATCAGATGAAACACTGGTAGCAGTAAGCAATGAAATACCAGCAACAAATGAGGCCATCAAAGCCTTAATATTTTTCTTCAAAATAAATACACACTTCTTTCGCATAACAAAACGAGACAATTTAAACCTAAACTGTGGTTAATAAAAAGTCAATCTTTTTTATCATTCTATAAATATTCATATTAAAAATACTATCATAGAGTAGTCTGAATTCTTACAACTAGAATTGTTTGCCTTCTCACTTCAATTTAATAGTAGTAATCACACAATACTACTGATATACTTTAGCTCTTTCTTTAATGAAGTAGAAAAGTGAAGTAGCTAAATAAGAAGCTTTAAATCTATCATCAACAATATTTTGATAGAAATCTAATTTACTTTTACGCCTTTTCCTTTTGTTACCATTTTCTTTCAGATAGTAGTATTTTTAGCTGTCCGTGGATCGCATCCTAATTATTGACAACTCAACTCAGTGAAGTTTGGTTTAATTTTACTCATTTGATATTTTTCTCAATTCCTGTTGAATATATTGTCTCACACAAATTCCTCCTGACTTAATATGAAACAAGTATAAAAAATGTTGGAAAACCGACAATTTTAAATCGGTGTTTTCCAACATTTTATAACCGGTGTGGACAATGAATACAGTTCGTAGCTGCTAAGTAGTTGTTAAATTGACCTAACAACCTAAAGTATTGTTTATGCTTTAGGTTCAGCCTCAATGACATAATTAAATACTTCAGTTGCCACTGATTGGATGTGATTATGTTTTTTCCTCAACTCTGTGTTTATATAATTAGTTATTCGTTAGAAATTCAAATGCCAGTTACGTAGCTATCGCTAAATATCCAAGGATTCGGCTATTCTCTTTCTTTAGTTCTGCCTGTTCTTCTTCAGGCCTAGATTTGTCTCGACAATTATATACTAATTACAGGTCGTTATCACTTTTACGATACTTCTGATATCAACTGTAGAGTGGCTGATAACTAAGTCATATTTTTCTACTGTCCAATTGTAATTAACGTCATGTTTAAAGCCTTCGTCGCTCTTCAAAGGTAGTTTTCTATGATTAGTAAAACATTTATAAAATTAGTGCATACTAAATCATCCTAGTTCTTATTCAAAAATCAAGAATCTGTGATATATTAATAAGATGATTAGACCTTTACGTGGATCATAGAGTCTTTATGCTGATGGCAGTATTTTATGGTATTTAATACACCTAAGTCTCCTATTTATGTAAACTACCATTGGCAAGCTTTATTCACACTTAAAAGTGCTAAATTAATTGGGGATAAGAGGATAAATAGTATGGAAAAGGTTTCAGTAATTATTCCAATTTATAATAAGGAAAAATACTTAACAAAGTGTATAGATAGCGTTTTAGAACAAACTTATAGTAATCTTGAAATTATTTTGGTTGACGATGGTTCTACAGATAGAACGGCTGAATTGTGTGAAAGATATTATGAAAAATATGATAATATTCGTGTTCTTCATAAAAAGAAGGGGGGGATAGGATCTAGTAGAAATGCTGGATTAGCAATGGCTACTGGAGATTATATTCTCTTTGTAGATAGTGATGATTGGTTAGATAAGAAACATATTGAACTTTTATATAATCATTTAAAGAAAAATAATGCTGATATCGCAATAGGAAGTTTTAATCAATTTAATGACGAAAGTAAAATATTTGAAATTATGATTAGGGATGAAGATTACTTTGAAAAAGTTTATTCTCCTCAAGAATGGTTTGCTTACGAGTATGTCAGTATACCTTATCAATTTGATATAACCTTTACAGTACCGTGGGGTAAGTTATATAAACGTTCACTTTTTAGAGATATGGTATATCCAGAAGATCCAAATGTAGTAGAAGATGATTTAACCACATGGAAAATCTACTTATTAGCAGATAAGATTGTTTATATTAATAAGCCGATTTATGTATACCGTACTTTTAATAAAAATAGTATAACGGCTCAAGCTTCTAGACTTTCAACCATTCCTTTAGAAGGAATAGAGGAACGAATTAGTTTGCTAAATCAAATTGGCTTTGATGTTTCTCGTCAAAAGAAAGCTTACAGTTGGCGCTTACATGTTTATTTGGAAAATGCTTTAAAGGATGGCAATTATTCTAAATATCGAGATGCAAAACAAAAATTAGCTATTTTGAAAAAGTACAATGCTGACTAAGATAATATTTGGATTAAGAATAAAGTAATTAATAAAAATTAAACAGTCCTCTATCAAATTCTATTGATGAAAAGAGTTTGGTAAGAATCTAAAGTACCCTATAATTGTTAGACAAAAGTTTAATGATCGTAAGGCACTTTTTTCTTTTAAGGATCACATAAACTGAGAAACACTTAACTTTGGTGGAATACTCACTAGTAAATGAACATGATCCGGCATCATCTGTCCTTCAATGATTGTTATGCCTTTATACCTATTTATGTAATCTCGTAAGCCACTTCGATATTGATTTTATAATTTTGTGTCTATACCTTGGATTGGACATCGACATCTTAAGGTAAAAGAGGCTTTTTTATATAATTTCTATTAACCACCCGCATAAGTAGGTGGTTTTTTGTTTCGTGCATTCGCTCTGCTCACGCACTTAACTAGGTCTAAAGACATTAATAATGGCCTCCAACGCTCGGTAAAACTGAACATTGGAGGCCTCTTGTTGCTTGCGGGGCTCTCAGAGGCTAGCTTCGTTTTTCGAACCTTCCCCTTTTTAATATTTATTTTTCATCAAATTCATAATGGGTACCGTCTTTATCAACTATCGCTGTTAAATCACCTTTGCGTCCATCAATCAATTGTAATTCTCCAAAGTGAACTTGCCCATATTCATGTTCCAGATCAGTTACTTTAATTTGATAATTTGGATCGCTAAAAAGTTTACGTAATAGTTTGACTTTTATTTGATTTTCTTTAGATTTCTTCACTGCACTTACTAAGGTATATCCTTGATCAAGTTTCTCTTTAATAAAAACAATACAGAATAAGGTACCCAAGGTATATTTACGTATACCATCTTTTTTTATTGGTTTAATGTATCCTTTTTCTTCCCAATATCTTAGTTGTCTTTGGGTAACTCCTGTCAGACTGCTTACCTCGCCAATACCTACTTTAAGATCATTGAAGATACTACGCCATACAGAATTCATTTTGTTGACCCTCCAAATATTAGTATCCTAAATTTATATAGATATTGTAATTTAATTATTCATTCTTGTAAACTTGTAAACCATCATCGTAAAATAACTTAACAATAAATTAGAGCATACCTAAAATAGAATTTATTAAGTTTAAGTCAAGAGGATTAGGGATGGATAAAGAAATAACAGATATCTATGGCAAATCATATAAACGTGGTTTGCTAGTTATGGTCTTAATGATCGGTGCTGTGTGGTACCCTGCTTGCTACCGCATTACCGTTCATTATGAGAGATTTTAAAATTGATACGGAACTTCCTTTCTATTAGTGAGTGAGGTTATGTCACCAATTACGGGACGTTTATTTAATTAATATAGTGCTCGTAAGATGGCCATTACAGGGATGGTAATTTTGACCCTGGGTACTGTAGTCTTCTTAACTGAAGAATCTTCAATGATTATAATCACTATTCTTTATGCAATTAAAATGGTCGGTGTGTCATTAGGTTTAATGAACGTTACTACTTCTGGTATGAATTCCTTACCACTTGATAAGATGTCCCATGGTACTGCTGTAAATAATATTTTTGACAGGTACATTCTTCATTAGGTACAGCAATTATTATTTCAGTGTTTTAAATATATTTTTCTAAGGCAAAATCCCAATATTCTATTGAGGTCATGCCTTTTAATGTATGGCAAATTCTCTCATCGTTATAATACTTTATATATTTCTTTAGTTTGATAATGTTGATTAGAATACATTCCACCTTTCATAGGATGGAAAAACTTTTCATCACTCCATTATCATGATAATTACTATCAAAAAAAGGAGTGGGACTAAACTTGTTTGCGAGTTTTTAGTTCCACCCCTTTTTTTAATGAGCTCTCCCAAAATGCCGATATATCGCGCTTCCAACTCTAAGTTACATTACAATTCTATTCGTATTCAAATGAAAATGCCTTCCACTTTTCCCCGTTATATCAGCATTTATTAAGGATATAGATTATTTTGGTAGGGTTTTGGTAGGAAATAATAAAGAATTATTTAGTAGAAGGAATATTCTGATTGCCTGTAAATTTTAATTTATTTTCCTTTGCAGGTTTAAATTTGATGTTACCCTTCATTTTACCCGTAATAGTTTCATCATTACGAGGCCATAGGTGTGCATAATATTTTAAAGTAATTTCTGGACTTGAATGCCCCAGACGCCTTGAAACAGTTAATACATCTGCATTAAACTCATTGATAAGATAACTTACATGACTATGTCGCAGTCCCTTTGCTTGAATCGGCTTAACTCTAGCGATCTTAGCAAACCTTTTTACGATAAGCGGGATTGTTGTTCTACTCATTGGAGTATCATCGTATGACATGATGAAATTATAAACACCATGTGCTTGCTGGTCTTTCC
Source organism: Limosilactobacillus agrestis (assembly GCF_014145585.1). Lineage (GTDB taxonomy): Bacteria > Bacillota > Bacilli > Lactobacillales > Lactobacillaceae > Limosilactobacillus > Limosilactobacillus agrestis. The sequence continues at coordinate 12,461 of NZ_JACIVF010000038.1, forward strand.
GCCAATCTTTCAGCACTTTAATTGTATCTTGATCCAAGGAAATTATGCGCATTCCATTAGGAGTTTTTGTATCCGGCTTAAGTGTATAATCATGTTTATTTTTCATTTCAAGTGTTTTATGAATTTTTAATCGACATTTTTTAAAATCAACATCATCATAGGTTAAGGCAAGACCTTCGCTTACTCGCATCCCACAGGTAAAGTAAAGGTACAATATTACAAAACACATATGCTGATAGTAGTCTTTTGTATAAATAACCGAAAGAACTTTTTGAAATTCTTCTTTTGTCCAAAAATCCACATGTGCCTTTCCCTTATTAATAGCTCTAGTCTTACGAGAAGGATTTGAATCTAAAAAACTCATTCGTACAGCATAGTCAAGTGAATTACGAAATAAGCAGTAAATCATACTTGAATATCCTTGTGAATAATTACTGTTATTAAGAAGATATGTTCGAAATTGTTCGCAGTCTAGTGCTTTTATTTCTCTCAGTTTCTTTTTTCCAAACCATTCTTTTAATGTATTAAAAGGACTTATTCGTGATTTATACGTACTACTTTGGACATCTGATTTATACGATGAAATAAAATATTTATCCATAAAGGATCCATATTTCATATTGTAATTTGCATACCCATGATTTTCTTGATAATCACTTTTTATGCGAAGTACTTCTTTATATGCATCATGAGCTGATTTAAATTTATTGTGCTGAGCGTCTCTACGGCTCTTTTTTTGAATACGTTTGCCTGTTAAAAGATCATGTCCAAGCTCTACTAAATAATAAAAATTTCCTTTGCTATCAGTATAAACATTAGGGTATCTTGTACTAGCCATTGTCAACTTCACCACTTTCATCTGAAAGCGAAAAGCCAATAATCTTTTCCACGGCTTTGGTTGGAACTACTCCAATCCTTTTTCCATTATATAATCCCAAGCCTTCCTGAACCAAGTTTATTTTAGCTTGGTGGATAATTCCTCTTGCTTGATGCTTTTTGAAACCAATCTTCATTAAATCTTTGTAGTCAACCATCATTTTACGCATCAGCATTCACCTTTTCTTTCAGGAGTCTTAAGATTTCAGATTTCACTTGAAATTTTTGTCGAAAGAGCTGTGTAAATGTATCTTGAAAATAGAAAATTATGATTAAATGACTATTTTGATTCATTAAATTAAGCAGCAAGTAATTTATGCTACTTAATTTATTACCTTTCTCAAAGCATTCTAAAAAAATGTCTTTCCTAGTATTAATAGATTGTTGATAGTACAAATCCAATTTATAAGCCTCCTTGATCTTGATTAACCAAGGAAAGCTTCTTTTCCTTATATATCCAAAAGCTTTCCTTGTCTTGTTAATACAAACTAATTCAAAGAGAGCTTAATATTGACATTAAATATAATATGTTGTAGTATTTTAGACAGTAAAGGTTAGTAATATAAGGGTTAACATATTAAAGTTAGCTCTTTTGAAGAAGTTTATTATTAACAAATATTATAAAAGCGTTAGATGACAACCGGCCAAAGTTAGTCCACCTAACGCTTTTTATCTTAATATATATAAACTAATTTGTAAATACTTTCACTCTGATTTATTACTTTAATTATTATTATATAATTAAAATTAAAATAAAACAATGAGTTTTAAGTAGCCATACAAGAAATAGTACTTTAATTTCCTAAAACCCACATTTACTATCCCAAAGAATACTAAGCTATCAATTTAATGTTGAATTCTTTTGGCTATATCATTGACTAAGTACTTTAACTACAATGACCGTTTGACTTTTTTAAGTTAGACGGTTTTATGATTTTAAAATGCACTTGGCCGATGTCTATGATTATGGCTATTAATAGTTTCACCTATTTTCTTCGGTTTAACCATTAAAGAAAATATACTTTTATTAAAATTTTTGTAAATGCCGGCAAAAATAATTATTGAAATTACTAGTTCTAATGTCATAACTAAAGTAAAACTATTTAATAAAGTATTATCTGCCTTAGTTGTCCAATGGGTTATTGTTCCTAAATCCATTTGTGGAATTATTTTATCACCATACTTTTTTTCTATAGCACTAGTTATCGATTTGTATGTATTACTTTTAACACTAAGTTTTATGTTAACCAAAAACTGCTTAGTAATATACATTGCAATACCATATGCTAATGCAACATAAGCAAACAACAAATCTATTAAGCCAACAATTATCTTCCCCATCGAATTTAATCCATATTTTAAATCTATCTTTTCGGAATTATAAATTCCTGCATGTATATTACTAAAAATATATGGAATTAACTGTTTTAAAAAGAAATGCGTCATAAATGCAATAAACCCGCCAACTGTGAATGCTAAAGTTTGTGATCTAATCACAATAAAAATAACTGGCATTGAAAAGAGAAAAAGAAAACTTATAATTGCTGTCGTTTGAGCAAGAATTGACTCTTCAACCTTCTTAAAAAATATTATTGCACTTATTATAAACACACATACTGCTAAAATACTTAATATTCCAAAAATAGTAGATGATTTCTTTATATGCAACATCAAGAGAAGAAGAAAATAAATTAGGAAAAAGAGCGACACTATAAAAATCATTGCATAAGTAACTACCAAATATGTACCTATATAATGCGTAATCCGTGGTACCCAAGCGATTAGTATTATTACCACAAAAATAAATATAAGGGATGCAGTAATTACTTGATTTTTATTGACTTCAGAAAAGCCTGGATTAAAAATATACCATTTAAAATAAGAGTAAGTAATGATTCCGCTAAGAATAATAGAAATCCAAAATTGCTTATTGCAAATCAAAGATATTTTTAAATTATTCCAGAAAGATTTTCCCTTGATTTCGATATAAGAATTGCATTTTAATTTGACCAACTTTATCACCAGCTCTTTTAATATATTACTATTATTCATCAACTTAAAAGTTTCTGAATAAACCTTCAGATCTTACTATAACAGAGTTAAGCTGTGGTCATAAAGTTTATTCAGAAAAGGATTGGTAAAATGACTGAATATGGATATGCAAGAGTATCAACTAAGGGTCAAAGCCTTGATGATCAAATAAGTCAATTAAAAAAAGCTGGAATCAGTAAAAATAACATTTACTTTGAAAAGTTTACTGGCACTACTACAAATAGGTCTATGTTTGATGAACTCACTGGCAAGGTAAAGAATGGAGATATTATTATTGTTACTAAATTGGATAGATTGGCCAGGAATACTAGAGAAGCACTAAATATTCTTGACCCTCTAATGAATAATGGTGTTAAATTCAATGTATTAAATATAGGCGTATTGGAAAACTCTACTATTGGTAAATTAGTTAAAACTATCCTTCTTGCTGTGGCTGAAATGGAAAGAGATATGATTGTAGATAGAACTCAAGAAGGAAAAAGATACGCTAGGCTACATAAGAAGAATTATCATGAAGGAAGACCAAATAGATTGATTACTCCTCATTACCAAGCAGCTTATAATTATCTTTTAAACCACACTTATAAAGATACTTCTAGAGCTTTTAACATTTCTATTTCCACTTTGCAAAGAATAAAGCATCAAATTGAACACTAAAATATATGTACAAAAACATGACCATATTTTGAAACTGAAATAAATATCAAAATATGGTCATGTTTTAATTACGACTTACTCATGATCATCCGGTATCTCATAACTATGTTCATTAAATAAGTTACGATTTTTGGAATCATTCATAAAGTCTATTAACCATTCTACTAATTCCCAGTAAAATTCTTTCTCTTCATTCTCGTCCAATCCATTAATCTGATCTTGAACTCCTTGAAGACTCTCTATAATTGGATCTAAAGTTAATTGACCAAAATTTCCTTTTGATTTTTCTCCTTGTCCCATAACTAGGATTTCGCCTAATTCACTCTGATTTCTTAACCTAATCGCACCACGAATATATTTTGACTTGTCTCCCCCAGTACTTGCACTAGCTAGCTTCTCAATTTTTTCTTTCTCGGCTTTAGTAAACAAAACTTTAATATCACTAGTTCTTTTTTCTTCTTCGCTTTTTTTATTCATTTTAAACTAGCCTTCTTTCTATAACGTCAATTTTGAAAACATGACCATGTTTTCAATTAATACTTTACATCAAATAAATTCACATTTCACCGTTATAAAATATGACCATGTTTTGAAGTTAAAATAAATATCAAAATATGGTCATGTTTTCAATTAATGATTTTATATTTCTAAATCTTATTAACTAAGCGTATTAATTATAATTGTATACATTTCACCGTAAAATAATATATAATTAAATTAATAAATAGATAATCTTATCAAAGATAATTATTTTATCTTGTATATAAGGTTAAACAATACACTTATTAAGAGGATTAATTATGATAACTAGTAATGAAAAAGCTAACTTTAATGATACTGATCAAGTTTATTATTTAGTAACAGATAATCACATTCATTATCGAAAAAATGGTTTTACAGCACATTCTTCTCATATAATAAAGAAAAAGAATGGATTATACATAAATAAAGTAACAGGTGAAGTAATACCAAACCCTAAAAAATCAGACTTAAAAATTCAAAATCAACAATCACTTATACGCTCCTATCGTAATTTATTTTATACAATTGAAAATTACGTGGACACCTTTAAGCATAGTGTGATGATAACTTTAGATTATAAAAAACCTCAAACTAATCTAGACAGTCTTAGTCACGATTTTGATTGTTTTATCAAGCGCTTAAAACGTTATATCAAAAAAGTATATCCGACGTATCATTATGAGTATATAAGAATCAATGAGCCACATGAGAAACTTTTTGAAGGGAAGCCGAAATGGCACATTCATTTAATAATATTTGGAATCGCATTTATTCATATTGAAGATATTCGAAATTTATGGAAACAAGGAAGTGCCTACATAAAATCATATACAAATCGTAATGGTGAGTCTGCTGCTAAATATTTTTGTGGATTTTTGAATGCTCCTGAGCATACAGAGAGTAAAAATGAGTTAGATATCAAACGTTCTTCTAAAAAAAGACGACTTAAATACTATACCAGTGGCACTGATTTATTCAGTACTTCCAGAGGAATCAAAACTCCTACGTTCAGAAGAGGGATATATGGAAAAATAAAGAAAAAATATCCTGGTGAAACCTTGAATGAAGGATCAAGAACTATTGTTATAGATGGAAAAATTGTTAATAGATTTGATTACATGAACCAGAAATTAATCAAATAAAAAACAGCGATAGATTTCTCCACCGCTGAAATAGCTTCTTTCCGCTGATAATTACTTATCTAGGTAGCGGATAGCCTTTTTAATTCCACCCTTAGCCATTTTTTTCAAAGAATGGAGCAGGTGCTTAACGAGCTTATTAGGCACGATCAAAAGAATAATGCACCAACTATGCATTGGAGTCACCTCCAACCTACACTATTTTGTGGAGTGGTTAATTCCAACAATGTGCTCATCTATTGTATCATATTAAAAGTATGTTATAATTAAAACATCAAAAGAATAATGCCGGTGTGCAAAATGGAATCAGTTGGTTACTTATTCCGTACCGGTAGCTCGGGCGCTTAAAAAGCGCTCTTTTTTTATTTCAAAAATTCTAAGTAAAACAATATATTAAATAGTGACCATTAATTATATTATTTCCTCTTAATTTTATTTTCATTCTTAAAAGACTATTCAATTTTATTTTCTAGATTGAATAGTCTTTTTTCTTAGATTAAAGAATAACAAATATAAAAAAGGAGTGGCAATCACCATGACTAAATATGGATATGTTTCAGGATTTTTAAAAGATAAAATCAGTAAAGAAGACAGTTTCAAGTATCAAGCTACCATTCTTCTTAGCATGGGAGTTCCCCACGAAAATTGTTTTGCTGATGTATTTAGGAAAAATAATAAAGACCGATATCAGCTTCGTAAGTTCCTTAATACTATTGCACAAGAAGGGGATGTTCTAGTAGTCCCTACCCTAACATGTCTTTATAGTAATGTTCGAGAACTTTGCTGTCTTATGTATATTGTTGAAGATAAAGGCTTAATAATTGAGTCTAGTGATATGGATTTAAGTGATGATAGTGATTCTAGTAATTGGATACTTGCTTCTCAATTAGCTCACCTTAACTATCTTGATTATCTTCGTAGTCAAAATATTTCTAAAGCCATCAAACAGAAGAAGTATCAAGCTACCTTAAATACTGGCGGACGTAATAAACGTGTTATCACACCCTTATACAGCCAAGCATATAAGTATCTTCAAGTCCATACTTACACTGAAACGCAATTGAAATTTCATTTGTCAAAATCAACTCTTTATAGGATTAAAAAACAAATCAAAATGAGGCAACTTTCCACTAATCATCAGAGTTACAATGCCAGTCGAGGTGATTAAAATGAAGAATAAAGAACTAATCTATTGGATTGATCTTACTGGTCCTGCCTCTTTAGATGAAATAATCCGCCTAACAATTATTAACTCTAATAACCAAGTATTATTCAATCGTAAATTCGATACTAAACAAGTGGATTACTGGGATAGTAACATCAACGGCATCATGCCGGAGAGCCTCGTTAAGGAGCCTCTATTTGAAGAGTCAAGGAAAGAGATCCAAAAGATATTTGATAGCTCAGAAACGCTTATAACATTCTATGGTTCAACTTCCTTTTTAGAAAAGCAAGGCATTAACTTAGCAAATAAAACGATTATTGATTTAGCTGATTCATTTAGAGTCTTAGGAGATAGCATGGATACGATCGAAAACCTATGTATTTATTATGGCTATCCTTTGACTGACAATGTTTTTGAACGTACAGGTATTGATTGTGCTAAAGGAATCAATTTCTGCTTCCACGAAATGGAAAATAACCGTAAAGCACAAGAAAATTAGTAACAACAAAAAACACTTAGCAATCTTAAGTCTGACGTGTACCCTTAAAGTTGGAACCTGTATGTTCTTGCTTTATAAATATTTTTCTAGGCAACTAGATTCTGCTCATATTGAAGTGGAGTTTGGTT
>NZ_JACIVF010000039.1 GCF_014145585.1 Limosilactobacillus agrestis
CGGCTGAAACAGCTGCGACAGCTAATGCCATTGCGCACCAATTTTTACCATCTTTATATAATTTATAGTGTTTCTTTATTTCCATTGTTATCTCCCTATAAGTTAGAAATATCATTATTAAAGATACCACAAAAATGATTACAAGTTTATTAAGATTTAAATTATTTTCATAAATTTATTAAGGGCCGTTTGCCAATTAATAATCTTAAAGCCAGTGTCTTCTGCCTTCTTTAAGCTCATAACTGAATGGCGAGGGCGGTAAGCTTTGGCTGGATATGCTGAAGAGTTCACAGGAGCGACTTCAACGTCTTCATCCTTTAAGATCTCG
>NZ_JACIVF010000004.1 GCF_014145585.1 Limosilactobacillus agrestis
GGGTCACATGCCAGATCCATCAGAAGGAATTGGTAACAAGGGTGACTTACCAACAGGAACCACTTACACTTGGACAAATGGTGAACCAGATGTAACTACTCCAGGTACCCGTGAAGTAAGTATTACAGTTCATTACCCAGATGGCTCAACAGATGTTGTAACAACTACTATTACAGTTGTTGATGATAAGACCACTACTCCAGAA
>NZ_JACIVF010000040.1 GCF_014145585.1 Limosilactobacillus agrestis
TCACTGGCACTTACTGATGCTGAAGTTGATTCACTGGCACTTACTGAAGCGGAAGTTGATTCGCTAGCACTTACTGATGCACTGGTGGATTCACTGCCACTTACTGATGCTGAAGTGGATTCACTTGCGCTTACTGATGCACTAGTTGATTCACTGGCACTTACTGAGGCACTTGTGGATTCGCTGGCACTTACTGATGCTGAAGTTGATTCACTTGCGCTTACTGATGCACTAGTTGATTCAGATGCGCTTACCGAAGCACTAGTTGATTCACTGCCACTTACTGAAGCACTA
>NZ_JACIVF010000041.1 GCF_014145585.1 Limosilactobacillus agrestis
TCCAGAAGGTCAACCAATTAATACTGACAAGGGCGTAATGCCAAACCCAGGAGACGGTATTAAGAACAAGGGTGACTTGCCAACAGGAACCACTTATACTTGGACAAATGGTGAACCAGATGTAAGTACTCCAGGTACTAAACCAGTAACTATCACAGTTCACTACCCAGATGGGACAACAGATACAGTAACTACTACAATCACTGTAACTGACGATGCTGATAAGTACACTCCAAAACCAAATCCAATCAACACTGACAAGGGTCACATGCCAGATCCATCAGAAGGAATTGGCAACAAGGGTGACTTGCCAACAGGTACAACTTACACTTGGACAAACGGTGAACCAGATGTAAATACACCAGGTACTAAACCAGTAACTATTACAGTTCACTACCCAGATGGGACAACAGATACAGTAACTACTACAATCACTGTTACTGATGATGCTGATAAGTACACTCCAGAACCAAATCCAATCAACACTGAT
>NZ_JACIVF010000042.1 GCF_014145585.1 Limosilactobacillus agrestis
ATATTCTTCAACAGCTTTAAGTTTAGTTTTAACGCTAATTTTGGTCATATAAAATACCCCCAGAGTTGATTTCCAACTCTGGGGGTACACGTCAAATTTAATTTGAAAATTCTGAGCTGTTCTTCTTTTTTCATATTCGGTGCCATTAAGGCAATTCCAATCTGTCCCGTAGCGTTCTTAATGCCCAATACTATGAATCTCTTAATCTTTTAAATTTTTAAGAACAATTTCTACATCGTACTTTTCAGAAAGTCATAATCAAGCGTAAATTACGAATTAATCATAAGTTGAAGATTATGTCCATTGCGTATTAGATCTTCTTTGAGGCGCACAAAGGGAGCTTTGTGATTAGTTTTCGAATAGCTATTTCATTATTTAAATAATTTAAAGGAAAGCGGAGTTAAATGAAACCCAAAGATTTCATTTAACTCCGCTTATATTACAGTCCTTTTCTGCCGTTAATGCCCTTTAAAGTCATTTCTAATTGAAAGGGATTAAGATTAACAATTAGTCCCGACGCTTCTTCTTACCAAGACCAAACATTGCGGCAAATGAAGCTAATCCTAAACCAACTAACGAAACGTTCTTATTAGCATCATTACCAGTTTGTGGTAAGGCCTTAGTATTTTCAGTGTTATTAGTAGGAGTTGTCTTATTAGCACTAGGTTGAACTGCGGAACCAGTGTTTTCAACATTACCTTGGTTATTATTACCCTGGTTGTTGTTGTTAATAACATTACCTTTACCATTATTGCTGTTATTGCCATTTTCTGGAGTAGTAGTTTTATCATCAACAACTGTTGGATTATTAGCTGGTTCGGTAACGATTACCTTAGTGGTTACAACATCTGTTGAACCATCTGGGTAAGTTACTGTAATTTGAACATCCTTAGTTCCTGGAGTTGATACATCTGGTGCACCATTAGTCCAAGTGTAACTAGT
>NZ_JACIVF010000043.1 GCF_014145585.1 Limosilactobacillus agrestis
TTCACTTGCACTTACTGAAGCACTTGTTGATTCGCTGGCACTTACTGATGCGGAAGTGGATTCACTCGCACTTACTGATGCGCTAGTTGATTCACTCGCACTTACTGAGGCACTAGTTGATTCGCTAGCACTTACTGAAGCACTAGTGGATTCACTGCCACTTACTGAGGCACTTGTGGATTCGCTGGCACTTACTGATGCTGAAGTTGATTCACTTGCGCTTACTGAGGCACTAGTTGATTCGCTAGCACTTACTGATGCACTAGTTGATTCACTGGCACTTACTGAAGCACTTGTGGATTCGCTGGCGCTTACTGAAGCACTTGTGGATTCACTCGCACTTACTGATGCGGAAGTGGATTCACTGGCACTTACTGATGCACTAGTTGATTCAGATGCACTTACTGAAGCACTAGTTGATTCACTGGTACTTACTGATGCACTTGTGGATTCGCTAGCACTTACTGATGCTGAAGTTGATTCACTTGCGCTTACTGATGCACTTGTGGATTCGCTAGCACTTACTGAGGCACTGGTGGATTCGCTAGCACTTACTGATGCGGAAGTTGATTCACTCGCACTTACTGATGCACTAGTTGATTCAGATGCGCTTACTGAATCACTGTTACTTAGTGATTCACTAATTGATTCACTAGTTGATTCGCTGGCGCTTACTGAGGCACTTGTGGATTCACTGGCACTCACTGAACCACTGGTTGATTCACTGGTACTTACTGATTCCCAAGTAGATTCACTCACACTTGCTGATTCACTAGTGGATTCGCTGGTACTTATTGAACCACTGGTTGATTCACTTGCACTTACTGAGCCACTATGTGATTGGCTTGTGCTAATACTGTTCGATTGACTTACACTTACTGAGCCACTATGCGATTGGCTTGTGCTAATACTATGCGATTGACTTGTGCTAAATGAACCATTATCAATATATGCATCTTGAGGGCTCCGCTGAGTAAGCTCTGGATTAGTATAATCAAATTCCTGCTGAGGTAATGATACAGGCGTTGGAGTTCCATCCGCTGCTATAACAGTTAAACTATTCATACTACCAGTATCAGCATACCCATATGAACCATAGGCATCAGAAGCAAGAGTAATAGTTGGTGTATACGTAGTACTTGGATGATTAAGATTTAATACGTATTGACCGGCTGGTATTTCATTACCAGCACCAGAATTAATATAGTCAATAAGTGTTTGATGGTTACCAAAGTATAATTGATCACCAGGGAATCCTTGTCCAGTTAAAGCAAAACTTGTTTCAGTACCACCGTCTAACTCATTAATAACATGAACAATAACGGTTTGCTCAACTGGGCCGACTTCCATAACCGTTGTAGTTGGTGCCCATAAATAGGTACTTTCCCTAATTATACTTGTAGCGCCGGTATCACTATTATAAATTTCAAGTGAAGCAGTAACTAATTCTCCCTGACGACCTGCACTTGTTAGGGAAGCCGAGTTAACGGCTATTGAATCGTTAGCAACATAAGATATCGATGACGGTACTTGACTAATACCACTTTCAACGGTCAGTCCCCAATCACCTTCAGAAACCGCCCAGCCAGATGGTAACTCACTTGAGATATCTTGGTACCACTTCTGCCAATCAATTTCTGTAGCAATACCATCACTGTTTCTAGCAACACTAACACTAGCAGTAAAACTTTGTGCAGCATAAGGAGTAGCTGCCATAAGATTTACAGGTATAAATTCATTACCTGTCGTAGTACTAATCCCGTTCGTCGAAGTGTACCAATTATCCTCAACACCATTCTCTACCATTGAAGAACTTGTCGAGTTTGTACCACTTGTACTACTGGTGTTAGAAGTTGAATCGGAAGTACTAGTTAAGTTCGACGTACTATTTGAATCGGAAGTACTAGTTGAGTTCGACGTACTATTTGAACCAGAAGTACTGGTTGAGTTCGACGTACTATTTGAACCGGAAGTACTGGTTGAATTCGACGTACTATTTGAACCAGAAGTACTAGTTGAGTGGCTAGTCGTTGAATTAGAAGCCGATGTACTGTTATTTGAGGTACTTGCTGTGGATTGAGTACTGTTAGAACCAACAACTGAACTTTGCTCATCAGTAACTGTAGCAGCATGTACAGTCGTCGCCGTAACACCAGTACCAGCAACGCCAACACCAAGCATCGTCGCTAACGCTGTCATTCCTTTCATATACGATTCAGTAGTATTGGATAACTTATCACTATCTAATTCATCAATATTAGTTAAGTTATCAGGACGAACCTCTTCCTTACTACTAAAAGCGAACATTTGGAAGAAACGAGTAAGACAACTAACCCATCCTTTATGGGTCTTATACATTCTTACTCGGCTAGCGTTTTCTTCCTTATCAATTTTTTTGTTATTCCTTGACATAATTGAAGAAACTACCTCCCTAAATTATAGTTTTCTCCACAAAATAAATACTATTACCAAAAAATATAAATCCTTAGAGAAAGCCTAATTAATATTGCAATATTAATAAGGGATCCACTGATCCTGTGCCTTAAGACAGGATCAGTGTAATTTTAACCTTATCTTTAACTATGATAAATCAATCAGTATTTTTGTCAATATTATTTCTACTCTTTAACTCAATATAAATTTTCTCTATCAATATAGATAGCAATTCAAATCACTCTTTTATCGAGGTATAAAATCGATTACAATTTTCTTCTGCAAAAAATATTTAAAAAGTTCCTCCTATATCATCTAACTTCCAGATAATTAGGGGGAACTTTTTATACTATTAAAATAAAGTCGATAACATTATCACTAAAACGATAAGAAAAATTATTATCATTATAAATTGCTGCCAACTGAAATGATGCGGCTGTTTTGCATAAGGCTTACGTTGTTCTTTTTCTACCTTGTGAAGCCGTTTTAAAGCATGTTGCTCCACTAAAGTTTTATCTTTTTTTTCATTTTCACTCATTAATCAAAGCCCCAAGCACTTTCTTGTAATCTTCAATCTTCATATCACTAGCTACTAACCGTTGTTCATCAATTAATTTTTTCATCTTCCTAGGCTGAACTAATGCTGTTAAGACCTGCTGAGCCATCCCCGTTGTATTATTAGGATCAAAAATATTTTCTGCTGCCACCAGCTGTGGTTGGTGCAAAGTATTCTTAAAGCCTAAAATTAACATATTCTGCTCAAATGCCCCTCGAACAGAATCCAATATTTCATTGCCATGATTAATATCAAAATAAATATCACAATCATTAATTAGTTGCTTAACACGGTTAGGCTTTACCACTGGATACAAATCAACATTAGGGTAATCCTGAAAGGCCATTAATTTACTTGACATCTCAGTAATTGCTGCAATATTAAAATGAACATTCGGTAACATCTTAACCAAGTCATCAAGATGTTCAATCTGATCTGAGTTAGTAAATATTAACGCATTTGCTCGTAACTGATTGCTTCGTGGATGCGGATAAATAATCCCTAAATACCGGAAGTCCACATTACCGGTATCTTCTGGTAAAAATTCAACTCGTCGTTGCCAATCTTCAAAGCGTTGAAAAACAATATGTTTAACCCGCGTCTTATTTTCCATTACAAACTTCATATTACCAGGCAAGTCTTTACCAATTGCTTCATGCCAGAAAATAGTATCCTCTCCATCCGGCTTCAATCGTAATACTACTGCTAACGATTTATTTAGCGTATTAATAAAGACATGGTTTAAATTATAATGACGAACATTTAGGTAGTAACAAACAAAATCAACATAACTAGCGAAATGACGCTGTTCCAAACCCGTATGTAAAAATAAATCATCAGCTATTAGGTTCCAAGTGAGGACCAATCGCCCACGATTATCAAAATACTTTCGTGATACTGCCCTTCCAGAACTATAGATCGTTTTTGCAAAACGCTGTCCATGCTGGTCATAATGATCAACCCAGGCAACTTTACCATAAGAATCTAACCACTGAACCTCTTTTACCAACCGACTATTATTAGTAGCACTAAAAAAGATATTAGCACGGCGACGATTCATATCAAATACAGAAGCTTTGGAACCATTTGCATCAATTCGCCAAAAGTCAGGTACTGGTAATTGGTCAAAGTATAACGGCTTCTTATTACCGCCTAGTTTACAAAAATATTGAATTGGTGAATCGATATTTTCTGGTAAGAATCCATCATCATACATTGCAACCGTTGGAATCTTAATCTTGGCAATCACCTGTGAACGCAGGAAATCCAAGGACGGACGGTCAAAACGTTCAAACAAATTAATCATTAGATAATTCCTCCAATACTTTCTTCCAACTTTTAGCCACATTTTCTGTTAGGTATGGCTTAGCAAGTTTATATGAATGGTTACTAAATTTGGTTAGCTTACCATCATCACTAAAGAGTTTGACAATCGCTTTACTTAAACTTTCATACTTTCTCTGATCAGCCCACTCTTCATTATATGGAAGGAGATATCCATTTTTGCCATCCTCAATAAATGTCTGGTTACCGTATGGAACATCAAAACCAATCATTGGCAACCCAGCTCCAACGGCTTCCAACAGGCTCAGACCAAATCCTTCGCTAGTAGACGCCGCCACATATGCTGAATATTTAGGATAAATATCATTTAGATTACGTTGTCCCATTAAATGAATATAAGTTTCAGCATGATTAGCCTTGATTAACTGTTCTAGACGTGATCGTTCTGCCCCTTGCCCATAAATATCTAGACTAATATCGTTTATTTTTTTGTGAGCCTCAATAACGGCCTTAACTAGCCAATCAACATGCTTTTCTACCGCTAACCGGGAGGCAGTAATAATCGAGTGTGGCTTTCGCTCTTTCTTAGGTACTGTCAGTTGTGGTAGGCTCCCTACCGGAATTACATCAATTCGTGGATTAGCATGTCGATAGTGCTTTTGTTGTTTAGCAAGTAGTTCTTTTTGTTTTTCAGTTGCTACGATATAACTTGCTACATTATCTGTATGAGTAAATTGATATTCATAGAAGTTATTCCATAAAATATTCTGCTTACTAGTAAAGTGAGGATCATAGTGATCAGCATGTACAACTACAATCAACTTAGCAGGGTGATAATTCTCAAAAATAATCTGTCCGTTATTAAGTTGTTTATCTTCATCCATCCGATCAAGAATTACAAAATCATCATCCTGTAATTTTAATTCCTTTATCATTTCAGCATAAAGAGCATTTTTGGAATAATACATCCGTTGATTTGGAAATTCATACATTTCTTTACCATTGTCAAGATATTGAGTATAAGCAAGACTACCATCTTCATTAAAAAATTCCCGATAAGTAACGTGATTATCCTTAGCAGTTCCAGCATAATATTCACTAGCATATTTAACATAAGAATAAAAATCACGTTTTACCATTTGTTGATTATAAACATATGAAACTTGGTCAATCGTTTCTTTATCTTTATCATGCATTCGGACCACAATTATAAGATTTTCTTGAGCTAAAATGTACTGACATTCCTTACCATTGTCACTTACTATTTTTTTATGCTCACGATTCTGAAGATTTAGATCATTGACTAACTGGTCAAGTGGATAATCAGAAGGGGCAATCTTAACATCAGTAAAAAAGTTATAAAGCCAAATAATTTGGTCATCAGTAAATCCAATATTTTTAGTTAAGTCCTCAATATTATTGGCTAAAATTAAGTCAGAAAAAATAAATTTTGCGGGTATTTTCATCGTACGAAATGCTTTAGCACGATAAGCCTGAGCATACTCCACTCCACTACTAGCCCAACCAATTCCTAGGTTAATATTATAAACAGTCATTAGTTTCCTCCCTACTTTACTTTTAATTAAATGATACGATAAGTTGTTGCTTCTCATTAATACCAATTGTGCTTAACAGCAATTTATTAATTGTATTAATTTTAACTTCACGAAGCATTTGTTCAAATTGATTAAAAGCCCGTACCTGATAGATGTATCCAGGATCCCGACCCATGGCTCCCCACCCATCAATATAAGCCTTTAGTTTCGTTAAGTAATCAACTTGGTCGGTCCATCCCTCATCCATCGCTGCTAATAAAGCCTTTCGATAAAATCTATTTAATTGTTCCTCATTTATTAGCTGTACTCTTTTTTGAGTCAATATTTGATTACTTAATTTTTTTAGAAATTCCTTTAATTGCTTTGGATTACTTAATATTGGTTGTGGAATTTCAATATCATTATAAGTGAAGTGCCGATTAATCATATTATGAATTTCATTTAATGATTTCTGTGAATTACGCTTTAATAATTCATCAATTCCTTCATCAATCCATCGCTGAACTGTCTGTTCTAAATTTTTACTAGTTATGACATGTTCACGAATTTCATGAAAACTTTTCCGTTGCAGTTTCATCGTCGTTTCATACTTATTCGTTTGTTTCCGAGCCTCTTCTGCATTACTGCTTACACGATTTTGAAGCATCAGCAGGCTAAAACGAATACGAGGTCCATGCAATTGAATAATGGGCTTACCATCGTTCTTTTTGGCAATTAAATGACGATAATAATTCTTAAACCGAGCTGTACTTGCTTGTGAAATATACTTATCTTCAAGTGAGATATAGAATTGACTTGTTCCAGGATCACCTTGTCGCCCAGCACGTCCCGCAAGTTGGAGTTTTACACGTTCAGATAACATTTCGGTCCCAATAACAGCTAGTCCACCTTTTTCTTTGACACCTTTTCCAAGTTTAATATCTGTTCCTCGTCCCGCCATATTAGTTGCAACAGTGACAGCGCCTTGTTGTCCCGCCTCCCTAATCATTGCTGCTTCCCGCGATTCATTAAAGGCATTCAGAACATTATGAACTATTCCATGATTAAGTAATAATTCTGATATAATTTCAGAATTTTCAACTGAACCAGCTACTAATAAAACAGGACGTCCTATCTTATGGAAGGCAATCGTTTGATTAATTGCCGCCATCAATTTATCAGCAGTAGTTACAAAAATTTTGTCTGGTAAGTCCCTTCGAATAACCGGCTTATTAGTTGGAATTTGAATAACCTTCATATTATAAACATTAATAAATTCTTCTTCGCTAACCTTAACGGTTCCACTCATTCCGGAAACCTTATTAAATAACCCAAAAAGGCTTGGAAAAGTGATCGAGGCAGCGGTCCGTTGGTTTTCAGTTAAATCAACATGCTCCTTCTGCTCAATTGCTTGGTGCAATCCTGTACTAACTTTTATTCCTTTCTTTAACCGCCCATCGGCTTCATCAAGTAAAACTACTTTACCGTCTGTGACCAAATAATCATGCCCATTTTTCAGAAAGAAATGGGCTCGCAGAGCAAGAGCAATATGGCGATATATTTCACGACTACTAGCATCATATAGATTGTTAATCCGAAAATAAGCTTCGGCCTTCCGTACCCCATGATAAGTAAGCCAAACGGCATTATCCCTTCTTTTTAATCGATAATCACGTTTGGGAATTAGTGAAGTAACAAAATCATCTGCTGCTTGATAAAGATTTGATAAAACAGTCGGACTGTTAGCTACAACGAATGGTGATTCTGCTTCATCTAATAGTACTTCATCTACTTCATCAATAACGGCATAATTAAATGGTCGTAAATACTGATTTGCTTTTTCTGTTTCCAAATTATTAAATAAGAAATCAAATGCAAGACCACTAGCCGTTGTATAAATAATATCAGAATTGTACCAACTTCTTTTTTCTGCTGCCGATATTTTCTTTTCCGATTGTCCCTTTGAATCTGAGAGCTTACGAAATGCTGTACTTACCGTTAAGCCAAGCCATTCATAAACAGGTGCTAGCTGAGTCTCATCACGTTCCGCAAGATAACCGTTAGGAGTAACCAGCATTGCACCCTTTCCTTCAAGCGCATTTAAGTATAAAGGCATCGTGGCAGTTAGAGTCTTTCCTTCACCAGTTTTCATTTCCGCAATGTATCCCTTATGGAGCACAATTGCCCCCATCACCTGGACATCATATGGGAATAGCCCTAATATTCGATAATCAGCCTCACGAACTGTTGCGTAAGCGCGTGGAAGAATCTGTTCTAACGTCTTTCCCTTGGCTAATTGTTCTCGTAAAATTGCTGTTTGATTTTGCAGCTCTTCATCACTCATTGCGCGCATTCGATCACGCCATCGATTTACCCTATTTAATAATACTCGAACACGATGTTTTTCAATTTGATCGAGTAGCACGAATATCCCCCTCTTTCCAGAAGCGTCTTATTTGATTAGCCATGAATGACCAATCAATGTTATTTAAATTCAAATTATTATATAGTTGACTATCTTCCATTAACCTAAAGTCCTCACTTAGGCCAAGCCGCGTGGAAGGAAACTCCTGATGAAGTTCGTTGGCAAGTTGATCAAGTTTAGGACTAATACTGATCAAATTGAAATCTGGACTAATGTTATCTAGATACTCTTTCAAAACCCAACTTGCTCGTCCCTGGGCCTGCCATGAAATGTTTACAATTTGAACTGGAATATCATCATAAAAAAGCTGCTTATCCAGCGTAACCTGTCGACTACGCTTATTATCAAGTACAAGAACCAAATTAGTAGGATATAAAGAAGCATTCATTTTACTATGAATCCAAATATCTTTATTAACATCTTTTGAAAGGTTACTGTTACAAATTTCCAACCGATCAAAACTAATTGAGATATTGCCACTATTTATTAGTTCAATATCATAGGAAACAGCATTCTCAGGAAAAACAAACTCTTTAGTTTTTGATCGAAAATCAATTTTTTTAATTTTTTCACCCTGAACATCAAAAAAAACAATCCGTATAATGACGCTATTATTAGGATTAAAATCAGCATGAATATTTATTCGGTAACGTCGCCCATTAGTTAAAATTGGTAATTTAGGAACCTGCTTGGTCGCTTGATAATTACTACTTGAGTGCCATGCAGTAATTATCTTACCAGATGGCATTAACCGATTCACAAATTCAACATGATTATTATTTGCTATTTTAAGATTACTGCCAAACATATATGTATCAAGCATTGATTCCCAATAAACCTGATTTACTAAATTCTTCATCTTACTAATTGTTAAACCTTTCTGCCAAAATTATTTTGTAAAACTTGTCCAAGACGTGCAAACATCCAATGCATAACTTCAGGATCATCATTATGTCGCCCATGATATCCCTTTACCACAAGCTGTCGCGAATTAGCGATTGCTTTGCTGTTACTCATCTCTTTCACCGCTTGATTATCATAGTCATCTTCCATCATATAGCCAATAAAAAATCTGGTATTTGAAAGATCATTGCGGTCAAATTGTTCCCAAAATTGTTTATCTAACAATTTTAGATGTTCACTATCTAATTCCGGTACAAGGGTATTATCGATATCATAAATCGTATCAAAGGAATCAGGCCTTTCCAGTCGCCCACGATTTGCAACTAATCCTAAATTACAAATTGGCTTGGCAACACTAATCATATAGGCTTGAAGTTCTGCCCCTAGTTTTATCGCTGGATATGTTCCCATTGAAATACCACTCATTATTAATTGGTCTTTAGTAAAGCCAAGTTTTTTTAGGGTTTCAACAATTACTTGTTTAATCTGTCTTTCAATTGATTCCCCAACATAAAAGCTCCCAAGCGATTGCCGCATATCAGTAAATAAAATTGTTGGCGTATGCAACTTTCTAAAAAGGGGATAAGCTTCAAAACCTTCCAAGCCCCGAGCACCTGAAAAATATACGTTTAACGGTGGCTTTAGATCGCCAGGATTAAAGTAGTAAGCAATATCTTCACGATTTTTTTCATCGATAAGCCGTTGCCCACCAGCAATAAATTCTCCATATCCTTCGCGAGCCCAACGAGAATGTAAAACTCCTAAGGTAAGCTGCCCAGTTCCTTTAACTTCAACAACAACTGACGCAAAACGGGCATCACTACTTACTCCTATGGGAAGTATTTTCTCCTTCATCGAGTCAGTTTTGACAATAATGGACTTATTAGGATCACCATCGCCTCCTCTTTCCTGAATGAAAAGGCGCAATTGTACTTGAAGATCTCCTCTTTTTTTCATCTCTAACCATAATTTAACTAACCGATTAGGGTCAATATAGAGGTTCTGCATATAGGTTCCAATGGGTAACCATGAGTCCTTACTATTAATCTGCATTCTTAAATGAGTCGAATCCAAATATTCAAATCCATTTAAATTTTCAGGTTTCAATATAAGGCGTTGAGGACTAATCCGCAATCCAGATTGCCCGAAGAAATAGCGTAACGTTAAATGATCAATTAAAGCTTGCGGTTCTTCATCAATTTTAAGTGCCGCTTGGCAACGAAGAAAATGCTTGCAGGCTTTACTAAGTTCACTTTTTATAGATGGCAAGTAAAGAACACTATACGGGGGTGTTAGCCACTGAAGTTTTTCCCATTCCTTCGCAGTTAATGTATCCCCCCCTGTAATTATAACTACATCATAACGTTGCTTCTTTTTTTCGGAAAATTTATTAAATTTCCAATTTATATCCTCAGGAATTTGATACTGTTTAGACCAATCGGTTGGTCCAAGCTGTAAGACATTCATTTCTGTACCTTTCTTTCTAATATTGCTTGCCATTTTGCAAAAATATTATCTTCCGAGTAATGATTCATAACTTTAACATTATGAACAAGTGATTCATTCCAATGCTTTAATGAATCTAAGTAATAACTAACAAATTCACTAATATTACTAATCTCATCACAAACTATGCCATTTTTATGATCCATTACCTCTATACTTTCAAAATTTTGAATTATCGGAATCCCAACTGAAATTCCAGCAATTTCCATAAATTGATCATTCTTATTCCAAATAATAAGTGTTCTTATCTTATCTAGGGCCCTTAAAACCTCGGCAGTGCTTGTGAGACGCTTTACCTTTATTGAAAGTAATGGTGGAATATCTTCCTTTTCAATTTGATTTTCTCCGGGGTCTATTTCATTCATTGAAAGAATAAATTCTCCCGAATGTTTTTGATGCAATTCACGAATAACCTGATTAGCCATTGAACTCTTCTCAATGCTATAAGCAAAAATATGTACCGCCTCATCTAATGGATTAGCAATTAACCGAGGATAAAGCTGTTCAAGCATTTCAGCTAATTCATCATGACTCATATTTTCTGCAAAAATAGCAATTCGTTGCTGAGAAAGCCGTTGACTATGTCCTAATTTAAACTGAGACTGAAAAAGCGGAATTACTTCTCCATTTGAAATATAATTGAATCGCTGTAATAACTCCTGACTATCAAAAACAACCTTAGATGTAATTTTATCCGGTAATTGTTCAGAATATTGGTGCCAATGACTTATTGAGTAAATTGGATGGTACTTTTGGTATATGTCTATGGGAATTGACATATGGTCGTCTAAGGTCACTATTAAATTATCCGTACTTTTTAATTCTGACAGAAATTGTTCCTGCATCACCTCAATAAGTAAATCCTGCATATGGGCATACTCGCTGTGACGACAAAATGGAAAGACACTATTATTAATAATAACGTGATCCGTCTCTTTGTTACGCTTAAAACGCCAAACACCACTGGGGCTAAAATAGGTCTCAACCCCCTCATGTTCTTCACTGGAAATGAATCCACGACTATCCATCAGTAACCGACGATCAATGTTACCATCCTTAAAATAGGCGATACTATGAATTTTACTTTGTGTATCAAAAGTTATTTTTGCGTATACCTTTCCTTTAACAACAACAAAGAGCCGGAAGTTAGTATAATCAAATATAGCTCCATCCGGCCAATCAAAATCTAAATAATCTACAACCTGATTTTCAAATCCCTTTACATCTTGAAGATAATCAAAGAGTGAAAAAATTTTGTCAGGAGCCAAGGCTATTTGACTGAGTTGGGTCGTCAATTGTGGTAAATAATCCATTATTACCAGGCCAACTCTTCGTTGATGATGCTGAAATACCTTCATATGACTAACCGTATCATCAAATTGAATTTCTGGCGTGCTATATGCCCAGTCAACAAGCTGTTTATGCCATGCAGGAACTAAATAATCCATTTAATTACACTTCCTTTTTTGCTAATTTTTCATACTTTTGTGGAAAAAGAAGGATCAAAAAGACATCTTTAATCCCACTCATAAACATAACCACCATAACAGCATTCAACGGAATTATCGCAAACCCCGCAAATTTACCCAAAAGTTTAGAACCAACTAATCCCATTGACAATTGCAAGGCATTAATAAGTGCTCCAGGTAAAGATGCAAAAATTAAACGCTTAGTCAAATATTTTTGTGTTGGTTTCCCTGGCCGGACATTAAGAACATAGTTATTACTATTTCTTAGCTGCTTTGCCTTATCATGGGGATTGAACAACATAAACGCAAAAAAATAAAAAAGTACAAAAGCTAAAATACCACTAAGTGTAGCATCAAAATAAAGATTAGCAAAAATAGATTTAGGCCCAAGAAAATTACCGGCTATTGTTGGTAACATCAACAATGACATCCCAATCATATAAGTCATCATAGCTCCCGTATTTAACCCAATTGGAAGTATAACTGGTCTTTCTTTGCTTGATAACGATGTATTTATTATCGTTACAGGATAGTATGCATGACTAAAAGCTGTCCAAAATACAATTTCAAAAATTACAAGAATTCCCAAAAGTACATACCAAAGGTTGGAATAAGGCAAAGTACCTAAATTCTTAAAAGTACGAATTATGGTTGGTAATGATAATGTAATAATATTAAATAGCACAATGGTAACTGTCCCACCAATTCCAAAACGCATATTCATAAAACCAAGCCAAACAACAAATAAACTCCCAGCAGTTAAAATAAGTACAACAATAAATGTATCTCTCAATCCACTCGTCAAATGCATGGTAACTGTTAATACAGTGGCCTGAATGACCGTAAAAATTGCTGTTAAAATTTGCTGAAGAGCCATTACCTGGTTGTTTGAAAGCGTATCAATCCCAAATATCCGTATCATTGTTAATAACTGTAAAATTAACATTGCAATCATTAATGGATTTAGCCCAATCATAAATAGAGACAAGTGCATTAAATTTGCTCCACTCATAAAACTAATTAAGGTAATTGGCGTATCGTTTAATAATTGATGAAATTGCCGAGTTACCTTAGCAATCGGTACTGGAATTGATGTCCCAAACATATAAACAAATAATATAAACAGTGTGTTTCTAATTCGTCTTAACAGGTTTCGTATTTGTACCTTCCTAGTCACTTTTTAACTCCTTACAGTATCCAAATTTAAAATAAAATATTATCTTTAGAATTAATCTTTATTATACATTAATATAATTTTACGTTACATTGAATTATATGAATTTCCTTTAATAAAGGAGCATAGAACTAATTGAATATTTAATTATCCATCATTACTTAATTAAAGTAATTTCACTAATGTTATCGTAATAAAATATACTTCTTAAGTATCTCAAGTAGTTAATTTGTTGTGATCGTTCTCAAACAAATATACATGATGAAATAAAGTAAGAGACCGTTAACCATCGGATAGGTTATTCGATAGTTAACGGCTTCATTCAACTACCCATATTCTACAAAGTTTTTAATTAGATTAGCTATACCTTTCACATTATTATTCATCAACATTTCATATTAGTAGGTAAATTATTATCTTATCCTTTTTCTCAGTCCCACAATTACATCGCACTTAGATAATGATTTTATAGAAAATCAAATAATTCACTTCACTGAATACATACTACCATCAAGACACTTTTGCAAATCTATGACCGATTGACAAAACTGATTAATATCATTTAGTAATAAAATTTCTGCTCTTTTTTATCAGAATTTTTTGATAAAGAGCCCATAAATAGGCCCCCAGCGTTCGGCATTACCGGGCACTGGAGGCCTATTTATACTTGTGGGCGTGAAGACGAAGTTATAAATAACTTCTGTCATCCTTCCCTTTATTTTTGATTAAGTCGTAATTTATATACTAACTATTTTTTCTTGGTGATTCTAGCAAGTCCAAACATACTAATAAGTCCAGATAATGCTAATCCTGCAACGCTTAAACTACGATTATTATTATTACCAGTTTGTGGTAATTTTTTAGCCACTAACTGTGCTGACTTTTCAGTCGGTACAGAAGCAACAGTTGTAGCTGAAATATCATCATTAGCAACTTTGGCAGCAGTTGTTGGTTGAGGCTCTACTAATTGAGGTTGAGTTGCTTGTGATTGCGTATTAGTTGTTTCCGAAATAGTAGAATCATCTTGGGAAGCAGGTAATGTTGGTTGAGTTTCTGGTGTTCCAGATACCGCACCAGTATATGTTGGTAATGCATCTTGAGTAAGATCCGCACCATTTGTTTCCCGTTCATCACCTGTATAGGTAGGCAATTCTGGTTCTGTTAATGGGGTTCCAGATACCGCACCAGTATATGTTGGTAATGCATCTTGAGTAAGATCCGCACCATTTGTTTCCCGTTCATCA
>NZ_JACIVF010000044.1 GCF_014145585.1 Limosilactobacillus agrestis
TAAGTGGCAGTGAATCAACTAGTGCTTCGGTAAGCGCATCTGAATCAACTAGTGCCTCAGTAAGCGCAAGTGAATCAACTTCAGCATCAGTAAGTGGCAGTGAATCCACAAGTGCCTCAGTAAGTGCCAGTGAATCAACTTCCGCTTCAGTAAGTGCTAGTGAATCAACTAGTGCATCAGTAAGTGCATCTGAATCAACTAGTGCATCAGTAAGTGGCAGTGAATCAACTAGTGCCTCAGTAAGTGGCAGTGAATCCACCAGTGCTTCAGTAAGTGGCAGTGAATCCACTAGTGCTTCAGTAAGTGCTAGCGAATCCACTAGTGCCTCAGTAAGTGCTAGCGAATCCACAAGTGCCTCAGTAAGTGGCAGTGAATCAACTAGTGCATCAGTAAGTGCTAGCGAATCCACTAGTGCCTCAGTAAGTGCTAGCGAATCCACTAGTGCTTCAGTAAGCGCATCTGAATCAACTTCCGCATCAGTAAGTGCGAGTGAATCAACTAGCGCATCAGTAAGTGCCAG
>NZ_JACIVF010000045.1 GCF_014145585.1 Limosilactobacillus agrestis
TGTGGTGATGATGGCTTGAAGGATACACCTGTACCCATGCCGAACACAGAAGTTAAGCTTCAACACGCCGAAAGTAGTTGGGGGATCGCTCCCTGCAAGGATAGGACGTTGCCACGCTTATGGAGGATTAGCTCAGTTGGGAGAGCATCTGCCTTACAAGCAGGAGGTCACAGGTTCGAGCCCTGTATCCTCCATTGAGCGATTAAGCTCATGAGCCGTTAGCTCAGTTGGTAGAGCATCTGACTTTTAATCAGAGGGTCGACGGTTCAAGCCCGTCACGGCTCATTATCAGGTATTATATCTGATAATAAGAAAAATAAAGTGTCAATTGCCGACTTAGCTCAGTTGGCAGAGCACCTGTCTTGTAAACAGGGGGTCGGAGGTTCGAATCCTCTAGTCGGCACTTTCATATGCGGAAGTAGTTCAGTGGTAGAACATCACCTTGCCATGGTGGGGGTCGCGGGTTCGAATCCCGTCTTCCGCTTTGCCAGTTCTATAATGCCGGGGTGGCGGAATTGGCAGACGCACAGGACTTAAAATCCTGCGGTTAGTGATAACCGTACCGGTTCGATCCCGGTCCTCGGCACTTATTATGCACCCATAGCGCAATTGGATAGAGTGTCTGACTACGAATCAGAAGGTTGAAGGTTCGACTCCTTCTGGGTGCATTTTTCGGGAAATAGCTCAGCTTGGTAGAGCACCTGGTTTGGGACCAGGGGGTCGCAGGTTCGAATCCTGTTTTCCCGATTTATAAAATTAATATATTATTAGTTTTTTCGCGGTGTAGCTCAGCTGGCTAGAGCGTCCGGTTCATACCCGGGAGGTCGAGGGTTCGATTCCCCCCGCCGCGATTGGCTGGCTGTTTTGGACCTTTAGCTCAGTTGGTTAGAGCAAGCGGCTCATAACCGCCCGGTCGTAGGTTCGAGTCCTACAAGGTCCATCAGAGATTAGCTTTGATGAATCATTATTGTTTAATCTTATTAATTTATTATGGAGGATTACCCAAGTGGCTGAAGGGGGCGGTCTTGAAAACCGCTAGGCCGTGAGAGCGACGCGAGGGTTCGAATCCCTCATCCTCCTTATATTATCGCGGGGTAGAGCAGTCTGGTAGCTCGTCGGGCTCATAACCCGGAGGTCGTTGGTTCAAATCCAGCCCCCGCAATTTTGGTCCGTTGGTC
>NZ_JACIVF010000046.1 GCF_014145585.1 Limosilactobacillus agrestis
CATATTCTTCAACAGCTTTAAGTTTAGTTTTAACGCTAATTTTGGTCATATAAAATACCCCCAGAGTTGATTTCCAACTCTGGGGGTACACGTCAAGAAGAATGGTGTTTTTTTAATCGCGAGCATTAATGTCTTTTCCAGCATTTGGATCTTTAACGTCATAATCGCTATCATTCATTGCTTCAACGGCCCCCATGCGATATCCATTACCGACCTGGCTAAAAAAATCGTGGTTAGAAGTTGAAGTCGAAATTCCGTTCATAACAACTGGGTTTACGTCCGAAGCAGTATCAGGAAATAATGGATCTTGACCAAGGTTCATAAGGGCTTTGTTAGCATTGTAACGGATAAAGGTTAAGACATCATCTGTCCAGCCGATCTGATCATAAAGAAGGTGAGTGTACTTTTCTTCATTATCATAAAGTTCATAAAGAAAGTTATACATCCAGTCCTTCATGTCTTGTTGTTGCTTTTCAGTACGATCACGTAATCCGACTTGGAACTTGTATCCAATATATGTTCCGTGAACTGATTCATCCCGTAAAATTAGCTTGATGATTTCAGCAACGTTGTTTAACTTGTTGTGTCCAAGATAATATAAAGGAGTATAGAAACCAGAATAGAACAAGAACGTTTCAAGGAAAACATTAGCCACTTTCTTTTTTAATGGATCTTGGCTTGGATCAAGATACATATTAGCAATCTTTACAGCTTTATTTTGTAAGTATTCTTCAGTATCCGACCATTCAAAAATTTCTTTAATTTGATCTGGAGTATTAAGGGTAGAGAAGATTGTTGAGTAACTCTTAGCATGAACCGATTCCATGAATTGAATATTGTTAAGAACGGCTGTTTCATGAGGTGTTTTGATATCTTCTTTAAGGGCCGTTAAGCCAGCCTCTGATTGAACAGTATCAAGAAGGGTTAAGCCACCGAAAACATGGCCAACTGTCCATTGATGATCATCATCTAGTTCACGCCAATCATCCATATCATTAGCAACAGGAATTCGGGTATCAAGCCAGAATTGCTCTGTTAGTTTTTCCCATGTGGCTTTATCGATCATGTCAGAAACTTCATTCCAATTGATCGCTTTATATTGATTTACAGGTTTAAATTCTTCCAGTTTCATTGATTGAGCTCCTCCAAATACGTTGTTTTTTGGTAAAAACTTCTACCTAAAAACCATTTGTATACATAATATCAAGTTTACCAATGCCCAACGTTTAAATCAAATTCTGATTAGGCTTAGATAACACAGCTTTCACATTGATTTGCACCAATCTCATCACGATCATCAGTAAATGTTCGAATGTAGTAGATTGACTTGATACCTCGTTTATAAGCATAGTGCCGTAAGATATTTAGATCACGGGTAGTCATTTTATCCGTGCGTCCATTCTTCCATTCATAAAGACCAGCAGGGATTGTTGAACGCATGAAAAGGGTCATTGAAAGTGATTGATCGACATGTTGCTGAGCAGCAGCGTATGTATCAATTACTTTTCGCATATCCATATCATAAGCTGAGTGATAGTAAGGCATTGTATCGTTTGAAAGATATGGAGCCGGATAATAAATTTTACCGATCATCTTTTCCTGCCGTTCTTCAATCCGGTTAATAATCGGATGTAAACTAGCAGTTGAATCATTAATGTAAGAAGTTGAACCATTTGGTGCTACAGCAAGCCGGTATTGATTATAAAGGCCATCTTTCATTACATTTTCTTTTAATTTTTTCCAATCTTCAATTCCAGGAATGAAGATACCTTTAAAAAGATCTTTAACAACATCAGATTGTGGTCCCCAATTCTTAGTGACGTATTTTTCAAAATAGGAACCATCTGCATATTTACTATTCTCAAAATCATGGAAAGCTTCTTGACGCTCTTTGGCAATTTCATTTGATGCTACTAATGACCAATAGTTTAAGAGCATAAAGTAAACACCTGTAAATTCAATTGCAACTGGACTTCCGTATTGAATATGGTGCTTAGCGAGGTAGCTATGCAATCCCATTGCTCCTAAGCCAACTGAATGGGCAAGGCGATTTCCGTTTTGAATAGTTGGAACAACATCTAGGTCTTCTACATCACTAATTCGGGTAAGTCCCCGCATCATAGCCTTAACCGATTTACCAAAGTTAGGACTTTCCATCATATTAGCAATGTTGGTTGAACCAAGATTACAACTGATATCAATTCCCATTTCTGAATATGATTGATCATCACCTACTCGAGCTGGTACTTGTACTTGAGCAATCTCTGAACATAAATTACTCATCACAATTTTTCCATCAATCGGATTATCCCGGTTTTCAGTATCAATATTTATAATATAAGGATAACCTGATTCTTGTTGAAGCTTACTGATTTCGTCCTCCAAGTCCCGGGCGTTGACTTTCTTCTTTCGAATATCATTGTTTGCTACTAAATTGTCATATTCTTTGGTGATATCGACATAGGAGAACGGCATCCCATATACTCGTTCAACATCATAGGGACTAAACAAGTACATATCAGCATTTTGTTCTACTAATTCATAAAACTTATCAGGAACAGTAATTCCAAGTGAAAGTGTCTTTAAGCGAATCTTTTCATCAGCATTTTCCTTTTTTGCTCCTAAGAATTCAATGATATCAGGGTGAAAGACACTAAGATAGACGACTCCAGCTCCCTGGCGTTGTCCAAGTTGATTGGAATAGGAGAAACTATCTTCTAAGAGCTTCATTACAGGAACAACTCCACTGGCAGCACCTTGTATTTTTTTAATCGGTGCACCAGCTTCACGAAGGTTACTTAAATTGATTCCAACACCACCACCAATTTTAGAAAGTTGGAGGGCAGAATTAATTGTTCGGCCGATGGTATTCATATCGTCGGTCGTTTGAATGGCAAAACAACTAACAAATTCACCACGACGTTTGCGCCCAACATTAAGGAAGGTTGGAGTCGCAGGTTGATAACGTTGGTGGATGAGTTCATCAGCAAGTTGCATTGCTAACTCCTTATTACCATTAGCGAGGTAAAGAGCATTCATTGCGACCCGATCGATATAGTTTTCAAGGTAGTATTCTTTATCATTTGTTCGTAAGGCATATTGAGCATAAAACTTATAAGCGGCCATAAAAGAATGGAAGTGAAAATCTTGTGCTTTTAAATAATCGTAAAGTTTTTCAATAAATGCTTCACTATATTTATTCATAAATCCCTTTTCAATGTAATCATTCTCTTCTAACCATTGAAAGCGTTCTTTTAGTGAAGAAAATTTTTTGGTATTCGGCTCAACATTATTTTTGATAAAGTCTTTCAAGGCCAATTTATCTTTATCTAGTTGGATTTGACCGTTTTTGGGGATATTTACTTCGTTGTTATAATCATAATATTTAACTTTGGTCATATCGATATCGGATAACGCCATATTAATAACTCACTTTCTGAATTAATTCAATTATGTCAATAAAGAAGCCAGCACACCAATAGCGCATTGATGCCTGGCCAAATATTAGTTTATTTAAACTTAGGCAAGTTGGTTTAATTGATCAGGACGAAAACCAGAAAAAGCCTGCCCATTAGGAAGCTTTACAACTGGAGTCGCCATAAAACCTTCAGACTTAAGTTGCGATATGTATTCTGGTTGTTCATCGATGTTGTGTTCAATAAATGAAATTTTGTGCTGCTCAAGGAAACGTTTTGTCATCTTGCATTGGATACAATTATTTTTTGAAAATACAGTTACCATCTTTTTGAGGCCTCCTAAACGATTAGTCGATGTTTTCTAGTATAATGATGAATCAGAAAAAATCAATAAAAAAAGCACTATATTTCGTGCTAGCAAAATAGTGAAACACAATATATAGTGCTTGAACTGGTAATTAACACCTGTGAAACTTTTTTGATGAATTACTTAAGCAGGTGATTAATAAAATTTATTTGAAAAACTAGTCTATTATTATACACTGAAAAGTAGGGGAATTTTAAGTAGTTGGAGAAAAAGAATGGAAAAAAATAATTCGTCACTGTATGAACAACAAAAATTTATGAAAATGGCTATTGCGGAAGCCAAACAGGCCAGAATTTTAGATGAAGTTCCGATTGGGGCAGTTGTTGTCTGCAATGGACAGGTAATTGGACGTGGTCATAATATGCGTGAAAAGTTTCAAGATGTTACCTATCATGCAGAAATGCTTGCTATTATGGAAGCATGCACGAATTTAGGAAGTTGGCGGCTAGAGGATTGTGACTTATATGTTACGTTAGAGCCGTGTATTATGTGTAGCGGTGCGATTATCAATGCACGGATAAAAAATGTTTATTATGGAGCATTTGATCCGAAAGCCGGGGCGGTTGATAGCTTGTACCACCTCTTAAATGATTCACGCCTGAACCATCAAGTTAATGTCTATTCTGGTATTTTAGGGGATGAGTGTAGTCAAATGTTAAAAAATTTTTTCCGTGAAATTCGGCAGCGTCGTAAAGAAGCCCGCCGAAAAAATAAGACTAACCCCTAGTAATTTAAAGAAAAATAGTGTATTATACTATTTGCCGTAAGGCCTTAGAGCAAGGGTATGCTTACGAACCGTGTCAGGTCTGGAAGGAAGCAGCACTAAGTATGATATACCTTGTGCTCTAAGTTTTATTGATAATTAAGTCGACTCGTAATGGTTTATTGCGGGTCTTTTTTATTTTTAAATTTTCGTTAAAATATAATTTAACTACTTTATGTGCTTAATTCCTTGTATAATATTTTATAGTATTTTAAATTCAGAAAGGGAGTCTAGCGATGAGTTATCAGGCATTATATCGTGTCTGGCGACCACAGCGATTCGATGATCTTGTCGGTCAACAGATTGTTACAAGAACCCTAAAAAACGCAATTATCACTCACCAGATAAGCCATGCATACTTGTTCGCTGGTCCACGTGGTACTGGTAAAACCTCAGCGGCAAAAATTTTTGCTAAGGCGGTTAATTGCCATCATTCTAAGGATGGTGAACCATGTAATGAGTGTGAGATTTGTAAGGCAATTACGAACGGTCAATTGAATGATGTAATTGAAATTGATGCTGCTTCTAATAATGGGGTTGAAGAAATTCGTGATATTCGGGATAAGGCAAAATATGCTCCTACTCAGGCGGATTATAAAGTTTATATAATTGATGAAGTTCATATGCTTTCAACGGGAGCCTTTAATGCATTATTAAAGACTCTTGAAGAACCACCCGCCAATGTGATTTTTATTCTTGCAACTACAGAACCCCATAAAATTCCTTTAACGATTATTTCGCGGGTTCAACGATTTGATTTCAGACGAATTTCAGTAGAAGATGCATTTAATCGAATGAAATATATCCTCAATCAAAAGGAAGTTACTTATGATGAGAAAGCATTATGGGTAATTGCAAATGCAGCTGAAGGAGGAATGCGGGATGCGTTGAGTATCCTTGACCAGGTTCTTTCTTTCAGTGATAATGAGGTAAAGTTGGACGATGCGTTACTAGTTACGGGAAGTGTTACTAAACAGTTATTAAAAAAGTACTTTTTGGAAATTAGTAAGCATGAAGGGGCGACTGCTCTTGATACTATGAAAGATATTTTGGATGAAGGAAAAGACGGTCAGCGCTTTATTGAGGACTTGATTTCCTTTATTCGTGACATCTTGTTGTACCAAGAGTCGCCGAGTTTGATTAGTGTTGAAAGCACAGGACTAAAAAAGGAAGACTTTGAGGAGATTGTTCAACTTGCTCCTTCAGAGACCCTATACCAGATGATTGATGAACTAAACAACATTCAGGAAGAAATGCGTTTTACGACTCATCCAGATGTATATCTAGAAGTTCTTACAATTAAGCTTGCACAAATCAAATCACAAAAAAATACTCAATTAACACCAATGACCTCTTTGGCTACCAATCCTGAGGCTGATAAAACTATTGAAAAATTACAACAGGAAATTCAGCAATTGCAGCAAACAGTTAAGCAATTACAGGATGCTCCTTCAAAGGATAGTCGACCATTACCGCGTCAACAAAATGAGCAGCCACGAGTGCAACAAAAGAAAGTACAGGTTAATCTCAATAAGATTTACCCGGTACTAGAAAATGCTACTCGTCAAGATTTGATAAATGTCCGTGAGTTGTGGGGAGATATGTTGAACTTATTATCAGTGCCACAACGATCCTTACTCCATGTTTCGCAACCAGTTGCGGCTAGTGCCGTCGGGATAATCGTTGCCTTTGATTATCCTTTCTTGTTCCAGCAGGCTGCTGATGACACGACGTTGTTAAAAAATATGGAGAGTGCTTTACAACGTTTAACGGGCAATGAACGGCAAGTTGTTTTTGTGCCTAAGGATAAATGGCCAAGAATTCGTCAGGACTTTATTAAGGATCATGGCTTTGGTAATAAACAACCAAAGGCACAGGATTCTAAGCGAAATGCACAGGCTACTAGTGGGAGTGAACAATCACCTGTTATTCCGTCTGTGACCAGGGATGAACCACCGCTACCGTCAGAAGGGGAAACGCCGACTGCAGAGATAGCGCCTCAGGAAGATAATCAAGTAGCAACAGCACAGAAGTTATTTGGTAGTGATATTGTTAAAATAGAAGATAATTAAGAAAAAGGATGGATGATATTATGATGCGTGGAATGAATATGCAGCAAATGATGAAGCAAGCTAAGGCAATGCAAAAGAAAATGATGGCAGAACATGAAGAACTTGCTAAGCAGGAATTTGTGGGGAAAGCACCAGATGATATGGTGACTGCAACATTTAGCGGGGATAACCAATTAGTTGACTTAAAGATTAAGCCAGAAGCAGTTGATCCAGATGACATTGATATGCTTCAGGACTTAGTAATTGCTGCTGTAAAAGATGGAATGAAGCAAGTTAACGATGCTACGCAACAAAAGCTTGGTAAATATACACAAGGTATGGGGTTGTAAAAGGTGATCCAATATCCAGAACCATTAGCAAAATTAATTGAAAGTTATACTAAGTTGCCAGGAATCGGCCAAAAGACCGCAACACGGTTGGCGTTCTATACTCTCAGTATGCAAGAAGATGATGTAACGAACTTTGCTAAATCTCTTCTGTCTGCTAAAAGAGATCTTCATAACTGTAGTATTTGTGGCAATATTACCGAAAGTGATCCTTGTCCAATTTGCCGTGATAAGACTCGTGACCATTCGCAAATTTTAGTTGTTGAGCAGTCACAAGACGTTATGGCAATGGAACGAATGCATGAATATCATGGCTTATACCATGTTCTTCATGGTGTTATTTCGCCAGTTGCAGGAACAGGTCCCGAAGATATTAATATTACAAGTTTACTTAAACGGTTAAAGAAAGATGATGAAGTAAAAGAAATTATTATTGCGACGAATGCTTCATCTGATGGTGAGTTAACAGCCGGTTACCTTGCCAAGTTAATTAAGCCTGCGGGAATTAAAGTTACTCGGTTAGCGCATGGGTTATCAGTTGGTGCTGATATTGACTATGCTGATGAGATGACGTTATTCAAAGCAGTACAAGGGCGAACGGAGATGTAAGAGAATGTTTTTTAAACGGCCGGCGAGAGAAGTGGAACACGAACGAAATCAACGCCTTTTAGAAGCGGTGTACTCTACTAAGGCTAGTTGGGATCATGCACGTGAAACTGAACGGGCGGTGTATGAAGCAAACGTTAATAGTGAGCTTCATTACCGTTCTCGGATTCAAGAACAAAAATTTTTATACCTATATAAGATTGCTCGTAAATTTAAAGTCCATGGAACGTTAAATGATGGAGTAATTGATCGTTAGGAGAGAGAAATGGACGGTAAATTTATATCATTTGAAGGGCCAGATGGAGCTGGTAAGACAAGCGTAATCCGACAGATTCAACAAAAATTAGTAGACCAGCTTGGCGCAGAAAAAGTTATGTATACTCGTGAACCGGGCGGAAATAAGATTTCTGAGCAAATTCGTCAGATCTTATTTGATGGGCAGAATACCGATATGGATGGCCGGACGGAAGCCTTGTTATTTGCCGCAGCTCGTCGGCAACACATTGTTTCAGAAATAATTCCAGGCCTGCAAGCAGGCAAAGTTATTTTGTGTGATCGATTTATCGATAGCTCCATTGCTTACCAGGGAGCTGGTCGTGGCCTTGGCGAAAAAGAAATTTGGCAGATTAATCAGTTTGCAATTGATGGGTTGATGCCTATATTGACAATTTACCTTGATATTGAATCGGAGGTTGGTTTAAGACGGATAGCCGAGCATCGTGCCAATCAAGTTAATCGATTGGATAAGGAAAAGCTTGATTTTCATCGCACTGTTCGACAATCTTACTTAAAACTTTACAAAAATTATCCAGGACGAATAAAGTTAATTGATGCAAGCCAGCCATTAGAAAAAGTAATTGAGGATGTACAAGCAACAATTCATGACCGGTTTTCAGACTTATTTTAATAAAAAGGGTGATTAATAATGAAAATGATTATTGCAATTGTTCAATCAAAAGATAGCAATCGTTTACGGAAAGCATTTAATAAAGCTGATATTCATGTTACTCAATTATCAACAACTGGTGGTTTCCTTCGTGAAGGCAATGCAACATTTTTAATTGGGATTGAGGACGAACGTGTTCAAGAAGTCCTATCAGTAATTAAGGAAAATGCCGAGTCACGTGAACAGTATGTTACCTCACAAATGCATATGGATGTTGAGGGAGGTTCGGCATTTCCGGTCAATGTAAAGATTGGTGGCGCAACTGTCTTTGTCTTGCCGGTAGAAGACTTCATTAAATTTTAAGTGGGTGAAGATGGTTGGCTGAACAAGGACAAACACGTGCGGAAAAATTACAACCAGCAATAATTACTCGTTTTCAAAAAATATTATCAAATAAAGAACTTGCCCATGCTTATTTGTTGGTTGGGCAAGGTGGTTCAGGAAAGATGTCAATTGCCCAGTGGTTATCGTTACGGTTATTTTGTCTTCATCCCCAAGACAATAAACCAGACTTAACTTGTGCCGAATGTCAGCGAATCTTATCTGGAAACCATCCTGACGTTGTTTATGCTGCTCCAGAAGGGCGTCAAATCAAAGTTGACGAGATTCGGCATTTAAAAGCAGAGTTTTCTAAGAGTGCGGTGGAAGGCAATAAGAAAATTTTTATTATTAAAGATGCTGATAAAATGACAAACGGTGCAGCGAATAGTCTTCTTAAGTTTATTGAAGAACCAGGGGCTGGCGTTTATATTTTTATGCTTACGACTAATAAAAGTGCTGTTTTACCAACGATTCGATCACGAACACAGGTAGTTGAACTACCACCATTAAAACGAGATGCATTGTTAACCGTTCTAACTGAACATAATATTCCACAATCCCAACAACAGATTGCTGTTGGAATTACAGATTCCGTCGCAATGATTGAACAATGGCAAGAAGATAATTGGTTTGAGAGTGCGATTAAAGGAGTCATTCAGTGGTATCAGGATACGACGCGAAATGGGATGTTAGGCTTTGTTGATGTTCAGACAATTCTGCAAAAATTAGCTACCGACCGGGATAAACAACAAGTAGTTCTGGACCTAATTACCTTAATCTGGCGTGATACTCTAATGGTCAATTCGGAAATTAAAGTTGCCAACCGCCTTCATTTTAATAATATTTTAGGAGAAATAGGTGAAGTAGTTAAAAAATACTCTCCACAACAATTGTTAGCAGCTAGTCAGTTAACGTTGGAAACTCGTCACATGTTAGAACAAAATATTAGTTTTCAAAATATTGTTGAACAATTGACGATTCGGCTTGTGCAGGTTTTAAGCATTAGTTAGGGGCGAAAAGATGAGTGAAGAATATAGTTCAGATAATCTTTATGAACAATTTGCGCAGGTGATGAACCAGACCCAGGATTTGGTTAGTAAAATGGAGCAACTACAGGCAAAAATTATTGCTATCTCTGAAGAAAATGTGGAACTATCAATTGAAAACAAGCATTTACGTCAGATGATTAAAGAAAAGCAGCCGCACCATAGCGAAAATCAATTATCCGGATCACGGCAAAATTTAAAAGAGCTTTACCAACAGGGATTTCATGTTTGTAGTGAATACTATGGTAAACGCCTTGAACCGAATGAATCGTGTACCTTTTGCTTAGATGCAATATTTGGACATGAACAAGGAATGACAAAATAGGAGATAGTATGCAGCAAATTAGTAGTTTTAATGATCACCAATCAGGAAATTTATATTTAGTTCCAACACCAATTGGAAACTTAGATGATATGACTTTCCGGGCAATTAAAACTTTGAAAGAAGTGGATCTGATCGCTGCTGAAGATACCCGTCATACTCAGCAACTATTAAACCATTTTGATATATCGACCCGGCAAATCAGTTTTCATGAGCATAATACTGAACAACGTGTTCCAGAATTAATTGAAAAATTAAAGGCTGGTTATTCGATTGCGCAGTGCAGTGATGCCGGGATGCCTTCGATTTCTGACCCCGGCATAGAGTTGGTAGCAGCGGCAGTTAAAGAAGGACTACCGGTAATTCCGCTCCCAGGGGCTAATGCCGGCTTAACGGCTTTAATTGCTTCAGGGTTAGTTCCTCAGCCGTTTTACTTTTTTGGCTTTTTAGAACGTAAACATCAACAACAAATTACGGCTCTTGAACAGTTGAAAAATCGTGAGGAAACGATGGTCTTTTATGAAGCTCCTCACCGCTTAAAAAAGACCTTGGCTACGATGACGGAAGTTTTTGGTGATGAAAGACGGGTTGTCTTAGCCCGAGAGCTTACTAAACGTTATGAAGAATTTACCAGAGGAACGCTGGCTGAAGTAACTGCCTGGTTTGAAGAACATCAACCACGCGGAGAATTCGTTATTCTAGTAGCAGGGAATGAACATCCCACAGTGACAAAGGATAATGCTCTTGAATTGCCATTAACCGAGCAGGTTGATCAAGAAATTTTAAATGGCCTTTCTACTAATGCGGCTATTAAGTTGGTGGCAAAGAAAAACAATATTAAACGTCAGGAATTGTATAAACAATATCATCAATTGTAGGAGAAAAGTATGGAATTAAAGCAGGAAGCACAGATATTTGAAATGCCACACTTACTAACATATTATGAGTGTGATGAGACAGGGAATCCAAGCATGAGTATGATATTAAGCATGATTTCCATGGTTTCAGATGAGCATAGTATGTTTTTAGGGATGGGAACTGAAGAAGTACACGCTACTGGTGGTACTTGGGTAGTAAGTGGCTATGAAGGACATCTTTCTTCAAAGCAACCTACCTTTGGTGAAACAGTTATTTTAGGAACCCAAGCCGTTTCTTATAACCGTTTTTTTGCCGTTCGTGATTTTTGGATAACAGATAAAGAACACCAGATTGAATATGCGCGAATTAGGTCGATTTTTGTGTTTATGAATCTAAGGACTCGGCGAATGCAATCAATTCCATCAGCCTTAATTGAACCGTTTAATGCTCCTATTGCTAAACG
Source organism: Limosilactobacillus agrestis (assembly GCF_014145585.1). Taxonomy (GTDB): domain Bacteria; phylum Bacillota; class Bacilli; order Lactobacillales; family Lactobacillaceae; genus Limosilactobacillus; species Limosilactobacillus agrestis. The sequence goes on from NZ_JACIVF010000046.1 coordinate 11,507, forward strand.
GATCCCTCGTCTAAAGCGACCTCAAAAATTGGATGAAAATGCTCCGGTAATAAAGAAGGATTATCGAGTTCGTTATTTTGACCTGGATGCTAATCACCATGTTAATAATGCTCGTTATTTTGACTGGCTTCTAGATCCTCTTGGCCGTGATTTCCTACGAGAAAATCAGATAAAGAGCTTTAATTTGCAGTATCTTCAAGAGGTGCGCAATGGGGAAATTGTGGAAAGTAAAGTTAATAAACTTCAAACAAATGATGAAAAAGTAACTTACCATCAGATTGGTGTTGGTGAGCAGAATGATGCAATTGCTGAAATAGAATGGTATTAAAAAAATTAATCAATGGATGATAGCGACTGGTTTCTAAGCAGGAAATTAGTTGCTATTTTATTTTTTAGTCCTAAATTCCTAAATATGGACGAAAGGATCTTGAATGGTTAAATGTAGAGACATTTAAAGGAAGATGATATTCTATGAATAGTAGTAATTATGAGGAGTGAGTTGACGTGAAAAGATCTTTAACGGCGATTATTTACCTCGAACCCGACCAGGTTAATTTACGGATTATTGAGATACCTACTTTAAAAGTGATAAATAATATTCGATCGGGCCTTCTAAATATCGGAAACGCTAAAGTTGCTAATTATTCAGAAAATATGCCTACAATTGTTAACAATATTGAAGGATTTAAACAGATTATCAATGATTATCAAGCAACCTCAGTTAAGTTTTATGGCGACTTAGAAGACCTTGACCCTGTTGCAGCCCGGTATGTGGCCGACCAGTTAGAAGTTCGGACAGGATTACAGATTGAATGGTTAAATAATAACCAACTAATGGCACAGTCAATGAGTTACCTTTTAACCTTATTGCCAAATTTTGAGAAACTTAGTAAGCACAATATGTATCTTTTAAGCATCGGCCTTAGCTCAACTACCTTAGCTTATTTTCATCATGGAAGCTTTGAACGTGCATGGGATATTGATCTTGGAAATGCAAAAATCAGTTATTTGGTGGGCCGTCTCCGAAAAACTGCTACTAATCCAACTGAAATTATTCAAGATTACATTAGTAGTAAATTAGAGTATTTAACTCCAGAACTGACAAAGAAAAAGCATACAGTAATGATGGTGCAAAACGCCCTCTCACTCAATAAACTATTTTTACCAAATGATCAGCAAATTGCTGAAGTATCGCTAGATGAATTTCATGATGATTACCAAAAAATTTTATCGCCAGTAAAAGATGGCTTGATGAAAAATATTCAGATTGATGATCAGCAATTTGAATTATTATTACCAAATTATTTGGTAACGGCGCGAACGGTTCGCTTAATTCAACCAGCCGGCCTTTATGTAACTGATATTTCGACAATGGATGGAATTTCCCATGGGATTGGGGTTGCCAATCCTAAAACAAGACGTCAAATTAATGAAATGATCAGAACCGCTACTGATAATATTTCTTCACGATACGGTGTTGATTCGGCTCATCGGGATTTTGTAACACGCTTTTCACTCCAATTTTTTGATCAATTACGCCCAATTCATCGTCTTGGTCAACATGAGCGATTGTTATTAGAAATTGCTAGTAAAATTGATGACATTGGTAATTTTATTAATCAACGGGGGCACTACCGCCACTCTGCATATATTATGGAGGCTATTTCTCTAATCGGCCTTTCGGATAAAGATAATCGAATTATTGCTGAAGTGGCAAGATATCATAGTGCAGAATCGCCAAATATTAGTCAAGCTCATTACCGCCACCTCGATGATGAGATCCAGATGCCAGTAGCAAAATTAGCCGCCATTTTGCGATTAGTGGATGCATTAGATGATTCACGGTTGCAAAAAATTTCAAGTATCAAATTGAAGTTAGTAGAAGATGGCCGTTTAATTATTAAAGCAACAGCTAATGATGACCTTGTCCTGGAAAAGTGGTCTTTTAGTGAAAAGTCGCAATTATTTAAGGATGTATACGGAATTGAACCGGTTTTAACGGAGAGGAACGATCATTAAAATGTATAAGGAGTTTTATAAGCCACAGAATTATGTTAATCGGGAATTGAGTTGGATTGACTTTAATGGTCGGGTACTAGGAGAGGCTACTGATACTGCCAATCCATTGTTAGAACGTGCTAACTTCTTAGGAATTACTCAAAGCAATGTTGATGAATTCTTTATGGTGCGTGTTGCATCGCTTCATAAGCTTGCTGCTGCCAATGTCACTACTACTGATGCATCTGGTTTAACCCCAGAAGAGCAGTTAGATGCGGTAAACGAAAAAGAGCACCGAATGGTTAAGCAACGCTACGAAGTGTATAACCAGCAAATCATTCCCGAACTTGCAAGAAACAATATCCAGATTATTCATGTCCATAAACTTGATGAGAAGCAATATGAATTTATTCGTCGGTACTTTAATGATGAGTTGATGCCAGTTTTAACTCCCATGGCAGACGATGCCTCACGACCGTTTCCTTTTATCTCTAACAATTCCTTAAATATTGCTGTTCAACTGCAACGTCAGATCCATTTAACAACTAACCCAGTTGCAGAGATTTTAGAAGGGGATCAGGAAGTCCATCGTCCGCAAGTGGAACCACATGATGATCGACAGGAAGCAGATATCAAATTTGCAACAGTCCGTGTTCCAGAAATCTATAATAGGTTAGTACGGTTGCCAGGAGAAAATAGTTTTATTTTGATTGATGAAATTATTACTGAATTCCTTAGTGCCCTTTTTCCTGGATATGAGATATTAGCTACTGCATCATATCGAGTTATGCGGGATATGGACTTAGATGTGGCCGAAGAAGATACATCTGATTTGCTCCGAGCAGTCAAACGGCAATTGCGGGAACGGGAACATGGCCAGGTGATGCGTCTAGAGGTTCCAGCCTCAGTTGATAAATGGTTAAAGGATCAGTTAATTGATAATCTTCATGTAAGTGAACGATCACTATATGAAGTAGATGGTCCTGTCGATTTAACTTTTTTGAAAAAATTATCGGGGATGGTTGATGGTCATGATGACCTCCGCTATCCGCCATATAAGCCCTACCTCAATCCAGCGTTAGATATGGATCATAATATTTTTTCTTCGATTCGCCAGAAAGATTACTTAATGCAACACCCCTATGATAATTTTCAGGCAGTGGTTAATTTTATTCATCAGGCGGCAATCGATCCCGAAGTTTTAGCAATTAAGATGACACTTTACCGGGTCTCTGGTAATTCGCCGATCATTAAGTACCTTGGAATGGCAGCCCAACAGGGAAAGCAAGTAACGGTATTAGTTGAAGTTAAGGCGCGGTTTGATGAACGAAATAATGTTCGCTGGGCGCAACGCCTTGAACAAATGGGATGCCACGTTATTTACGGGTTAGTTGGCCTTAAAACGCACTGTAAAGTTGCTCTGGTTATTCGTCGTGATGAGGATGGGCTTCGGCGATATATGCACTTAGGGACTGGTAACTATAATGATGTAACGGCTCATTTTTATACTGATATGGGGTTGTTTACTTGTGATTATGAACTAGGTATTGATATGACGAATCTGTTTAATATGCTGTCAGGATTTGCACGTCCGGGATATTTCAATGAACTACGGGTATCGCCTGACGGAATCCGGAAGTTTATTAATGCAAAAATTGACGAGCAGATTAAAAATGTTAAAAATGGTAATCCAGCGTTAATTCGGATGAAGATGAACTCTTTATCTGATAAGCAAATTATTGCCCGCCTATATGCAGCTGCTGCTAGTGGAGTTAAGGTTGAATTATTGATTCGAGGAATTACCTGTCTCAGAAATGACTTACCGGAACTACATGGCAATATCGAGGTTCATTCGATTATTGGGCGGTTCCTTGAACACTCACGGATCTACTACTTTAAGAGTAATGGGCATGAAGAAGTTTACCTTGCAAGTGCAGATATGATGACAAGAAATCTTAATCGGCGGGTTGAAGAATTGTATCCCGTTACTCAGCCAGACACAAAGGCTCATGCAATTCACATTTTTAATGTTATGTGGAAAGATAATGTTAAAGCTCGTCGATTAGTAGGAGACCGTTATGAACGAATCGATCGTGGTGACGCCGCACCATTTAGTTCACAAGAATACTTTGTCAAACAAGCAATGAAATTGAATGCGCGTGAGAAAAAGGAGAAGAAAGCAAAAAAACATTTCTCTTCTGTTTTTGAAACTTTAACTCGCCATGTTCCCAATCTTCATTTAGATGAGCGAAAGGATGAGTGATTTATGAGTAATGAGCAGTACCTTGCAATTCTTGATTTAGGTTCAAATTCAGTTCGGCTTAAAATAACAAAAATTCAAGATAATGGAAGTTTTGAAACGGTTCAATATGAAAAAAGATATGTCCGTCTGGCTTCTAATATGGGACCGGAAAAAATGTTGAAGGCAACTCCCATAAAGAGAACAATTGAGGCCTTAAAAGAATTCCGTGCAATTTGTGACCGATATCAAAATAAGAGGCTGACAATTATTGCAGTGGCGACTGCTGCGGTTCGTCAAGCACAAAATCAACTGCAATTTCTTGAAAAAATTCAGCAAGAAACTGGTTTTGAAATTCATGTAATTAGTGGGGAACGAGAAGCATATCTTGATTATGTTGGGGTTAACCAGACTCTTCCAATTGATAAGGGAATAATTGTTGATACGGGGGGAGCAAGTATGGAATTGATCTCGGTGAATAATGGTGAAGCAGAAGAAACCGTTAGTATTCCAATTGGTTCCGTTAGCATTGCACAAACTTACCACCTTGAAGATCAAATTAATCCAGCAGATTTATTCGATGCCATGGTTAAAATTGATGAGGTTCTCTCTCAGCAGTTATGGCTGAATCGAATGCGAGAAACAAAAATTGTCGCACTCGGGGGATGTAATCGTACATTGGCAAAGGTATATCGATGGCAACAGGCCCTTAATCCTGAGGAGGTCAGACCAGTTCATGGACTAACAATGCGTTCAGAAGAAGCATTTTTGATTATGCGGCAGTTATTAGAGGCGGATCGACAAACGCGAGCAAGTTTCCGTGGGATTACTAAGGTACGAGCAGATGTAATCGTTGGAGGGTTGCTTCCCTTGATCTCACTTGTACGGCAGTTATCAATTAATGAGATTAGTTTTAGCAATAGTGGCCTAAGAGAAGGTTTACTATTTAAGTACCTTGAGCAGCAGATTAATTTTGGTCAGTTAAAATCTTCATTGTAAGAAAAAATCCTGATTAAATATTTACTATTTTTTACTAAATTTTACTAATTAGAAACAGTAAAACTGTGCTACAATCACTATGAAAGCTTTAGTTGGATCAAGGAGGAAACAAGATGTCAATTTTAGTTGCTGGTGGTGCCGGATATATCGGTTCCCATATGGTAAAAGATCTTATTGAAAATGGTGAGGATGTAGTAGTTGCTGATAACTTATCAACGGGTCACCGAGATGCTATTAATCCTAAGGCTAAGTTTTACGAAGGTGACATTCGTGATCGTCAATTCTTAGATAAGATTTTTGACAATGAAGATATTACCGCAGTTGTTCACTTTGCTGCTTTCTCAATTGTACCGGAATCAATGAGTAAGCCATTGAAGTACTTTGATAACAATACTGGTGGAATGATTACTTTGCTTGAAGCGATGCATGATCATGATATTAAGTATATTGTCTTTAGTTCAACTGCTGCTACTTATGGGGTTCCGGAACATATGCCAATTAAGGAAACAGACCCACAAAAGCCAATTAACCCATATGGCTTGAGTAAGTTAATGATGGAAGAAATGATGGCGTGGGCTGATAAGGCTTATGGTATTAAGTTTGTTGCTCTCCGCTACTTTAACGTTGCGGGGGCTGCTCCTGATGGTACAATCGGTGAAGACCACGGTCCCGAAACACACTTAGTTCCAATTATTCTTCAGGTTGCGCAAGGAAAACGTGATGAATTAAGTATCTTTGGGGACGATTACAACACCCCTGATGGTACGAATGTTCGTGATTATGTTCACGTTATGGATTTGGCAGATGCGCATATTCTTGCTATTAAGTATCTTGAGGAAGGTAATAAGAGTAATGCGTTTAATCTTGGTTCGTCTACCGGTTTCTCTAACAAGCAAATGCTAGAAGCAGCGCGTGAAGTTACGGGTAAACCTATTCCAGCTAAAATGGCCCCCCGTCGTCCAGGAGATCCAGATTCATTAGTGGCTGCTAGTGATAAGGCTCGTAGTATCCTTGGATGGAACCCTAAGTATGATGATGTTCACGATATTATTGCAACTGCGTGGAAGTGGCATTCAACTCATCCAAAGGGTTATGATGATCGCGACTAATAAACGGTTTTAAAATAATAAACAGGCTCTCAGTGACGTGTACCCTTAAAGTTGGAACCTGTATGTTCTTGCTTTATAAATATTTTTCTAGGCAACTAGATTCTGCTCATATTGAAGTGGAGTTTGGTT
>NZ_JACIVF010000047.1 GCF_014145585.1 Limosilactobacillus agrestis
GCTAGCCTTGTTTACGTTAGCACTAGCAGTTGCATAAGCCTTAGCTGCATCTAACTTATCAGCAGCAGCAGTTTGAGCATTTACAGCAGCATCATGAGCATCTTGAGCATCCTTTTGACGAGTCTTGGCATTTTCAAGAGCTTCACCAGCTGCGTTTACTTCTGTTTGAGCACCATTCAATGCAGTATTGGCTTCATCAAATGCTTGTTGAGCAGTCTTAGTAGCTGCTTGAGCATCTTCCCACTTAGCTTGAGCTGCTTGTTGAGCTTCATCATTCCATTCACTTGGTTCGTTAAGGTAGTCTTGATAAGCAGCATCATAAGCATCCTTGGCCTTTTGTTCAGCAGCCTTAGCATCGTTCAATGCTGTTTCTGCCTTAGTGTAAGCATCACTAGCATCTGTTTGACGGTTGGCAGCTGCATCGTAGTTACCTTGGGCAGTCTTAAGGTCAGCATTAGCTTCATCTAAGGCGTTACCAGTTTCGTTAACCTTAGTTTGAGCATCATTAACAGCCTTTTGTAATGCAGCCATATCAGGGTTAGTAGTACCTAACTTGTCAGCGGCAGCAGTTTGAGCATTACGTGCTTCGTCAAGTGCCTTTTGGGCTGCACTCAATGTGTTGTTAGCATTGTTCAAAGCAGTTGTTGCCTTTTCTGCATTAGCTGAAGCTTCTTCATAGGCTTTCTTTAAAGCATCAAGATTAACAGCCAACTTAGCGTTATCAAGGGCAGTCTTTGCTTGAGCTTGTGCACTAAGGGCTGCATCTAATTGCTTTTGAAGATTGGCTTGGTTAGCATTTGCTTCGTCAAGTGCCTTTTGAGCAGAAACAATTTGTTCATTAGCGTATTTTTCATATGCATTAAGAGCATCAATAGCCTTACCCTTGTTGGAAACAGTTGGGTTTTGGTTATATTCGTTAATTGCATTAATTACGTTTTCAGCTGCTTGTGCTTGTGAACTGTTGTTACCGTAAAGCTTTTGTGCTTCATTAACGGCTGCTTGTGCGGCATTCAAAGCATTATCAGTCTTGCCATCCTTAAATTGATTGTAGGCAGCTGCAATGTTTGTTGATGCGTCAGTAGCAGCACTAGCAGTTGACTTAGCTGCACTGTAATCGTTAAATGCTGAACTTGCAGCAGCAGAAGTAGAGTTAGCGTTACTTTGAGCTGTAGAAGTTGCGGCACTCTTAGCAGCTGCTACATTTTCTTGAGCAGTACTGTTAGCTGCACTAGTAGTTACAACAGCACTAGAAGCCGCAGTAACTGCATCACTAGCAGCATTAACCTTTTCTTGAGCTTGTGAAACTACATCAGATGAAACATTTGAAGTAGCACTTGTTGTACTTGTGGCATTAGCAGAACCAGTGGTTGCAGTAACAGCAGGTTGGTTAGCAACATCAGCGTGAACCTCAGTGTTGTTAACATTTGCTAATGTAAGACCTGCCAAAGTGGCTGTAGTCATCAAACCAGCATATACAATATTTTTCTTTGCTTTGTACATTTTGTAGTGTACTTGATTATTTTTCATAAATAATCCTCCTAAAAATAAAACCTCGAAATAATTGTTATCTTACAACACCATCATTTTATGTAATCACTCTTACTATTTCAAGCTATTTTCGCTTATCTTTCGATTGATAAAAATAAAAAAAAAAAAAACGGCCTAATTCCTTATATATCAGCATTTATTATATAAATAACGATTAACTAAAAATATAAAAATTATTTTTCAATAGAATAATCAACAAATTATTGTTATCAATTGATAGGGAATAATTTAAAACAGACTAAGCTTAGTAGTGGAAATATCAGAACGACGGTTCTGATATTTCCACTACTTTTTTGTTAAAGTAGGGGTGAAGTTGACATGTC
>NZ_JACIVF010000048.1 GCF_014145585.1 Limosilactobacillus agrestis
CTTTTTTGTTAAAGTAGGGGTGAAGTTGACATGTCGTACTTTTGTATGACGCTTGACGTCGGATTTAAAACTGGCAACTTCACAAGTCTATTCTTAATCTGCTCTTAGTCTGTTGGCTCTTAAGTCGTGTATTGAAAATTAGATTTAATAGACTTTTTGTGATTCTACTTCATTTGGAGATGATAAAATGCGTACTGTATTTGGGATTGATGTTAGTAAACATATAATTAACTTGGCAATTGTAGTTAATAAAGTAAAAGTTGATGAGTGTAAACTAACACTTGATCGTCCTGGATTAGATAATTTATTAAAGCTCCTTAAGGTCTTCCATCAACCTGAAGTGGTTTTTGAGGCGACCGGTATTTATTCTCGTACTCTTCAACACTTTCTTGATTGTAATGAGTTTAATTATACGATGCTTAACCCTTTAACTGCTAAAAAGCAACTCGATAGTTTACGTCCCTATAAAACTGATCGAGCTGACGCTCTTAACCTAGCTCAAACTAGTTTCATTATTCACCGCTCTTTATCTTATAAGCAGGCCCCAGTATATGAACAGTTACACGATCTTAGCCGCTTTTACCAAGAAGTAAGTCGAGATGTTGTTAACCATAAAAATCGGCTACATCGTGCCTTACAACTTACTTTCCCTCAATTGGAGTCATTATTTAGTAATACTAATAACGAGCTATATTGGGCAATTGTGATGCGTTTTTCCTGTCCTTCACAGGTTCTTAAAACTTCGTTTACTGATTTACGTTCGCTTATCCAGGATAGCACTAATAAAGTTATATCAACTAACCGCGCCACCTGTATTACCAAAAAGCTAATATCACTTGCTAAAGAAGCTTATCCGGTTGTTAATGACAATTCCTATGTTTACGAACAAATTCAGTACTTAACTAAACGCATCGTTGAGGAAGTCCATGAAAAAGATAAGATCATTTCAGAAATGCAACACGAAGCAGAAAATTTACCTGAATATGATTTACTATTAAGTATTCCTGGCTTTGGTGTACGAACCGTTACTTCTTTAATCGGTGAATTAGGTGATATTCGCCGCTTTCACAGTAGTAATGCACTTAATGCCTATATTGGAATTGATCTTAGACATTATGAATCGGGCAACTTCGTTGCTACCGATCATATTAGTAAACGTGGTGACGCAGTCGCTCGTAAAATTCTATTTAGATCCATCCAAAATATTGCGGTCGCTAGTCACTTTCATCCTAATCATATTAACGACTTTTATCAGAAAAGGAAAAGGCAATCTTCTCAGCCAGGGACTAAGAAAATTGCCATTGCCGCGATACATCGCCTTCTCAGAACGATTTATCATCTTGTAAAATACAATCAATCTTATAATTATCAAATAGCCAAAGCATAATTTAGGATTGATTCTTACTATTATTCTACAACCCATGAAAAATAAATCTAGTTCATGAGTTTATTTTGTTATACCTTAAATTCCCTTTTTAAACTACCTTAACTATCTAAATAGTTTTTTCTTAAATTAATCTCAAAGAAACACCTTAATATACTTGACTATTCGTAGAAAATACAAAAAAAGCTGAAGAGATTTCGTTACCCCTCAGCTTTTCGTTTTACTATTCATCTTTTTTTGCTTCGTGCTTCTTCTCATCATCGCGCTTAACAGTTGGTGATGGTTGTTTTTCTACATATACTTCATGAACATAAGCTTCACCGGTTAATTCGGCTACTGGCTTAAAAGTATCTTTAAAGAGAACATCCATTTCCATTCCAGCTCGAGCCTTGTTGTAGTACAAAGCAAGAATTGCATATACCACTGGAAGGTAGCAGGCGATACCAACAATTACTAGGACAATTCCGATATAGGTAAGAACATAGGTTGCCGTGTAAACTCCATAAAATGCTAATCCACCAAAGATTAAGGTCCAGATAAACATTGGAAGAAATTCTAAAACAAACAGAATTGCAAAGTAGTTCCACTTTCGACCAGTCATGAACCGCCGACTAGCAGTTAACGCATAACGCATTGATTGACCAAGGAATTGTGGCTGTTTTTCACGGTAAAGGAAGTACGATTGGGAATATTCGATACTCTTCCATAATACAATAATATCATTAAGAATTCGAATTACCCATCCCGTATAAACAGCAGCTACTCCTGATAGGTGTGGTAAAAGCAATGCATTAACAATATTGAGTGGCAAGCTCCATAAGAAAGTGAATAGGCCAATATAAAGAATAATTCGCCATACTTGGTTCTTTCGTAAGTGCTTATAATGCATCCAGATCGAGCCAGCACTTACCGGTTGTTCTGGATGAGCCATCTTATCCTGGTATGTATATTGGGTTGCAACTGCAAAGAAAGTATAGAAGAAGGCTAACACCGCAATAATTGCAACAATTCCCACAATTTCTAACAATGAGAATAAGATTGCAACTGGGGAGGCCATTCCGTACATTACCATCATCATCGTCATACTCAATGAGGCAGCAATGTTTGAATTAAGGAGTGCTAAGATCGCTGCTAAAGCAATAAAAATAATTGATACTCCTGCAACCGGCCACATTGCCCTTAAATAGTTAGGCTTGACCAGTTTCTTCAATGAAGTGAAAAATTCCTTCATTGGGAGCGTACGTTGTTTTTCCATTTTCATTTAAATTCTCTCCACCTTATTAGATTCTGATGTTAATCATACCACAACTCACTATAAGCTCAATTTATTCACCAATATCTTCAATATTTTTTCAAAAAAAATACAAAAAAGAGGCGTTAAAAATTTAACTTTCCCGCCTCTCAAAATTTAATATAGTAAGTTTATTTTAGTACTTTTCCTTGCTTAATACGTTAAGCTTGTCATCGAAGTCGTAAACAACTGGTTGACCAGTAGCCATTTCAAGATTCATGATGTCCTCATCAGAAATGTTTTCGATGTACTTGCTCAATGCACGAAGAGAGTTACCGTGGGCAGCAATGATAACGTTCTTGTTGTCCAAAAGCTTGGGAGCAATTTCATCTTGCCATAATGGAATAACACGTTCCAAAGTAACCTTTAAGTTTTCCCCACCCGGAATAGCACGTGGGTCTAAGTTAGCGTAACGACGATCCTTTGCAGCAGAACCTTCATCGTCAGCACTTAGCAATGGAGGTAACACATCGTATGAACGACGCCAAATGTGAACTTGTTCGTCACCGTACTTTTCAGCAGCCTTTTGCTTGTTGTGGCCTTGAAGTGCACCATAGTGACGTTCGTTTAAACGCCAAGTCTTGTATTCAGGAATCCATAACTGGTCACATTCTTCAAGAGCATAGTGTAAAGTCTTGATAGCACGCTTCAAAACAGAAGTATATGCGTAGTCAAATTCAATGCCGTGTTCCTTAAGTGCCTTACCAGCATTCTTTGCTTGTTCAACACCCTTTTCACTTAAATCAACATCAACCCAACCAGTAAATTGGTTAGATAAGTTCCATTCACTTTGACCGTGACGAATTAATACTAATTTAGCCATGTTCAATTGACCTCTTTCTTCTTAAAATCGCTATAAACAGCATTACCATATTATTTTAATCCATTCACCCGCAAATGCCAATAGTGATGAAGAAATTATTGTAGTCCAGCTTTGGCATCAACACCATGCCGATAAAAACATTCAGGTTCATCAAGCTATCCTCCTGCGGGTAAAAAGAGAGCGGAAAATAATCTTCGCGATAAGGCGGTTAACTAAGCTAGTACAATGATTAATACGGGACGGCCTGATCATCGTTCGTACTGGGACAAGTTTTGTGGCAACGCGAAGCTAGTTCCATGTTATCTTGTTATTGTTCGTAAAAGCAGTTGAGGCTGAGTGAAAACAAACATTTTCTCTCAGCCTCTCCTCTTAAACTCAACTTAAATTAGTTCAATCCCAATCGCTTATAAATGTCATCAACATGGCGAAGATGCCAGTGGTAATCAAAAGCATCGTCAAGATCTTCTTTAGTCAATTGTTTTTGAATCGTTGGGTCCCCTTCCAATAACGGACGGAACGGAATCTGTTCTGCCCAACATTTAGCAGTATATGGTTGAATCAAATCATATGCTGCTTCACGAGTCATCCCACTGTTAACTAACTTTAAAAGAACCCGGCCACTGTAAATCAAGCCTAATGTCTTATCCATATTCTTCTTCATTGTTTCAGGGAATACATCAAGATTCTTTAAAATTCGCCCAAAACGCCGCAACATATAATCAAGTAATGAAGTTGCATCTGGTAAAATCATTCGTTCTGCACTGGAATGAGAAATATCTCGTTCATGCCAAAGTGAAACATCTTCATAAGCAGGAACCATAAAGCCACGAAGCATCCGCGCACAACCAGTAATATTTTCTGAGCCGATCGGGTTGCGCTTATGTGGCATAGCCGAAGATCCTTTTTGTCCCTTAGCAAAGTGTTCTTCGACCTCATGGATTTCTGTCCGTTGAAGTGAGCGAATTTCAGTGGCCATTTCTTCCATACTCGTTCCAATAAGTGCAATAGTGGCAATATATTCAGCATGCAAATCCCGTGGAAGAACCTGCGTGGAAATTTCTTGGGGACGTAAACCAAGCTTTTTGCAGATATATTCTTCTACAAATGGGTCAATTTCAGCAAAAGTACCCACTGCACCAGAAATTTTACCGGCCTCGACACCCTTAGCGGCATGTTCAAAACGTTCCTTATTACGTTTCATTTCTGAATACCAACGAGCAGCTTTCAAGCCAAAGGTAGTTGGTTCAGCATGAATACCATGTGTCCGTCCCATGCAAACTGTATACTTATACTTTTCAGCTAATTCTTTAAGAACATTCATGAAGTTATCAATATCTTGACGAAGAATATCGTTCGCCTTTTTTAAACGTAAGCCTTGTGCAGTATCAACTACATCTGTACTCGTCATCCCATAGTGAACCCACTTCCGTTCAGGTCCTAATGATTTCGAAACATCCCGAGTAAAAGCAATCACATCATGGTGAGTTACTGCTTCAATCTCTGCAATTCCCTCAACAGAAAACTTGGCATTCTTTTTAATCTTTTCCACATCTTCTGCTGGAATATGGCCAAGCTTACTCCAGGCTTCATCAGCTGCAATCTCAACCTCTAACCAACATTGGTATTGTGTTTCTAAGCTCCAAATCTTTTTCATCTCTGGACTAGTATAACGATCGATCATCTGTTAAAAATCCTCTCTATCTTTTTCTAAAAGTATTATCGCATAGGAGAACGGTTTACGTAAAGCCGAACTTTATTAGCTCCAGTTTCCTGTATTGTCAATTTCTGTCAAACACTTTCAACGTCATCAATTAAGATTGTAACGTGGCCTATTTTCCGGTTCAACAAATGTGTACACAGCCATGAACGATGCTGTTTTCACCTGTACATAACGGAAAGAACTTTTTCCACAAACAAATCTTCATTGTGTAAAGTAAGTTAGTTTCTAGGTGGAAGATAGATCTGATCTTAGGCATCTTCTGTCCAATTAGCCAGTTTCATTTACTACCATCACAACAGTAATATCCGTCATGACATCGCTTCCACAAATTTATTTTAAGGATCGTAACCCATTTTCCATAATTTAACATCAATTCGAGCCCTCTACTAAAAATAAATAGTTCAAATATAATCGATGAAAAGAAAAGGAGTTGGACTAGACTCGCTTACGAGTTTTCAGTCTCACTCCTAAAGGATGGTTAAACGTTCTATTCAGCATTTCCCTCCGATTTAGCAATTCCATCACGTAAAACTGCCATATCAACTGTACTTTCCCGAAATTCTTTATTATGAATTGGAAAATGTTGTTCAAGGTTATCAAAGATTTCACAACCCCCTGTTAATTCAGGGGCATTAAAGGCCAAGAGATGTCCAGCAAATTGCCGATCATCTCTTGACCGTCTAGTCCCTCAAACAAATAATCAATCTTTGCCCCGGGAATTCCAAAGACAAGATTAATTCCATGTTTCTTCAAACTATCAATAACAATATCTGCGCCATGTAGTTTCTTTTTCATTATCTATTCACCTCTCCCCAATTAAACTTATAAAATGATATTTATCCTTACTGTAGCCCTTATTTTAAAATTTCACAAGAAGGCACTTAGACGCACTTAGCAATCTATCAACATCTTCAACCCATTACCCTTAAAAAACTTGTAAAAAAACATCGATGTACATTGTTGCACAATCGATGTTTCGTGTTGGTTATTTAGAATAATCCGGTAATTTTACCATCATCGTCAATCGTCATGTTTACAGCAGCTGGTTCTTTAGGAAGACCTGGCATTGTCATCATATTACCAGCTAAGGCTACGACGAATCCGGCACCGATCTTTGGTACTAATTCCCGAATATGGAAGGTAAAGTCAGTCGGAGCACCTAATTGTTTTTGGTCATCTGTAAATGAATATTGAGTCTTAGCAATACATACTGGTAAATCATTCCATCCGTATTTGGCAAATCGCTTCAATTGGTTTTGGGCTTTACGGCTAAATGATACTTCTTTAGCGCCATAAATCTGCTTGGCAATCTTCTTTAACTTAGTTTGGAGATCATCAACTTGAACATCATAGATATGAGTAAATTCACTTGGGCTATCAGCAAGTTCGACTACTTTATTAGCCAAATCATGGGTACCTTTACCTCCCTTAGCCCAAGCATCAGTCAAAATTGCTTCAACATTTTGCTTAGCACAATCATCCTTAATCATTTGAATTTCTTTATCAGTATCACTGGCAAAATGATTGATTGCAACTACGATTGGCAATCCATATAATTGCATATTCTTAATGTGACGATTAAGGTTTGCCATTCCTTTTTTCAGTGCATCAAGATTTTCATTCTTCAAGTCCGCAAGCTTAGCGCCTCCATTGTACTCTAGCGCTCGGACAGTGGCTACAATGACAATTGCATCTGGATGTTTACCAAGAACCCGTTGCTTAATATCAAGGAACTTTTCCCCACCAAGGTCAGCCCCAAAGCCAGCCTCAGTTACAGTATAATCAGAAAGATTAAGGGCAGTTTGCGTCGCTAAAACACTATTACACCCATGCGCAATGTTGGCAAACGGGCCCCCATGAACAATTGTTGGAGTATGGTCTAATGTTTGGACAAGGTTGGGCTTTAATGCATCTTTTAAAATAATTGTAATTGCATCTTGAAAGTTAAGCTGACCAACTGTGACTGGTTCTTTATCGTATGTATATCCTACTACAATTCGACTAATTCGTTCTTTTAGGTCATGAAGACTAGTTGAAAGGCATAGAATTGCCATCAACTCGGAAGCAGCTGTGATGTCAAAACCTGTTTCACGTGGAACACCATCCATTGGACCCCCAAGACCAGTAACTACATTCCGGAGAGCTCGATCGTTAACATCTTCTACCCGTTTCCAAATAATTCGTTGCGGATCAAGGTTCATTGCATTATCGCGCATAATGTAGTTATCAATCAAAGCGGCCAAAGTATTATTAGCACTTGTAAGGGCATGCAAGTCACCAGTAAAATTCAGGTTAATATCTTCCATTGGAACAACTTGACTATATCCGCCACCAGTTGCACCACCTTTTATTCCAAAGACAGGGCCCATTGATGGTTCACGCATCGCAATTGTTGTTTGATAATTTAACTGATTTAATGCATCCCCTAGTCCAATCAATACAGTCGACTTACCCTCACCAGCAGGAGTTGGATTAATGGACGTAACTAAAATTAGCTTATGCTTTTTATCAGGCAAAGGTTTTATATTTAAATCAATTTTAGCCTTATACTTACCATATTGTTCGATTTCATCTTCTGAAAGGCCGAGTTTTTCGGCAATTTCTGTAATTGGTTCCAGTGTCGCTTGGTCTGCAATCTCAATATCTGTCATGAATATCAGCTTCCCTTCTTTAGACCTATCTTAATTTTATTATACACTAGCCCAAGACTTTTTCAGCTATTTCGCAATGCAAGTTCGATTTTCGTTAACCTTATTTAGCATATCAGTAAAAATGTTCGGAAAAAGCGAAAGAAAAATTTCTACTATGGAACTCTATCTTTCACTTATTTCTTTTTTATTCGTTTTGCCCCATGAATTGGTTTTACACCTAATATATCTAGTAAGAAGGTAAAGATTGGTACCCCGACAATTAAACCCCATGTTCCAAAAATATGTTCACCAATCAGTAATACAATAAACGTATAAAAAATTGGGAGATCCGTCCGGCTAGACATAAACTTAGGATTTAAGACATATGCCTCCAGAGTATGAATGATAATAATCATGATAATAATATAAACCACATCGCGAATTCCACCGACTGAGTACCCAACCATAGCCAATGGAATTGTCGAAATAATTACCCCAGCAACTGGAACCAAACTAAAGATAAATACAATTAACGATAAGGCAAAAATCTGTGGCATCCGCATAAATAATAGTCCAATCGTGGTAATTACCGTGTTGCAAATAGCAATAAAAAATTGGGCCTCTAATACTACCCCAAAAGTGTTTACGAACTTTTTGCCAAAATAATCAATATCCTGAAAAAACCAACCAAAATCACTATCTAAAAAGTTATGAGAAAAGTCATTCATTTGTTTCAACTCCAGAGTATAAAAGAAACTCAAGATTAACGACATTACAAATGAAACTGTAATTGCACCAATACTGGTTAAAGTACTGACTGCAATCGTTATTCCATGCCGAACTTGACTCATGATGGTTGCGGTACTTACATAGTGACTAACATAACGATAGATCATCGTCGCCTGGTGAGTACTATAGAAATGAACTACTGAATTAACCATTTTAACAACTTGCCGGGACAAAACTGGTAAATAGCGGGTCACCCCTAAGTACAGAAGAACAATTAACAATACATAAGTAACGATTACGATTAAACTTGTCGACATTCGTGGTAACCACCGTTGGACTAGCCTTACCCAACTAACAACAAGATAAGTAAGAATAAACGTAAATAACATTAAATTCATCATTGATCTCATTAACCAGAGCACAATAATAATTAATAATAAGACCGTGAAACGCCGTAATTTTACATTTTTAATAAAATACTTCCAGGCATTCGTCATTCAATCATCTCCCTAGTTTCCCTACTAATTAGCATAGTAGCAAGCTTTTATTTTTTCGGCAATTGGTTTGTTATTTTCTTATAAAATATTTTTTATGAATTGTCTTGAAACACTTTTATTTTAAGGGTGCTATAATAGTATTTATTATTGCAGAAAGAAGGATGCATTTCATGTTAGAAAAGACGTTCTATAAGTCACTATTAAAGCACTCATTTAACATTCCAGTTAAAATCGTATTTTGGGATGGATCAAGTGTTATCTACGGTGACGGAACTCCTGAGGTAACTATCACTTTTAATGAAAAAATTCCAATGCGTGATATTACTAAGAACGCCTCAATTGCACTTGGGGAAGCCTACATGGATAATAAGATTGAAATCCAGGGTAGCATTCAAGAATTGATCAAATCAGCATATGAGAGCGCTGATAGTTTTATGCGGAGTTCTAAATTCCGTAAATTTTTGCCCAAACAAGGCCACTCAGAAAAAGAAAGCGAAAATGATGTTCAAAGTCATTATGATGTAGGAAATGACTTCTACAAGTTATGGCTTGATGATACTCTAACATACTCATGTGCTTACTTTACTGATGGCAACCATGATGATCTTACAAAAGCACAAGTTGATAAGGTTCATCACATCTTAAAGAAACTTGATCCAAAGCCTGGTAAAACATTACTTGATATTGGATGTGGCTGGGGAACATTAATGCTAACTGCTGCTAAAGAATACGGCTTAAAAGTTACTGGAGTTACTTTAAGTGAAGAACAATATCGACTTGTTAAGGACCGGATTGAAAAAGAAGGTTTACAAAATGTTGCCGAAGTCAAGCTAGTTGATTATCGTGAACTCGGAGACCAAAAGTGGGATTACATTACATCTGTTGGTATGTTTGAACACGTTGGAAAAGAAAACTTGGGTCTTTACTTTAAAGACATCCAAGGTTATCTTGCCGATGATGGTGTTGCCTTAATTCATGGTATTACTCGTCAACAAGGCGGTGCCTATAATGGATGGATTAACAAGTACATTTTCCCAGGTGGTTATATCCCTGGCCTTGAAGAAATAATCGGTCACATTGAAGAAAACCATATGCAAATTGCTGATATCGAAATGCTTCGCCGTCACTATCAACGCACCCTCGAAATTTGGGATATGAACTTTAATGAACATCGTGCTCAAATCCTTGATATGATGGGTGAACGATTTACACGGATGTGGGATCTATACCTTCAAGCATGTGCTGCATCATTTGAATCTGGAAATATTGACGTTATTCAATACCTAATTACTAAGGGCCCATCAGGCAAAGACTTGCCAATGACTCGGGATTACATGACAAAATAGATAAAGCAAAAATGAGGCTGACCTTTCAGGCTCATTTTTTATTTGCTAATTTTTGGTACTTCAAGGATCCAATCTATTCTTTCAGTTAAAATTTAGCTAACCCAAGCGAAATTATTCGTCATACTATTAACCGTCTAATTAATGTATTCCCTTTCATTTTTGATTACGTTAAAATATAGACATAATTACCTATGAAGGGATGTTTTTAATCATGGACGGTGCAATTTTTTCATTTAATAATATCTTTGTTAATACAAATAAGTTGGCCTTTACTGCATGGCAACGTTTTGCAATGTATGAATTTGGAATGGGATTACCTGGGAAATTAGCCTCCCAATTTGATAACCATACCCCTGCGCAAGAACTCTCCCTAGTCTTAGCCCATTTTAATGCTAATCCTGACCCAAGCGAAAAATCCTCAATGATTACAGAATGGCAAAAATTTCTTAATGAAGAAGCAGATAACCTAAGTGAAAAAGATCAGCTTCCAGGGATTAAGCGTCTTCTCCTAAATCTCTATGATCACTACGTTAAAATTGCCGTTCTAGATGCCAATGGGGACGTGCAAAATGTCCTTAAACAAATTGGGCTTGATAATTATGTCGATAGGATCGTTAAGACTAACGATAAAGAAAAACCATACCTAACTGCTGTTAATCAATTAGGTCTTATCGGGGCCAATTGTATTGGAGTTGGAACGACAGCTCATGATATTGAAAATATTCACCATATAAATGCAATTGCAATTGGCGTTGGTGATGCTACAACATTAGCAAATGCAGACTATCAAGTAGTACAAGTTGGTGACTTACGCTATCCAATGCTTCAAAAGATTTGGGAAGATAAAACACAAAAATAAAGAGAGAAGTGGAAAATAACCTTCTCGACAAGGCGGTGGGCTAATCTAGCATTAATACGGCACGGGCTGATCAACATTCGTACTTAGTCTCGGGTGGCGTGAGGCTAGTTGCTATTATTCGTGAAAGTAGTTGAGGCTGAGAGAAAACAAAAGTTTTCTCTCAGCCTCACTGTTTAAAGCTTAATTTAATTATAACAAAACTACTCTTATAACGCTAAACTCAGCAGCCAAACAGCAACTAATCCAGCAACTACTGAAATCGACATTGACCGTGTAAAGTATGCAATCACAATAACAATTACTGCTGCAATAATTCGTTCAGGATAACCGAATAATGTAAAATGATAAGATCCAGTTAAGAAAATCCCCTTTACAACTAAGGTCGCAAATAGACTAACTGGGACATATTTCATCCATTCATTAAACCATTCTGGGATTTTTCGCGTTGAGAAGAATAATACTGGTAGATAACGGGGAATAAATGCCGCTAAAGCTGCCAAGATAATCACTATAATATGGTAAACGATTTTATTACTTAATAGTTGTTCCATGTCTAGCCCTCATCCGAATGTTGGTCATCATGTTTTTCCTCATGATGTTCAACAACATCTTCAATCTTAGTTTCCAGTTTTTTAACTTCCTTAACTTCTTTTTGTTGAACTTGCTTATCCTCGATCGTTGTCTTTGTGATCTTCGGCCTAAACATTTTTGTCAAGAACCAATTCGAGTTTGGATGCTTACTATGGCGGCGAACTGTATTTTCAATCAAGAATCCAACAAAAGAAGCAATTAATGTTGCAATAATAATCCCAAGTGTACTTTTAGTCAACGCCTGGAAGTATACTCCAAGAACGGCCGCCAAAAGGCCAATAACTAGAGTCAAATGATTTTGAATCTGTACTACAATCATATATAAGAACAGGGCAGTTAATGCAAAGTCAACAACTTCAAGATCAATTGAAATTGCTCCACCAATTAAGCCTCCAACCATATTTGAAATGGACCATGCCGCAAGTGAATAATACTCCACTAACAAAGCATCATCGGGGTCCCATTTCTTATCTGTTGCAAATTTCATATAGTTAACAGCATAGTTCTCATCGTTCATTGATGCAGAAAAGATAAAGATGAAACGTGCTGACTTATCCTTAATATATTTAGATAAACTTGAGCCTAACAATGCATATCGTAATTCCAAGAAGAACAATGAAATAAAGATAGTTCCTAATGGAGCATTACTTGCTAATAATGATGCCAGAATAAATTGAGCCCCACCAGAGAACACCAATAACGACACCAATAAAATCATTATAAAGTTTAAACCTGCTGCGTGTAGTAAGATTCCACAGGCCAATCCAATTGGAATATAACTAAGACACAATGGCATCGAGACACCAAGCACCTCAAGCCAGCGTGTTCTTTCTGGATTTATTTGTGCTTTAGCCACAGAATTTCCTCCAATAATTTGTATCTTTTATAACATCAAGTAACACAATGCTCTTTTAGTCTACCACATATAAAATTAGTTGAATATAATTGAAAAAGAAAAAAGTCTAAAATCAAATAATTTTAGACTTTTTTCTTATTTTTGGTTATTTTCTTGTTTCAAGGGCAACTTAACAATAAATACTGTTTCATCTTCATTTGAGGTAACATTGACGCTCCCATGATGAAGGTCAACAATACTTTTAACAATCGCTAAACCTAATCCCGTTCCTCCAGTAGCTCGTGAACGGGAAGTTTCTGCGCGATAGAAACGCTCAAACAGGTGGTCTAGTGATTTTTTAGGAATTGGTGTTCCATCATTAGCAACTTTTACAACCACCATATCTTTTTTTTGGCGTGCGTCAATCCGAATATAACTTGCACCATTCCCATATTTAAAAGCATTTGAGACTAAATTATTAAAAACCCGCCCAAGTTTCTCAGGATCCGCTTCAATCATTAATGGATTAGGAATAACCGAGGACGTAATTTCAATTCCACGATGCTGGGCTTCCAGCTCAAAACTCGCCGTCAACTGTTCAATCAATTGGTTAAGGTCGATTTTCATAATATTTACTGGGGCCCCATGTTGCTGAACCTTTGTATATTCAAACAAATCATCTACTAGAGTCTTCATTTGCTTAGCCTTCTCATAAGCAGTATGGGTATATTTTAGAATATCTTCCTCACTACGATACTGCTTATCTTCAATCAATCCCAAGTAGCCAATAATACTAGTTAATGGTGTCCGTAAATCATGGCTAACATTAGTAATCAGCTCATCCTTTGATTTTTCAATCTTTCGTTCATCATCCATCGAACGAACCGCGCTATCAACTAATGCATTTACACTAGTAATAACGTGTTGTTGATTACCTTTTAATCGAAAGGGAATTCGGTGGTCTAAATGTCCCTGCGCAATATAGTGTAACTCTGCAATAATATGATCCATTTGATAAAGGTGGTATCGACGACGTAATCGCCACCATACCACCCATATATCTATAATTACTAAAAAGATAATTAAGATTCGCTGATAACTCCAAATTTGTGCTTGGAGAGGGCCGACCTTCAACGATTGCTTAATCATAAAAATCCCATTGGTTACTCCTGGATTTGACTGAATGGCATCTTGAATGATTACGATAATAGCCATATTCAGCAATAGTAATAGAATAACCGTTGCTATCCCTTCTAAAATAAGCGAACTTTTCTCACGCCCCGTTAACTTCACCATTTTTCCTCCACATCATTAAGGTTAACTTTTAGTGATCTTCAACCTTATAACCAACACCCCAAACTGTTTGAATAACCTTTTCACCATTGGTTGCTTCTTCAATTTTATCCCGTAAATGACTCACATGAACCATGACTGTTTTAGCTGATACAACACTTTCTTGTTGCCATACTCGCTCAAAAATATCATCTGCTGAAAAAACACGGTTAGGGTGACTAGCAAGTAAGTATAAGATACCAAATTCAAGGGCCGTTAATTGAATTACATCCCCCTTAATTGTCTTAACTTCATGAGAATCCTTATTAATCAATAACGGACCAACATTAAGAATATCTGGTTGATCATTCGTCACTTCTCCTTGACTCCGACGAAGCAATGATTTAACCCGTGCCATTACTTCTAGCGGATTAAATGGCTTAGTAACATAATCATCAGCACCAGTAATTAAGCCTTGGATCTTATCCATATCTGCTGTCTTAGCCGAAAGTACTAAAATTGGAATATCAGAATCTTTCCGCACCCGCTTAATTACATCCATTCCATCGATTTCAGGCATCATTAAATCAAGAATAATCAAACCGATATCAGGATTAGTATTTAGCTTTGTTAATGCTTCTTTTCCGTCGTAAGCAGAAATTGGTTCATATCCTTCATTTCGGATGTAAATTTCAAGTAATTGAACAATTTCTTTATCATCATCAACAACTAGAATTTTCATAAGAGGTACTCCTTTTTACAGCATAATATTCTACTAAATATTATAACTAACTATGAGAAAAAAGCGATTATTCTAAGATAGCCTTAACAAAAAGTTTACCCTCCATTATTTCTCGGGAAATAAAAACTGCTGTGACTATTTCTTCATGAATAAAGTCATAGCAGTTTCTTATTGAATTAATTATTTATAGTTAGGTGCACTACGAGTAATTTGGACATCATGAGGGTGGGACTCGATAAGTCCTGCATTGGTAATTTGAACAAATTGAGCCTTTTCGATCAGTGTTGGAATATCACCAGCGCCAACATAACCCATTCCTGAACGGAGACCACCATCAATTTGGAAAACAATATCAGAAACATCGCCCTTGTATTCTACACGAGCCTCAATACCTTCCGGAACAAGCTTATTAGCTTCATTTACCCCACCTTGGAAGTAACGGTCAGAGGAACCGTGGGCTTGAGCCATTGCGCCAACCGAACCCATTCCACGGTAAGCCTTGTACTTCTTACCATTGTCCTCAAAAACTTCACCAGGTGCTTCTGTAGTACCAGAAAGCATACTACCAAGCATTACTGCATTACCACCAGCAGCAAGAGCTTTTACAACGTCCCCAGAGTACTTAATACCTCCATCGGCAATAATTGGCTTGTTATATTCGCGAGCAACACTAGCAGCGTCATAGATAGCAGTAATTTGTGGAACACCAACTCCAGCAACCACCCGGGTAGTACAGATTGAACCAGGGCCGATACCAACTTTTACGACGTCAACACCTGCATCAAATAACGCGCGGGTAGCTTCACCAGTAGCAACATTACCAGCAATTAAGGTTGTGTCTGGGAAATGTTCACGAATTTCTGCGATCTTACGTAGAACACCTGCTGAATGTCCATGAGCCGTATCAATAACGATTGCATCTGCTCCCGCCTTCAAAAGGGCCTCCGCACGTTCAAATGTATCACTAGTAACCCCAACTGCTGCAGCAACTAACAAACGATTATCATCATCAACAGCAGCCTTAGTTGCGCCTGCAGGTACGACAACACTCTTTACATTAGCTACTTCTCCTGCCTGGGCTTGGATTGACATGTTTTTGTGAACAACTCCTAAGCCACCTTGTAAGGCCATCGCAATCGCCATTGGTCCTTCAGTAACAGTATCCATTCCGGCACTAATCAACGGAATATGAAGCCTCAAATTATCAGCTAACTGTGTACTCAAATCAACTTCATTTGGTAATACATGACTTTCAGCTGGAATAAGTAATACATCATCGAAGGTTAAGCCCTTCTTGGCAAATTTCGTATCCCAATTTGACATCTGTAGTGCAACTCCTTTGATTTTTAATTAGGTATACTCTACTAGGATTTCGTACTGAGGTCAATCTAAATATTTAAATTAATTCAAAAAATTAACTAAGCTATCCGCACTCTCTTGATCGATAACTAATGTATTAGCATAACCAGCTGTCAAAACTCCATGCACTGCTGGTACTTTGGCAACATTTGCCGCTACCAAAATACTATGTTTTTTCTTTCGTAACTCTGGGAGCGCAATGCCAATTGTTCGTTGATTGATATCTTCATTTACGATTTGACCCTTATTATCAATAAAACGGGAAAAAACATCCCCCACCGCTTCACGTTGCAACGTTAATTGTTCTTGCTTAGTAAAGTAACCTAATTTAAATAATAATGCTGAATCACGAACCGTCCCCACTGTGAAAACGGCAATATTAGATTTCTCCCCTAAATTCATAATATGCTTAATATGAGTATCGTTAGCAACTAATTCACGCGTCTTTGCATGATCAAAGATAACCGGTAACGGTAAATACTGTGGAACGGTATTAAAGGCATTCGCAAAGGTATTAACAGTTTCAAACGCATAATTTCGCGTATTAGTATTTGCCATGCTACCTTTCATTTGAACAACAGTGATACCAGTGACATCTTTAGGCTTCAAATGTAACCCTACTTGATAAACTGTTTTTCCCCAGCCTAACCCAATAATATCTTTATCTTCCACAACTTGTTCGATATATTTAGCACCCGCTGCGCCAACTTCTTCAAGCGGATCATCCGTGCCTGGAACAATAATAATTTTATGCAACGATGGATATTTAGCGAGCAAGTCCACCTCCAACTGATGAAGCGGTGCAATTGGATTATGAATTTTAATGGTTACTAATCCTCGTTCGCGCCCAAACTGTAACAATCGTGAGACTGTTGCCCGGGAAATATTTAGTTCAGTTGCAATATCACTTTGATTCCATCCATCACGATAATATAAGGTTGCTACTTTTAATGCTAATTCAATTTTGTCCTTATCATCCATTTAACCTCCCCCTTTCTCCACAATTTAAAAGAGAGTGGAAAATAACCTTCTTGATAAGGCGGTTGACTAAGCTAACTTCACGTTATCTTTCTACTGTTCGTGAAAGCAGTTGAGACTGAGAGGAAACAAAAGTTTCCTCTCAGTCTCTTTCACGATTTACAATACGGTCTTATTATAAAATGTATTCTCTAATCTATGCAAGAAATTACTTTTCTGCAATCGCTGTTTCAAGCGAAATATTAATCATATCATTAAATGTTCGTTCACGTTCTTCTGCTGTTGCTTTCTCGTCTCCAAAGATTAAATCACTAACTGTCAAAACTGAAAGTGCTCGGAAATGAAGCTTAGCCGCTAACAAGTAAAGTCCAGCCGATTCCATTTCTGTTCCTAAAATTCCATAGTCCCGAAGCTTTTCCATATCAAGCTCATCATTGTAGAAACGATCGGCAGCAAAGATATCCCCAACTTTTGTTTCAATACCTAATTTACCAGCTACATGATAGGCAGTATCTAACAACTTGAAGTCAGCTAATGGTGCGTAATGGAATCCTGGTCCAAATGTATTTACCGTTACCGCTGAATCGGTTGAAGACCCTTGGGCAAGAAGAACATCGCGAACATGAACATCTGGCGCAATTCCTCCACAAGAGCCAACCCGGATAATGGTTTTAACACCAAATTCACGTACTAACTCATTAATATAAATTGACATCGAAGGAATTCCCATCCCAGATCCTTGTACTGAAATACGGTGACCCTTATATTCACCAGTATAACCAAAGGCATTCCGGACTGAATTTACTTGTTTAACATTTTCCAGGAAGTTTTCTGCAATATATTTTGCACGTAGCGGATCCCCTGGAAGTAATACAGTGTCTGCGTAGTCACCCATTTTTGCATTAATATGTGTACTCATTGAAATATTCCTCCTGTCTCTTTATTCAATAATTTCATGAATTAGCGTCGGTACTTTACCATCATCGCTGATTTTAATACTTTCTCTTAACAACTGTTGTATATCTGGAATTTCGTGGCGGTTACTATAGATTGTTAAAATTGGTTCGCCATCTTTAACGTAATCACCCAGCTTATGGTGTAATTCGATTCCTACACCATAATCAAGGGCATCATCTGCCTTTTGACGGCCTCCACCTAATAACATGCTGGCAGTTCCAACTTCATCCGCTGAAAGCTTTGTCAATACTCCATCCCGATCAGCTTTGAATGGAATCTTATATTTAGCTTGCGGCATTAAGTGATAGTTATCAACAACAGCTGGATCTCCACCTTGTGCTTTTATCATTGCTGCAAACCGTTCAAGGGCTGATCCATCCTGAATAGTTTGCTCTAACATCTTTCGTGCTTCAGTAGTATTTTGTGCTTTTTCACCCATTACAACCATATAACTACCAAGCGTCAAAACTAATTCAGTAAGATCTTTTGGTCCCTTTCCTTTTAAGACATCAATTGATTCTTCAATTTCAAGGGAATTACCAATTTTATTTCCAAGTGGCTGGTTCATATCTGAGATTACTGCCATGCACTTTAGACCTGCTTGTTTACCAATCTCAACTAACGCTTTAGCCAGTAGCCTTGATTGATCAAGTGTCTTCATAAAGGCCCCGGTACCAGTTTTAACATCAATTACAAGCGCATCTGTTCCAGAAGCAATCTTCTTACTCATAATTGAACTAGCAATTAAAGGAATTGAGTCAACAGTGTCAGTAACATCACGTAATCCATAAATCTTTTTATCTGCTGGCGCAACCTCACCAGTCGCACCCACAATTGCTAATTTTTCTTTAGCAACTTGATTAATGACTTCATCTTCAGAAAGTTCTACCCGAAATCCCGGAATCGCTTCCAACTTGTCAAGCGTGCCTCCTGTATGACCAAGACCACGACCTGAAATCATCGGAACCGGAATTCCTGTAGCGGCGACCATTGCTGCAAGTGGCAAACTCACTTTATCACCAACACCACCCGTTGAATGTTTATCAACCTTAATTCCAGGAATTCGGCTCAAGTCTAATCGTTCGCCAGACTCCATCATCTTCATTGTTAGGCTCGTCTGTTCTTCTTTGGTCATATCCTGGAAATAGATTGCCATGAGGAGAGCACTAATTTGATAGTCAGGAATCGTTCCATTAACGACGCCATCAACAAAGAATTGTAATTGCTCATTGCTTAGAACTCCGCCATTTCTCTTGGTGTCAATGATATCAACCATTCGCATCGTATTTCGCCCCTTTCCTTAATTGATCTTAATCGTTACTAATTTCCTTGTAGAAGCTGGTACCTTTTACTGGTTCAACGTTAAAGTTCTCTAAGATAGTTGCACCAAGGTCTGAGAATGTCTTCCGCAACCCAAGAGATTGGTTCGGCCTGTTCATTGAAGGCGAATAAACCAACAATGGAACATTCTCACGAGTATGATCAGTTCCCTTAAATCCAGGGTCATTACCGTGATCAGCAGTTATCATCAAAAGATCATCAGGCTTCATTTCATCAAGAACTTTGCCTAGACGCTTATCAAAGTCCATTAATGCTTGACCAAAGCCCTTGGGATTACGACGGTGACCATACATTGCATCAAAATCAACTAAGTTAGTAAAGCAGAAACCGGTAAAGTCTTGCTTCATCACTTCATCAACATGGTCCATTCCATCCATGTTGCTTTCATTATGGTACCCTCTATCAATTCCTTGCCCAGAGAAGATATCATTGATTTTTCCGACACCAATTACATCGTAACCAGCCGCACGGAGGCGATCCATATCAGTCTCACCAATTGGCTTTAAACTAAAATCATGACGATTAGCAGTCCGTATAAAGTGATCTTTATCAGGGCCAACATAGGGACGAGCAATAATCCGCCCAACCGTATATTCTGGGCCATTGACAAGTGTCCGTGCATATTCACAAATCTTGTAGAGTTCCTCCACTGGAATAATATCTTCGTGAGCAGCAATTTGCATTACGGAATC
Source organism: Limosilactobacillus agrestis (assembly GCF_014145585.1). Lineage (GTDB taxonomy): Bacteria > Bacillota > Bacilli > Lactobacillales > Lactobacillaceae > Limosilactobacillus > Limosilactobacillus agrestis. Next base: position 20,047 of record NZ_JACIVF010000048.1, read on the forward strand.
ACCAGACGTGTAGAGAATTAATTCTCCGGTCTTCATTTGACGTTCACCATAATCATGAATTACTTCCGTCCCTGAGTATGGCTTGTTAACAATCACCTTTCGTCCTGAGAACTTTTCAAGTTTGTCGACAATTTCTTGTGGGAACCCATTAGGGAAAGTTGATAACGGCTTCATCACAGGCAAACCCATCATTTCCCAGTGACCATCCATACTATCCTTGCCGGCAGAAATCTCTTCCATCTTACCGTAATCACCAATTGCTGGGTCAGCAACTGGAACCCCTTCGATCGGCGTATCACGTAAATTACTAATTCCTAATTTACCAAGGTTTGGTAAATTTAAGGCACCTTTGTAATATTCACCAACGTGGCCAAGCGTATCCGAGCCAACATCATCAAACTTTGCGGCGTCATGAGCGGCACCTGTACCAACTGAGTCCATTACAATAACAAAAACACGTTTATATGACATTTTCTGACTCCTCCTATTTCTGTAAATTAAGATTAGTAATTAAATTTTATTCTTATTGTTTTGCAGCTTCTTCCAAAATTTGAACAGAAGCAGAAACTCCAAGACGGTTAGCACCAGCTTCAATCATGTCATAAGCTTCTTGAAGACTGTGGATTCCACCAGCAGCCTTGATCTTAAAGTCTGGACCAACTGCTTCACGCATAATCTTAACGTCTTCTACCTTAGCTCCCGAAGTTGAGAATCCAGTTGAGGTCTTAACAAAATCAGCACCACCTTTTACAGTAAGCTTACTTGCACGGGCCTTTTCTTCATCCGTGAGAAGGGCATTTTCAATGATAACTTTGAGGAGTTTCCCCTTTTCATGAGTAGCATCTGCAACTGCTTTAATATCAGCAACGACAGCATCATCATTTCCAGCTTTTAATTCACCGATGTTAATAACCATATCAACTTCATCGGCGCCATCTTCAATTGCTTGTTTAGTTTCAAAAACTTTGCTTTCAGTTGATGTAGCACCGAGAGGAAAACCAATAACAGTACAAGTATTAATGTCGGTACCAGCTAACCCTTCATGAACACGCTTAACCCAGTAAGGATTAATGCAAACAGACGCAGTGTTGTATTTACGTGCTTCTGCAATTGTCTTATCAATCATTTCTGGAGTGGCCTCAGGTTTAAGCATTGTGTGATCCATGTATTTTGCTAATTGCGCTTGTGTTAACTTCATAATAAAATGATCTCCTCTCAATATTGAATGCGCTTTCATAACTTTGCATTTATATCTTAACAGGCCGTTGAACATTTGTCCATAAAATTAAAGAAATTTATTTCAATGGAGATCAAAAAAAGATGAGGTTGCTAAAGAACAATCATTTCTTCACAACCTCACCTATTTAGTTTTATTGACGCCGTGGCGTACGGTTACCATAAAGTGAACCTGTAACATGGAATTTAGACCGGAAGTACATATCTCCAATGAAAGTAATAACTCCGATGCCAATGTAAACCCATGGATTAAGCCGTGGATTGATTACATTTGGCAACATACTTACAAGCATGTAAATAATCAACCATGCTGCTAAGCCGGCAACAATTAAAAGAATCCGTTGCCATAACGGCTTCTTACTTACCCGCTTACCATTCTTATCAATTTGCGGTTGAACTTGGGTAGCCACATAACCAAAAATCAATCCTCCAGTGATCGCCACGATTAAAATTGCGGTAATACCACTGCTTCCAGCATTCTTTGTTTGCATTGCAGCTGGTGATAACCAGAACATTAAACCAAACATAAAAGTAAAGATACTTAAGAAAATCAGCATATTATCAATTGCTAACAACTTAATTGATTGCTTACTTGCTTCAGCAGGAGTTGGCTTAGGATTCTTCAATTCTTTAGCATATTCGGTTGGAGTACCAAATAATGCCCGCGCAGTTTGGCCCTTCTTTTGCCCTGCTAGCAATTTATCAATAGTTTCCTTTAGCATTGGGTCTTTCTTATCTGAAGGAACACCGAGACGATCCAACTGTTTATTTAATTGATACATAAAATCTTCATTTTTTCGTGTTAGATCATAGTTGCTAAAAGCATTTCCATTTGCTTGCCGACGCTCTTTTTCTAATTGTTTTTGACGTTGGCCGGCTTGTGCATTCCGTGGTTGTTCTTCACTCACTATAAAACTACTCCTCTCTTATTCTGCAGAGGTTTAAACGTTGAACCGGAATTCAACAATATCCCCATCTTGCATTACGTAATCTTTTCCTTCAAGACGGAGCTTCCCAGCTTCCTTTACCGCTGATTCAGAGCCTAGTTCATCAAGATCTTCAAAGCTCATTACTTCTGCCCGAATAAAACCACGTTCAAAATCAGAGTGAATAATTCCCGCTGCTTGTGGAGCCTTTGTACCCTTCTTGTAAGTCCAAGCTCGTGTTTCTGGACCACCAGCAGTAAAGAAGGTTTCAAGGCCCAAGAGCTTGTACGCTGCCCGAATCAACCGGTTCAATCCCGGTTCAGTAACACCTTCCATTTCAAGGAAATCAGCCTTATCTGCTTCATCCATTTCGGCAATTTGCTCTTCAGCAGCTGCTGCAACACCAATAACTTCTCCGTCATCTTTTACATGCTCTTTAATCGCATCCATGTATTTGTTGCTATCAGGATCGGCCATATCTTCTTCGGCAATATTAGCAACATACAAGACCGGTTTACTTGTTAATAAGAAAAGGCCTTTGACAATTTTTTGTTCATCATCACTAAAGTCAATTGAGCGAACACTCTTGCCATCTTCAAGAACCGGCTTAATCTTATTGAGTACTTCTAATTCGGCTAATGCATCTTTATCACGACCCTTAGCAGCCCGCTGAACCTTTGCCAACCGCTTATTAACAGCATCTAAGTCCGCCATCACTAACTCCAAATTGATAGTGTCAATATCCTCGATTGGATCTACTTTACCAGAAACACTAGTAATATCATTATCATCAAAGGCCCGCACCACATGGACAATTGCGTCAGTTTGCCGAATATTTTCCAAGAACTTATTTCCTAGTCCTTCACCCTTGCTAGCACCTTTAACAATTCCGGCAATATCGGTAAATTCAAAGGTAGTTGGGACGATTTTCTTCGCTGGAATTAACTCTTGAATCCGATCAAGTCGACTGTCTGGGACTTCAACCATCCCCACATTAGGATCAATTGTTGCGAATGGGTAGTTTGCCATTTCGGCACCAGCTTTAGTAATTGCGTTAAAAAGTGTTGACTTACCAACGTTTGGTAAACCAACGATTCCTGCAGTTAATGACATAAATTGTTCACTTTCCTTTTCAATTAATCATTTATTATTTTAATCTACAATTAGTTATTTGTGATCATCAATCATCAAAAATATTAATCAGCTTGATCGGCTTTTTCGAGAACCTTTTTTAATCCCTTATCAAACTTCTGACGGGTCATCATGACAATATGACCACAGCCTTGACATTCAATTTTAATATCTGCACCCACCCGCGTAATCTTCCAACGGTTAGTTCCACATGGATGAGCCTTTTTCATCATTACAATGTCACCTTTATCATATGCGGTCATGAGTTATTCCTCCTTAATCTAAGGTAATATTTAATAATTCAAGGATTCGGGTAAAGTCTTCATTTGATGTATAAGGTATTTCAATCTTTCCTACGCCTTTTTTCCGACTTTGGGCAACAGCAACTTTCGTACCAAATTTACTCTGTAGCTGTGATTCAGCCTCCCGAATGTAAACTGGTTTGCGTTGCGTTCGCCGTTCCTCTTTCTTTTTTGCAGTCCCATTGGTTTTCGTTACAATCTCTTCTAATTGTCGTACTGTCAGGTTTTGTTCAACAGCACGCTGGGCAAGCGAAACAAGTTTTGTTTTATCTTTCAATCCGAGAATTGTCCGGGCCTGCCCCATGGATAGTTTACCGGTATTAAGAAATTCTTTGATTACTTTAGGTAAACCTAGCAATCGCAAATAATTAGCGATATAAGGTCGACTCTTACCCAATCTACTTGCAACCTGCGCTTGAGTTAATGACAATTTATTCATTAGCATCTGGTAGGCTTGAGCTTCTTCAAGCGGTGTTAGATCTTCCCGCTGAAGATTTTCGAGAACTGTAATTTCCATCATCTGGTCATCGCTTAGATTACGTACAATTGCTGGAATAGTTTTCTGTTTAGCGATCTTAGAGGCCCTAAACCGTCGTTCCCCAGCAATCAATTCATAACGATTAATCTTAGGATCCGTCTGCCGAAGAATAATTGGCTGAAATACCCCCGATTTCTCAATCGATGAGGCTAACTCTGCCAATGCCTCTTTATCAAACGTTCGCCGTGGTTGATAGGGATTAGGATGGATTAACGATAACCTGATATCTTGAATGGTTTCATCTGCGGGCTCAGTTACATCATTTTCTGCAAAGAGGGCCTCAATCCCCCGACCAAGCCCACCTTTTTTATTCTTTGCCATGGTTAGCCAACACTTCCTTTGCTAATTGTTGGTAGACGCGCGCACCTGTTGAATTTTTATCATAATCAATAATTGCTAAGCCGTGACTTGGAGCCTCTGACAAACGCACATTACGTGGAATGATCGTATCATAAACCTGGTCACCAAAGAACTTTTTGACCTCAGAATTCACCTGTTGTCCAAGGTTTGTGCGCCGGTCAAACATTGTCAGAAGAACACCTTCAATCTTAAGTTGAGGATTAAAATGTTTACGAACAAGCTTGATTGTATTTAAAAGCTGACTTAATCCTTCCAATGCGTAATATTCACTTTGAACAGGAATCAAGATTGAATCACAGGCAGTAAACGCATTAATTGTCAGTAATCCAAGAGAGGGTGGGCAATCGATTAAAATGAAATCATAATTTTTACGAATTTCGCCAAACGTATCTTTAAGCCGGGTTTCCCGCGCCATTAAATTAGTTAATTCTACTTCAGCACCAGATAAGGCAATTGTTGTTGGAGCAATATCAACTCCCTCGTGGCTTGTCTTTTGAATGACATCCGCTAATGGTACTTCATTAATTAAAACATCATAAATGCTTTGCTTAATATTCTGTTTCTCAACACCTAAACCACTAGTAGCATTTCCTTGTGGGTCAAGATCAATTAATAAGACACGCTGACCTTTCTCAGCTAAACATGCACCCAAATTAACACTCGTTGTTGTCTTACCAACACCGCCTTTTTGGTTTGCAAGGGCAATTACAGAACCCATTTTTTGGCCTCCCTACTGTTTCTTCGGAATTTCAATTGTTAATTGATAAGTATCGCCGTTTTCTTCCTCATGCAATTTAATCTCAAAGCCTTCATTTGTCGCCAGCTTAACTGACTTCTTAATCGTATTTAATGCCAGCCGTGCATCATTAGCCTTCTGGATCTTTTTGCTGCGAGACTTCTTAGTTGCCTTTTTTTTAGGAGTTCGTTTCTTTTCAGCCGGTTTTTCTACTGGCCCTTCTTCTCCACCTACTATTTCTTCAGTATGATCTTCAATAGATGCTAATTCTTTGCGCTTCGCAGCAGCCTTTAATTCTGCAATCTCTGACGGCAAAGGACGCCCTAGTAAGCGAGCAACTTCATCTTCAGTCTGTCGAACTGTTAACCGTTCATTAACAATCCGCATTAACATATCCCGTTGTTGCTTTTCGTCTAAATCTAACAATGCCCGACCGTGACGTTCGCTAATCCGGTGATCCAAGATAGCCGTTTGAACGGGGGTAATTAGGCGAAGCAACCGTAATTTATTAGCAACAAAGGACTGGCTCTTCCCCATGCCTTTTGCCAATTGCGATTGGGTAAGATGATTTAAGTCCATTAATTGCCGGTAGGCCTGAGCTTCTTCTACTGAACTCAATTGGGACCGTTGCAGATTTTCAATAAGGGCAAGCGAAGCAGTCTCTTGATCACTCATCTTTTCAATTATTGCTGGTGCCTTTTCCCACTTCAAGAGCTTCATTGCGCGGTATCGACGTTCTCCAGCAATAATCTCATATTTTGCTGGTTCATATTCACGTAAAACAATTGGTTGTAACAACCCATGCTCATCAATTGTTTGTGCTAATTCACGGATACCATCTTGATCAAAAACCTTCCGTGGCTGATAACGATTAGGAATAATTTGATCAAGTTTTACTTCTACGACCTTATTTTTTGTATCATCAGAATTATTTTTTCTGCCAAATAATGAAAAAGCCATACTTTCAACTCCTTATCTTATTGAATTGGTTTTTTACTTGGTAAGCCCGGACGACGTGGATATTTGTTAGGGGTCGCCTTTACCTTATCAATCACAATAATATTACGTTCTTCATCAGTTCCCGGTAAAGTTAGTGTAACAGTTTTTTGAACCTTTCCACCAAGCTGCTTAATTGCCGTGCCACCCTGTTGAAGTTCTTCAGGGGCCGCACTTGCCTTATAAGCAATGAATTCCCCACCAACTTTAGCAGCTGGCAAACATAATTCACTTAAAACTGATAAGCGGGCAACAGCACGGGCGGTAACGACATCAAATTTTTCTCGATATGGACTGTTCTTGGCACTGAAAGTTTCTGCTCGATCATGAATTAACGTAACATCGGTTAACCCCAGTTTAACAACCAGGTCTTCAAGAAAGGCAATCCGCTTATTTAATGAATCGACAATTGTTACTTTCAATTGTGGGAAAGCAATCTTCAACGGTAATGAAGGGAAACCGGCACCAGCACCGATATCACATAACGTCAGCTTTTCACTTGCTAGGCGTGGTTCAGCAAACGCTCCTGTAATTGAGTCATAAAAATGTTTTAAATACACTTCATTCTTTTCAGTAATCCGTGTTAAATTTACGTGTTCATTAGTTTCAACTAATAATTGATAATAGTCCGCAAACTGTTGCATTTGTTCAGCTGATAAGGTAATGCCATGATCAGCTAATGTTTGTTGAAATTGTTCAGGATTCATTTATTAGGTCTCCTTTCGTGAAACATTTTTGTTTCACGTCACCTACTACTGTACCGTAATTTCGTCATTGTTGCAACCGGATTACGTGAAAATCGGCGCACAAAATAAGGAGCAAGATAACAACCACGCGCGACTTTTATCTTGCTCCCTTTCTTAACGTTTTTAATACTTAGTCTAATGCTTTAAGAAGTCTGGATCCATAAAGGCCGGATTGGGATAATTATAAAATCCTTGCCCCGATTCTTTTCCTTCGTGCCCTTCTTGAATCATTCTTTCCATCTTATCGGCAATTTCCTTATGACTTTCATCCTTAGTTTGGGCATAAGTATTCCGTTCAATTTGTGCCGCCGTCCGTAAACCGACCATATCTAAAATACCAAATGGTCCCATTGGTGCTCCTGTTGAAATCATCCAATCTTTATCAATCATCTCTGGCTCAACAATTCCTTTTGCCCATAAACTAAGACCAGAGGCCAGTAACGGAATTAAAAGTGAATTCAAAATATAACCGTGTTGTTCCTTATTAAGAATAATAGGAACCATCTTTATTTCCCGGGCAAACTTTGTAGCTTCTTCAATTACTTTTGGACGCGTTTGGGAAGTACCCATAATTTCGACCACATTAAATTTCCAAATTTGGTTGGCAAAGTGCATATTAAGAAACTTTTCTGGCCGATTAGTATAAGGAGCTAGTTGGCTAGGAATGAAAGTAGAGGAATTGCTAGCAAAGATTGTTTTTTCGGGGGCTAATCCAGAAACTTCCTCGTAAAATCGCTCCTTTAACTCTAACGATTCGGGTAATGCTTCGATCATTAAATCAGCATCTTTAACTGCAGTCGCAATATCATCAGTAATTACTTTGATATTATCAAGGCCCTGTTGAAATTCCTTATCTGTCAAATGCAAGTCACGTTCATAATCACTTTTTAGCGCCTTAATCCGTCGTTCAGCAGTATCAATATGGTGATTATATACACTGACATTGAAGCCAGATAAGGCCGTTTGATATGCAATCTGACTACCTAATACCCCAGCGCCTGCAATCATAATATTCTTCATTTTATATTTACTCCTTAATTTAACTACTATCATTTATAGTAAAGCGCTTATGTAAAAAAGTAATAAAAGAGCCGAAAGAAAACTTCCAGCTCCTATCATCCTATTTCATTTTACTTACTTCTTCCAAGAACCACTTATTAAAGTATTCTGCATCAATATCTAAGCAAACTTTTGCATTAGTCTTACCATCATGGTAAGCAGCGCGAATATCACCAACAGTAGCACCAATTGCTGGACCATCTGTTTGAACATCAACCCACAGATCCTTTGTAGTAAATGCTTCAGGGTGAAGTAGGTAGAAAATAGTGTTTACATCGTGCATTGGACGACCTTGGTCACTACCATCATTATAATGAGTGATTAAGCCATGAAGCATTTTACCAGTCTTATTAAGGTTACCAAGTTTTTCAATTGTATCAGCTGTTAAGAGGGCCTTTAAGGTAACATCCAGACCAACAGTTACAATTGGAACACCAGCATTATACATAATCTTAGCAGCGTCGGGATCAGTGAAGACATTGAATTCAGCAGCACTGGTCATGTTGCCCCCAGAGAATGAACCACCCATCGCAACAATTTGTTTAATGTGGCTCTTCACTTCTGGGTATTCGCTAAAGAGCAAAGCAATATTAGTATATGATCCAGTTGGAACTAATATAACCTCATCTTCGGCCATAATTGCATCATGAAGCGCTTCAACAGCAGTCTTGTCTAACGGCTTACCATAATCATTGCCAAAGTCATAACCAGGCATTCCCGATTCACCATGAATTCGAGCAGCATCCTCAAAAGGTTTAATTAATGGTTGCTTAGCACCTGCCGCAACCGGGATATCTTTACCGAAGAAATGGATAATCTTCAAGGCGTTAGCAGTTGTTTTATCAACGGTAACGTTACCGGCAACTGTCGTAACCAATTTCAAGTCTAACGATGGGTCATTGATAGCCATCGTTAAAGCAGCCGCGTCATCAATACCTGGGTCAGTATCCATAATAATCTTTGTCGTCATAATTTTGTCTCCTTTTATTGTGCAAGCGTTTTCGAATTTAATGTTTAAAAAAGCAGCCACGCTAGCTGCTTTCCCATTTCTACCAAACAAAGAGGCCAACAAATGCGGCTGATAATAATGAAACTAAAATACCAGAAAGCATTAAGTAACCAATGTTTGAAGCAATGTAATCGTTGTTTTCTTTGTTAACTAATCCTTTGAAGGCACCAATAATCATCCCTAAAGTACCGAAGTTAGCAAATGAAGTTACGAAGACAGTCAAGACAGCCCGCAAGTGAGGTGCGTAACTGTTGATTTCACCAGTAACCTTACCCATAACAACGAATTCGTTAGTAATCAACTTCATACCCATATCTTGAGAAAGCATCCATGCTTGGTGAACAGGTAAACCAAGTAACCATGAGAATGGGAACATGATAACACCTAAGATACTTTCAAGTGAAAGGTCCTTCCAGAACAATGCTAAGATAGCATCGATCAAGGCTGCCAAAGCAACGAAGGCAACAACATTAGCAATAATGATAAGGATTAACTTACCAGCACCTAAAATTGAGTCGCCCAAGAAACTAAAGAATGGTTCACGCTTATCGGAATCAACTTCAGCACCAACTTTTTCGATGGTGTCGTCTTCAGCTGGAACCTTAACAGGGTTTAACATACTTACAGCAATCAATGAGTTAATAATATTAATTGGAACAGCAGTCAGAATATATTGTCCTGGCATCATTTCAATATATGCACCAAGAATTGAAGCAGTAACACAAGACATTGACATCATAGCAATAGTCAAGTTACGTTCCTTGTTCATGGCACGTAATTGCATACCAGAAACAGCCAAGACTTCAGTGTTACCTAAGAACATCATTTCTACAGCAAAGAATGATTCAAACTTAGGTTCACCAGTAATGAATGAAAGCCCACGTCCGATCCACTTAATAATCCATGGTAATACACCAATGTAGTTTAAGATATCGAACAATGGAACAATCATAAGGATTGGCATCAATGCAGAACAAATGAAGTTAAGGTTCTTTGGTGTGTACCAATCACCTAATGCAAACACAGTTCCTTTTGCAGATACATTAACAATCCAAGCAAAACCATCAGCGGCCGCTTTAACCCCAGCACGACCAGCTGCTGAACTTACTAGGAACCATGCTAAAAGTAAGTTCAAGACTACCATGATTCCTACAGTCTTCCAGTTGATTTCCTTTCGGTTCTTGGAAAAAAGCCATCCAATTCCAAGAAAGACAATCAACCCAATAATGTTGATAATAAGATACATAGACATGGCTGTGTACCCTCCTTAAATAGAATATTCGTTAACAGCCGTTCCAAATTAAAATACAATAATTGCAATTGTGGCGAGTTAACTATTTAAGAATATCTTTAAATTTGATTCCTGTAAAGCGCTATTTTGTAGACAACTTGTGAATTTCTATCATTTTTTAAATTATAATTTTACAATTCATTCATTTTATTAACTTTTTAGTCTTTTAAAATTTCACAAAGTTTTTTACAACTTATGAAAACGTTGTCATATGTTAGTAAAAAAGAGACAGAAAGATCCATGGCAAATTGGCCTTGCTATGCACCTTTCCGTCATCCTGCCAAGGCTTTCAATTACAATTAAAATCAATTGAGCAACTGTTCAAACACATTAGATAATTTACCGTTTCACTAACTTTAAGATTTCCCAGGAAATAATATAAAATCTTTAGGATTTAAACTGGCAAAAGCCCGGGACGTTTATCAAAATAGCATTCCGAGCTTCTCAACCATTAAGAAGTGGGAAGAAAGGCCGAGTATTATTATCTTAATTTTTGGTAACTTATCTATCTGTTTAATACGAGGAACTTAAGCTTATCATTATAGGTTCGTTGTAGATATGGCCACTAATCACTTTTAGTTAACATATTATACTTTTTACGGAAACTAAAGCGTTTCATGTGGAGTGGGGTGTTGGTATTTTTATGCAAAAAGTCTAATTAACGTACTTCAAAGTAGTTTTATTATGAGAAGATGTTTGTAAAATTCGGCCTTCTATCTTTCCACGCTTTTAGTATAATCTCACCTCTACTAAAAGGCAATCAAATAGCGTTACACTGGGATTTGGATCCCCTAACACTATTAAACAAAGCTTTCCTTTTTATTACTTATTAGTCCTCTTTTAAACTAATAATTATTAAATGCAAAAGAAAAAAGACTCAAAATTTTTTGAGTCTCTTCTATATTATTAATTTTTCTTCTTCAGGAATCCATAACCATAAGCAAGTAAAGCAAAAATAGCGATTGAAAGGATTAATGGAATCCGCGTTGAATCAATAAAGAGTAGAATTACAAGAACCGCCAAGAAGAAAATAACAGTTAACCAACTAGTAATCGGATATCCTGGCATTCTAAAATTAGTAACTCCCTTGGGATTTTGTTGCCGGAATTTAATATGCGCAATTAAAATAATAATCCAAGTAAAGATAAAGGTAATTGTTGAAATCCCAGCAATCACATCAAATATCCCCGCCGGCATAATATAATTCAAGATAACTGTGATAAAAAGAATCAAGGAAGAAAAAGTTAACGCATGATTAGGCACCGCCTTGGCACTTAATTCACCAAAACGTTTGGGCGCGTTTCCACTTCGAGCTAATGAATAAAGCGAACGGCTCGTACTAAAGATTGCACTATTAGTTGCAGACATGGCAGCAGTCAAAACTACGAAGTTTAGGATCGCCGCTGCTCCTGGAACACCAATTGCTGCAAACACTTGAACAAATGGACTAGAAGTAGTCTTAATCTGGAACCATGGGTAAATTGACATCATGGCAATCATTGATCCAATATAAAATAAACCAATCCGGACTGGCAAGGTATTGATTGCTTTCGGAATATCTTTATTTGGATTCTTAGTTTCACCAGCTGTCAAACCAACCATTTCAATTCCAACAAAGGCAAAGACTACCATTTGGAAAGATATTAAGAAACCCATTGGACCAGTGGGGAAAAAACCGCCTTGATTAACCAAGTTTGAAAGTGTTACTGGCCGGCCTTCAACATGACCATGCATCACAAGTAAGACCACGCCAACTACTATTAAGGCTAAAATTGCGATCACCTTAATCATTGAGAACCAACTTTCCAGTTCACCAAACAGTCCAACATTTACCATATTTACTAACATTAATAAAAGGACAATAATTAATGGGCCAACCCATTGTGGTAAATTAGGGAACCAATATTTCAAGTAAATACCAGTTGCGGTAAGGTCTGCCATTGCTAGTGTTAGCCAACATGCCCAGTACATCCATCCAGCAACAAATTCCATCCGGTCTCCAAGATATTCCTTAACTGAATCAATAAAGGAATGCTTTGAAGGATCAGCTAAAATAAGTTCTCCTAACGCCCGCATCATAAAGAAGCAAAAGATACCGACGATTAGGTATGAAAGAATGATTGAAGGGCCCGCCTGGTGAATAGCGGTTCCTGATCCAAGGAAAAGACCAGTCCCAATAGCTCCACCAATAGCAATCATCGTTACGTGACGACTCTTAAGCGATCGTTCTAACTTCTGTTGTTGTTTTTCGTCCATAATATGCCTCCTTAAAAATTAAGTTAATAACAAAAACGTTTTCTTAAATAAAAAAACGTCTCTGGCAATTAAAATACCAGGGACGTTATTAACGCGGTTCCACCCATCTTTATAACTCAACCTAATGAACTACCTCTCGGTTGATAAGGAAACCACTCCATTTCAAACGCTCATGCCATTTAATTGGATCCAGCTTTCAGCAAATACTGGATTCTCTGTCAACCAATCATTAGATGTTACTCATCATTATAATGGTTATTCTAACTTTGTCAAATTTAAATTACGGAAAGTCAGTCGATAATTAAATATTTAGTACTTTGTCCAAAAAATTCTTCGTATCTGGATGTTGTGGATTATTAAAAATTGCTTCTGGCGTACCTTGTTCACGAATATCCCCATTATGGAAGAAAACAACTCGATCAGCAACTTGTTTTGCAAACCCCATTTCATGAGTTACCACAATCATCGTCATCCCCTCTTGTGCTAACCGTTTCATTACTTCGAGAACATCCCCTACCATTTCAGGGTCAAGGGCACTCGTTGGTTCATCAAAGAGCATTACATCTGGTCTCATCGCAAGGGCACGAGCAATCGCTACCCGCTGTTGTTGACCTCCAGATAGCTTGGTTGGATCAGCGCCCGCTTTATCAGCTAGGCCAACTAAGTCAAGATAGTGCATAGCAGCTTTTTGGGCCTCTTCCGTGGTCAGCTTCCCCAGTTGAACAGGAGCCAATGTAATATTGGCTAAAACATTCATATTAGGGAAAAGATTAAAATGCTGAAAAACCATTCCAATATTTTCACGAACCTTATTAATATTTACCTGCGGATCAGCAATATCGTATCCATCAACATATATTTGCCCACTATTTGGTTCTTCAAGTTTATTAATACACCGGAGGAAGGTGCTTTTACCTGATCCTGATGGTCCAATCATACAAACCACCTCATTAGGTTTTACGTCCAAGCTAATCCCTTTTAGCACTTCATTACTTCCATAACTTTTGTGCAGATTTTTTACTTGTACTTTATAGTTTTTGTCCATATTAACCCATCCTCTTTTGTACGTAATTTGATAACCAAGTTAATAGAGTTATGATGATGATATACATCGTCCCAATGATTAACCACATCTTAAATCCTTCCATATTCTGGGAAATAATGACGGTCCCAGTTTGAGTAAGTTCCATTACACCAATTGCTGAAAGAATTGAGGTATCTTTCAAAGTAATAATAAATTGGTTAACTAACGAAGGAATCATGAGTTTAAAGCCTTGTGGGGCAATAACCTTAATCAACGCCTTACTATAAGGTAATCCTAAACTCCGCGCTGCTTCCCACTGACCAATATTAACTGCTTCAAAACCACCCTTAACGATCGCTCCAATATATGCTCCTTCATCAAAAGTTAATGTTAAAATTCCAGCTAAGAATAATGGAACTTTATGCCCAATCACATTGGGAACCCCCATATAAATGAAGAAGGCCAGCACGATCATTGGAATTCCTCGGAAAATATAAATAAGGACGCTTGAAATTGCATTAGCAAACTTATTTTGCACAATACCTAATATACCTAGAATTATCCCAAAGATCATTGCAAAAATAATACCAACAACTGTTAATTCAATTGTCATCCACAATCCACGCAATAAGGCAGGATAGTTAACCTTTATTAAGCCCCAGATTGTCCTATCAGTCGCATTGCTTTTTGCCGTTTTGTCACTCTTAGTATACTTAGCAATGATTTGATCCATTTGGCCAGTATCTTTAAGCCACTTGATTCCGTTATTCATTTTCTTTTGCAATGCCAGGTTCTTGCCTTTTTGGAATCCAACGGCAACTGGTTGAGCATCAATTGCCTTTTTTGTCACGATTTTGAGCGGAACCCCTTCTTTAATTCCATATTCAATAACTGGACCGTCATCGAAAGTTGCCGCAGTATTTCCGTTCTTGACATCATTCCACATCGTATTCGATGAATCAAAATATCGGATCTTATAGCCATACTTTTTCTGATTCTTCTTTAAGAATAAAGCGGCACTAGTTCCCGACTTAGCCGAAACAGTTTTACCGCGCAGTTGTTTTATTGATTTGATATTGCTATCTTTTGCAACTGCCATCTCAACCCCGTCAGTATAATAAGGCGTTGAAAAATCATACTTTTCTTTTCGCTCATCAGTAACACTCATCCCTGCAATTACCGCATCGACTTGTCCTGATTCAAGAGCTTGCAAGTCACCGTTAAAACTCATCGGCTTTAATTCATATTTAAAATGTTCATGCTTAGCAATTTTTTTAAGCATTTCAATTTCAATTCCGGGATTTTTACCAAAATATCCACCTTTACTATCCTGAATTTCAAATGGTTCAAATGTATTATTCGTTGCAAACGTATATGTTGGTTCGTCGGCAGACACCTGCTGAGGTTCGACCATTTGCCACCCCATCACAATTCCAAGAACTGCAACACTGGTGATGATCATCTTTTTTAATTTGCTGCCACGCATCTTTACCGACTCCTTTTTAATCAAATTTTAACTTTAGTAATACTCTATCATCACCAAGGACCAAAGGAAATATGCTTTAGCAAAGTGTGTGTTTATCAAAGATGGCAGCGATTTAAACAAAAATAATAAAAGGGCAGCTCCTAATTATAGTTAATTTTATTAAGTCAATTTTTATAACAAAATGAAAATACGCACACTATCTTTTTGCAGACAACAAACGTTTTAAAATTCGTTAAGAAACAAGGATTTACTTATAAAATAATTGATTTATAAGGTGCAAAAAAAGAGGGGTGTAACATACATCAGGTTTCTTTCATAAAGGACAAATAGCGTAGTACAAAGGCCTCCAATGCTCGGTAAAACCGAACATTGGAGGCCTGTTGTTGCTTGCGGGAGCTCCCAGAGAGGCTAGCTTCGCGTCGAAAAACGAAGCTACCAGTGACTTCTGTCGCATTCCCGCTCCTGATTTTACTTACTTGTTGCCCTTGTTTCGAAAGGGAACCGCATTTTCCTTAGTAATCTTAGTAACCCCATGCATGTAGGGAACTAATACTTCTGGAATTGTTACAGAACCATCCGCATTTTGGTAGTTTTCCAAGATAGCAGCAACCGTCCGTCCAACAGCTAATCCTGAACCATTAAGCGTGTGAACATATTGTAACTTACCATTCTCATCCCGATATTGAGTATGCATCCGGCGAGCTTGGAAGTCCAAACAATTTGAACAACTTGATACTTCACGATACTTATTTTGGGCTGGCATCCATAATTCAAGGTCATGAGTTTCAGAAGCAGTAAAACTCATATCACCAGTAGTTAAAGTAATGACATGGTATGGTAAACCTAACTTCTTCAAGATGTTTTCCGCATTAGCAGTCATCTTTTCAAGTTCATCCCAAGAATCTTCTGGTTTGGTGTATTTAACCATCTCTACCTTATTAAACTGGTGCATCCGAATTAAACCACGCGTATCACGCCCGGCTGCCCCTGCCTCTGAACGGAAGCTAGGAGTTAAAGCCGTAACGTAAACAGGTAATTCGTCGGCCGGAATTACTTCGCCCCGGTAATAATTAGTCAACGGTACTTCGGCAGTTGGAATTAGTGTCATATCTTCCCCGTTAACTTGATAAACCCCTGCTTTAAACTTAGGGAATTGACCAGTTCCATACATGGATGCCGCATTGACGATATATGGTGGAATAACTTCAGTATAGCCATCAGCCATATGCTCATCTAACATAAAATTGTAAACCGCCCGTTCCAACTGAGCTCCCAAGCCAAGGTAATAGACAAAACGCGCTCCAGAAACCTTCGCTGCACGATCAAAATCCAAAATACCAAGTTTTTCACCGATATCCCAGTGGTGTTTAGGTTCAAAGTCAAACTGACGAATGCTACCAACCTTTCGTAATTCAACGGCCCCTTCTTCAGTTAAACTAACCGGAACGCCATCATGCGGAATATTTGGTAAATGTGCCATTTTATCGTGGAGTAATGCGTCATTAGCCTCTACTTCCCCGTCTAATTTCTTAATCTTGTCACCCAATTCGCGGGTTTCTTTAATGGCCGCATCAGCTGATTCACCATTGCGTTTTGCCTCACCAATCTTTTTAGAGGCTTCATTCCGTTGAGCCTTCATTGTTTCCGTTTGTTGCAGTAATTCACGCCGCTTTTTGTCCAGGGCAATAACTTCATCAATCTCTGCTGCTTTTACGCCCCGTGTAGCTAGCTTTTGCTTATAAAAATCAGGTTCTTGACGAATCTTTTTAATATCTAACATTTTGTCTCCTCCTATATAAAAAGAGCCATTTCTTCCCTTAAATTTTGGGACGAAATGGCTCTGGTTCCGCGGTACCACCCAAGTTTGACAAAAGTCACCCTCGTGGTAGATAACGGTTACCAACCGTGTGGCATTACCCACCCACATATCTCTGCACCGGAGTTTCAGTCAACAGCTTGCACCAACCGCTGTCTCTCTAGATGACCTACTTGAAATGCATCCGTGTTTCTTATTCTGCAATTATCTTATTACACTTTCCTTAATTTATCAATTAAATCTTTATTTAAATCAAAAAAGGATTTTCAGTAACGAAAATCCTTTTTTGGTTAGTTTACGCACAACTAACTTTGATAATAGGTCCACCATTCAACCTAAAACCTATTATCAAGCGGCTAACAATCAGGAGGCTAGCACATTTACCATCCTGTTGTAATTCTACGCCGACTTTTTAGGGGATATTATCAAATACCTTATAGGGAGTATATAGAACCCATACTTGATATGATTGTCATGAACAATAATATCTACTAGTAGCTCATACACTATATGATAAATCTAAATTTATTATCTGCTTAAATGTCATTAAAGAAGACAGTAAATTGATCTTCTACTTATCTGGGGGAGATATATCGCTACTATTGCCTAAGGTTAAATATTCGGGGGGTTCCTTATAGGCATTATCTATCGTTTGACATATCAATCATGCATGGCTCAACAGATAATGATATCCCCTTTATATGAGGCGATAACCTCACATCCATTAAGGAGTAGTGGTCGTGGCCAACAAAAGTCCACGTTATATTTAATAACTTAACTATTACCACTATCAAGTTAAGTGACGACCCCTACATGGTAGCTATCATAAAGCATCGGGGGTCGCTTTATAATAAGCTACCATAATAGGCTATATCCGCCAGTTTATAAGGACTATTCCAAATCAACTGGCACATACTTGTCACTACCTTACAGAGTGTTGTTAAGTCATCATAGTGAAATCACTTGTATAAATAAAAGGTGAATACCTTGTAAGGTAAGTAGTAATTAAAATAATAATTACTACCAGGCTGCATTTCATCTGTGATCGTCGACCAGATAAATGTCGACACCTGTTGACAAGCTGTGACCATTATCATATTAAATATGATATAAAACTGGCAATCACTTGCTTTAAACTCTACATATTAGTTTACGCTCATTAGCACCTTTTTGCAACTTGTTTATCAGCAGAAAATCATTAATTTCTATAAAATCAGCAGTTGGTAAGTGCCGTTATAACAACACTTCCGATAAATAAGTTTCTTTTTACCCCACCTTCTCCCACGCCAATAGCACCATAATTTCTAAGAGTCCGCTCGTTGTTAATTGAGCAAGAGATAAGTAATCCTTTTGACTACTTATCTTACTCCCGCTTCACACTAATTAAGACCAAAAGAAAAAACTAGACAGCTACGAAAGTAGCATTGTCTAGTTTTTTCAAGCCCACTTTTGAAAGTCATTTCTAATTGAAGGGGATTAAGGTTAACAATTAGTCTTGACGCTTCTTCTTACCAAGGCCAAACATTGTAGCAACGGAAGCTAATCCTAAACCAACTAATGAAGCGGTCTTATTAGCATCATTACCAGTTTGTGGTAAGGTCTTAGTATTTTCAGTGTTATTAGTAGGTGTTGTCGTATTAGCACTAGGTTGAACTGTGGAACCAGTGTTTTCGACATTACCTTGGTTGTTATTACCCTGGTTATCATTGTTAATAACGTTACCCTTACCGTTATTGTTGTTACCATTTTCTGGAGTAGTGGTCTTATCATCAACAACTGTAATAGTAGTTGTTACAACATCTGTTGAGCCATCTGGGTAA
>NZ_JACIVF010000049.1 GCF_014145585.1 Limosilactobacillus agrestis
CTTTTTTGTTAAAGTAGGGGTGAAGTTGACATGTCGTACTTTTGTATGACGCTTGACGTCGGATTTAAAACTGGCAACTTCACAAGTCTATTCTTAATCTGCTCTTAGTCTGTTGGCTCTTAAGTCGTGTATTGAAAATTAGATTTAATAGACTTTTTGTGATTCTACTTCATTTGGAGATGATAAAATGCGTACTGTATTTGGGATTGATGTTAGTAAACATATAATTAACTTGGCAATTGTAGTTAATAAAGTAAAAGTTGATGAGTGTAAACTAACACTTGATCGTCCTGGATTAGATAATTTATTAAAGCTCCTTAAGGTCTTCCATCAACCTGAAGTGGTTTTTGAGGCGACCGGTATTTATTCTCGTACTCTTCAACACTTTCTTGATTGTAATGAGTTTAATTATACGATGCTTAACCCTTTAACTGCTAAAAAGCAACTCGATAGTTTACGTCCCTATAAAACTGATCGAGCTGACGCTCTTAACCTAGCTCAAACTAGTTTCATTATTCACCGCTCTTTATCTTATAAGCAGGCCCCAGTATATGAACAGTTACACGATCTTAGCCGCTTTTACCAAGAAGTAAGTCGAGATGTTGTTAACCATAAAAATCGGCTACATCGTGCCTTACAACTTACTTTCCCTCAATTGGAGTCATTATTTAGTAATACTAATAACGAGCTATATTGGGCAATTGTGATGCGTTTTTCCTGTCCTTCACAGGTTCTTAAAACTTCGTTTACTGATTTACGTTCGCTTATCCAGGATAGCACTAATAAAGTTATATCAACTAACCGCGCCACCTGTATTACCAAAAAGCTAATATCACTTGCTAAAGAAGCTTATCCGGTTGTTAATGACAATTCCTATGTTTACGAACAAATTCAGTACTTAACTAAACGCATCGTTGAGGAAGTCCATGAAAAAGATAAGATCATTTCAGAAATGCAACACGAAGCAGAAAATTTACCTGAATATGATTTACTATTAAGTATTCCTGGCTTTGGTGTACGAACCGTTACTTCTTTAATCGGTGAATTAGGTGATATTCGCCGCTTTCACAGTAGTAATGCACTTAATGCCTATATTGGAATTGATCTTAGACATTATGAATCGGGCAACTTCGTTGCTACCGATCATATTAGTAAACGTGGTGACGCAGTCGCTCGTAAAATTCTATTTAGATCCATCCAAAATATTGCGGTCGCTAGTCACTTTCATCCTAATCATATTAACGACTTTTATCAGAAAAGGAAAAGGCAATCTTCTCAGCCAGGGACTAAGAAAATTGCCATTGCCGCGATACATCGCCTTCTCAGAACGATTTATCATCTTGTAAAATACAATCAATCTTATAATTATCAAATAGCCAAAGCATAATTTAGGATTGATTCTTACTATTATTCTACAACCCATGAAAAATAAATCTAGTTCATGAGTTTATTTTGTTATACCTTAAATTCCCTTTTTAAACTACCTTAACTATCTAAATAGTTTTTTCTTAAATTAATCTCAAAGAAACACCTTAATATACTTGACTATTCGTAGAAAACAAAAAATTTTCTGGAAAAAGTCAATCCAGAAAATTATAAACGTTTAACAATTAATTTCCAATAGTTTTGAACTATTTAGCTTAATAAAGTTGTGATTGATAAGCAGCAAAAGTTTTATCATCAAAGCAAACCATCGTTACTTGATCAACATAATTAGCAGTCAGAAGAAAATCTTTAATCGTCTTAATCGCAATTTTCGCTGCCCTTTCAAGCGGGAAAGCATACACTCCTGTACTGATAGAAGGAAAGGCAACCGTCCGGCATAGATGTTTATCAGCCAACCGTAAACTATTGTGATAAGAATTAGCTAACAATTGATCTTCGCCATTATCACCGCCATGCCAAATCGGTCCAGGCGTGTGAATAATAAACTTGGCTGGCAAGTTAAAGCCGCCAGTTATCCGTGCTTCTCCCGTTCGACATCCATGAAATTTTTCACAGGCACCATATAACGCTGGGCCGGCTGCTCGATGAATTGCACCATCAACACCACCGCCACCCATTAAAGTTGTATTAGCGGCATTAACAATTGCATCAACTTTTATTTTGGTAATATCTCCCTTGATTACGTTAACCGGTGGCATTATTTAGCCCTTCTTTCTTTAAACTGAGGAAATAGCCAGACTGTACAAGTTAAACATAACGCTACCAATACATTTCCTGTTAATGTGCCACAGATATATCCAATTCCATTATCATTTATAGGAACATTAACTGGAAATGTTAATCTTATTTCTAATAACGTTATGATCAACCATGTTACCCAAAAACCAAGTTTATTTTTTATTTTAGACCAGTCAGCATAACTGACTAATATTATAAGACTAGAAACAATAATAAAAGAAATAATCGTAAATACCGGTTTTAGTGAGTAATGGCTCCGAAAAGGTAGAATCGGTTTTAACATTGTGACTATAGCGCCAATAATATTCAAAAAATAACAAATAACAAAAATTTTGTCCACTCGTTTATTGATTGTATGCTCTTCTTTATAGTTATTTATCATCTCATGATCCTCCCGTAATAAATCATCCAAACTAACATGGTAGAGATCACTTATTTGAACCAACATAAAAATATCAGGATAGCTTCGACCATTTTCCCAACTAGAAATTGTTTTACGTGAGATCAACAATCGTTCTGCTACATCCTGCTGAGTCCATCCTTTTTGACGACGATATAATTTCATTTTATCGGCAAATTTCAATAAGTTCTCCTACCTTCAATTAAATTTATTTCCCGGGAAATTAATTATGCTTAAACTTTACCGAAGAAGGTGAAATTTGTCACGCTAAGAATCATAGCAAATAAAAAGGCTGGAAAAACTTCCAACCTTCTTTTATTATTAAATCACCAAATATGAACCCGATTTTCTGGTGCTCGGTACATTTCGTCACCCGGCTTAATATCAAATGCTGTGTAGAAATCATCGAGATTTTCCGCTTGAACATTAGCACGCAGTTTTTGTGGGGCATGAACATCAATTGAAAGCAGTAATTGCATATACTGTTCCGTAGCCTTCATCCGCCAAATAGTTGCCCAGTTAATAAAGAATTCTTGGGCATTGAAGTCAGCTTCCGTTTTTGCTGCTTCAAGTGCACAACTAAGGCCTCCTGCATCGGCGATATTTTCAGAAACCGTAAGCTTCCCATTTACCTTTTGACCAGCAAATGGGATTCCATCAAATTCATCAATCATTTTTTGGGCTAATTGCTTAAAATGTGCAGAATCTTCATCTGTCCACCAGTTATTAAGATTTCCAAACTCATCAAATAATGACCCGTTGTTGTCAAAGGCGTGGGAAATTTCATGGGCAATTACTGCGCCAATCCCACCATAATTTTGACTGCTGCTTTGTTTCAACGAGTAGAACGGTGCCTGTAAGATTGCAGCCGGGAATACAATGATATTCTTAAACGGGTGGTAATAAGCATTGACTGTGGCCGCACTCATTTCCCACCGCATCCGGTCAACAGGTTTATTCCAACGACTGAATAATTCTTTATTAGCCGTCACTGTTAATTGATTCAAGTTTGCAATCAATGATTCTTCTTCATCAACTTTAAATTGATCATAGAGGGCAGGTATTTTATCCGGATACCCGACTTGAATGCCCAGCTTATCAAGCTTAAGAATAGCCTTATCACGAGTATCCTTGCTAAGCCATTGATTATTGGTCAAGCGGCCCTTATAAACTTTAATCATTTGCTCAACCATATGGTGAACATCTGCCTTAGCTTGCGGGCCAAAATACTTCTTTCCATAATAATCCCCAGCTACTTGACTAAACATGTCACGTGCAAGATAGAACGCAAATTTACGTTGGCTAACTGGTTTCTTGCTTCCAGAAAGTGCTCGACCATAACGTCCATTGATTTCACGCATTTCATCATCAAGGTAACTAGCATTTTCGCGAATAACACGAATTAATGCCCAGTTTTTAAAGAGCTCAAAGTTATCTTGTAAGATCTTGTTCAAGGCCTTAAAGTAGTCCGGTTCTGTCACAATTACTTTTGCCGGTTCTTCCCCAACTAACTGCTTAATTATTGCTGCAATATCAAGTTGGTCAGTCGCACTAGCTAGTTCGGCAACCGTTTGTGGATTATACATCTTACTGTAATCAGCGGCTTCTTCAGCACTCTTTACATTTGGCGCAAGAAGGGCATCGAATTTGATTGCATCATCAATAATCTTTCTTGTTTCTTCTTTGCTATAACCCAACTTATCCATCAAGGCTTCAACCATTGAAGACCATAGTTGGAGTAATTGATCGTGCTGTGCCTTCTTTTCAGCTTCATAGTAGCTCTTATCAGGCAAAATAAGGGATGGAGATGAGGCAAATAAGGCATAAACAGTTGCATTCTTCATGTCAGCATCAATATCAAAATTAATCGGTGAAGGCATTCCCGCTAAAATCCAGTTCTTCCACTGAGATTGGTAATCTTCATATGAATTAAGATTCTCCACACTTGCCAACATTCGTTTAAGCGGTTGTGGGCCAACTTTCTTACGCCAATCAAACTTTTTAGCAAGGCGATATAGCTTAATCATCTCATTAAACCGAGAATCATCAGACTTTTCCTTGCCCTCTGCATAGGCATCAAAATCATCCATCAGTTGCTTGTCAATCTCATCAACGAGGTCATTGAAGCCCCCGGTAGCTGGTTTATCATCAGGAATCTTCGCTGTCTTTAGCCATTCCCCGTTAACTGCTTCGTATAAGTCGTCTTTAATTAGTTCGTTATTCACTGCCATGTGCAGGACCTCCTTAAAAGGTTACATTACTTACTATTATACTATGCTTACTAGAAGTTCATGTAAATTTGCTTCAATCTAAAAAAGGAGTTAATAAAGTTTTCCGTGCACTTTCTGAAAACCAGGAGTCATGTTGCATCAGTAATTGATTTACTTCTTGGTAATTACTTAACTCAACCTTCCCCTTAATTAATCCCGCAATTTGGAGTTGGCGAGCAAATTGAACATCTGCCGACTGGAGAACGTTTCGAAAAATCGGCTGTTCATCTGGATCCCACCGTTTATTAAGAAGACCAATCGCGCGCTCATATTCCTTGCTATGGGTAAGGACCTTTTGCATGGCCTGTGGGTTTAAGATTGTCGTCATCAATTATCCCCTCATTTCTAGTACTCTTCCCCGTGGCTCTTTTACCGATAATTGGTTAGCCTTTGTCATCATTAGCCAATAAACACTTTGATAATGATAATTATTGATTTTTTCCTCTCCCCACCCATCAGTAATAATGATAATTATGCGATTACGTTTAGTTAGGTGGTGCTGATGGAGATAATCAAAAACACACTGAAAGCTTGTTCCCCCACCACCAGTCCGGCTAAAGTTAAGTTTTTTACCATCATGAAGTCTTTGTTTGCTAGTCACATGAGTATCAAACGAGTAAACGTTAACTGTCAGTTTCGTTTTCTTAAGCATCGTTTCAAGCGTCGTTAGTGTTTGACTGATTTCTTGGTCGGTAACTGATCCAGAATTATCAACAAAAATGTCAACAGCCGGATCCAATCTCGTAACCTTGCCAGGCAAATCCATTCTTAGCGGCTGTCGACGATTAAAGCGAGCATGCGAATCAACTTGTCCTCGTGCAAGTAATCCAAACTGCCGCCTAAGAATCTGCCGCCAATCAACTATTCTGGTTTGGCGAGCTTTTTGCAGCTGTGATTTTATGTTGCCCGGTAATAACCCACGATCTCGTTGCGGGGTTTGCTTCCAGGAACGATTCAAAATCCGCTTGATATTCGCTAACCGCACGATCTGATTACTGACCTGCCGACTTGCCTTAGCTTCCTGCCAGCCGTTATGAGTCTCGGCTGTTTTAACCTTATCTGCCGTTGCATTTTCTTTTTGCTTACCACCATTTAATTTTAGGCCCAGTTGATGTAATTTTTCTTGTTGTTCAGCGGGTAGCTGTTCTAATATATTGAGATAATCCTGTGAATCTAATTTTGGCATTAGCCTTTGACGAAGAATTTTCTCCAATTGACTAAGGGTTACTGTTCCCTGGGGCGCCACAGTTAAATACTGGTTTACTGCTACATCGGTCGCAATCTGAACTAAATCTGGATGAGGATAAGAAGCATAACGTAATGGATGCATCCAGATAAGGTGAAGGGCTTCATGTTCTAATAAACTTTGCAATTCATCATTACGAATATGTGCTAATTTTTCTGGATTGATAACCAGGACAAGACGATTGTCATCCCATCTCAATCCCATCATTGCGGGTAAATGTAAATCATTTTCTCGTGGAAGCTGTAACAACACCTCTCCGAAAAGTCGCTGTTTTTGAAGAATTCTAATAATTGCATCCCTAATCCGTTGCGCAGACGTTACATGGCTATTTCTTCCATCATTTTGGCGTAATCGTGCTAGGAAGTCACCTAAACTCATTGATTATCACCACGCGTCGCAACCTCCGCAAAATATTGATAAAGTTGTGCTACTGAGCCTTGAGGATGTTTGATGGCTTGTTCATACATCGCTTGCAAGAGGTCGATGAAATCTTCACCAACTGTTTGAACAATCGCATACTGACCATCCTCACTAACTAATTGAAGATACTTAATAAATAAAGCTGCCTCTTCTTCAGATGCCAACTTAGGACTGAGCCATGACCGTAATACTTGAATTTTGGTTGCTTCATCAGCATTTTCAAACTGCTCCTTGCCATCTTCAGCGTCTTTCAAGATCGCTACGGTAAGCTCTTGCCCCTGTGCAAGGACAAACTGAGCAAAGGCCACCCCTACTTCGTCACCTAGGTCACCGCTAAATATATCAGCGGCAAGTTCTTTTTGCATTTTCTGATCTAACGCCTGTAATTGATCAAGATTGCGGGAAACTCTTTCCCAAGCACGCGGCGTGGGGGCCAAATCTTCATTATTCGGATCAATAACTAATAATTGTTCAGGGTATTGTGTAAGATAGGCGGAAACAAGGCCATTAATTCCAACGGTCTTTGCCCATTTTAACCATTCAGCCGTCGAATTCGTCATTACTAGACGAACTGTTCGATCTTTAATCGCGGCATCCCCAATCGCAACACCATATTCACGATCAGTAAAGCCTGTCATCGTAGAATCAGGATTCTCCGCAATAATGATCCGCACTGTGGAAGGCAACCGTAAAGAATTAATCTTTCGTTGAAGGACCAGATTCATTAATTCACTTTGAACAGCTTGCGTTCCGCGATTAAATTCATCTAAAAACCAAATAATTGATTGATTAGGATGGGCCTCGGCATACTTAATAATGCTGATTAAAGTTTCAGAGTAGCCGAATTGTACATTTGCAAGGCGGCCATAATTTTTCGTTTCAACAAAGGATTCACTGGTCAATGGAGGAACTGGAATTGCAAGGTCTCCTTTTTCACTTAAACTGACAACCGTAGTGAATAATGCCGCATTCATATTAGCAGCAATTTCACGAACTAAAGCAGATTTACCGATCCCCGCATCCCCGACAATATTCGGAACATTACCCGCATCGAGAACAACAGGAACTGCCGTTAATAGTTGTTGATAAGTTAGTGCCATTATTTACCCCTTCCAGCCATGACATTCCAGATCCATGTCTTGTTTTTTCACGTTTGATACATAGGGATTGCCTTTTACATAAAAGCGGCGTGGACTTAGTCCGTCTTTTCCCTTTAAATTAACTCCAATCCGCGCAGAAATAGCGATTTCTCCAGGAATTTTATAATTATGTAAATCAACAGTTAGTGGACTTGTTTCCATTGGCTGCCCGTCTAAATCCCGTGAATGAATTCCAAGCGCCTGTACCAATTTGCCAGGACCATTAGTAATATTTACCCCTGACATGTGCCGATTTTCGATCATTTTATCGATATTTAGTGCTGGTTCTATTCCGCGGAGCAAAATTCCTTGAGGCTCTTCTGCATCCTGAACCACAATATCAAAACAATAATGTCCACGGATTTGGTACAGGTAAATATTTCCAGGCATCCCATATAAAGATTCCGAATAGCCAGTGCGTCGGCCATTAAAGGCATGCGATGCAGAATCTTTTTCCCCTAAATATGCTTCTGTTTCAACAATATAACCACCAATGATCCCATTTTCAGTTTGGTACTTTACTAGCTTTCCTAAAAGATCCTTCGCAATTTCGACTGTAGGCCGTCCAGTAAAAAATTGTTGATATTTTGTTAGCATATTTATTTTCCTCCTAAAAAGAACTATCCTAAACATAACACTAATTAAAGGAGAAGGCATAATGGAACTAAAAATTGAACGAATCTATACTAAACCTGTAGATTTAGATGGTTATCGTATCCTCGTTGACCGCATTTGGCCCCGCGGAATCTCAAAAGAAAATGCACATCTTGATAAGTGGCTCAAAGAAGTTGGACCCAGTACCGAGCTTCGGAAATGGTTTGGTCATGACATCGCTCGCTATCCAGAATTTAAAGAGCGTTATCTAGCAGAATTAAGCAACAATCCTGTTTACTATAATTCATTAAAGGCAATTGTCCAAAATCAGTTGCCAAGTCAGAACGTCATTCTCCTTTACGGGGCAAAAGATGAAAAACACAATCAAGCAGTTATTCTTGCTGACAAACTCCGAAACGATTTACGACTCACTATAAAATAATAGAAATCAATAATTTGTTTTATAATAATATATGAGGATTTTATTCATAATTCTCTAGTACCTATCGTTTCACTGACTTAGTTATAAGGTATCAATATTCCCAAAGTCCTTATAAGTTTTTTTGGTGACTTATTCTAATCGTGCAATTAGAATTACGGGTATTTATAACCCCCTAGTTTCATTTTGAAACAATTATCTGATAAGGTGGAAGTCTATTGTTGAAGTGGTAGGTAGACTTCTGCTTTATATTTTAAATTAATTATTTATCAGCCCAACTACGACCATCGAGCTCACCGGCGGCATTAATTAAACGTTGTGCTTGTTTAAGCATTAACTGATCTAATGCCCGGTAAAAAGCTTGATTTTCATATGTTGGGCTATCTTTCATTAATCTTGTTAATTCTTCGTGTGCCCATCGTTGATTCTCATCCATTTTAGTCATCCTCTTTTTCCCGTAGCCAGCCGATAGAAGTGTGCAAATCATCTAGCTCTTCTTGTTGGTCTTGTAAAAGTGATAATAATTGTTCTAATTTAACTTGTTGAAGAGGATCTACCTCTCGAGCGATTTTGGTGTTTAGGCGATCAATAAACCATTGTGTCTGATCACTAAAATGCAAGAAATTATCTAAGGTCAAGTATTGTTGATATTGAATAAATAATAACTGGCGCTCTTCTTCATTCTGCTGGGCGAATTGATAGATTGGTAATGCTGGTAAATACTTCATCCCCATTGCGTGTGCTAAAGCCTGATATGGTCGTAAAATTTCAGCAATTGTATACTCTTGACTGGCGCCTGGTTGAAAAGCAGAGGCGGGATGAGCAACTGTTGTGACAATCCCCAATTCGCGGCCCTTTAGCAAATAACTACTTGTAAGTTGTGAATTCCATACCTCATCAAGCCATTGCTTTAAGATCGCTGGCGCACTATACCAATACATCGGAAATTGAAAAATAATTCGAGTTGCCGATTTAAGCAACTCCTGCTCTTGAGAAATATTAAAAGGAGCTTTTAATTCATGCCACATAACGTTATTCTCATCATCAGCGGCTGCCTTAAAAAACGATTCAGTCGATGAATTTGCAAGTTGAGGGTGCGCCACTATCACCAGTGTTTTCATCAATTTCACTCCTTTAATTCTGCAAGGCCTCGTTTCAGTACATCTTCTGTAACATCGACAGTTAAAAATCGTTGTAGAGGCGTTTCACTATGACGATCCTTAAAAGCCATTGGTTCTGCTTTTAAAATTACAACGGTCAAGTTATTTTCCGTCATCATTAATTGGCCTGGATGCTTAAATTTACCTTTAGTATGCTTTCCTGTCCGCCAAGTATGTAATTTAGCTTCCCCATTTTGGTCAAACTTTAACTGATACTTTCCACTAGCATCTGTTTCAACCGGAATTCCCGTAAACTTTTGAACATCATACTTATCTTTTTTACTCATAATATAGCCTTCTTAGTAATTATTCTAATTTTGCGGTTCTGCTTTTAACTGATCCGCATATGTATTAACCTCATCCTGTTGATCTTCACTTATATAGTAATCATTTATCAAAGTAGTAACCGTAGTATGTATAGTGGTCATTGGGGCCTTCGCCATGTTTTGATTTTTATCTGGTTCAATCATTTTAATTGTGACATCATTTCCTTTACGTTTAAACCAAATATAACTAGCCAATTTATCCTTAGTTGTTACATATTGATAATCAGAAACTTCACCATAACCATAATGTGTTCCATAATACATGTCACCATTTTGAACTCCATTTTTAAACCAATCAGGGCTCTTTAGCAACCCGACTAATGTTCCTAATTGCTGAGTAGTTAAGCCATCCTTATCCGTAATCGTAACTTTACCACGCATATCAACAATTTTGGTGTTTTTCGCTACTTTCAAAACACGATTAACTTCTCCATGAACTTTGACATATGTCACCATTTCATTTAAGGTTACCCCTGTTTTACGAATACCATCACTACCATTCGCATAATAAACCTTATTTCCAATAACCGTATAATAGGTTGAATTTAAATGCGTCCCATCTTCATTGCTTCCTGAATTTAACTTAATAGTATATAAAACTGTAGCACCCTGAGGATAAGTTTTGGTAGAGGGCCCTTCTCCTCGCGGAACTGCTTTCTTATCATAAATCTTAACCGTTGCTCCTTGATCATTGTTTTCCATATCAGCAGAATAATCGTAATCATTTGCACCTGGCATATGGGCATCACGATAATACAATACAAGAGCAGCAGTTTGTTCAGGTGTTAATCGTTCAGCATTTAGTCCTGTATCGTCCCTTGTTTGTTGTGTACTCGATAAAGAACTAGTCATCTTACTAGCTGATCTATTAGTACTTGAGGATGTTCTCCCACAAGCTACCCCGACCAGCATTGTCAATGAAAGCATCAAAATTAGTGCTATTTTTCTCATAAAGATCCTCCCCACAGATCTTAATATTTAAAGCTTTATTATACCTTAATCTTTAGGAGTTACCTAAAAAGCCTCCATAATTAATTTGGAGACTTCCTCATTTTATTCGGCAAAATAATCCTTAATTTCTTTGTCTGACAAGTCAAACTTTTCTTTTATCTCTTTCTTGATGGTTGTTTCATCAATATTCAGCGCTCTCATTGCTACAATTGATGTTTTAATTATCAGCTGCTGATTTTCGTGCAATTTTTGTTCTTTTTCTCTGAGTTGATCATGTTTTTCTTTAATTTTAGGATAAGCGGTTCAGTCCCTTCAACTTTTCGCTGGGCAATCATAATATCCTCCTATTAAATAGTTCTATAAAGATATATACGTAAAAGACAAGAATCTGCACTTTTCTATTCCAGCTATTATTACTTTATATTAATAATGCTTTATCTTTTGCTCATGGATAAAATTCGACTATAATAGATAGTGAAAGGTAAGTCTTCTTTATTAAGTATTATCTATGGTATATGTAGATAGGATGTTGAAAGGAAGTAATACTATGTTCGACGTTATCTTTTGGATTCTTGCAATCTGGTTTGTAGTAAACGTTGTATGGATGTGGTTTGCCCTTGACAACCAAATTCTACAAAAGACATTTGCATGGATTAATGTATGTGCTATCGTAATTGGATTTTGGGTATATTATGGCATGACTCACGACGGCAACGCCATTAACGGCTGGTTCCTTACAATGAACTGGGTAAACATTGCAATTGCTGCTATCCAATTCTACTTTGGTTATCGTGAAAACAGCGTTACCCACAACAGTCACACCACTGCATAATTGATTTACTTTTCAATTAAAGGACTATGGCTTGAGGTCATGGTTCTTTTTTAGTTTAAAAAAGTGAGAAATAACCTGCTCAAGGAGGCAATTATTTCTCACGATGCCGGAATTTTAAATATTAATATACTAAAAATTTATTCTCTACTTTTCCCAAACAACGCTGCCATCTTTGCCGCTACTTCGGGATCAAGATTATCTGCAAGAGTACTTTCATTCGATTTTTGTTCATTCTGATGATTGGCAATTGTCTGCTTGAGGTCATCAATGACTGCCTGTTCACCGACTTCAATTGGATTAACCGTTAACCGGCCTCCTGCTGCATCTGCATGCCCGCCACCATTAAAGTATTTTTCAGCAAATTTAGCTACATCTAACTTTCCGTTGCTCCGAAGCGATACACTAACAGGACTGACTACCAGAGCCGCATCAACTTCTGGATGCTGTTCTAATAATTCATGGGCAATTTCAGACTTATAATCACTTGCATATACGACCCCAAATTTATAATCATCGATGTCTGTAATCAAAACATCTTTCAAATGGCTCTTAAGATACTTTGCCCGCCGTTCATTAAGTGTTCGAATCAAAAGGTGATTTTCTTCTTGGTATTGTTGCCAACTGGTATTAAAGACGTTTTGAACAAACTCTTCCGAATCTTGGAGCGGGTAAAACCAGAAGAGCTGATCGAAATTATCGGCGTCAACACGTTCCTGATCATTCATTTCTGGATCATTTTGCCAATCCCAAGTATCATATGCCCGAATTAATTCCACAAGGTAAGTAAGATCCTTTTGCCGTTGTTCATCAACCCTTGCAAAAGCTGATTGTTGTTTTAACCAGTCCCATACCAAGCTTGTGGCACTTGGGTTAACTGCCGGATCAGCAGGTACGATACTATTG
Organism: Limosilactobacillus agrestis; assembly: GCF_014145585.1. GTDB lineage: Bacteria > Bacillota > Bacilli > Lactobacillales > Lactobacillaceae > Limosilactobacillus > Limosilactobacillus agrestis. The sequence continues at coordinate 12,865 of NZ_JACIVF010000049.1, forward strand.
GCTGCATACTTTTTGCGTAACTCAACTTCACTTTCATGGTGATCAAAAACAAGCCAATGGTTGGCAAAGCGTTCATTTAACTGTTTAAATGAATAGTCACTATCTGGCGTCATATCCATAATATAAACATCTGTAAAGCGTCCTACCTCCGCCGTTTGCATCCACCGACTTAATTCTTCGTCAATTCGACCAGCACCACAGTTTGTCATATCAAACTCTGTGTCTTCAAACATCACTGGTTGTAGTGTTTTTAATAATAATGGAGCCCCAAATCCATCTAAATCGTTGTGGGAAAATAATTTTATTAACCGTTGTGCCATTTTCTATCCTCGCAATTCTAAATTTGTTTCTTATTATACCGTAGAAAATCAGCTAAACCACACTTAATTACTGACATCACACTAACTAACTGCTATTATTGAAATTAGTAACTTATTTTAAGAAAGGAAAATAATATGGAAGTTTACGATTATCGTCAAGAATTAATTGACCTCTTAAATAATACCGCTGATGATCCACAAAGTTTATTGCAAACTCAGCGGAGTCTTACCACCATTCTTAATATTTTAAATCATTATCAAGAAAGCACCCCCGTTAAACAAGACGCACCACGATTTGTTCAACGCAAAATTCAAACAGCAAACGAGTTACCTCCACAAGCACGCAAAACACTAAAATCACTACTTACAGGTCCTACCAGTGTTAAAGAAACGCCCGGCCCAACGGTAACTTTGAGTGCATCGACTTCGGCTCCTAAAACAATTACTGAAGAAGAACGATTAGCAGCTGACAATCGCTACTTAGTACACCGAAAATTAAGTGGTGCCGAGATTAACCACCGTTATTATCCGGAAGCAATTCTGCATGCATTACCATTTCCTGTTGAAGATGGGGATATTGCCCAGTTAGACTATGAACAAAAGGTCCGTGGCCTTCCAGTTATTCGCCGGATCACCGGTGACCACCTTAGCGATTACACCCCTGAAAAAGTCAATGTGATTGAATACGGTGAATTAAAACGCGTGCCCGGTTCTGATGTACTTCAACTTAGTAATACAATTAAGGGTAATTCAATCGTTGACGAAGCACCAGCAAATACCATTGTAATCGATCCATTTAAGTACCCCGGTCGCGATATTAAGCCAGGAATGGTTATTGATTTTGCCTACTATGATCGTGGAAATGGCTTAACCGATGCTAAAGACGGCTCAATTCGTTGGATCCACGAAAAGCAGGATTACGACACTACCAAACAACCAGTTAAACCCAAAAGTGTCAAAAAACCAACAAATCCTCGCCATGATTATGAGAAGAAGCTTGACTATGACCTTCATCAACGAAAGGTACTTGTTATTACTGGAATTCGTAGCAAGGTTAAGGGTCTTAAACCAGTCGTTGATAAGCACCATGGTCTATTCCGCGGATTAGATGCCTCTGCTGAAGAAAAAGTTTCCAGCAGTAAATTAAAGCGGGAAATTCGGGATGCTGACTTTGTGATTGTCTGCATTGATGCAATTCACCACCGGATTAGTCAGCTCGCCAATCATCATGCTAAACGTTATGAGAAGCCACTCGCAATTGCAAATATCACTTCTAATACTGCTGTCGAGCGCGCCATTGCACGGGCATTAAATGGTGACCCTGCATATGCCGAAAGCAGCGAAGATTTAAAAAATTATAAATGATTTTTAATTTACTGTTGACTTTTATGAGAAATAAGTTAGAATAATGATAACAATTTAATTATTCGATCGCAATGAGAAAGAAGAGTATGTTAGACGATATCTTCAGCGAGTCCCGTTTGGTGTGAGGGGACAGATTTAACTCTAATTGAAAATCACTTTCGAGTCTATAGCTTAAATACCAGTAAGCTGTAGTGGTTACACCCATTATCGTGTCAGCGTATCGCTACTATAGCCGTACGTGTGAGGTATTGTTAGCAATAGCAGTACAATGATAGGGTGGTACCACGCTCAGCGTCCCTTAGCCATTTTGGCTAAGGGACTTTTTTGTTGGGATCAGATTAGGAGGAGAAAACATGCAAGATTTAACATCGCGCAAGTTAACATTCAAAAACTATTTAGTTGTTGCTTCATTGCTTTTCGGTTTATTCTTTGGGGCCGGAAACTTGATTTTCCCATTACATCTTGGTCAATTAGCTGGTAGTCACTGGGGACCAGCCGCAGTTGGCTTTCTGATTACCGGAGTCCTTTTACCACTTCTATCAGTTCTGGCGGTAGCAGTTACTCGTGCAGGAGGTGTCTTTGATATCGGGCGACCTCTTGGGGCTGGTTTTGCCTTGGTCTTCATGGTCCTTATCCATGCTACGATTGGTCCATTATTTGGTACCCCGCGGACAGCTACCGTTTCATTCACTGTCGGCTTTGCTCCATTCGTTGATAAACAACACCAACCACTCGCGTTGCTATTATTCTCAGCATTATTCTTTGTAGCTGCCTTCTTATTCTCATACCGAGAAAATGATATCCTCGCTAACATTGGAAAAGTATTAAATCCTGTCTTCTTAGCACTCTTATTCCTAGTCTTTGTCGTTGGCTTCGCTCGTCCGCTGGGTAATCCTGCCACTGCGCCTACAACTAGTGCCTATGTTCATGGCGCCCTTACAAATGGTTTCCTTGAAGGATACAACACCATGGATGCTCTAGCTGGTCTTGCCTTTGGAGTAACGGTAGTAACTGCCGTTCGTTCTATGGGGCAACGGTCAGCAAAAGATGTATCCAAAGTCGTTGCAAAAGCTGGTGTCCTCTCGATGGGTGCCGTTGCTTTTATCTATTTATTATTGATCCTTCTTGGCGCAATGTCTCTTGGTCGTTTCAAAGTTTCTCCAGATGGTGGAGTTGCCTTTAACCAATTAGTTAATGCTTATGCCGGTGCATTCGGCCAAGTTGTATTAGCATTTTTATTAACTGTCACTTGTTTAACGACGGCTGTTGGTTTAGTTGCTGCTTTTGCTCAAGACTTCCATAAGCACTTTCCAAAGGTTAGCTACCATGCATGGCTTGCACTTAGTTGTCTTGCCTCTTTCCTTACTGCTAATTTTGGGTTAGATCAAATCATCGCTTGGTCAACACCAATGTTAATGTTCCTTTACCCATTATCAATGGTGCTTATCCTTTTATCTGTTACATCACCACTGTTTAAGCGTGATGGCGTTGTCTACTTCTTTGTGGTCCTTTTCACCGTTGTACCAGCTCTCGGTGATATGGTCATTGCTTTCCCAGCAGTTGTTAGTCAAAGTTCATTTGGGTTGTCTGTTGCTGCATTACGAAACAACTTACCACTTGCAAGTATGGGATTATCCTGGCTTGTTCCAGCACTTGTCGGCTTAGTCCTTGGTCTCTTAGTTCACTGGTACCGTCATCAACGGGTTACTTCCACCAGTATGCAAAGCGAAGTACATTAATAAGTGTCTTATAGGTTATAAAAGCGTGAGAAATAGCTCATTACAAGAGTCGTTCCCCACGCTTTTAAATTATTATTTAACATTATCGTATTGGGCAAGATTAAACTTCTTAATCGCATAGATCAGCTTGCTGGCATAATCTGGATCGGTTGCGTAACCATTCCGCTGTAATTCATAAGCTGCCTGTTGATAAGTTTTTGCTGTTTGTACTCCATGGAAACGTGCATGATTATCAGCAGTTCCATTTACAATTAGTAACGTGTGCGCATTAATTGAATCAGCCCAGCTATTGTAAACCGTAAAGTATTGCTTTACTTGAACATTTTTACCACGAATATTTTCGGTAGTATACATTTGCACCTTTTCGTCATCACTATTAGCCTTAATTCCAAATAAGTTATTGTATTTATTTGCTAACCGGCTCCGACCCCAGTTAGATTCAAGTCCTGCTTGCGCAATCGTAATACTTGCCGGAATATGATATTTCTTCTGTTCACGTTGGGCAGCCGGTGCAATCTGACGAACAAATTCATTGACGGTTATATCTGTCGGATGGGTCTCACGTTGAATTTGAGGGGATTCATGGATAATAATCGCTACAATCCCAAACAAAATAATCAAAAACGCCAGTACACTTCCGCAGATGATTTTTGTTTCTTTTTTCATGGTCTGTCTTTCCCTTTTTATGAATTTGACGCTATTATAACTACTTCCCCTTAAGAAAGCGAGAATTTTATGATGGTCTTATTTATTTTTAAGGTCCTTTTTATAGTTATTAAAGTATTTACTGTCAGTAATCTTCATCTTAGGGAAACTCTTAATTAGCCGGCGATGGTTCCAACTCAATTGTTTTCCAGCTTCATCTTGATTTAAATGTTGAGCAAAATGGTGTTGCCAATCTTGAAGGTGGTCTTTAATTACCAGCTTATCCTTAGGAGTTGCTTTTTCAAGTCGATCTAGCAGCTTCTTTCGGTACGCGGCTGCTCGCTCATCCCATTGTTGAGTTGTAATATGGAATTTTTCCACACTAATAACACTAAGAATAGTGTCTATCCCCATCACAAGAACGATAATTAGAGCAAGCATCCCGTGGGTCCATGATTCTTCCCAATTAATAATCCGCTGAATGAATGGCTGAACGAACTTAACCAGCAAGACAACGCCAATTCCCCAGAAAAACGAAATTTGGGGAGCAACCCTTCCCTGAATATTTCCCTTTAGATGCGAATAGTCCCATAGCTTCATATGAAAAAGTTTTTCAAGCAGCCAACTTGCTACATATTCAAAAATCGAAGCCACAATAAATCCCACTACAAATAGCAGAAAAATATTATCTTGGAACGGGTAGGTAGTAATCAAAATCGTCGTAATGGCAAATCCATACACCGGACAATAAGGACCAAATAAGAAGCCACGATAGGCAAAATGATGATCCTTAATTGAACAGTAACAAGTTTCCCATAACCAACCAATAAATGAATAGGTAAAAAATAAGACAATGATTTCAGAAAGTGAATAGGGCATTCGTTTCCCCTCCTTTTTGAATTCATTGTCTCATATATTTCTATTTCAAGCTAAGTTTTTCAACGTTAAGGATCTTATCAAGCCATCCTTCAAAAAATCCTTGTTCGTGACTAACCAAAATTAAATTTCCCGGGAAATCTTGCAGAGCCTTCTTCAACCCTTCCTTCGTCTCATCATCCAAGTGGTTTGTCGGTTCGTCCATAATAAGAAAATTACATGGGGTTAGTTCAAGGATCGCCAACTTAACTTTCGTCTGTTCTCCCCCTGATAAAAGGCTCATTTCCTTCATTGTGTTTGCAGCGTTAATTCCCGCCCGCGCTAACTTTGTCCGAATCGTCCGTGGCTGCATCGTTGGGAACATATTTTGAATTGTTTGCAATGGTGTAAGGGTCGGGTCATCCCACTCCAGATCTTGGTCAAAGTAATTTATCCGGGCTGATGGTGAGAAGGTTGCCGTTCCGCCCAGTGCTGGAATTTTCTTCAAGATTGATTTAATCAAGGTAGACTTACCAACCCCATTAAATCCCGTGAATAATAACTTTTCGCCCATTGTCATTGAGAAAGTTACCGGTGCTAGTAATGGTCGGTTATAACCAACTGATAGCTTTTCTACTCGGAGCGCGTTGGCCGATCCAGTATTTTCATATGGAAAATGGAAGGTTGCTTTCAGATTATCTTCAGGCGGATCAATCTTCTTCATCCGCGCAAGCATCTTTTCCCGCGATTTAGCCATAGTCGATTTTGAACCAGCTTTATTTTTCCGAATAAACCGTTGTGCCTTTTCAATGACTACTTGCTGCTTCTCATATTCCCGTTCTTGAGCTTCCTTTCGCTCTTCCTTTTGCCGCATTGCCTGTTGGAAGCTCCCTCGATACTTGGTGATTTTACCAAATGATACATCACAAATTGTATTCGTGACTTGTTCAAGGAAGTCATAATCGTGAGAGATAATCATTGCGGCCCCATCAAAATCATTAAGATAACCAATTAACCATTCAATATGGGCCGTATCAAGGTAGTTCGTCGGTTCGTCTAGTAAGATGACATCTGGATTCTCCAATAACATCTTCGCAAGGATAATCTTTAATCGCTGGCCCCCACTCATTTCAGAGACAACGTGATCCTTCCCAATGTCTGTCAATCCCAGCCCATTCATCACCCGTTCGACTTCCGTTTCAATTTCATAGAAGTTATTAGCGTCGAGTTTTTCTTGAATACGGCCTGCTTTGGTGAGAAGCTCATCATCCATCTTCTCTGCATAATCCGCATAAAGTTTGTTCATCTGGTCATTAAGCTGATAAAGTTCCGTGAAAGCAGTATGGAGGAAGTCAATCAAGGTCATCCCCGCTGGAATATCAACATACTGGTCTAAATATCCAATTTTAACCCCTTTTTGCCATTTGATAGTGCCATCGACTGGGAGCGTTTTTCCAATCAGGATCTTAATCAAGGTACTCTTTCCAGCGCCATTTTGCCCGACAATTCCCATATGTTCGTGTTTTTCTAGTTGAAAGCTGGCATCTTCATAGAGCTTCTTATCCGCGTAGCTCATCGTCAAGCCTTCAACATCTAATACTGCCATTTATATTCTCTCCTCTTTTTCTTACTTATTACGAGCCAAAACTGCTATCCATACTATCATATTTTAGGTAAGAGCTTCAATTTGTTGGGAATTTAAACCTGGTTTTCAGTATAAGTAAAACTGCAAAAATAGATCGGCTAATTACAGTTTGCTATCATTAGATAAATCATGGGGGGAGAAATAATTTTATGAAACCAAATAATGATATACTTTTACCTATCTGTTCTGCCTTAAATTTTTTATTTCTTATTGACTTAGCACGTGGGGGGCGATAGCTAGATGATCTCCCAATATGGTTATGCTATTTATTCACTGCTTTAATGACACTTAATGTCAGTGTGTTAATAGGTTTGTTACAAAAACTAAAAAGAAATAATTAAATGTCAACTCATCTTAAAAATTTAGCCTTTATTCTATTACCCTTCATTAGCTTCATTTTCATCATTATGAACTAATAATATTTTAACTAATGCCTGAAGGATATATTATTTGCAATTCGCCAAAAGATACAGAATAAGTACTAAGCCTTCTAGATGCCCCACTATAATTTATTACAACAATTTAACAATTATGTAACAACTGCCACCCTTAAGATATTTTTCATATTTTTTTCACAATATCATCATATAGTAAAAGAGTGCACAAATTAGTTGCATGCATAAAAGAAAAAAACAAACAATAATTCAGGAGTGAATAATTATCGCTAAGAAAAAAACAATGTCAAAAGTCCTTGTTGCAACCTTAGGTGCTGCTGGTGCATTGGCTGTTGCTAACACTGCCAGTGCTGACACACAAGTTCAAGTACAATCAGGAGATACAGTATGGGGATTCGCTCAACAATATGCTACTACTGTTGATTCAATTTCTACTGCTAACCAATTAGCTGACCCTAATGTAATTTACGTTGGTCAACAATTAGTTATCCCATCTTCTGCTATCAGTACTGCTTCTGCTGCCGCAACTATTGCTACTGCCACTGATAACGCTACTGCTAGTCAAGCAGCCATCGAAGCTACTGAAACAACAGCTGCATCAACTACTCCAGTGGTTTCTACTACAAACGCAAGCAACGTAGCTGACCAAGCACAACCAACAACAGTTGTATCTGCTTCTGATAACAATACCGCCGCTCAAGTTAGTGCTGCATCCCAAGCTCCAGCCCAAGTAAGTGCTGCTTCTGCCACTATTAACGTTGCGCAAACTAGTGCTGCAAACACTAATAATAACGTTACTACTTTAGCAGCTACTAACACTGCTGCGCCAACACAAACTACATACGCTGCTACTGAAGCAGTTGCTACTCCCCAAAGTAACACTACTGTTCAAAGTACTGCAGCTGTGACTGCTACTCCAGCAACTTCAACTGCTGCTGGCCAAGGTAATGGTTCTACTGCTAATGCGGTTGCCGTTGCTCAAGCACAAATTGGTACTCCATATGTTTGGGGTGGTAACCAACCAGGCGGCTTTGACTGCTCAGGATTAGTTCAATATGCATACGGTCTTGGTTCAAACTACCGGACTACTTACCAACAAACTAACCTTGGTACCCACCAATACGATATTCAAAACGCTCAAAGTGGTGACCTTTACTTCTGGGGTCCAGATAGTGCTCCTTACCACGTTGCAATCGCTACTGGTAATGGTGGTTACATCCAAGCTCCTACACCAGGTCAAAACGTCCAAACTGGTAACATCAACTACTACACTCCTAGTTTCTACATCAGCATGAACTAAGATACGAGTAGTATAATTATTGAGTAAGATAGAAGATTTTTTCTACCTTACTCTTTTTTCTTAGCAAATTCTAATAATTATATTGACAGTTTTATAATCATTAGTTATACTTAACAACAATTAATTATGTAGGGAGTAAGTATAATGAACGTATATCAAACTATCAACGTTAATACTCGTTGGCAAAGCCGGTAATTCAGGTTGTTTCGTCATGGATGCGACCTGAAGAAACAGATTGCATCTGTGCCGGCTGAGTTTGATGTTCATTTCAGTCCGCATGGATCCACATGCGGACTTTTATTTTGCCTTTCCAAAAGCGAGAGTCCGTCATGTGGGCTCTCGTTTTTTATTATTTTGTGAGGTGAATTTTTAGATGAAAAGAATGTATAGTTTAATTGCAATTATTATCGCTTTCCTTTGTTTCGCATTCTTTAGGGAAAATAATGGATTCGTAACTAAGCAGCGAATTCCAAAAGTTGGTGTATTAACTTTAATGCACCATCCCGCGTTGGATGAAATTTATAAAGGATATGTTGATGAATTAGCAAAGGAAGGTTACCACAACGGTAAGAATATCAAGATTGAATATCAAAACGCGAATGGTGACCAAAGTAATCTTAAGACAATGGCTTCAAAACTCGTTGATGATAACTCAACTGTTCTTTTTGGAATTACGACCCCTGCTGCTCAAGCATTAGCTAATTCTACTACCAAAACACCAATTGTCCTTGGTGCTGTGACCAATCCCCAAGCAGCTGGACTAGTGAAAAATAATCAGCATCCTGGTGGCAATATCACCGGAGTATCTGACCAAGCACCAATTCGCGAACAACTCAATTTGATCAAGCAATTCATGCCGCGAATGAAAACACTGGGAGTCATCTACACTTCAAGTGATGCTTCAGCAGTAGCCGGTTACCACCAAATCAAACGTGAATGTCGCAAGATGAATATTAACTTGAAGGCCTATTCAATTGCTAACAGTAACGATCTAAATCAGGTTTCCGAGCAAATGCTTAGCCAAGTCGACGCAGTAATTGTACCAACAGATAATACAATCGCTGGAGCAATGCAAACCTTAGTTAAGAATGCCGATGCCGCTAATAAACCAGTCTTCCCAGCAACTGACACAATGGTTAAGCAAGGTGGCGTTGCAACTTACAGTGTTAACCAACGCGCTCTAGGTGTCCAGGGTGCAAAGATGACGGTCGCAATCCTCAAAGGCAAGTCAAAGCCCGCTGATACCCCAATTAAATACATGAAGCATGGGACTCCTGTTCTCAACATTAAGCAGGCTCGAAAACTTAATTTACAAATTCCCGCTCAATTTGAAAAGGATGCAGAAACGAAAGGAGAGGTTTACAAATGAATCTAATTGTATCGTCAATCGGTCAAGGACTATTATGGGCTTTACTTGGTCTTGGTCTTTACCTAACCTTTAGAATTCTTGATTTTGCTGACATGACTGTTGAAGGAACTTTCCCTCTTGGTGCCGCCAGTGCTGTTGCTGCAATCACCCATGGTATCAATCCTTTTCTGGCAACTTTAATTGCGATTGGTGCTGGAATGCTCGCTGGTTTGATCACTGGCTTGCTCTACACTAAAGGAAAAATCCCAAGTTTGTTAGCCGGAATTCTAACTATGACCGCCGCCTACTCCGTTAACCTCCGCATTATGGGTAAATCAAACGTTTCATTGCTTGGCCAAAAGACCCTCTTTAGTGGTGAATTCATGCGAAGTTTGCCCCAATACTTTGATAGTGTCTTCTTGGGAATAGTGACGATCGCGATTATTACTGTAATCCTGATCTTCTTCCTTTCAACTGACTATGGACAGGCCTTTATCGCAACTGGTGATAATCCGGTGATGGCAAAATCATTTGGGATTCATACCGATACAATGGTCATCATCGGCCTAATGGTGTCAAATGGAATCGTCGGCCTCTGTGGTGCTTTAATCGCCCAAAATAATGGATATGCTGATATTAATATGGGAATTGGAACGATTGTTATTGCCCTTGCCTCAATCATTATTGGTGAAGTAGCCTTTGGTGAATTAACGCTTAACCAGCGACTTGTCGCCGTTACTCTTGGGAGTATCATCTACCGAATTATCTTACTAGCCGTTCTACAACTTGGTTTCTCTGCCAACGACCTCAACCTTATCTCCTCAGTTGTTCTCGCAATCTGCATGATGTTGCCACAACTTGAAGAACGTATTCACCTTAAAAAGCCAATTTTGAAAGGAGTCCGGCCTCATGAATAAACCGATTTTAGAATTACAAGGCGTCAAAACCATTGTTAATAAGGGCACATCCAGTGAAACTACTATTCTTAAAGGACTTAATCTGAAAATTAATGAAGGAGACTTCATTACAATCGTTGGAACGAATGGTGCTGGTAAATCAACCCTTTTTAATGTCATAGGTGGAAACCTACACGCTGACGAAGGAAAAATTTTGCATAATGGACAAGACATTACCAATACGACCGAAGAACAGCGCACGGCTTTCCTATCCCGTGTTTTTCAGGATCCAAAATTGGGGACGGCTGCCCGAATGACAGTTGCCGAAAATATGCTATTAGCAACTAAACGTGGTGAACGTCGCCATCTTATTCCTCGTAAACTAAAAAGCAACATGGAACGTTTCACCAAGCTAGCTGCAACAATGAATAATGGTCTGGAGAATCGCATGAATACAGCTACCGGCGCCCTTTCTGGGGGGCAACGGCAAGCATTAAGCTTTTTAATGGCAACAATCAAACGACCCGACATCATTTTGCTAGATGAACATACTGCTGCTCTTGACCCGCACACAAGCTTAAATTTATTACACGCTACTAATGAACGGATCACCACAGATCACTTAACGGCCCTAATGATTACCCATAATCTTGAAGATGCTCTAACATATGGTAATCGGCTAATCGTTCTTAAAGATGGTGAAATTAAAGCAGACTTTAGTGCCGAACAACGGAAATCTCTTACCCCAGAGAAACTTTATACTTATTTTGAGGGATAATTTGACGATATACCGTTTTCGATATATATTTAACATATCGAATTTGATATATAGGAGAATTAATTATGAATTGGTGGATTATTTTTATCACATTTTTAGCTGTAAACCTTGATTTCTTTTTTATCCTAATTTTTTTGCTTGATCGTTACAAACTTAGCGACGTAATCATTGGCTACCTCGGCGCCCTGTTTGTCCTCGTTACCATCAGTTTTTTACTAGGAAAGACACTCGCTGTTTTCCTCCCTGAATGGATTTTAGGAATACTTGGGATTCTCCCTATTTATATGGCTCTGCACGATAACGATGAAGATCCAGCCCATTCCGAGAAACATGGCCCAATTATTACAACATTAGTAACCTATCTGGCAGTTTGTGCTGGTTGTAACCTCTCAATTTTCTTACCAATTTTAACGAACCTTACCTTCCACCAATTTACCCAGGCACTTCTCTTTATTGCGGCCCTTTCGATTGCGATCGTGATTATCATTAAGGAAATAGGTAACATTCCACTAATTAGGCAACTTATGCAACATTATAGTGAAATCTTAATGAAGGTTATTTATATTGGTGTTGGTTGCTACGTCTTTTGGGACAGTGGATTAATTACCCATCTTATTCGTCTTCTTTAGTTTGGTATAATAATTACTAAACCGATTAAAAGGAGGAGCAGCAACCATTGTCTTCCACACAAGCCTTTATTGATGAAGCTGCTAAAATCTATAAAGTTCTAAGCAATAGTACACGGTTAACCATCCTGTATTATCTTCGGCATTATGATGGTGAAGTTGATGTTAAAACAATTGTTAATGACCTTCACCTTGCTCAACCGATTGTCTCAAAGCAACTCGGTATTTTGTATCGCTACCAGTTAGTTAGCCGGCATAAAGAAGGGATACGTGTTTACTATGGTTTAGATGATCCTCATGTTATTGAGATGATTGATGACATGCTAAATCATGTTAAACATGAAATTAAGGGTGAACCGCATCCTCGTAATTTATATAAATAAAGAGTGAACAGCAAGTAATCTCATACAAAGGTTATTCCCTATTCACTCTTTTTAGTGACTATCATTTTTTGAATAAAATAATTAGCCTTTCATGTTATATTCTGACTAGCGTAAAATGGTTAGCAGATTATTAAAAGGAGATTTAAAATGGACGAGTTATTTGAACATTCTTCAATCAAGCATGCATACTTCACTCTTGCGCTCCCCGTCGTGTTAAGCATGGCTGTAACTTTGATTTATAACATGGTTGATACTTTTTTCGTTGCTAAAACAGGTAACCCCAATCTAGTTGCTGGGGTTTCTCAGGGGGCACCAATTTTTACTTTAATGATTGCTCTTGGTGATATCTTTGGACTAGGAGGAAGCTCAGTTATTTCACGATTATTTGGGGAACATCGTGATAAATTAGCGCGCTTTGTTAGTGGTTATTGTTTCTATGCACCCATTGTTTGTGGAATCATCGTAACTGCAATAATGGTTATCTTTCAAACGCCAATTTTACATTTATTAGGAGCCTCACCTGCTACTTGGAAATACGCACGTGAGTATTATTTAGTGATCGCTTGGGGCGCTACTTTCATTATCTTTGGACTTTCACCAACTAACATTTTACGAACAGAAGGCCTCGCTGTTCAGTCAATGATCGCCAGTATAGTTGGTACCGGAATTAATATCGTTTTAAACCCGATCTTCATTTTCACATGTGGGCTTGGTGCCGCTGGTTCAGCACTTGCTACAGTAACAAGTACTGTTATTGGTGATATTTTAATGATTTATTATTTGCGCACAAAGAGTAAAAAACTAACGACTTCAATTCATGAAACAAAAATCAATTGGAAGCTGCAATTTGAAATCTACGCTATTGGAATCCCGGCCTCGGTTACTAACATCATGGCAACTTTTGCTGTTGCTTTAACCAATCGTTACTTGATTGTTCATGGTGCTGATAGTGTAGCCGCCATGGGAATTGCGATGAAAGCAAACATGATCATCAATATGGTGATGATTGGTTTTGCATTTGGTGCACAACCTTTAATCGGCTACGTATATGGCGCTAAAGATGAAAAACGATTCAATAAAGTTGTCAAATTTGATATTCAAGTCGTTGCGAGTCTTGCCTTTATTCTCACTATTATTCTTTTTATTTTTGCTCCCCACATTATTCGAATTTTTATGAGTGACCCCAAAATAGTAAAAGAAGGTGCTTTGATGCTTCGCTGGCTGTCAATCTCGACAACTCTCGCCGGAATCATCCTTGTTTTTACAACAATGTTCCAATCAATGGGAAAGGCCACGCCAGCATTTTGGCTCTCCTTCTGTCGTCAAGGATTAATTTTCGGGGTAGTAATTAGTATTTCTGCAAAATTATTTGGTTATACCGGAATTATTGCTGCTCAAGCTATTTCTGATTGTCTAACCTTCATTCTGGCACTTATTTTCTTTTACTTCTATCGTCCTCATTTTAAATAAATAGGTTTCGCCATCCAAAAAGGCAGAGACTAAGAGAAAATAAAAGTTTTCTTTCAGCCTCTGCCTTTCATTAATTTTATTCAGTTATTTTTCGTTCAAAGTAATGTGCTAATTTAGCCTCTGGATAATATCCCGTTACTTTTTCTTTTGCCTGACCATCCTTAAAAAGGACTAGACTTGGTACACTCATTACTTTATACCGTTGTGCAATTTCCTGATTTCCATCAACATTCATTCGCACAAATTTGATTTTATCGCCATATTGTTTTTCAAGCTTCTGCATCACTGGTTCCATCATTTTACATGGACCACACCATGGTGCCCAAAAGTCAACAACAGTCATTGAACCTTGAACATCCTTATCAAATGTCTCAGCTGTTGCATCAATTGTCATTTTATTCTACCTTCTTTTTCTGTGATCTACGTATAAAGTGAATAATAATCGTTACCGCAAAAACAAGCAAGATAAAACTACCGAAAATTCCCGATGGAATCTCAATATCAATTGCAGGAATCGTTAAGAAAAGCTTAATGGCAATCACAAAAATTAAAATGTATGCCATTGGTTCTAACTCAGGAACTTTTCGCATTAGCTTCATAATAACTTCAGCAATTCCTCGCATGCATGCAATCCCAATCAGGCCCCCGATTAAAACAATAACCGGATTATCAGATACGGCTAACGATGCTAACACAGAATCAATGGAGAAAATAATATCCATAAATTCAATCTGTAAAACAACCGTCCAAAAAAGTTTGCGCCCAGTTAAATTAGTTTTACCTTCCCGCGTCTTTCGCATTGCTCGCTTACCGAAAAATTTATTATGAAAGTAACGATAGACAAGGTAAATTAAGTAAGCCGCTCCAATAACTTTGATTTCCCAAAAGTTAATCAAGTAAACACCAATTCCGATAATTAAAAAGCGAAAAATGTAAGAACCCCATATCCCATAGAAAAGCGATTCTTCTTGTTCCTTTAACGTCGGTAATACTCGTGTTTGAGCCGCTAACACAACAGCATTATCCACTGACAGTAAACATTCAATCATAACCAACGAAAAAATGATTAACCAATCCTGCCCTGATGTAACGACTGTTGCCCAGTTATGTGGATCAAAAAATGGTCCATACAACTTCTCTAAAAGTGACAATTAATGTCCTCCCTTATTTAAATTTGCTTTTTTAGCTAAACTATATTTTACCAAATAATTTTCAAAATACGATGGTAATGGTGCACTAATATTTAAAGATTTCATTACGAAGGGCAATATAAGCTTTTGCGATACACCATGAAGCAGCATCCCCTCAGTTGAAGAAGGGTTATAAAGTGGATCACCAACAATTGGATGGCCACTATAAGCTAAATGAACCCTAAGTTGGTGGGTACGGCCAGTTACTAAGCGTAGTTTGACCAACGAACGCTCATGATTACTGGCAAGGGTTTTATAATAGGTCAAGGCAGGCTGTGCGTTTTGACCGTTTACTTGGTGAAGGTGGGAATTCTGTGAGTTGCGCCCAATCGACCAATCAAACTTCCCCCCTGTTGGCATTTTCCCCTCCACTACTGCCAAATATTGCCGATGAATTTGTCCATCGCTAATTAATCGATTGAGGATTGGAACGACGATGGGATTCTTAGCAACAACAACTGCCCCACTCGTTTGCAAATCTATCCGATGAACCATATAAGCATTATTTTCACTATTTATTAAATAGCCTGCAACATCATTCATTAATGTTCCTGTCTCACCATGATAATTAGGATGCGTTTTTTGCCCGCGGGGTTTATTTACCACTAACAAATCACGATTCTCATATAAGACTTCCAAGTGGGGCGAAGAAGACGGAACATAATCATTTGCGGTAGGTGTACGAATTTCATCCCCACCAAATAGTAACTGGATGTTATCACTTTTTGCTACGAATTCATTCATTGACCTGTATTTGCCATTAACAAGCACTGTTCGTCTGATTCTTAAATAGTGAATTAGCCGATTAGGAAGCAGCCATTGGTCATGAAGCAGCTTGCGTAATGGTTTTGCCACCTGGTCATCAGCTAATTTTTCATTGATTTGCCACCGATAATTCATCTGCTTCACCTCTCTTTAGTCTCAATTCTAATAAGGTTATTTTACTTTATTTTCCAAGAAATATTTAGAATATTTTTAAGTAGGTTTACTTTTACCCAATAATAGCGTTGAATAGAATATGAGTTAAATTAAGGGGATGAGTACTGATGTTAACAACAGAACAAATTAATGATCATAGTAAATGGATAAGTATATTCGAGCCTCTCCCCCACGAACGATTAGATTTAATTGAAAAATATGAGGTTACTCAAGAATTACTTGATTATGCAATTGACCCCTACGAAAAAGCCCGGGTTGAAATTGACCCAGATGCAGGGGTCACGTTATTAATTTTCGACGTCTATGTGCCAACTCACGCTGTTACTGCTCCTCAGACCGCACCAATCGGCATCATGTTAACCGCAAACAATATCATTACATTTACAAACGCAAAAACTAATTTTGTAAATGGAATCATTGCTAATCAGTTACAATTATTAAAAAAACACGGTGAAAATGATGATAAATTAAATTTAGTTTTCCCTGTCCTTTACCGCCTTTCGACTGATTATTTTGGTCCGCTTCGTCGTGCAGACCAACAACGACAAGAAATTCAGCAAAACCTTCAACGGCGAACAGGACGCCAAGCTATTAACCAATTTATGGAAATTGAAACTGGGCTAGTTTACATCCTTACCTCTCTCAAGGGAAATGTTTCCCTTCTTGAAGAATTTAAACGCCGCTTTGGTAATCATATTACTACTAAGCAATATAATGATCTTGATGATGTAATTATTGAAGCACAACAAGGTCTAGAAATGGCACAGATGACTTCAGATGTTTCTGCCCGTGTATCTAATGCATATAGCAAGGTTCTCGATAGTGACCTAAACCAAACGATGAAATACCTAACCATTTACTCAATTGTTCTCTCGATTCCAACAATTGTTTCTGGTTTTTATGGTGAAAACGTCAAATTACCTCTTGCGAATGGGACTTATTCATGGGTTTTCACAATTTTTATTACGATTGTCTTAATGTTGGCATGTGTCATCTTTCTTATTAATCGTCATTGGTGGAAATAAAAATCGGAAGCTGAGAACTTTTTTTCTCAAGCTTCCGATTTTTTATAAGTTATCGCCACGTTCAAATTGGAACTTAGAATTCAACAATGCTTCATGCAAAAGCTGGTTAATCAATTCATGCGTTTCATTCAGAATATGATTAGCGGTTTTCATATTTTGTTCAGTTAGATAGTTAATTAAATTAGCTGAATTTTGAATCTGGGCTGTTTTTGTAATTGTATCCACTCGTCCTACACCATAGCTTTGACACCGATCTCGGAAATCATTTACCTCATTGATAAATTCATGATAGCGTGGTTCTACAATCACTTCTAACAATTTATTTAACCAATAAGCACTCTTATCCGGCTGAGCATCATCAGTAGCATACTTATATTTTGCCGGCGTATCACTAATATTTGTAAAGAACGGAACATAAGGGCTATAGCAATAAAAGCCAAAATTAATCCATTGAATAGCAGCATATTGTGCTGGTACGTCATTCCGAATTTGTAAAATACACGAACTTTGATTACGATCAAGTGCAATTGAACGGAATTTTCGCTGTTCCTCTGGTGTTCCAGAAGCATAAGTTCCCATTGGATCATAAGGGGTGCCGTTATAATGCGATGAGAGGAAGTACTCTACATCCTCAACGGCAATTTTCTTTTCTGCATGTTGAATAAATGGAATTTTTTGGCTAGTAGGCTCCTGTTTTAAGGATGGAGTAAAGAGCTTTTGACCATACCAAGAACGCGGAGTGTTGTAGTAAGCATCTGCCTCATCTTGGGTACCAAAAATATTCCGGAAATTAAAAGTTCGTGGATCAGGATTTAAATGATATTTTTCCACGAATTCTTTAATTTGTGGAGCATACATAAAGCTATCGTGATCATTAAAGTCGACCTCTTCAATACACATAATATTTGGTGCAATCGCATAGGCATCGTCAGGAATGCGTTCAGCCACCCATTGATGACCGCCCCCGGTTTCTAAATACCAGACTTCATCCTTATCGCTAAAGGCAATTCCATTACTTTCACCAGTACCGTATTTTTCAATTAATGATCCAAGGCGTTGAACTCCTTCGCGGGCAGATTTAACAAATGGTAATACCAGATAAACCATTGAATCTTCATTAATCCCGTTTTTTACTAACGGATCGTGACCAAGCACCCGGGCATTTGTCATCTCAGTTTCTGTAGCACTCATTGCAACATTATATTCATTAATGCCTTGTTCATCCCACCGTCCTTCGTCAGGCACGCCGTTGGGAGTCGCAGTATAACGGCATCCTTGGCCCTTCATCTCAACAGTTAACCCATTATATTTTGAAACATAATGTTCACCAGTATAATCCTTGGCCGGAAATACTTTGAAAGTCTTAGGATTTACCCCATCTTCACCATCCTCATCACGTGCAATAATCGTTGAACCATCAATCGTAGCATTCTTTCCGATAAGTATTGCAGTACAACTACTCATTAGCTTTTGCATATTATCCGCTTCCTTCCACAGTAGTTAATGTACTTTTCTAATAATACCACTATCTGAGATTAACCGGATTATACGAGAAAAGCTGAACTTTAATTGTCTAAACTAATCAAAAACATCATTAATGCCGAACAAACCATTGAAAATATTTAGTATTAATGCTAGGATAACTACATTAAAATAAATAGCCTATATAATACCGAAATATGGTCGGTTAGTCTCTACCTAAAGCCGTAAACTTTAGACTATAAGCACTTCTTAAAAACTGACACTGTCTGTTTTTAACCTAAGGCTTTTAAAGATCGGTAGAGAGACTGAATTTTCAGTCTCTTATTTTTATTTAGGCGTGTTAATTTTTGAGGAGGTATATTTTGAAAGAACCTGTTTCATCTATTCAAGCCCCGCGGCATCGTACTAAAATCGCTTTCACTCGTCAATGGCAAAATTTTATCCTTGGTTTTCAGCATTTACTCGCAATGTATTCCGGGGATGTTCTTGTTCCCTTATTAATTGGTCATTACTTACACTTCTCCACCCTTCAAATGACTTACCTTGTCTCAATTGATATTTTTATGTGTGGTATTGCGACTCTCTTGCAATTAAAAAGAACGCCGTTAACGGGCATTGGCCTGCCAGTTGTCCTCGGTTGTGCAGTCCAAGCTGTTACTCCCCTCGAAACAATTGGCGGAAAGCTAGGAATTACTTATATGTATGGGGCTATTATTGTAGCCGGGATCTTCGTTTTTTTAATTGCTGGCTTTTTTGCGCGATTAAAAAACTTTTTCCCACCAGTAGTTACTGGATCTTTAATAACTATTATTGGTTTTACCCTTGTTCCAGTTGGTTTCCAGGACTTAGGCGGTGGTACACCAACTGCGGCTTCATTTGGCGATCCTGCTAACCTTCTTATCGGCTTCCTAACAATTGCCATTATTCTGTTATTCAATGCCTTTGCTCGTGGCTTTATGAAATCAATCGCTATTTTATTGGGAATTTTAATTTCATCTTTCATCGCGGGCACATTGGGCTTTGTTTCGCTTAAACCAGTTAATGAAGCCGCTTGGTTCCATGCCCCTCAATTATTCTTCTTTGGTGTTCCTCGTTTTAACCTCAGTGCCATGATCACAATGATTCTTGTTTCGCTCACGACAATGATTGAATCAACTGGGGTTTTCTTCGCTCTTAGTGACCTTACTGGCCGCCAATTAACAACCAAAGACTTAGAATGCGGATACCGTGCTGAAGGGATTGCCGCGATTTTAGGCGGACTTTTTAATACCTTCCCTTACTCTACTTTTTCTGAAAATGTGGGTGTGCTTAAAATGTCAGGAGTAAAAAGTCGCCAGCCAGTTTACTATGCCGCCTTTTTACTCTTACTGCTCGGTCTTTTGCCTAAAGTTGATGCCCTCGCAACTGTTATTCCAGAACCTGTCCTTGGTGGAGCAATGATCGTTATGTTTGGGATGGTTGGTGTCCAAGGAGTGCAGATACTTCATAAAGTTGACTTCTCTAACAACGCCAACCTTCTTACTGCCTCTGTCTCAATTGGACTAGGATTAGGGATCACCATGTATCCTCAATTATTCCAGCATATGCCAACCGAATTTCAAATTATCCTTGGTAACGGGATTGTTGTTACAAGTCTTACCGCCGTTTTTCTTAATTTATTATTCAATCATCGGTGGGCTAGTCATTATTAGTTCTCATTATTTTTTAATTTAGTTATTGACATTCAAATCTAAGCACGATATTATAATTTCAACAATTATCGTTTCAGTAGATCCTTCGTTGGGTGTAAGAGAGCCGGTGGTTAGGTGCGAACCGGTCAGGCGGAGTAGTTCGAATTATCACGAGATCTGAATTGTCCGGCCATATTCAGTGCCGTTACCACCTGATATGAGTGCGCATAAAATCGTATGCGTAGGTGGGTGGTACCGCGATTAAATAATCGTCCCGTTGATAAAAATATCAACGGGACTTTTTTTATTTCTTTTCTAAGGAGGAACAACGATGAAAAGTATTCGTTTCAAAGAGGCAGCGTCCCTCTTACTTATCATGCTAATAATTTTAGGAACTGCCGTAATTAGGTTTGGCTTGTCACCACAGATCCCTGTCCTGTTCGTCATTGCTTTACTTATTTTTTGGGTTAAGTTACGTGGTGCGAGTTGGGATGAGATTCATAAGGGTATCCAAGAAGGTATCGGTACTGCAATTATCCCTATCTTTATCTTCATTCTTATTGGCGCCTTAATTGCTGTTTGGATTCAAGCAGGAGTTATTCCTACAATTATGATTGTGGGATTCAAATTAATTAGTAGTCAATTCTTTGTCCCATCAACCTTTGTTGTCTGTTCTTTAGTCGGTTTGTCAATCGGTAGTGGTTTTACAACGATTTCGACAATTGGAATTGCCTTATTTGGAATGGGTGTTGCTCTTAATGCAAACCCTGCTTTAGTAGCGGGCGCAATCATTTCAGGAGCTGTTTTTGGTGATAAAATGTCGCCACTCTCTGATTCAACTAATCTTGCCTCTGCAATCGCCGGCAGTGACCTTTTCGCTCATATCAAGAACATGATGTGGTCAACGATTCCTTCTTTTATCGTTTCGCTAATTCTATTCTGGTTCTTTGGTAATTCCAGTTCTCATATAAGCGCCGGTAAGATTGCCCACACAATGGCTATCCTTAATCAACAATTTACGATTTCATGGTGGGTTCTATTACCAATTGCCTTAATGTTTATCTGTGCATGGCGCCACATTCCAGCCATCCCAACCTTACTTATCAATATCATCGTTACAGTAGTCATGATCTTCTTCCAAAAGCCAGGAATTTCTCTTCAAGCACTAGCAAAATTAATTAGTGATGGTTTCGTTGCCCATACTAGCGATGCAACGGTTAATACTCTGCTTACCCGTGGTGGAATTAGTAGTATGATGGGAACAGTTTCCCTCATTATCGTCACCCTTTCACTTGGGGGAATTTTGATGAAGTTTAACATCGTTCAGTCGGCAATGAAGCCGCTCGTTGATCACCTTCATAAGCCCGGTAGCCTTATTACTGTTACAATTCTTTCCGGTATTGGAATTAATCTTTTCGTTGGGGAACAGTACCTCTCAGTTATTCTTCCCGGTAAGGCATTTAAGGGAGCGTTTGATAAAATGGGCCTTTCACCATTAGCTCTTAGTCGTGTTCTTGAGGATGGCGGAAGCGTTATTAACTACTTAATCCCTTGGGGAGTCGCTGGATCATTTGCAGCCTCAACCCTTGGTGTACCAGTCCTTCACTTCCTACCATTTGCTTTCTTTAGTCTTTTTTCACCAGTCTTCTCAATTTTAAGTGGAGTTACGGGGATTGGTTTGAAGTGGCAAAAAGGAAAGCAACATCATACTACAAATGAAAATCAAATAAAGGAAGCTTAAAAACGTCTGGGTTTGAAAATTTCTCTTACCCAGACGTTTTTATTAGCCTGCAATCAATACTTCTGTTACCAATAATCCACCACCAAAGATTAAAACAAAGACAACTACCGGCCACACAAAACGCAACCAATGGGAATATCGCATATCGAGCATTTGCAAAGTTGCCATAACTAACCCAGTCGGCGCTAAGAATAACATGGCATATTGACCAAATTGGTATGCGGTAACAACAGTATATCGCGGAATATGAACCGTATCAGCTAGTGGTGCTAAAATTGGCATTGCTAGCACTGCTAAACCAGATGATGATGGCACAATAAAACCTAAAACAAAGAATACCAACATCATCACAATAATGAAAAATGTCCCATTCATATGGGCAACCATTTTTGAAGAAGCATAAAGAATTGTATCGGAAATATAGCCATCATTAAGCACTTTATTAATTCCTCGTGCCAAGCCAATAATCAATGATACACCGACTAAACTAGCCGCACCGTCAGAAAATGCTGTTGTAGTCTTGTACTCTCCCAAACCATCTTGATGTCCAAAACAGGTTAAAAACATAATGATAATAGCAATTTTCAAGAAAGCTGATGCCATGTTAGGGAAAGCCCATCCTTTGGCCATTACTCCCCAAATCATAATGGGGAAGGCGCAAGCAAATAAAATTAAAATAATTTTCTTTTTTAATGTAAACTGCTGATCTTTTTCTTCACTAGTAGCCATTCCCCACATTTGATCAAATTTATCCCGATCATCATACGAATAGGAAAACTGTGGGTCCTGTTGTACTTTGCGTGCATACCAATGCAGATAAAATAATAAACAAGTAACTGCAATCACCAAGCCAAAAATCCGTCCTGTCATTCCTTGCGTAAAGGTTGTCCCAGCAGCATTTGACGCAATTACAACTGAAAACGGATTAATTACTGAAAATGTTGTTCCAATCGAACTCGCCAAAAAAATTGCTCCAACACAAACAATCGAATCATACCCCATCGCAATAAATACAGGAGCTAAGATCGGATAAAAGGCAACCGCTTCTTCTTCAATTCCACATAGCGTTCCACCAAGTGCCAGCAAAACTGTTACAAGGAATACTAAAATAAACTCTTTTCCTTTAGCTCTGGTAGATAATGCGGCTAATCCAGATTCAAAGGCACCACTTGCTTTAACGACACCAATCAAGCCACCTAAAACTAAGATAAAAATCATAATATCAACTGATTCAATTGTTCCATCAACCATACTAGAAAAAATATCGCTGACCGATGCAGGATGCTGTTCAAGCCGCTTATAAGTTCCCGGCACTGATATTGGCTTGTTAATTGCTCCTGATTTAAACTGGTTAACATCAATTTGAATGTGTAATTTTTCTAATGTTGCTTGTGTTGCAGGATAACTAATTTTTTCTCCAGTTGGTTGCGTTACTTGGAGACGATCATTAACATATGCTAACTTAGAATAACTTCCTGCTGGAACAATCCAAGTTAACATTACTGCAATCACTGTTAGAAAGAATAAAATTGTAAATGCACCTGGCATTTTTAATTTAAACCGATGCTTTTTCCCTGCTGTTGCTTCTCCCATCATCCTCACTCCTTAAGTCTTCTCTCTCCCTCCTATTAATTTTAGCAAGCGCTTTCAACAAACTTCATAATAAGTCAGATTAACTCAAAAAATGCATATTTATTGTTTAAAAGTAAAAAACTCATAATGTCCTCCGTATTTGAACATTGTGAGTCTATACTAATCTCTACCATAAAATTAAACATTTAACGGTTTGGTTTCATCACCTATTTTTATTGCTTGGGTTGCCCGCTCCAAATGCCATATCCCATTGATGCACCTATATTTTGTCCAGTAATTGCTGTTGCTTGATCTGAAACCAAGAAATAGGCAACATTGGCAATTTCTTCTGGTTCCGCGATTTTCTTTAACGGGCTTGCATCTCGGTAACTTTGCTTTACTGTTTCTGGATTTTCTTTAAACATCGGGGTATTAGTCGCACCTGGATTAATATTATTCACCCGAATTCCATAAGGACCATAATCAAGTGCCATCGACCGCACCAAATTGACGACCGCTCCTTTGGCGGCATTATATGCTGGCATACTATAATCACCAAGTAAACCTGCAACTGAAGCAATATTAATTATGCTACCAGCTCGACGCTGAATCATTCCTGGAACAAAAGCCTTAGTCATTAAGTAGATTGACTTTACATCAACTGCCATTGTCCTGTCCCATTCTTCTTCGGTTAAATCCTGGAGCTGCCCGCCCGTAAAGATACCCGCATTATTAATAATTGCGTCAATATGACTATTTTCGGTATTTACTTCCTTGCTAAATTCCGCTACTGATTTAGAATCACCTACATTTACTTGCTTTAGCGTAACTTTTTCAGGCGAATATTTTTGAACAAGCTCTTGATAAACCCCTTTAGCTTTATCAAGATTATGAACTCCCATAATCACATGCCAGTCATTAGCTAAAAATTTTTTGGTCATGCTCAGACCCATTCCTGTTCCAGCACCAGTAATAATAATATTTTTCATAATCAAGGCTCCTAGTTATTAAAGATTTGGCCAGTTAATTGGTTACTAGCTATTTGCAGATCATGAACTAACTTAGTAATTTTTCGTCGCTGCAATGTTGCTTTTGTTCCTAATACTCCTAACGTTCCTACCAATTGCTCTTTCTTATCAAATACCGGTACCGCCAAACAACGATTTTCCAATTGCACTTCTTCATCATCTAATGCATAACCTTGCTCTTTAATGTTTTGCAAACTATAGGCTAAACTATTTTGATCCGTTAACGAGTTTT
The DNA here is from genome assembly GCF_014145585.1 of Limosilactobacillus agrestis. GTDB lineage: Bacteria > Bacillota > Bacilli > Lactobacillales > Lactobacillaceae > Limosilactobacillus > Limosilactobacillus agrestis. Next base: position 37,509 of record NZ_JACIVF010000049.1, read on the forward strand.
TTGTTTGTGCCTGCAGGTTGGTTCTCATTAGTACATCAGATTGGACTGCCTGATTCATAAAAGCTAGCGCACACTTTCCCATTGCACTGGTATTAAATGCTTGGGCTTTTCCTAGCTGGTAAAAATCAATTAGTCTTTTTTTGAAGGCAAAGACTTGGGTAATTACTAATTGGTGGTTAAACGGCATCCCCAAAAAAGCACTCAGCTCATATTTATTTACTAATGGTTGAACTATCCGACTGGTAAGCCATCCAACCGGTAAATAATTAGCGGTAAATTGTTGCTTAACATAGTAACAACGCTCAACCTTGATTAAGTCATTCAATGTAACTAAGGTTTGCAATAAGCGGTAGGTAGTAGTTTTGTTTAACTTAACATTTTTAGCGACTTCGGTTAACGTACAACCATGTTCATGCTTCTTGATATAATCTTTTATTTGTTGTGCTTTAACCAAAGTAGTTGAGAAATTATCATTCATAATCTGTCTCCTAATCTACTTGATTTACTCCTATTAGCCAAAAGTCATGAATAAGTTTCACTATTTGAAATTTTTCTTATTTATACTAAAAATACTCCATGCATTCAAGCACAGAGCATTACCTTTACTTATTATATTCAACAATTTCCATCTCATTATCAGTCAAGGTTGCACGCGTCAAACTTCCATTTGCTGGTCGTTCAGTCACATCGTACTTTCCTTGGCCGAACCGTTCTACCAAGCTTAAAACAGTATTTCCATGACTTACCCATAAAACATTTGCGTTATCAGGTAAATCAGCGTTACGAATTAACTCAATCCCTTTATTCATTCGTTGCCAATATTCTTCATTATTTTCGGCATCATGAAATGGGTCAGCATCTTTTAGCCAGTCTTTGGCTTGACCAATGGAATATGCGGTTACAATTTCACGAAAGTTTTTAAGACCATGAGGAGCACCTGCATTATACCAAGCAAAGTCCATATTCGTTCCTTCATATGATCCATAAAATTCTTCCCGAAAATAAGGAGCAGTGACGGGATGTGCCACAGAATTAGCATTATTAAGATTTAAAATTACTTGTGCTGTTTCCATTGCTCGGGAAAGATCACTACAAAAGGCACCATCAAAGTGAATATTTTGCAACTTCTCACCGGCTACCTTTGCATCTTCTTTACCCTTCATAGTTAGTGGGGAATTACTCCAACCCTGCAATTTATTGTAAATATTAAAGAAAGTCTGTCCATGGCGAACAAGATAAATATTCAATTTAGTCATAACGATCCCTCCATAATCTTATTGTACCGCTTACAAGTTCTTAAAACTATTTAAGTATTAACTTTGAGCTTTAAACATAATTTTTTCATATTATCCACGTAAACTAAAGAATATAGAAGGAAGGAATTATTATGAAACTTAGAGACACTAGTCAACCAAATATTGTTGCTGCTAAGATTATTAAAGTTACGCTGAAAAATGTTACCGTAATTACTGAAGAAGGCCACTTACTCAAGATTCCGTTAACTAAACAGTACCGACAAGATAATACCTTGCGTGCATCACTGGTTGATATCTTGAAAGCAGGAATATGGATTCCAGTCAATGAAAAGCTTAAAAAGTTATTTAATTACGACTGGCTTTCCGTTCCTGCCTTGGTTCCAGCAAAGAATTAAGTTTCTTCAATGATTTCCATAAAAAGAATGTTTTGTAGTAATCTATGATAAAATAATCCTTGATTTGTCGAAATTAGACTTCGATAATCTAGAATAAACCATATTGATTGCGAGGAATATTCCTAATGAAAAAATTAAGCAAATTTGTGGATACTAGGATTGGTTTTTTCACCCTCCTAGTTATCCTTTTTTGGTTAAAGACCCTGTTTGCTTACTTTACTGACTTTAAGCTTGGTGTTACGGGAATTTTTCAATACCTTATTTTAATTTTTAACCCGTTAGCAACCACCTTTTTTATTTACAGTTTAGCATTCTACTTTAAACGTTCGCGGTTCTTCTATCCAGTTATTATGGGTCTAGACATTGCGAACACATTATTACTCTATTTAAATGTCATCTATTATCGTGAATTTACGGATTTTATGACAATTGCTACGATGACTGGTTATTCAAAAGTTAATCAAGGGTTAAGTGGCAGTTCACTTGCCCTCACTAACTTTCATGATGTCTTTTACTGGTTAGATATCGTCGTAATTCTTATTCTAATGCTCTGTAAAGTTATCAAATTTGATCCACGAGCAATTGGAACTCGGTTAGCATTTGCATTTAGTTCCGTTGGTCTTGTCTTATTTGGAGTTAACTTATCTTTTGCGGAAATGAGCCGTCCTCAATTACTCGGGCGGACATTTGATCGCTCTTACATTGTAAAATATCTTGGAATTGATACTTTCACTGGATATGATTTAGTAAAATCGCAACATATCAACAATATGCGACAAAGTGCTACTAAGCCCGAACTACTAAAAGTAAAAAAATTCACTGATAAACACTACGCTCCTGCTAATCCACAAATGTATGGAATTGCTAAGGGCCGTAACGTGATTATCATCCACCTTGAAAGTTTCCAACAATTTTTAATTAACAAGAAGATCAACGGTCAAGAAGTTACCCCATTCCTTAACTCACTTTATAACGGCAAGGATACGTATTCATTTGATAATTTCTTCCATCAAGTTGGGCAAGGTAAAACCAGTGATGCTGAAAATCTTTTAGAAACAAGTACTTTTGGTTTACCACAAGGGTCCTTATTTGCCACGCTAGGAAGCGATAATACCTTCCAAGGCGCTCCTGCTATTCTTAATCAACGCGCCGGTTACACGAGCGCGGTCTTCCATGGCAACGTTGCTAGTTTCTGGAACCGCAATAATGTATACAAAAATTTAGGTTATCAATACTTCTTTGATGCTAGTTATTATGATACTTCTGGAGATAAGGCTACTGGGTATGGCCTTAAAGATAAATTATTATTCAAAAACTCAATCAAATATCTCCAAAATTTACAGCAACCATTCTACGCTAAATATATCACTGTTACTAACCACTTCCCTTATACGCTCGATGATGAAGATAAGGATCCAAACTTCCAAACAACCAATACTGGGGATAGTAACGTCGATAATTACTTTGTAACCGCTCATTATCTTGATCAATCAATCCAAGAATTCTTTAATTATCTCCAAAAGACTGGACTTGATAAAAAATCAATTATTATGATTTATGGTGATCATTATGGAATTTCAAACAGCGAGAATACTTCCTTAGCAAGTGTTCTTGGAAAGAGTGCAGATGATTGGACAGACTTTGATAATGCTCAACTTCAACGTGTACCACTAATGTTTGTTATCCCTGGTACGGGTCACGGAAAGGTTTACCATACTTATGGTGGAGAAGTGGATGTTCTTCCAACCCTCCTTCACTTGTTAGGAATTAGCAGTAAACGCTACATTCAGTTTGGAACTGATCTCTTTTCTAGCAAGCATAATCAAGTGGTTGCCTTCCGTAATCGGGATTTTGTTACGCCAACTTATACTAGTGTAGGCGGCACAATTTACAATAATAAGACTGGTAAAGAAGCTAAACTTACCAAGAAGCAGCAAGAGAAGTTAAAGAAAGATCAAGATTTTGTAAATGAGGAATTAAATCTTTCTGATTCGTTAAACGAAAAGAATCTCTTACGGTTCTACCATCCAAAAGGGTTTAAAAACGTTAACCCAGCTGATTACAATTACTCTAATGGTCTAAAACGAGCACAGCGAATCGAAAAGAAGAAGGGAATCAAATCAACAAGTATTTACTCAGAAAATGGGGACCGTTCGACTGTCGATGATTACAGCACTGACGCACCTGAGCAAAACCACTCTTCAACGGATTCTAATCGGATTAAAATTACTAATCCAGATGCGAATAATAAATAATTAATAAAAGTAAAAAGCTGTTACCAAATTATAAATCAATCTCACAGGACATCAATATGGCTCTCAGTATTCGGAAACCCCAGATACTGAGAGCCATATTTATTAATTTTAACCTAATTCATAGCAAGTAAGCTTCCTTCAAAGCTTCAAAAGTGATATTGTTAACTTGTACACAAAGAATAATGGAGGGAATTTTATGGTTGAAGAATTTGGCTCACCATCGTCTTACATCCAAGGCAAGGGCGTTCTTTTTGAAAGTGATAAGTATCTTAAAAACTTTGGTACAAAGCCGCTATTATTAGCTGGTAAAACAGTCTATAAAATTGTTGGACAACGCTTTGAACAATATCTTCAAGAAAGTGGTTATGATGTTACCCGTGTTCAATTTAATGGTGAATCATCCACTAACGAAGTAAACCGAGTCACAGAAATCGGTAAAGAAAATGATGTTACTGTCGTTTATGGTCTTGGTGGTGGTAAAACAGTTGATACTGCTAAAGCGATTGCCGATAATCTCCATTTACCAGTTGTAATTATGCCAACATTGGCTTCAAATGATGCGCCTTGTTCTCGTCTTTCAGTAATTTACACTGATGACGGTGGATTCGACCATTATCGCTTCTACAATCAAAATCCTAATTTGGTCTTAGTTGATACACAAGTTATCGCTAATGGTCCTGTTCGAATGCTTATTTCAGGTATTGCCGATGCTTTAGCTACCAATGTTGAAGCACAAGCAGTTGCCAAAGCGCATAGTGACACAATGCTTGGTGAAAAACAAACCCTTGTTGGAAATGCAATCGCTCAAAAGTGTGAAGAAACGTTATTTAATTACTCACATCTAGCTGTAGCTGATGCAGAATCACATGTCGTTACGCCAGCATTTTCCAATATTGTTGAGGCTAATACCCTGATGAGTGGTCTTGGTTTTGAAAGTGGTGGTTTATCTGGTGCCCATGCTATTCATGATGGCTTAACTTTCTTAGAAGAAACCCATGATTTAACACACGGTGAGAAAGTTGCATACGGAACACTTACCCAATTAATGCTCGAAGGCGCTGATAAAGAGCGATATAACAAATACTTCCAATTTATTCTTTCTTTAGGCCTCCCAACCACTCTTGCTGATCTACATTTAGAAAATGTTACTGATGAAGAATTGCTCAGTGCTGGAAAAGCCGCCTGTTCAGAACAAGATACCATGGATCGTTTGCCATTTAAGGTAACTCCAGATGACGTTGCGCAAGCATTACGAGCAGTTGATGCATATACTAAACAATATTTAAATATTCACCATTGTCATCATAGCCAGATGTAATAAAAAATCAGACGCAGAATTTTTCTACGTCTGATTTTTTTGTTATTTACCCCACAAGAAATTAATTAATGCCTTATCAACTTGAGCATTATTATGAAGTTTCGAATGTTGAGCATCTTTTCCTGTTATTTTTAGGACACGGTACGACTTTGCCCGAGCAGCTACTAGGTACTTGAGTGATAATGACGATGCATTATCAACGGTTCCATCTGTATGATTACCAATATCACCGATAATATTAAGAACTGCTACTTGGTCTTTCGGATAGGTTTGCCGTACTTCTGTCATTTGACGATATGTGGCATTCATTTCATTTGGCTTGCCGTCTTTATTTAATTTCATTCCAACTGGTTGCCGAATAGCAGCAGGTACTTGTTTAAAATTTAATCCAGCAAAATGTCCTGCAATATCAACCTGCCTTTGCAATTGAGGCATATTCTGATTCTTACCATTTTGCAACATATAGTAAATAATCGAAATATTTCCCAGGGAATGACCAACCATATTAATCTTAGTTATGCGATAGCGTTTCTGTAATGCCTTTACAACATTTGTCGCATATTCGCCATGCTTATTAAAATTCAACTGTCTATTGTTATCATAATTTACCTCAACAATTGGATTGATAGCCCCTTTATGCATTGAACCATGAAGGGTAACTTTCCCGTTATTAGCAACGTCAGCTCGCAAAACTGTACTCGTTACCCCGGCTTTTTTAGCAGCATTTACCATGTGTTCTTCTGCATGATAACTACTGCCTCCACCATGGAAAAATAGCGTTGGCGTTGTTGATTGTACATATTTATTGTGCTTTTGCTGCCGCCAAATTGCACCACCAATTATTGCCAAGACAACAATTCCTACCACTATCCCAATCTCAATATGGCTTTTTTTCATAATTTCTCACCTGCTTTATTTATTTGCTTAAATTATAATCCTAAGAATAATAAATCGGTCGAAATTTGTTTTAATGCAAGAGACGTTGCCAAAAGTTTCCGCAGCGGACATCGGTAGCACTATATAGGGAATAAGTTAAAGGCTCACCATTAAGCGTTTCTATCTGATTACTAGTTATTCTTAAACTGCCAACACGTTCACCCTTCCAGATAGGTGCTTTTAGTTTTTTCTTTTTATATTGCGTTCCAATTGTATAGTTCGTTTTTGTATCGTACGGACTCCAAATGGTTACATATTGTGGCGTGAGTTTCATTGTTTTTTCAACACCATTAGCTACTTTCCGCGTTGTTACTGATGATGGAACTTTTATTTTTTGTAAACGGTCCTCTGTTTTAAGAATCTTGTATAAATTCTGAGTAGCCTTAAATCGATTATCTTTATTGCTCCCTTTTGAATGTAAGATAACAGTAATAATGCGATGTCCCTGATACTTCCCTGTACTTGCAAAACAGGCTCCTGCACTGTCAGAAGTTCCCGTCTTCAGTCCATCAACCGTTATCCCCTTTATCGCATACTGCTCTCCCGGTAACATCTTATTAAGATTTTTTTCAGTTCTAACTTGATCTTTCGTTATTTGAAATTTCACTTCTTTTTGTGCTGTAATTTGCAAAAGTTCAGGATAATGTTTTATAAAGTATTGTGATAATATTGCAACATCACGTGCACTCATCGTATTAACAGCATTATTAGGGAGATCAGCCAACTTAAAACTTTTCATATCGCCATTATCTAATCCGACTGAATTAACAATGTTTGTCTTAGTCATTCCAATTTTTTTAGCTTTTTGCATCATTTTAAGGTTGAATTCATCGGTTCCATCCCCGGTAGCGGTCGCAAGTGCCACGGTAGCCCCATCAGCTGACTTTACAAGGGCCGCATTGATTAATGTCCGAACTGAATAAGATTGACCAGATTTTAGGCCAATTGAAGAATAAGCAGTATCATTAGAAATAGCCGCAATTTCCGGAGTTATTTTTACTTGAGTATCCCATGAAAGTTGCTTCTGTTGAATTTCATCCTCAATTACCAAAATAGTTAATAATTTTGTAATTGAGGCCACTGGAAGAGCCTTATCTACATTTTGCTTATAGATAATTTGCCCTGTTGAAGCATCAGTCATGATCGCTGCAGAAGCATCAATGCGATTATTTGCTAATACTGATTGGCTTCCTACCATTAGCATCATGAATAGAGATAAAATAAAAACTGTCAATTTTTTCATAAAATTTATTCTCCTATTTTCCCCAAGTACGATAAGATAAACTTAATAATAAATTAATAAAGGAATTTAATATGAATAAAGAACTTAAATCTCTGCTTTTTATCTCCACTGGTCTATTCCTTATTTTTGTTCTAATTTTTAATATTTACACATATAGTGCTGCTAAATTTATTCCCCAGGTCAGCAAAACAAGCCAAATTCTTAATCAAAATCGGCTTCGTGTCCCTAATATTCACCGTTCCTCCGAAAATTGGGCATATCCCAAGATTAATAACGCCCCTATTGAATTGATCGCCATCAAACAAGCAAAAAGAATTCTAGTTATTAATTCAAATAAGCGACAAGTTATTTACATTATCCACGCACAGATTAATCTACCAGCACAAAAAAATTCTTTTCGCCTACTTCATGCTCGGGGACAACAAATTTATCATATCAATGGTTCCCAGCAAGCCATCGCTAAAAATTGGTTAGGAGTTACTAATGGGAACTACATCGAAACCCCTGTTACAGATATGAATAATCATCAAGTCTCACGCAATTTACGAAAAGTACCCAAAATTGAAAACACTATCCAGGTATCAACTCCTGATGCTAAATGGCTTCAAACTTTGCCTGAAAATACACCCTTAATAGTTAAGGAGGACTATTAATATGATTTCACAATTAAAATACGGACGTTTTTTTTATCACTTACTTGGGAGTAACCTTATTTTACTAATTATAATTATTTTTTATAATCTTCTTACATACTTCATCCCAATAATCAAAATTTCAATCATTCAAATGATTTTCGTCTTTCTAATAATTGATCTCCTTTTGATTATCTGTAAAATTTTAGCGCTACACAATTAGCCGACAATTTCAATCTTAGTACCGACTGGTAAATTCTTTTCCATCCATTGAGCGTCTGGCACCGAAAGCCGAATACACCCGTGAGAGCCCTGTGTTTTTCCAAGTTTAGCAGCTTCTCGCTCATTATATTTCCCATCCGCTTTCGTCGGCACACTATGGAATAAGTATTCTCCATGATTTTTCCAGGAAACATAGTAATTAGCTCCCTCTTTTAATGATTGATTAAAGAAGCTATCTCCGCGCTCTTGTTGAGCATAAAATGTTCCTGTCGGGGTCACGCTTTTCATCTTACCTGTTTTAGGATCCTTTTTGTAAATTCCGCCTGTGCTATACATTGTATAAATGATTTTTGAACCATCATACAAATATGTCCGGTTATTTTTTAAGTCAACTTTAATCCAAAAATCCTTCACTTTACTTAGATCTGGGTATGGGATTGTTTCTGAAGACTTATGCCAATCAATGGGGGTTCGCATATGACTTTCACTACTGTTGACATTCTTTTCTTGTGTTGGTTTTTCTTTTACTTGCGATTCAACTACTGCTTTTTTGGGATGTGCATTTGAAGCAGCATGTAATTTGGGACCAATTACAATTATTGCCACTAATAAGCAAAATACTCCATAAACCCAATGCTTTACTCGTAAGTTCAAATTAATTTCTCCTTTACAGATAATTCAAAACATCACTATTATAATTATAGGGATTTTTTTATTCAATATACTTTAAAAAAGGTGTACAAAATGCGAGATAATCTTAAAGTTTCATACTTAACTGCTATCTTTTTATTTATTATTGCTATCATTTATGCAAATCTTACGTAATAATCGTGAGGACTTTATTATGACATCATTTTTTTCATCCATATCAAATATTTGGTCGTATACCATCAATCATAAATGGTCAAAGGATATTTTACGAGCTAACATCCTCTTCATTCTTTTAGTTATTATTTATGATCTTTTTCACTTTTCACTAAAAATAATTAATTGGCGGATCTTCTTCAAATTCTTCCTGTTATTAAATATTTGTTTATTTTTTAAGTTTCTTTTAGATGGCATTGATCGCTATTTAAGAACACGGTAATTTTATGAATTTTTTATTGAGTTATTAATTTCTCGTGCTAAGATAGGAACGTAATTATTTATTTTCAATTATTCAATTAAAGGAAGGTACAATGCATTCAAGTATTAAATACTGGATATCAGGAATAGGCGCATTATTAATTATAATAATTGCCGGAATAACTGTTCACCAGAAAAATCATTTCAACAGAAACGTAACCATCAATAATATTGCAGTTGGTGGGTTAACCGCTAAACAAGCTTTTGATAAGGTCAAGGGCACCTCAGGAGCAACTAAAGTATACGTTGACAATAAGCTGGTTTACCAAACTAAACCAACCAAGTCTAAGTTTAGCAATAATGATGAACAAAAATTTAATCAAGCACTGAAAAAGCAGTTTACATTTTTCCCATCACATAAGGCAACAAACTTATCAATAAAGCCGGATAACTTTGATCAAGATTCTCTTAATATTGCTAAAAACAAATTAACCAACAAGGTATATCAGTTCAACACCGGTCGTAAAGCTCCCGTTAATGCTTATGCTGTCTACCAAAATGAGAAAGTTACTGTAGTTCCTGCAGTTAAGGGTAATAAATATGATTTACAAAATGCCGTTAATCAACTAAATAATCAAGCAGGAAGTACTAAAATTAATATTACTTTACATAAGGAACAGCCGATTACTGCAAATAGTAAAACCGTTAAGAACGAGGAAAAACAATTAAATAAATTAAAAGGGAAAAAAGTTACCTACCTTGTTCAAAACGAAAAGTATAACCTAACTACAAATCAAATTATTACCCGGGCAACTTATCAAAATGGCAAATATCATTTTGATACTACGGCCTTAAATAAACAAATAAAGAAAATCAATGAAAAACATGCAACGCTTGATAAACCATTTAAATTTAGGACCCATTCTGGAGCAGAAATTACCACCACAGCTAATGGGTCCTATGGTTGGAAAATTAGCGAGAAAAAGGCTGGTAATTCGTTAACCAAAGCAATTATCGATGGTCGTCATGAAGTTGATGGTGAGCATGATATTGAAGGTAAAGGCTATAACACTGCTGGGCTCGGCTACAATGTTACATCTAATAATGGTATCGGTAATACTTACGCTGAAGTTTCATTAGCTGAGCAACGAGCTTATTTTTACAAAGATGGTAAATGCGTCCTTGAAACAGATATCGTTAGCGGAACCAATAATGAAGGTAACAAAACGCCAAAGGGAGTCTGGTATATCATGTACCAACAAAGTCCTTCAGTTCTCCGCGGACAAAACGATGATGGGTCAAATTATGCAAGTAAAGTTAATTATTGGTCACCATTTACTTTAACAGGATGTGGCTTCCACGATGCAAGTTGGCGTCACAATTGGTCAAAAACTGCTTACCTAAGCGATGGCTCACATGGTTGTATTAATATGCAACCAAGTGTAGCTGGTCAGGCCTTCCATGATTTAAAGCAAAATGAACCAGTTATTATTTATTAATTCTTAGAAAATAACTTTCTCGATAAGGCAGTAAGCTATGCCAGGACGATGATTAGCACGGTACAGGCTACTCGTTCATACTTAAACCCTGGGGGTAACACGAAGCTAGTTCCCCGTTACCTTGCTCTTGTTCGTGAAAGTAGTTGAGCTGGGAGAAAGCAAAAGTTTTCTCCCAGCTTTTTTTCCTCCTAATTAATATATACGTAAAAAAATTTTCTCCGCACCTCACAATCCAACATTAGTGATACAGTAAAAATGTATCTTAATCTTAGGAGGTTTAGATTATGACTGATAAAATTGTTACTGCAGAAGAAATGCGACATTACGATTCTTACACTATTAATACCATTGGGATCCCGTCCCTTGTGTTAATGGAACGAGCTGCATTAGCCGTTCGCGATGAAATCTTACATGCTTTTCCGATTGCGCTAAAAGATGTGGTAGTAGTTGCTGGGAGTGGAAATAATGGCGGGGATGGAATTGCTATTGCCCGTTTGCTTCATATTGCCGGTGTCAATGTAACAATCCTCAATATAGGTAATCCCAAACATACATCTGCTGAACACCAAATACAAGAAAAAATTGCTCACTATTATCAAATTCCTGAAACTGCTGATCTCGCTATTCTTAATACGGCAACATTAATTGTCGACGCAATGTTTGGAATTGGAATCGATCGCCCAGTAAAAGGAGCTTATGCTGACGCGATTAATGCAATTAATAACACTGATGCAGTTATTGTTGCAGTAGATATGCCATCAGGTGTTAATACTGATACTGGTGAAGTGATGGGCACTGCTGTCCGCGCTACTACAACCGTAACTTTTGCCTATAACAAGGTCGGCTTAACCAAAAATGATGGAAAAGATTACGCAGGAAATGTTATCGTGGCTAACGATATGGGAACTTATGCCGTAGACTAATTGGAATATTATTTACCGAGTCGTTTTACTATTAATTGCTAAATATTAATATTATTATAATAAGTGACGAACGTTTCAGTGAACTAATTTGGAGGTAAATAATATGTCAGAGTTAACAACCAAATTATTTTTAGATGTTAAAAATTTTGAAAAATACCAATCAATGTTAAAGTGCCAAGTACACATTGAAGAAGAACGTCATGGTGATTATTGTTTACCAGGTTTTCCTGATCGTCACAATTTTCACCGTCTTCTCCGGATTTTACGTAAACATGATGATGGTTTAATTAGCCAACAATTAATTTATGACTTCAATTATCGTCCAAGTGACCTCAAAGATGCTACTAAAGCATTAGTAACAAATAATTTAGCAACTACCACCCCAATTAACGACGAAGAATATAAAATTCAGCTTACCACTGAAGGTATCGAAGTTGCTGATAATCTGCTAAAACGCCGAGACAAAATTGCTGAAGCTGCTTACCACACATTGAGTGAAAATGAACAGCGAGAATTAGACCGACTCGTAAACAAGCTAACAGAGGATTATGCGAACCGCGATGTAAATTACAACGCCCTTGGCAATATTTGTCGTTAAAATGATATCCGACCAAAAAAGCAGCGACTAAGAGAATCTACTATGATCTCTTAGCCGCTGCTTTTTTTGTGGGGTCAAGCCTTATCAAAAAGGAGCTTTCCCGCTTGCGTTTAATTTAGTTATTTCAAATATTCTGCCGGATTGGCTACAAAATCGCTAACTTTAATCGTTATTGCATCCTTAGTAGCCGCATTCTTTAATTGGAAAGTTCCTTCTTCGACTTCACGAGCGCCAAAAACTGCAAAGTACTTCGCATTACGACGAAAAGCTTCTTTGATCTGCTTACCAACTTTTACTCCGCTGTAATCTTTATCAGCCACGATTCCTTGCTCGCGAACCTTACTGAGGACTTCAAATGCCATTTCATCCCCCTGCTGATCAGCACTAGCAAAGAAGACATCTAATTGATCTTGAGGAGCAAATGCAGGATTTTCCTCTTGGAGTAAGAGCATTAACCGTTCAACACCCATTCCAAAGCCAATTCCACCTTCTTCAGGTCCACCAAGCTGGCTAATCAAACCATTATACCGACCCCCAGCACAAACAGTCGTATAGCCACCGCCAAATACTGGTGAGTCAGACATAATTTCAAAGATAGTATGGTTATAGTAATCTAGTCCCCGCACCATATTGGTATCAATTTCAAAATCAATTCCTAATTTATTTAATAATGCTTGCACTTCGTCAAAGTAAGCTTGTGACTCTTCATCAAGATAATCAAGGATTGATGGTGCGTCTGCAACAATCTTCTTATCACCTTCATCCTTACTATCAAGTACACGCAATGGATTCTTATATAAACGTTCTTGAGAGTCTTTACTCAATTCATCGTAGTGGGGCTTCAAGTAGTTGATTAATGCTTCTCGGTAATCTTCACGAACCTTCTTATCACCAAGAGTATTAATAACTAATTTAACATTTGGCACCCCAAACTTCTTAAAGAGAGCCATCGCCATCGAAATAACTTCTACATCAATTTGTGGCGATTCATTATTTAATGCCTCGACCCCAATTTGGTGGAATTCACGTTGGCGCCCTGATTGAGGCCGTTCATACCTGAACATCGGTCCCATGTAATAAACTTTGTAAGGCTTAGGGTATTCTGGACCGTAGAGCTTATTTTCTACATAAGCCCGTACTACTCCGGCTGTTCCCTCTGGACGTAATGCAATATGACGATCACCCTTATCATGGAAATCATACATTTCTTTTTCAACAATATCCGAAGTATCTCCCACGTTTCGTGAAAAAACATGATAGTCTTCAAACATCGGTGTACGAATTCCCCGGTATCCAAACTGGTTAAAAACTTCGCGCGCATTTTGTTCTACTTTTTCCCAAATACTTGTAGTTCCTGGTAAGATATCTGCAGTTCCCTTTGGCTTTTGATAATCCATTAACTGTGTTTCCCCTTTCGTTGCGTATAAAAACAAAAGCCCTCTAAGACCTTAACAGTCTTAGAGGGCGATATTCATCACTGTTCCACCTCTATTTACAGTAACCTCACAGTCACTGCCTCATGGAGTTGCGTTAACTCCTGACGATAACGGAATCACCGGAACAGACTACTAAAATTCATCCTTTCAGCTAGTAGAGGTGGATCATGTCTGCTCCCAGCTCTCAACTCAACTGGATCTCTGTCAATTACACAGGCACTTTGTTTCTACGTCAATGCTTTTATAATACATTAGTGATTTTACCATAGCTTACAGATTTTGGGTATCATTTATCTAAATTAAGCCGTCGCTGGACTCGACGCAAATACCATAAATAAATACAAATAATCATCAAAGTACCAGTCATTAGACAAAATACCGAAATAAATAAGAATTGGTAACTTCCCTTTTCAATAACAAATCCACCATACAATGGCCCAATTGCGCGGCCAATCGACATCATAATATTAAGCAACCCCTGGTAATGACCAGCCTCGTCCACATTAGTCAGTTGCGTAATCCAAGCAGGCAAGCCAGCAAAACTAGTCATCTCACCAATTGTTAAAATTACAAAATCAATAACAAAGGCTGTCAGGGTCCGAGCAAAAATTAATAAGAGGAAGGATAAGGCAAAAATAAAGATTCCCACAATAATTTGCGTCGATAAACGCACATAGGGGCTTAATTTATTAACAAGTGGTTGACCAATAATAATTAACATCCCATTTAATGTCCACAACATACTATAGGCATAGAATGGAATCCCCATATTTGTCATATGAACTGCCATTACACTTTCCCATAAGGAGTAACTTAAGTGGACTGTAATATAGTTTATGAGAATAAACCACACCAAGATAATCCATCGCGAATGCCATTGGCGAGAACTATGGTGGCGTTCTTGTATCTTTGAATTACCTCTAATCACATCTACGGCCACATTAAATGTTAAGAATACTACTAACATTAATAAAATGTAAAAGATTGTTGCAGCGGCAAAAACCACTACTACACTGATTGGTAAAAGAACACCCACCAACAACGTTCCAATTACAACCCCAATATTAAAGGCCATATAAATATAGTTAAAAACATAGCGTGAAGAATGCTCCCTAACCAAGGCCCCATAAGAATTGACGATCGTAGCATTGATCCCATCACCAAAACTATTAATCGTGATTAAAACCGCATACCACGGCCAACTGTGAATAAAGATTAATAAGAAAATTGCGAGTGTTGATAAGCTGACTCCTAGTAGGGCCGTTTGATATTGTTTCCAATGGTCAAACAACCAACCACCTAAATAATTTCCCGTCATCATCGCAATCGACATTATCAACATTACAAAGCCAGCAGTTGTCAAAGTTTGCCCAAGATAATTATGAAGGTACATAGTTGTAAGCGGCCATAAAAAAGCTGCCCCAGTGTTATTCAACAAACTTGCAAGGGCAACCCATTTTAATTTTACTGTTTGATGTTTCATTTTAACGTTCGGACACCATATCAGAAGAAGGTACACGTAAGAGCGTGTAAGTTACAGCACTATGATTTGCCTTTAACCCTAAACCATTAATAGCAGTATTTTTGTACTTCACATCCATTACCGCTGCAAAAGCATGTCCTGTCTTGGCATCCTCTTTTTCTAATTGCTTTTTATCCCATGGTAAAGCACTCGCATCTAAGGTAACTATCCGTGATCCATCAGCAACTGAGCCATACCGCGAATTTGTTGTGTATTTATCATTTCCAGCCCAGTACGTATATGACACAATTGGGTGTTTCCCACTTTTACTCCGGGTCGCTAAAACATAATAGAAATCATCGGACTTATTCCCCATTTGAAGTGGACGGTAAGTGATCGAAGTCTGTGTTTGTTGATGATTATTAATATCAACCGGGCGGAAAAATGTGAGATATGCCATCCCCCCGAGCCAACATAGGGATACGACTAATAGGATCACATAGCGAACTACCAAATTTAGGTTAAATACTTTTTTCGTCTTAGCAATCAGCATTAATTGCTTAACCCGGATATAGTGGATTACATAACAAAAAAAGGCAATTGCACATATCCACGATAGCCATCCTAGCCAATTCCAATTCATAATTTTCAATACTCCATTCTCTAGATTATTTACTATGATTATCACACAAATTTATTCGATTGTCGTTAAATCTTAATAACAAACGAATAAATTTAATAAAATAACTATAAGGATAAGTTCAAACTGTGCTAAACTAATTTTTGGTAACAAACTGTGTCTTGATTTAGAATAAGATATAAGGTTAGTATTGTTTAGTAATATACCTACTAAGGAGGAATGTTTTCATGAACAATTTGAGTGAGCTTGCTCAAGAGTTGATTAACTTTGAGCGCGAGAATGACTTAAATGATAATGAAGTTGCTTTCGGCAGTCATTTATCTGTTGAACGAATTCACGAAATTAAATCATCTAATACCCCAGTAACTTCAGAAGAAGCTGAATTGCTTCAACGGTTCATGCAAAGTAAGTAACATTACCATTCATGCCATTGCGACAAAATTAAAATTGAATATCTTTTTAAGCGGAATTAATAATTATTTCTCTGCTCTAGTCTAAAAAGGATCTAAAAGAAACATTACTTTCTTCTAGATCCCTTTTCTATTTATTTTGGTTGATAAAATTCAACAGGAACAAGTTTGGTTTCGATCTTTTCATGTGGTGCTTCTATCCGCTTCATTAAAGTATTAATTAATTCCTGAGTTAATGCCGAAATTGGTTGAATTACTGTTGGAAGGTAAGGCGCCACTTTCCGAATCAATCGTGAACCATCATAGCCCGTAATAAAAAAGTCTTTATTTATTTGTTTTCCTGCCTGGTAATAAAGATTACTAATAGTTAATGCTTGAACATCATTAGAAGCCAATACTCCATCATAGTTACCAGGGAACGTAGCTTCAAGATCTAAATGTTGGATAGCCAACGGTTCAAAATCTCGTTTCTGTTTATTCAAAAAGTCAAGCGCTCCTTGAATCCGATTGATAGTCGGTGAAACAGAAGTGTCTTCATCCACGATTACTGCTAAGCGCTGTACATCATGCTCCACTAAATATTTTGCTGCTAGTTCTCCCCCATGGTAACTATCAGCTGCAACAATTGGAATGTTATCAGCAATATACCTATCAAAAGAAACAATAGGAGCAGTAAGTTGGTGATACTCCTCTATTCCAAGATTATGAGAACTCGAAATAATCCCATCTACTTGATTTGCCATCAACATATTTAAGTATTCATGCTCTATTTCTGGATTTTGAGCCGATGATGCAATAATTGTTTTATAGCCCTTCTTAAATAATTCATGTTCAAGTTCATTTGCTAATTCCGCAAAAAATGGATTAATTAAGTTGGGAAAAATCAAGCCAACAAACTTAGACGGCTTCCCTTGCATTGCCCGTGCTAAGGCATTTGGCTGGTAATTTAACTCCCGCATTGCCGCATGAACCTTATCAATCGTCTTTTGACTTAAGGAACCATAATTATTTATTACTCTGGAAACAGTAGTTACTGAGACCCCCGCTAATTGAGCAACATCTTTTAACTTAGCAACCATTCTAAAACTCCTTGATCAATTTCATTTAAACTATTCCATTATTATAGCTCACCATATTTGAACAAGCGACGGTTACTTTTAAATATACTTTTCCTCCCCATTTTTACAATAATAAGTCCTATTACATATGTTTATTCTATCATTTGTTGAAAAATATTTTTCATTTGATAAAACATATTTTATGAAGACGATAATTATTGATTTTATGATATTTTTCTCCCTTGTTTTAAAGGATTTTGCTAGCTTTTTACCAGTAAATTAAATTGACGCTCAAGCGAATTAATGCTAGTTTATATTTAGTTAAATCTTTAGAACTTCTTAAACTTTTGGATCTTTTTGGCATTATTTTAATTTATGTATTGATTAATAAGCCATTTTTAGGAGTAATGTTTAAGAATTTCAAATACAAATTAAGGAGTTACTACCAATGAATCGTCAATCTAATAATGATCCATCAACCCATTTTAAGATGTATAAAAGCGGAAAAAAATGGGTCTTTGCTGGATTAACCGCTGTCACTTTATTAACTGCTACTGGTGCAGTTGCCCATGCTGATGATGCTTCAGTTTCTTCTGAAGGATCTGCCGTTGCAACTACTGCAAATACCCAAAACAACACAAATAGTGCTAATGATTCTTCTGCTGTTGCCCAAAGCACTTCAAATAGCGCCTCAGCAGAAAGTACAGCTACTTCTAATGCTAGTCAAACTGTTACTAGCCAAGCCACTGCTGATTCGGCTTCAGCTCAATCTACTGAAGCAAAACAGGCCGCCCCTGCTAATTTAAAAGCTGCTAGTGCCGCTGCACCACAAGAAAACTCTACAACCAATTTAAATACCTTACATTTCAGTAACAACGCTTCACAACAAGCCTTCATTCAAAGTGTTGCTCCTGGTGCAATCCAAGGATGGAATGAATATAAGGTTCTTCCTTCAATCACAGTTGCTCAAGCCATCGTTGAAAGTGGTTGGGGACGTTCAGCCTTATCAACACAAGCTCACAACTTATTTGGAATTAAGGGTTCCTATAATGGAAATTCAGTTGTAATGCGTACACGGGAAGTTTATAATGGCCGGAGCGTTTATGTTAACGCTAACTTCCGGGCCTATGCTAACAACTCTGAATCAGTCACTGATCATGGTCGCTTTCTTAATGTAAATAGTCGTTACAGTAACTTGCTT
Organism: Limosilactobacillus agrestis; assembly: GCF_014145585.1. Classification (GTDB taxonomy): domain Bacteria; phylum Bacillota; class Bacilli; order Lactobacillales; family Lactobacillaceae; genus Limosilactobacillus; species Limosilactobacillus agrestis. The sequence continues at coordinate 56,058 of NZ_JACIVF010000049.1, forward strand.
GGTGATACCAACTATGCGTCTGTTGCGACTAAACTTCGTCAAGATGGCTACGCTACTGACCCAAGCTATGCTAATACCTTAATTCGCTTTGTTCAAACATACAACTTAAATCAGCTAGATGCTGTTGCCCTTTCTGGAAAGGTCGTTACAAACAAACAAACTGAAAGTGCCCAAACTCCAGAAACTAATGTCACTGTTTCAAACACTGGATACTACACTGTTAAAGGTGGCGACACATTATCCCGAATCGCCGGACAATTCAATACCACTGTAAATAATCTTGCCTCATTAAATGATATCCACAATGTTAACCGTATTTATGTTGGGCAACGTCTTTTAGTTCGTCAACCAGCGGCTAATCAACAAACTGACTCTAAGCAGTCTCAAACTAATACTAGTGCAACCAACAATAGTACCTACACCATTAAAAGTGGTGATACCCTTTCAGGAATTGCTGGTAAATTTAACACTACCTATACTCAATTAGCTCAGCTCAATCACATTAGCAACCCTAACCTGATTCATGTCGGTCAAGTGTTAACTATTCGCCCAACTGCAACTCAAAACACCACTGTTAATCGCCAAGAAAGTCAGCAAAACAAACAACAAGCTACTACTACTTCTAATGGCACATATACAGTTAAGAATGGTGACACTCTTTCACAAATTGCTGCTCGTTTCAATACTACAACATCTGCATTAGCTTCATCTAATCATATTAGTAATCCCAATTTAATTGAGGTTGGTCAACAATTACGTATTAATAATAATGCTAATGTTCAAAAAAATACTTCATACTACTCTACTAGCAATAGTGATTACGTAGTGCAAAGTGGTGATTCATTATCAAAAATTGCCGCCTACCATGGATTAAACTGGCGCTCAATCGCAGCTAAAAATGATATTCAAAGCCCATATACAATTTTTGTAGGACAACATTTATCACTTTAGTTAATTAAACTTTTTATATGATATAAGAGGCTGAGAGAAAACAAAAGTTTTCTCTCAGCCTCAACTACTTTCACGAACCATCGTAAGGTAACATGGAACTGGCTCAGTCGACCGCTTTGTCGAGAAGGTTATTTTCTACTCTCTTTTGTTTAAAAAAACTCTTTTCTGTTTTAGAATAAAGATGGGCAGTTTATTATTAATATTCACTAAAATACCATTAGGGAGTTTATAGAAAGTAAGTGATATTTATTGTGGTAGACCGTTGGACAACAGATATTCCAAACGTTAATAAGATCAGTCAATTATTTAAATTGCTAGGGAATCCTAAGAGATTGCAATTATTATATTTGCTGATCCAACATTCAATGAGTGTTTCAGAAATTAGTATGCAGTTGAACTGGGAACAATCGGGGGTTTCCCACCAACTGCAACTATTAAAAAAATATAATTTGGTTCAACAACGGCGAGAAGGGAAGGCTATTATCTATCATCTAGAAAACCCACAGGTAATAACCTTAATCGCTGATGTATTAAGTCATGCAGAAAAAATCATCTAATTTGGGTGAATATTTTGGGGGATCCCCCTTTGAAATAGAAGAAAGACGCTTAGAATTCGTCACCAAGAAACTTAGGCGATAACTTCTAAATGTCTTTTTGTTACTTAAATAAGTTTAATTTCTAAACGTTCAGTTTTTAAAATTTCTTTTACAATCAATGACTTGCCATCAGAGAATCAAGGTTTATCTAACCCAAATTCAAGATATGCGTAACTATTAAACTTAAAATTTATCGTATTACAGGTTCATTTTACTAATTCACAACACTCCTTGTGAACTGTCTGAACAAGTAATATTTTGTAATTGATTATTATTAAGAACATAAATCGTTATCATGTTTATTTATTAGACACTCATTTTTAGATTGCCTAAAATATTGTTGAATAAAGCGCAAAAAGGTCTCAAGCATTCGGTTTTTCCGAATATTTGAGACCTTTTTATATACCACACTGTTAATTTTTGATCTATGGAATAATAGTCTTAAGTCACAGCACCTTTCAACTAATCTGCAGCTAATGCATCAATTGGATTAAGATTTGCCGCCCGACGTGCAGGAAGCAATGCGGCAATAAACGAAATTACAATCGCAATTACAAATGCAAAAATTACATTTCCAACAGTAATTTGCACAATATTATATTTAATCAAGCCATACAAAGCGTGGTTAATAATAACTGTTACAACTGCAACGATTAACAGTGCAAGGATCGCTGAAAACAGCCCAATAAAGATAGATTCAGATGTAAATAATCGGCGAATATCTTTCTTTCGTTCACCAAGAGCGCGTAGTATACCGATTTCCTTTGTCCGTTCCGAAACTGACATATACATTGTCACAATAATCATTAACGCAGACACAAGCAATGAAATTCCAGCAATTGAAGCCAGAACCGTGGAAGCAAGACTAACATAAGTATTAACAGTTTTAAGGATCGACCCCACTGTAATCGCTCCTAATACCCGTTTATTATTACTACCACGAAGATTGTCAATCTTATTTGCTACTCCTTGCACACTATCAAGATTAGTTACATTAACAGTTGCAAAGTTAGCAGCAGTAGAGGCATTCGCTTTTTGAAGCAACGCACGCATAGTGGAATAGGTAATTGAAGTGCCGGCACTTGCTCCTTCTGTAATACCCGCTACCTTGAAGTTTCCAGAAACAGGCACCGGATTATTATCACCATCAATCCATGTAAATGAAAGCTGGATAGTTTTACCAACTATTTGCTTATAATTTTTAGCACTTAATAATTGGATTGCTTGTTGCTTTGTAAGAACGATTTCACCATTCTTGGGTTTATGTCCCTGCTTGATTGAATCACTAGTAATTGCCTTACTCCAGGTACTTAGTGAAGTTCCACTCTGTTTCTTTCCGTTATAATTAAGCTGAAAAGCACTCACCATAATTCCTGGTTGAACAGACGACACACTGTCAAGCTTTCGTAACTGGTCAATATTACGGTCACTAATTGTCATCGATTGAGGATTGGCTGCCATTGTTTGTCCTAACGATGATTGAATTTGTTCCTGAGTCATCTTTTTACCAGTTGTGTTTTTAAATACGGTAATTGCCTGCGGGTTGGCAAGAGAATTAATCTGGTTTTGAATGTAGCCATTTATCCCATTACCTAAACCACTAAATAAGAGTACCGCAAAGATACCAATTGCAGTTCCTAGCATAATTAATGAATTACGCCAAAAGTTATAGGTTAAATGTTTAAAAGCCGTTCGGTAACTCGCCATCGCCGGTAGCACTCGTGGAGTAATCTCTGTTGGGTCTTCTGGTATCGGATAAGCAGGGCGTAATCTTTCATCACCGTCAATTTTCCCATCGGCTAGATGAACAATTCGCGTCCCATTATCCGCTACTTCCTGAGAATGAGTAACGGCGATCACTAATTTTCCATCGCGAGCAATCCCGTCTAATAATGCTAATACTTCTTTTGTATTCTGTGCATCTAAGGCTCCTGTCGGTTCATCAGCAATAATAATTTGTGGATCACTCGCCAATGCACGGGCAATCGCTACCCGTTGTTTTTGTCCTCCTGACAAATGGTTCGGATGTTTTTTTACTTGTTCACTTAAGCCAACCTTATCTAAAAGTTCCAATGCACGCTTCCGTCGTTCTTCCTTAGTCAAAGTTGTCATGTCCAACGCAACCAAAACATTATCCAGTACTGTCAAGTGAGAAATTAAATTATACGACTGATAGATATAGCCCACCGTCGCACGCCGATAGCTATCTAGTTGCTTTTCCTTTTTATGGTCAAGGATTTTGCCATTTACAAGGACTTCACCTTTAAAGTTACGATCAAGGCCTCCAATGATATTCATTAAAGTGGACTTTCCACCACCTGATTCACCAAGGATAGACACAAATTCTCCCCGATCAAACTGTAAGTTAATACCCTTAAGGACTGGGAATTCCTCTTCGTCAAGATAATATGATTTATATATGTTTTTTAATTCTAAAAAAGCCATTGCATCCTCCCCGCTACCATTTATTTAGTCCGTTTATTATAGCAAGGTTCGTTATGGAAATGGCTTGTTTCTAATATTCTTTAACATTATTTATATTATTGGTTTGAGAGCTTCTTACTTAATGTAAGTTTCCCGTCAGCTAACTCGTAAACATTATCAGCATACTCACGTAAACGTAAATCATGGGTTACAGCAATCACCGCTTTCCCTCTTTTTTTAGCTAAATCCTGAAATAATTGTCCAACTATCCCAACTAAATTACTATCTAAGGCCGCAGTTGGCTCATCCGCAAGAATTATCTCAGGATTGGTATAGAGGGCACGTGCAATCGCTACCCGCTGGTTTTGGCCTCCTGACAATTCAGAAGGGTATTGCTTGAGTAATTTTTTTATAGCAAGTTTTTCTAACAATTCATCAAAGGCTTCTGAGGAAACGTTCCCGCTCTTCTTTATGCGATCAACAAGCTTAAATTGATCGGCCACATTTAGATAGGGTAGTAGGTTATACGACTGAAGAATAAAACCAATTTTCTGTAGGCGCAGTTCATCACGTTTTTTAGAAGACAGCTTTTCAATATTAATTCCGTCAATTAACACTTTCCCTGAAGTAGGCGTTTGCAAACCGCCCGCAATTGTTAAAAAGGTACTCTTTCCTGATCCAGAAGGACCCAAAATTAAATTTAGTTCTCCCGCTTTAGCAGAAAAATTAACGTCTTTAAGAACATGAACACGGCCGATTCCTGCGCCATAATATTTGTTAACGTCTACTAGCTTCAATTTTGACATAGCATTTGCCTCCTCACCTTAATTTAAGGCCTGTACCGGGTCAATTTTAATAATCATTCGCACCGGTAACAATGAGCCAATCATTCCAAGAACTATTAATCCTACTGCCATTAAACTAATTAGTGGCCAATTCATAATAACTGGTACCGACATCGGAATTGCTACACTCGTAATAAGGGTTAAAAGGATCCCACCTATTACACCACTAATCATCAGGAAAATTGATTGAGTAACTGTCGCAATAATTAAGTGACGCACTGGAATTCCCTGGGCACGCATAACTGCATAATGACTTATTTTTTGCATAGTAAGAATATATAAGAAGACCGCAATTACAATTAATGAAATTACCATTAAAAAGCCAATCATAAAAGTAAACGTATTATTTTGCGCTGAATATCCAGGCAACTTATTAATATATTCGTTAACAGTGTAATGTTGAAGATCAGGGTAAGTACTTTTACTAAGCTGATGATCAGAAAAGAGTCCACTAGCAACAGCCGAACTATTCAGTCCCCTCAATTCCCGCCAAACTGACAAACTGCCATATACAACGGGGGCAACACTAAATTTAGCATCATCGACAAAACCAACAATCTTATACTTCTTGTTTTGGGAGTTAATTGTTACTTTATCCCCCAAATGATATCCTTGTTTATTTAGGCTCTTATCAACAACGATTTCGTTATTTTCCTTCGCTTGACGACCACTTGTAATCTTGATCTTTTCCCGGGAAATAAATTCGTCGGGATCTAGGCCGATAAATTGAGCACTTTCTTTACTTGCTCCTTTTTCTTTAAGAACTACTGGTGCCTGACCGACAAGTGCAACATTTTTTTGATTCTTACCTGATAGTTGGTCACGAGTAATAATTGATTGTCCAAGGTTATCATTACTATTTTTATTTAGAAAAACAGTTTCCGTCCCCCACTCTTTAATAGCAGCATCGTTTTCATTTTGGAGTCCCAACATCATCCCCATTAGGAAAAACATTAAGTAACTAATCAAAACAATCATGGCAACAATTAATCCATAACGCAGCTTTTCATGTTTCATTTCTTTTAGTGCTAAAAACATATTCTACCTCCTACTGCAATAGTGCAGTTAATACCTTGGATAGTCGTGTAATTGCTTCACCTTGTTTATTGGGCTGAAGAAGGCAATCCTTAATTGTTTCATGACTCAAAACCATTACACTCCATTCTTGAGCACTGTGAATCTTTATTTGCGGTTGCGTACTGTCACGTAATAACCCTTCATTTGTTTGAAAGTGCAACCGCATAAAATCACGGTACTTGCTTCCGTTGATCTCATCTACAAAAGCTTTGATCTGATTAACATAATCACTCGCGGTTAAAATGTGGTTAGCACGGGTAATTGGTGTATGAATTTCTAAAATTGCCACTTGATAAAGATACTGATACGCCTCCGTTAAATCTGTAAAATACTTATAAAATGCTCCTCTGGCGATTCCAGCTTGCTTTACAATCCGTGCAACTTGGGCACTTGCTAAGCTATGCTGACTAAATTCTGTTAGTAGTGCATTAGTAATGAGTTCTTTTTTCTGTTGATTTAAATTTTCAAATGTTGTACTTGGCATCTTAATTCCTCCGCCACATCGTGACACCGTGTCACTATGAATATATTTTAAGGTTATCATCAAAGTGACACCGTGTCAATCATTAGATAAAAATTATAATACTGCTATTTCTGCAAATTTTGCGATTGTAGTACTTTGCCTAAGGTTTGATTTAATTGCTAATTACATTCACTTGCATATGAAATAAAGCATAAAAAAAGCGAGATGAGAAATTTATCTCGCCTCGTTTTCAATAGATTTAATTTTTATCTCAATCTAGATTAAGCTTCTTCGCCGCCAACCTTAACAACAGCTTTTGAAACCTTACCTAACTTGCCACTAACAAAGTCTTCCACACCATCAAGTTCTAATTCGTGTGAGAAGAGTGGTAATGGGTCAACAACCCCAGAAGAAAGAAGGGCAATTGAGTCTTCAAAAGTGTAAGGATTAATGAAGGCACCTTGAATTGTAAGTTGCTTTTGGAATACATCGTAAGTGTTTACTGAGAACTTATCATCAGGGTTACCAACACCAAACATTAATACTTGAGCACCACGAGCAGCTGCTGCAAGTGCTTGTTCTTGAGTAGCTGGTAAACCAACAGCTTCAACAACGATGTCATATGCATCAGCAGGAATCTCTTCCTTAGTAGTGTTGATAGTCTTAACACCGAAGTGCTTCCGGTTGTTTTCCAACTTTTCGTCTGAACGACCAGCTAAGGTAACTTCATGGATACCACGTGCCTTTAAGATTTGTGCAAATAATTGACCTTCAAAACCATCACCTAATACTAAAGCCTTTTGGTATGGGTGAGTTTCAAGCAAGTCAACACCGTGCATTGCACATGAGATTGGTTCAACCACGGCAGCAGCCTTTAATGAAACATCATCAGGAATTGGGTAAACAACTTTTGCGGGAGCAGTAAAGTATTCTTCAAAGCCACCGTTACGAGTAACACCAACAGCATCCAGGTGTTCACATAATTCTGGGCGTTGAGTCCGGCAGTACTTACATTGACCACAGTAAATGTTAGGGTCAACAGTTACACGATCACCAGGCTTAACGTTAGTAACTTCTGAACCAACTTTTGTAACCACACCTGAGTTTTCATGACCTAAAACAATAGGAGGAACAGCTGATGCAGATCCTGGAAGGCCAGCATAAAGTGCTTTATCAGTACCACAAATACCAGCGTAGGCAGTATGAATTAAGACTTCATCAGGCTTAATTTCAGGTTCTTTAATATCTTCAATTTCGAGTTGTTTTTTACCTGTTAAAACAAGTGCCTTCATAATTAAAATACCTCTCTTGTGAATTCAATCATTTGTCAAGTGATAGTATAGGGTGAAAACGCCTTAATTGTCAAACGTCCAACAATTATCTCACATTCTTTTTGCTATCATAAAACGTTAAACTCATTAAATCTAACCCTAAACAAATCCCAGTATAAAAGTATTTTTAAAAAAAGCGTAATTTTTAAATATTTTTTTCTTCACTAAGTTTGGACTAATTTTTTACTAACGAATAAATGGTTTTACTACTATTTTTTCGATCACATAATTTCACAAAGTTTTCCCAATTTAGTGTTTTATATCAAAAATAAAATATTCCTACATATTAAATAATAAACTTTAAATTTATATAAAAATTTCTCCGCCTTTCAGAAAGCGCTTAACTGCCATTAGGTACACCAAAACCCATCTCTAACCACTCCCCAAAATCGCCTGAGCTACCGTTATTACGGCGATTTTCTATTGCAGGATATATTTTTTTATGTTACCCTAACAAAGTATTCGAACTTAGTTAATTATGATTTCCAATCTGATTAACAAAAACTCAAACGAAAGGTGGATTTGACGTGGACGACACAAAGAATCAACATCGTAAGCATCACCTAATTGAGCATGCAAACGGTAAATCACTTGGGGAAATCAATGGAACAGTTGAAGTTCCTCGTGGAAAAGGTTTCTGGCGAACATTATTCGCTTACTCGGGCCCAGGAGCATTAGTTGCCGTGGGTTACATGGATCCAGGAAACTGGTCAACTTCAATTACTGGTGGACAGAGTTTCCAATATACCTTAATGACTACTATCTTGATTTCAAGTTTGATTGCGATGTTACTACAATACATGGCGGCTAAACTTGGGATCGTGAGTCAAATGGACCTTGCTCAGGCAACACGGGCACGTACCGGTAAAGCATTAGGTATTATTCTATGGATCATGACTGAATTAGCAATTATGGCTACCGATGTTGCTGAAGTTATTGGGGCAGCAATTGCCTTAAACCTGCTTTTCCATATTCCATTAATCCCAGCTGTCTTCATTACTGTTCTTGATGTTTTAGTACTGTTATTATTAACCAAGATTGGATTCCGAAAAATCGAAGCAATTGTTTCATGTTTAATTTTGGTTATTTTATTTGTCTTCGCTTATCAGGTTGCTCTCTCAAACCCTAACTGGGGAAACGTTTTTATGGGACTGCTCCCTTCAACAAAGGCTGTTGCACAGCACCCTGAAATCGGCGGAATTACTCCATTAACTGGATCTTTAGGTATTATTGGTGCAACCGTTATGCCTCATAACTTATACCTACACTCCGCAATTTCTCAAACCCGTAAGATTGATCATAATGATCTTGATAGTATTCGTCAAACAGTTCGTTTTACTACTTGGGATTCAAACATCCAATTATCCTTAGCATTTATTGTTAACGCCCTACTTTTAATCATGGGTGTTGCTGTTTTCAAGACTGGTGCTGTTCAAGATAGTTCTTTCTTCGGCCTATATGATGCCTTAAATAATACCTCTATGCTTAGTAACCCGATTTTAATTGCCGTTGCTAAGTCGGGTGTATTATCTACTTTATTTGCAGTTGCTTTACTTGCTTCCGGGCAAAATTCAACCATTACCGGAACATTAACTGGTCAAGTTATTATGGAAGGATTCGTGCATATGCGAATGCCGTTGTGGGCTCGTCGCTTGGTTACTCGGGTTATTTCGGTCGTTCCAGTTATTGTATGTGTGGCTTTGACAAGTGGTGAAAGCACCATCCAACAGCATACTTCACTAAACCTTTTAATGGAAAATTCACAGGTATTCTTAGCTTTTGCTCTTCCATTTTCAATGTTGCCGTTACTGATCATGACTAACAGTGAAATTGAAATGGGGGAATTCAAGAATAGCGGCTGGGTTAAGGTTTGCGGTTGGATTTCTGTAGTTGCCCTTACTTTCTTAAACCTTTACAACCTTCCTGCAACTTATGAAGGTTTTGGTATTTGGGCAAAGGGAACATCTGACATTCTTGCGTATATCACGATTATTATCATTCTTGCACTTCTTATCTGGACTTGTGTTGAACTCTATAAAGGAGACAAGCGATTTGCTGCTGAAGGCAAGGGATTCGGACAACTTGAAGCTCAAATGAAAGATTCAGGTGCTAAAGATTAAAATAAAAAACTGAAAGTTATGACGTGTACCCCCAGAGTTGGAAATCAACTCTGGGGGTATTTTATATGACCAAAATTAGCGTTAAAACTAAACTTAAAGCTGTTGAAGAATATG
>NZ_JACIVF010000005.1 GCF_014145585.1 Limosilactobacillus agrestis
CCACCACTGTATTGAGCCATTATTGCTGCCGAAGTACTTGGCGCTTGACGGATGTTTAAGCCATAAGCAACTCGGAAGGTCCCACGCTGTTGCATAGTCGTTCCATCAGCTGGTGTTGTTGGTTGTGGAGTTGGTTGTGGAGTTGGAGTCGGCGTAGAAGTACTTGGTGTTGGGTTATTATATGAAAAGTTATTTGAATCTGTTCCAAACGTTTGACCATTGCTCAAGTTTTTGATTGCTACGTACCGACGGGCTCCACTATAACTCATGTATGATACCCAAAGGTACCCATTTGCTACTACTTTTGAATCATACGTAAAACTTTGACCACCACTGTATTGAGCCATTATTGCTGCCGAAGTACTTGGCGCTTGACGGATG
>NZ_JACIVF010000050.1 GCF_014145585.1 Limosilactobacillus agrestis
TATTCTTCAACAGCTTTAAGTTTAGTTTTAACGCTAATTTTGGTCATATAAAATACCCCCAGAGTTGATTTCCAACTCTGGGGGTACACGTCAAAATTAAAAAATCTTAGATGTTTTTTTTTGTAGAAGTTTGTGAAATTTTTGCAAACGTAATGGTAAAAATCAATCATAACAGTTGATAAGGGAAAAGCTATAAGTGAAATTTATTAAAAATTAAAGATTTGACTATAGCTTTACTTACAAGGTAGGATATACGTGTAAATGATGTGTAACATTTCACAAGTTAAAATTGCTCAATTAATATATTGGAGGTTTTTTGAGATGTCAGAATATCGTACTGAAGAAGATACGTTAGGTCCTGTTAAAATCCCTGCTGAAGCATTATGGGGACCACAAACAGAACGGAGTCGGAATAACTTCCCCACCGGTCAATACATGCCATTAGCAATTATCCGTGCTTTATTGAACATTAAAAAGGCAGCGGCCCAAGCTAATATGGAAACTAAGGCCATCTCTGAAGAAAAAGGTAATTTAATCGTTAAAGCGATTGATGAATTACTTGCATTAAGTGATGAGGACTTGCGGAAGGACTTTCCATTAAAGGTTTATCAAACTGGTTCTGGTACCCAAACCAACATGAACACTAATGAAGTAGTTGCACACAAGGCTCATGAAATTAACCCTAACATTGAAATCTTGCCAAATGATGATGTTAACAAGGGTCAAAGTTCAAACGATACTTTCCCAACTGCTATGAATGTGGTTGCTTTAGAAGCGCTTGATAAGTTGAAGCCAGCTGTTCAACACTTAATTGATGAATTAAAGGTTAAGGAAGAGAAGTACATGAAGACTGTTAAAGTTGGACGTACTCACTTGCAAGATGCAGTTCCATTGACATTTGGCCAAGAACTTTCTGGCTACATTGCTTCTTTAGAACACGATCTTGATTACATTAAGACTTTGGAACCAACATTAGATGAATTGGCAATTGGTGGTACTGCTGTTGGTACTGGTTTGAATGCGGCAGAAGGAATGCCTGAAAAGATCGCTGAAAAGCTTAGTGAGGTTTACGGCTTAGACTTAACTGCTGATTCAAATAAGTTCTATGGGTTAGCTAACCACTCTGGTTTAGATGTTGTTCATGGTGCTTTGAAGACATTAGCGGCTGATATGTTCAAGCTTGCTCAAGACATTCGTTTCTTGGCTTCTGGTCCTCGTGCCGGTTATGGTGAATTAAATATTCCAGCTAACGAACCAGGTTCTTCAATCATGCCAGGTAAGGTTAACCCAACGCAAGCAGAAGCCGTAACCATGGCTGCTTTACGAGTATTTGGTAACGATACAGTAGTAACAATGGCTTCATCACAAGGTAACTTCGAAATGAATGTTTACAAGCCAGTATTAATTGATGCTTTCCTTGAATCAGCTGACTTATTAACTGGAACTATTACTGGATTTGCGGACAAGATGATCCACGGAATGACAGTTAACGAAAAGCGAATGGAAGAATTAGTTGATAATTCATTAATGACAGTTACTGCATTATCACCACATATTGGATACCATGACAGTGCTAAGATTGCTCAAGCTGCCGATAAAGCTGGTAGCACATTAAAAGAAGCTGCTTTGAAGTCTGGTAAACTTACCGAAGAACAATACGATGAATGGATGGATATGCTTGAGATGACCAACGTTGATCGTGATAAATAAGAATTGAGTTAAAAGTAATGTCAGTTTTGACAAGAGTGGAAATAAGCAATGTGAAGTACTTGCTCCACTCTTTTTGACCATTAATATGATATATTCAGATAATAATTAAAAGGAGAGCAATATCATGGCTGAAAAATTCCAACCATTATCTGTAAGTAAATTAGATAATGATTACGATGTTATTGTAATTGGTTCTGGTGGAACAGGTCTTTCTGCAGCAATTCAAGCAAACGAATTAGGAATGAAGACAGTTGTTTTTGAAAAAGAAGAAGAACTTGGTGGAAACACTAACCGAGCTTCTTCAGGAATGAATGCTGCTGAAACCAACGTTCAACTACATCATGGAGTAATTGATAATGTTGCAGACTTTTACCATGAAACATACAAAGATGGTGGACGTTTAAACGATAAAGATATGCTTGGTTACTTTGTATATCACACAGCCCCAGCAATTGACTGGTTAGCTGATCACGGGATTAAGCTTGATGACATTACAATTACTGGTGGAATGTCTCGTAAGCGTACTCACCGTCCAGCAAGTATGGCGCCAATTGGTGGTTTCTTAGTCAAGAGTTTATTAGAAGTTGTTCAACAGGAAAACATTCCAGTATTCAATAAAGTAAAAGTTAACAAGCTCTTACAAGATGATGAAGGCAAGGTAATCGGTGTTGAAGCTAATGCTGATGGCCTAATTAAAACCATCCACGCAAAGGCTGTTATTTTAGCTACTGGTGGATTCGGTGCTTCTAAAGAATACATGAAGCGGTTCCGCCCTGACCTTGCTGATTACAAGACTACCAATCAACCAGGAGCAACTGGTGATGGCTTGAAGCTTGCTGAAGGCGTTGGCGGTGAATTAATGCAAATGGACCTTGTTCAGGTTCACCCAACTGTTCAACAAGATAACCCTCATGTTTACCTTATTGGAGAAGCAGTCCGTGGTGAAGGTGCAATCTTAGTTAATGCTGAAGGTAATCGGTTTGTTAACGAATTAAACACTCGAAAGATTGTTTCTAATGCGATTACTGCCCTTCCAGAACACAGTGCTTATTTAATTTTTGACCAAGGTATTCGTGACCATGCTAAGGCCATTGAATTTTACGATAAAGTTGGCCTTGTTGTTCATGGCGATACGATTGAGGATCTTGCAAAGAATCTCAACATGGATCCAGAAAACTTGAAGAAGACAGTTGCAACTTGGAATGAAGCGGTTGAAAATCATGATGATAAGGAATTCCATCGAACCACCGGAATGGATCGTGGGATTACTAAGCCAGGATTCTTCGCAATCCATATTGCACCTGCAATTCATTACACTATGGGTGGTATTCATATTAATACAAAGACTCAAGTGCTTGATGGTAATGGGGATGTAATCAAGGGATTATATGCTGCAGGTGAAGTTGCTGGTGGTTTACATGGTAATAACCGTGTTGGTGGTAACTCAATTGCAGAAACAATTGTTTTTGGACGTCAAGCAGGTCAACAAGTAACTGTTTACGCCCGTGGTTTAAAGTAAAAATAATGGGCAGTGAGAGGCTGCCTAGAGCAATTATTTATATATTATTTGGAGGCAAATTTTATGTTAGGATATCATCATAAAGTTGTGCTTGTTGGTGATGGGGCAGTAGGATCATCATTTGCTTTCTCGCTCCTTCAAACAACACAAGAAATTGATGAATTAGTTATTGTTGACTTAAAGAAAGATAAGGCGACTGGAGAGTCATTGGATTTACAAGATATTACTCCCCTAACTAGTCCAGTCAACATTCACGCGGGAGATTATTCTGATGCTACTGATGCTGATGTTGTAGTTATTACTGCTGGAGTTCCACGAAAACCGGGAGAGACTCGTTTAGATCTTGTTGCCAAGAATACAAAAATTCTTTCAACTATTGTTAACCCAATTGTTGAAAGTGGATTTAGTGGTATTTTTGTTGTATCAAGTAATCCGGTTGATATTTTAACAACATTAACCCAGCAAATTTCTGGATTCCCTAAACATCGGGTTATTGGAACCGGTACTTCACTAGATACAGCACGATTGGATGTATTATTATCACAAAAATTAAATGTTCCAGTAAATGAAATAGATGCTTTAGTTTTAGGCGAACATGGTGATACATCATTTGGTGCATTTGATGAAGCAACTATTAATGGTAAGCCATTAAAAGAAGCAACTAATTTAACTGTTGAAGATTATGATGAACTTGAAAAAGCAGTTAAAGAACGTGGGGGCAAGATTATTGCTGGGAAAGGAGCTACTTTCTATGGGGTAGCTAAATATCTTGCTTATATTGTAAAAGCGATTATTGAAAATCGTAATATTATGTTACCGATATCTGCTCCATTAACAGGTCAATACGGGATTGGTAATTTATATCTTGGAATGCCAGCTATTATTAATCGTACTGGGGTAGCAAAGGCTATTGATTATGACTTGTCAGATGCAGAGACAGAAAAACTAAAAAATTCAGCCGCTAAAATGAAAGAAGTTTTAGATGGCGTGAAAATTTAATTATCTAAGGGAGAAATAATCTAATGGGATTATCAAAGGTAAATTATAAAGGGTTTATCTGGCCAGTAATTATTGGAGTGATTATTTGGTTATGTACTCCAGTTCGGCCTGAAGGAATTAGTGTTGTAGCTTGGCACTTATTAGCTTTATTTATTGCAACAATTGTTGGATGTATTACTCAGCCATTACCAATTGCTGGGGTAGCTTTGATTGGTTTTACTCTTACAGTTTTACTTGGAATTGCTCCAATGAAAGAAGCTGTAGTTGCCTTCGGAAATAATACTCCTTGGACAATCGCTATGGCTTACTTGATTGCTCGTGGTTTCATAAAAACTGGTTTAGGAAACCGAGTAGCGTTACTCTTTGTCCGGTATTTTGGTAAAAAATCACTTGGTTTAGGATACGCTTTAACAGGAATTGATCTTGTTACAGCTCCAGCTACTCCAAGTAATACTGCTCGTGCTAGTGGTATCGTGTTACCGATTATTGATGCTCTTTCAGATACGTTCCACTCATCACCAAAAGATGGAACTGAAAGAAAGATGGGTTCTTACTTACTATTTACAGAATTTCATGCGAACATTATTACCAGTGCATTATTTATGACCGCAATGGCACCAAATATTGTAGCAGTGGGACTTGCAAAGGAATTAGGAGTTAATATTACATGGATCTCATGGTTCTTAGCAGCATTGCTACCTTGTGTGATTCTTTTAGCCTTAGTTCCATGGCTTATCTATAAGATGTATCCACCTGAAATTAAAGAAACACCAGATGCTCGTCAATTGGCAGATAGTCAATTAGCAGAAATGGGACCAATGAAACTTTCAGAAAAATTGATGTTGGTTATCTTTGCAGTTGCGATTATTTTATGGATGCTTTCAAGTTTTATTGGCATGGATGCAATGACTGTTGCATTTATTGCCGTTGTATTAATGCTTTTAACAGGTATCCTTACAACAAAAGATGTTTTGAATGAAACTGGAGCTTGGAACGTGGTTATTTGGTTCTCAATCTTAATTTTCCTTGCCGGAGAATTAAACAAACTTGGAATTATTCCATGGTTCTCAAAAACTGTTAGTCATTCACTTAGTGGAATGAGTTGGTTTGCAATTATGATTGCGTTAGTATTAATTTACTTCTACAGCCACTATCTATTTGCTTCTGGTACAGCTCAAGTTACTGCTATGTTTAGTGGATTCCTTGGAGTTGCGATTTCAGCTGGTGTTCCACCATTCTTAGCAGCAATGCTTCTTTCATTGACTGCTGCTGCCTATAGTTCAACTACTCACTATGCTAATGGTCCTGCTTCTGCTTTATTCAGTACGGGTTACGTTAAGCAGAGTGACTGGTGGCGAATGAACTTCATCCTAGGACTTCTTTATCTGGTAGTATTTATCGGAATTGGAACAGTATGGATGAAAATTATCGGCTTATGGTAATAAAAAAGATCTGGCAATTAGCCAGATCTTTTTTATATTTCCTCAATAATTCGTAAGGCAATTGATTCCGTAAGTATCATATCAGTAAATAGTCCCCCGCGAAGCGCTCCTAAAGCGGCTTGATATTTTGACTTACGTTGAACAATAGCAAATCTTCTAGAAACGTTTAGAATTTTATTTAAGGAAATAGATAAAGTTTTATCGTTATTAGGGTGAATTAAAAAGTCACCATTAATATCGTAAGGACGGCCAAACGCCATTCCAGCAACTTCGTTTAAATTAACTCCTTTAAATAATTCCTTTTTATAACCATGCCAAGCAGGAATACTGTCTATTGATTGGAGAGTACCTAATCCACAAACAATCATTTCCATTTTATTGGCAACCTTAAACGCTTCTGTAAAAGCTGGTTCTGAATATAGGTCGTTTCTTGCCTCGTCATTGAGAATATAAAGTGGTCCAGGAATAGTGTAGTAAGAGCAATCATATTTAGTTGCAGCTTTTTGTACCATTCGCATTGAGGCAGCAGAAGATTTATATTTCATATTTTCACCCATAAATTGTGTGAAAACTAAATCATGAGAGGATTGTTTGCTAAAGTGGTCGAGAATAGTATAAATTGTTTCTCCCCAAGATAATCCAATTACCTTATATTCTTTAATAAGAGATTGAATTTGATTAGCTGCAAAGTTAGCAATAATTTTATCACGGTCTAAGGGATTGCTTGGATCTTTAATAACGTAGACATTTTTTATATCAAAACTATTTGATAATTCGCGTTCTAGTTGCGCATTTCGGTCATAATCCGTATGAATACTTATATCAACAATTCCGCTTGAAAATGCTTCATCAAGATATTTCATAATAAGGTATCGACTAAGATTATATTTTTTAGAAATATCACTAATTGCCATTTTACTAAGATAGTAATCTTGTGCAAGATTACCTAATAATTGTTGATGCTGTGAATTCATTTTTGTGTTCCTTTCATGCTCAATATTGTTTTAAGTATATCATTATTTTTTAAATATTTAAAAAATATAGTAGTTATTTTAATTCTTTAAAAAAGGTGGTAAGATAGTTAGTAATGAAATGAGGAGGCTTTCGATTACATGGAAGATAAAGAAATACTCTCAATGCATGCTAAAAATCAAGGAGTGCTCAACATTGCACCTCAGTTCGAAGTTAAAAATCGAAAAGAATTAGGGGAAGCATATACTCCAGGTGTTGCAATAATCTCTAAGCTTATAGAACGTTATCCTGAACTTAAGGATAAATATACTCTTAGTGGCAAACTTGTAGCATTAGTAACAGATGGTTCTGCTGTTTTAGGTCTAGGAAATATTGGGCCGGCAGGTGGTCTTCCAGTTGTTGAAGGCAAAGCACTACTTTATAAGGATTTAGCTAATGTTAATGCACTTCCTTTAACTGTTGAGCAAGTTCCAGTTGATGAATTTGTAGCAACATTAAAGAATATGCAGGAATCTTTTGCGGGTTTTCATTTAGAAGATATTAAAGCACCCCGTTGCTTTGAAATTGAAGAAAAACTATCTAAAGTAGTTAATATTCCAGTTTACCATGATGACCAAGAAGGAACGGCAATTGTTGTTTTGGCTGGATTGATTAATGCTGCTAAAGTAGTAAAGAAAGATTTGAAAGATTTGAAAGTTGTAATTAATGGGGTTGGAGCATCAGGAGTTGCAACAGCTCGATTGCTTTTTGCAGCAGGTATTAAAAATATTACATTTGTTGATATTGATGGACCAGTTCATATTGATAGTCAAAATTATAATCATTATCAAACAGATTTAGTAAAACAAAGTGCTGATCAAATTCCTTATAAGAACTTAAGTGAAGCGGTAAAGAATCGTGACGTTTTCATCGGTCTTTCCGATGCAGATGTTTTAACAAGCGAGCAAGTAGAGACAATGGCTAAGGATCCAATTATTTTTGCACTTGCAAATCCAAAGCCTGAAATTGATCCACAGATCGCAAAAAATGCTGGTGTAGCGGTGATGGCAACTGGCTCAAGCCAATATCCAAACCAAGTAAATAATATTTTAGTATTTCCTGGGTTATATAAAGGATTGCTATCAACTGATTTAAATAAAGTGGATTTTGGCCTTGAAAAGGCGATTGCTTCAGGTTTAGCAAATATGATTTCTAATCCAACTGCTGAAAAGATTGTTCCAGGGGTATTTGATGATGGTGTGGTAAATACAGTAGCTAAAGCTGTTCAACATTACGCAAATCAAAAGAATAACGATTAGGAGAATATTAATGGAAGTTCGTGAAATTAACATTCATTTAAAACGTAATTTCACCAAGTGGCAAAAATTTTTGCGGTTCAATGGAATTGAAGTTTTTTCTGAAAAAGAAACATCTTCTATTGATAAGACTTTTGTATGGGAAGAAAATGGTGAGATTTTAGCAACCGGATCAATTGCTGGTAATATATTGAAATATATTGCAATTTGTTCAAAAGTTCAGGGACATGGTGAAACATTTAACAGTTTGGTTAGTAAATTAGAAAACGAAGCTGCAATGATGGGACGCTTTCATTTGTTTGTTTTCACGAAACCGCAATATAGTCAAAGTTTCCAGTATGTTGGATTTCATGAATTGGCAAAAGTAAAGCAAGGAGCTGTATTAGAAAGTGGAACTCCTGATGTTCATGACTATATTTCATCTTTGTCACACTTTAATGATCAAGAAAAAAGTAAAATTGCTGGAATTGTTATGAATGCTAATCCTTTTACAAAGGGACATCGTTACTTAGTTGAAACTGCTAGTAAAGAAAATAATTATGTATATGTTTTTGTTGTTAGTGAAGATGTTTCTATTTTTTCATTTTCTGATCGTTTTAAGTTAGTTAAAGCAGGAGTAGCAGATTTACCAAATGTTATAGTAGTACCAGGTAAGGAATACATGGTTAGTTATGCTACGTTTCCAGCATACTTCTTAAAAGATGATCAAAATGTTGGAAGATTTCAAGCTTCCTTGGATGCAACCCTGTTTAAAGAACAAATTGCAAAACCGCTTAATATAACGTCTCGATATCTTGGGAATGAACCATATTCTAAAACAACAAATGTATATAATGAAGAGCTAAATAGGGTTCTACCACCTGATGTTGAAGTAAAAATTATTGATCGAAAGAAAAATAAAGATCAGGATATTATTTCAGCAACGAAGGTACGAGCAGCAATTGCTAATGATAATATTACGTTAGTGGAAAGGTATGTTCCAGATACAACGCTCGATTTTATTAAAAACAACTGGTCTGAGCTTCAAACTCGGATAAAGGAAGGAAGTATTAAATAATGGATATTAAGAAGACTGCATTAGCAGGAACTTTGGAATCTTCCGATATTCAAATTACTTTAAGCCAAGGTAATAATGGTATCAACATTGACTTAGATTCCTCAGTAGAAGAATTATATGGAGATCAAATTCGTAAGGTAATCACTGAAAATCTCCAGGCCTATGGAATTGAAAATGCCAATGTTAAAGCTGTGGATAAAGGGGCTTTAGATTGTGTAATCAAAGCACGGACTATGGCTGCCGCTCAACGTGCACTTGAAACAGCGGATAAACCAGACTGGGAGGTATTTTAATAATGGAAGAACGTTTACGTCGGACAATGATGTTTGTTCCAGGTAACAATGCCGGAATGGTAAAGGATGCAGGTATTTATGGTGCCGATTCTATTATGTTTGACTTGGAAGATTCAGTTTCAATGTCAGAAAAAGATGCTGCACGGATGCTTGTTTACCAAGCTCTTCAAACACAAGACTATGGTGATGCAGAATTAGTTGTTCGTGTTAATGGAATTGATACACCATTTTTTAAGAATGATGTTTTCGCAATGGTTAAAGCTGGTATTCAAGTTGTTCGTTTGCCAAAAGTAGAATCAGCTCAAATGATGTTAGATCTTGTAAAAGTAGTAGAAGAAGCTGAAAATAAATTTGGTATTAAGCCAGGTACAACGCATGTTATGGCGGCTATTGAAAGTGCTAAGGGAGTACTTAATGCACCAGAAATTGCTGCAAGTACGGACCGGATGATCGGTTTGGCACTTTCTGCTGAAGACTACACGACTGATATGAAGACTCATCGTTACCCGGATGGAGCAGAACTTGAATTTGCTCGTAACATGATTCTTCATGCAGCACGTGCTGCTGGTATTGCTGCCTTTGATACTGTCTTTACTAATATGAATGATGTAGAAGGCTTTAAACGTGAAACTGAACACATTCACGAATTAGGATTTGACGGTAAATCTCTTGTTAACCCTCGTCAAATTGATTGGGTAAATAAGATTTATGAACCAACCAAGAAAGAAATTGAAAATGCATTGGACGTTGAAGCTGCAATTGAAGAAGCACACCAAAAAGGTTCAGGTGTTATCTCAATGAACGGTCAAATGGTTGACCGCCCAGTTGTATTACGTGCACAACGGGTAATTCGTTTAGCAAAGGCTTCTAACTTAATCAATGAGGAGGGCGAATACATTGAAAAATAAAGTCGGTCGTGAAATTTCAGATGAAATTTTAAATTCAACAAACTATAAGCCATTTGAAACTACTGAAATTGGTCACCCAACAGTTCACTATACTGGTCATGATGTACGTGTTACTAAAGGTGATGACAAGTTAGTTGATTCGTTAGATGACGTAATTAAAAATAACTTGAAAGATGGAATGACAATTTCTTTCCACCATCATTTCCGAAATGGTGACTTTGTTTTTAATATGGTTATGGATAAAATTATCAAGATGGGTTATAAGGATTTGACTTTAGCTCCATCTTCATTAACTGGTGTTATGAATGATAAGATAATTGAAGCTATTAAGGCTGGAACAATTACTAACATTACTAGTTCCGGAATGCGAGGAAGCCTTGGTGAGGCAGTATCTCATGGATTATTAAAGAATCCAGTTATTTTCCGTTCGCATGGTAATCGTGCTCGTTCGATTGAAAACGGAAATATTAAAATTGATGTTGCGTTTATAGGTGTTCCTAATTCAGATAGAATGGGAAATGCAAATGGAATGAATGGAGAATCAGCATTAGGGTCATTAGGTTATGCTCTTGTTGATGCAAAGTATGCTAATAAAGTAGTATTAATAACAGATACTATTGCTGACTATCCTAATACTCCAGCGTCTATTCAACAAACACAAGTAGATTATGTTGTAAAAGTTGACAAAGTTGGTGATCCAGATCGTATTGGGAGTGGTGCTACCCGTTTTACTAAAGATCCAAAAGAATTAAAGATTGCTAAGATGGTTAATAATGTAATTGTTAATTCTCCGTACTTTAAGGAAGGATTTTCTTTCCAAACTGGTACTGGTGGTGCTTCACTAGCTGTTACTCGGTTCCTTCGTCAGGCTATGATTGATAATAATATCACTGCTTCCTTTACTTGTGGTGGTACTACTTCACCAATTGTTAAACTTTTAGAAGAAGGATTAGTAAAGAAAGTCATGGATGTTCAAGATTTTGATAAAGGTGCTGCTTCAAGTATGAAGAGTAATCCTGGTCAAATTGAAATCGATGGATCATGGTATGCTGATCCTGATAACAAAGGAGCAATGGTTGATCAATTGGACATTGCAATTCTTTCTGCTTTGGAAATTGATACTGATTTCAATGTTAATGTTTTAACCGGGTCTAATGGTGAAATTCGTGGTGCTGTTGGTGGACACCAAGATGCAAGTACTGCAAAGATGACGATTATCTCTGCTCCATTAACTCGTGGTCGGATTGCAACTATTGTACCAGCGGTTAATTCTGTTACTACCCCAGGTTCTTCAATTGATGTTGTTGTTACTGAAGTAGGAGTTGCTGTAAATCCTGCACGTAAAGATTTAATTGAAGCATTCAAGAACGTGCCAAGCATCCCATTAATTTCAATTGAAGAATTACAACAACGTGCTGAAAAGATTGTCGGAAAGCCAGAAAAGATTGAATATACTGATCGGACAGTTGCACTTGTTGAATATCGTGATGGTACTTTAATTGATGAAATTAAACAAATTAAGGACTAGTTACGAATAAAATTACGGTACTAGAATTTTCTAGTACCGTTTTTTATACTCATTATTGCTATAATTAATGTTAAAATTTGATTTGAGGAGTTAGTATGCAAAACATTTTTGATCATGGTAAATATCAAGATATTCTTGCCGTTTTAAAAAATAAAGATGAGCGTGTTAGGATACAAAATCAGTTATTGAAAACTAATCCATCAATGACTGTTGTAGCAGCTAAATTAAATATTCCTGGTCCAATAAAGAATAATAAAAAGATAGAAGCATTTTTTGTAGCAGGTCTTAATAAATTTGAAGAAATGTTATTAAATGCTGGTGTTGTTTTTATTTCAAAAAAAGAGTGGCCGAATAAGGAAACAGGGCCAGAGCGTTTCTACCTTGTTGATGCGGGTGCAATGTTAGTAAAAGAGATTACGAGTCATTTTGAAGAATTGAAGCCAAGTTATCGTTTATTTGACTTAGATGTGCTAGCTAATGATAATGGAACAGTAAAATCACTATCAAGGTCAGATGTAAATCAACCTGCTCGAAAGTGTTTAATTTGTGGTCGTCCAGCTAAAGAGTGTGGTCGCTCCCGTCGACATTCAGTTGAAGAGTTACAAGAGAAAGTTAGTCAGTTAATTTGTGTAGAATTGGCATATCAAGAAAAAGAAAATATTGCAAATTGGCTGGCTCAGCTTGCACAACGAGCTCTTTTATATGAAGTATCTGCTTGGCCTAAGCCCGGATTAGTGGATCCAGTTGAACATGGAGCACACTTAGATATGGACATATTTACTTTTATTAATAGTTCTATTAGTTTGCGTAACTATCTTCATCAAGCAGCATTACTGGGAATAATGAGTCGTTCTGCTAATTTATCATTGATATTTGAAGAGTTACGTGAATATGGTAAAAAAGCGGAAAAAACAATGTTCGCTGCTACAAATAATGTTAATACTCACAAAGGAGCAGTTTTCTCATTAGGTGTATTTGTTGCAGCAACAGCCTACAGTTTACAGCATCTAAAACGATTTGATGCAAATGATATTAAAAACGTGATTAAACAGATGTTAAAAAATTTGATTAATGATGATCTAAAACATCTTTCATCGAAAAAATTCTTAACTGCGGGTGAAAAACAGTATTTAAAATACGGTCTTTCTGGTATTCGAGGAGAAGCACACGCTGGATACCCGACAGTTTTTAAGTATGGGTTACCGACCTTATTAACATCAAACTATGATTGGAATAGTCGAATTTTAATAACTTTTTTAGAGTTAGCTTTACATATTGAAGATTCGACCTTAATTAAAAGAGCGGGGGATCCGGCTATTCAAGAATGGAAAAATAAAGAAATTAAAGAGTGTTTAAGTCTTGGTGGAATAAGGACTAAAGCTGGGCAACAAAAATTAACTGAAATTGAAGAAAAATTTACTCAGCAAAATTTAAGCCTTGGAGGTACTGCTGATTTATTAATAGTTACTATCTTTTTAGCTTTAGTGAAGGAAGGTTTACCTGATGGACTTCAAAACAAGTGATGGGATAAGAATTAATTACTATATTTATGGTACTGGGAAACCAGTTGTTTTAATTCATGGCTTTGGCGGATATCAACAAATATGGTGTTTACAAATTAAAAATTTAATTCAGCAAGGTTATCAAGTAATTACGTATGATCAGCGAAATCATGGAGCATCAACTAGAGATGAGCAGTTAGATTCTATTGAGCCTTTAATAAAGGATTTGTATGAACTATTAAATCATTTACATGTAACAAAACCTTTTCTAATAGGTCATTCTATGGGAGCATCTGTAATATATGGATTTTTATCATATTATACTGATTTCCCGTTAAGTGGTGTAATAGCAATTGATCAATCACCCAAGATGCTTAATACAATTCAATGGCCTTATGGATATATGGATGTCACAAGGGCATCGTATAAATTAAAATTAAAAGAGCATGGTAATATTAGAGAGACATTAAATGGGGTACCATCTCAAGTAATATCAAAATTAGAGCCAGAAAAAGAAATGTTTCCATTTGTTAGGGCCGAAAATCTGCCATTACTTTATGATCACGCTAAACGAGATTGGCGACCAACTCTTGAAAGAGTCAATATCCCAACATTATTAATCACTGCAAATCAGAGTCCATATTTTAATGGCAAATTTGCGGATGTTATGAAACGTGCTAATCCAGAGTTTATATCACATCAAGCCGTTGACCAAAGTGGCCATGTAATAATGGCAGAACAGGCAAACAAATTTAATAAAATAATGGATAATTACTTACAAGAACATCAATAATTTAATTTTACTTGAATAGCTTAAGATCAGTGCGGAAGCTGGGAGAAATGAAAAATTCCCCCAGCCTTATTATTTTAAATAACAAGATAACATGAAGCCAGGTTAGCCGTCCTTCTTATTGAAAAGATTAATTTCTTTTACGAACATTCTTTTGTATTCAAGTATGAATTGACGTAAGATAAAGATATTACGTTATCATAGAAAGGGTTAAGACGATGAATACTCGTGATTTACAATACTTTGCCATGCTAGTTAAATTAAAAAATTATACCCAAGTAGCAAAGTATTTTAATGTTTCCCAACCTAGTATTACCCAAGCAATTCGTCGCCTTGAGCAAGAATTTGACACAAAATTGGTGCGCAAAGATCGTGTTCATCGGGATGAAATGATTACGCGCAGTGGGCAGTTACTATATGAAAAAGCGTTGGCGATAAATAAAAAAATAGATATTGCTCATCAGGAAATAGCACGGGCCGGTCAACGGCAAATAAAATTCGGCCTTCCACCAATCATTGGAAAAATGTATATTTCACACATTATCGGTAATCTTTCTAAACAGCTTCTTCAACGAATAAAAATTATTTCTGTGGGGTCTCATGAATTGTTAAGTGAATTACAAGCGGGAAAGATCGATATTGCTATGCTGGGTTCAATTGCGCCAATTGATCAAGCGGGTATTTTTGCTGAACTAATAACAACTCGTCCATTTACTGTGATCGTAAGCAACCGCCACCCACTCGCTAAGAAAAAATCTGTAAGTTTTCGTGACTTGACTAATGAATTATTTATTAATTATGACCAGCAATATATCCATAAGGCGGCTTTTCAAGCTTACTCAACTTATGCTCAAATTAATCCACAAACAGCTGTATATAAAGTTCCTAATATTTCATGGATTAAGGAATTGGTACGACAAAATAAAGGAATTAGTTTGATGGTAAAGGATGCAGTGAAAGATGAGCCAGGAATTGTAGCCTTAGATATTAAAGATTCAATTCCAGAAAAATTTTATATTTCGATTGCAACTCGTGAAGACTATGTTTTAAGTAAAGATGAGCAGCAACTCATCACTAACTTAAAAGAAATTACATCGACTACTTGACAGGCGCCGTATAATTAAATAGTTAAGAGAATTGATAAGAGGAGCTTGATAGGTTTTGAGTAAGGATAAAGAGATCTCAGCGAATGATTTTGAACCGGTTGAACATTTGTCTGATAAGCATCATATGGCGATTCCATGGCATGATTTTTTTACGAATGATAATTTTACCCCTGCTTATGAGGCCAATTTGGTAGAACGAGCGGCGATTGTTGGACGTATTGGATTAATGATGCTTTCGTATGGAACGGGGGCATGGCGAGTCCGTGATTCAATGAATACGGTTGCGCGGACGTTAAAAATGACTTGCTCCGTCGATATTGGGTTAGTTTCCCTCGAATATACTTGTATGGATGCTCACCATAGTTACACACAGGCAATATCTTTGCCAAGCACAAGTGTAAATACAACAAAACTTTCGCAGATGGAACGATTTATTAAAGAATTTGACCAGCATGGGAGTGAGATGACAATTGGAGAAATCCACTCACGTCTAGAGAAAATTGCCCATTCAAAAGGAAATTATGCTCCTTACCAAGTGGGATTGGCAGCTGCTCTGGCATGTAGCGCCTTCGTATTTTTGCTTGGTGGTGGACCAGTTGAAATGTTTTGTAGTTTTATCGGGGCTGGCCTCGGAAACTATGTACGGCGAAAGTTGATTGACCGTCACATTACCCTATTTGCAGGAGTAGCGGTTGCAGTTGCAGTTGCCTGTCTTTCTTACCTGCTAGCCTTAAGTTTGATGCAATTAGCATTTAATGTGAGTTCGCGTCATGAAGCAGGCTATATCGGTGCAATGCTGTTCATTATTCCGGGATTTCCTTTTATTACCAGTGGCCTTGATATCTCTAAACTTGATATGCGGTCTGGGCTTGAACGAATGACCTATGCAATCGCAATTATTACAGTTGCTACCTTAGTCGGGTGGATTGTGGCTTTAATGGTTAATTTACGTCCAGAGAATTTTCAAGCGTTACCCCTTTCAGCATTAATGCTCTTTTTACTACGGCTACCAGCTAGTTTTTGTGGGGTATTTGGCTTTTCAATAATGTTTAATAGTACTCCTAAAATGGCAGCTATTGCCGGTTGTATTGGTGCAATTGCTAACACATTACGGTTAGAATTAACAGACCTAACGGGAATTCCGGCAGGGGCAGCTGCATTTTTAGGCGCGTTAGTTGCTGGGTTATTAGCATCAATTGTTAAACGTAAAATTCAGTATCCGCAAATTTCGATTACAGTCCCATCAATTGTTATTATGGTGCCGGGACTTTATCTGTATCGGGCAATGTATAATATCGGTTTGACTTCTATTAGCGTCGGAACGCTTTGGATGACTAAAGCTCTTATGATTGTTGTATTCTTACCAATGGGCTTAATCGCTGCTCGTATTCTTACGGATTCCAAGTGGCGGCATAATGGATAGGAGGCTCAAAAATATATGATTGCAGAATATCCGCCAACACTACTAGCAGAGGTAAAAGAAAAAACGAAGGATCGGCAATTAACAGGTTTTACTCCCGGTCAAGGACCACTTAAGCCAGACTTGATGTTAGTAGGAGAGGCTCCTGGTCGTCACGAAGAAAAAGTTAATATTCCTTTTTCTGGTGCTTCCGGTCAGGAACTAATGAAATTGATTGAATCAATCGGATATTCACGTTCAACTGTTTATATTACTAGTGTAGTTCGTCAACGACCTTATAGCATTAAAAAAACTGTTGATAAGAGGACGGGCGAAGTGGTTGAAAAACGGCCTAACCGTACGCCGACTAAAAAAGAAGTCTTAGCATTTGCCCCTTTATTTGATTGGGAATTAGCTCAAGTTAAGCCGCAAATCATTGTTTCGCTTGGTAATACAGCTCTACAACGGTTGCTTGGTAGTCAAGCTAATATTGGTAACCTTCATGGGCAACTTCTTTACAAAAAAATTCAACGGACAAATGACGCGCATGATGGCTATGAGTTGACACCTGACAAACATTGGATTATACCGATGTATCATCCGGCAGCAGTCCTCTATGCCCGCCGCTTGGAATCTACTATTAAAGCTGATTGGCAACAGTTAGGGCAAAGCATTAAGAAAATGAAAAAATAACCATTATACTTTTTGTGACGAAGGCCGTATAATGGAAAACAGTTTGTAATTATTGGAGGATGGGACA
Organism: Limosilactobacillus agrestis; assembly: GCF_014145585.1. GTDB lineage: Bacteria > Bacillota > Bacilli > Lactobacillales > Lactobacillaceae > Limosilactobacillus > Limosilactobacillus agrestis. Next base: position 17,281 of record NZ_JACIVF010000050.1, read on the forward strand.
ACGGCACATTGATGCTCTGTTCCATCCTCTTTAGTACGTAGAGAATTAAAGGAGATGAGAAAGTGGAATTACAACAACGACGAACAATTGTTACTGGTGCGTTGTTACTATCTAATATTATGGCAGGAATGGATGGAACCATTGTCAATACGGCATTGCCAGCAATTACGAGTGCCCTACATGGCTTACAATACATAGGATGGATTATTGCCACCTTCCTATTAGGGATGGCCGTAGCAACTCCATTATGGAGTAAATTTGGTGAGCATAAGGGGAATAAACAAGCTTACATTACGGCCACATTAATGTTTTTAGTGGGGGCCATTTTCCAAGGGTTGGCCCCTAATATTTTATGGTTTATTATCGCTCGTACTGTCATGGGGATCGGCGCTGGTGGAATGAATACGATTCCATTTATTGTTTTTGCCGAGTTATATGATAATTTAAAAAAACGGGCGCAGGTTCTAGGAATTGCCAGTGCGTGTTTTGGAACTGCTTCAATTATTGGTCCTCTACTTGGTGGATGGATTGTTGACGCGTTGAGTTGGCGCTGGGTTTTCTATGTTAATGTGCCAATTGCCTTAATTGCGATTACGATTATTAGCTTGTTCTATAAGAATGTGAAAAGGCAAGCTGCTGGGAAGCCGGTTGATTATCTTGGCTCGACTTTATTAGTAGTCAGTTTAGTAATAATTTTAGTCGCCGTTCAATTGATCGGTTCAGCCTCTGGTCTAGTAGTAGGTTGTTTATTAGTTGTTGGTCTCCTACTGCTTGGTGGAATGATAAAAGTTGACAGTAAGGCCGTAGATCCAATTATTCCTAGCCGCCTGTTTAAAAATCGCGAGCTAGTAATTGATTTTACTTTATTTGTCATAATTTGGGGCTCATTTATCGCATTTGTTACTTATATTCCAATGTGGGCGCAAGGAATTTTAGGTTTGAGTGCACTGCTTGGGGGGATGACGCAAATTCCAGGTGCAGTTACTAACTTTATTGGGTCAGAATTAGTACCAGTATTACAGGAAAGATGGGGAAAATACTGGATTGTTACTTGTGGAGCAGCCTCTATCTTTCTCGCCTATTTAGGAATAATGATTGGTGGACAAAAAACACCATTCTGGCTCATTTTATTCATGGGGGCGTTTGAAGGATTTGGGGTTGGCCTTGTCTTTAATATTTTACAGATTAATGTTCAAACAGATGCTGAATTACGGGATGTGCCAATTGCTACTTCACTAGGATACCTATTGCGAATTTTGAGTCAGACCCTTATGTCCGCGGTTTATGGAGTTATTCTTAACCAAGAGCTATTCCACGGTGTTCAAACGCACCACGGAATTACCTTAAGAATGCTGAATAAATTATCAAATGCTCAAACCGCTAATAGTCTTCCAGTTAAGCTTTTACCAACCATGCGCACAATTCTTTATAATGGATATCGCGACATTATCATCGCAGCAGTAATTTTAATCGTCATTGCATTAATTTTGGTGACTGCTTTAGGATGGCAAAATCATTGTCACCAACGCGAGCTAATGGCTTTAAATAATCTTAAAAACACAAAATCTTAAATCGTGCTAGGATAACAGTAAGATTTTAAATGAGGAGCGATCGTTCCAGTGGAGAAAATAAAGAGATTTAATACTCAAATTGCTAGTCATTTGGCTAATAATCTTGAGAAGAGTTTGCGAGAATTACGACGATGTGGTGCTCATCGTTCTAGTAAAGCAACCTTTACTGAAATGGGAATCCAATTAAGCGGATTTAAAAATGACCTTGCAGAAAATAATAAATTTAATGCCTTAATAGGCAACGCATGGATTGACAATGAGGCTGATTACTTCTTACCTGCTTCTGTAATGACAGTTGATGTTCAACGTCAAGAACAGGAATTAACAACATATATCTTAAATGATCGCGGAAATAATCAACGAATAATTATGTATCTAACAGGCGGGGCCTATATTCAGCGTCCCGATAAGACTCATTGGCAATATTTAAATCAGTTGGCAATCGCTACAGATGCGAAAATTTATGTCCCAATTTATTCGTTGGTTCCGCATGCTACTTATCGTACCGCCTATCAAGAAATTGCTAGTCTCTATAGTAAAATTTATACCCTTATGCCTGCTAGCAAAATTACTATTATGGGTGATTCGGCTGGTGGTGGATTAGCGACTGGCTTTTGTGAATATCTTGGTAAAAGGGGTCTTCCGCAACCTGGTCACCTCATTTTATTTTCTCCTTGGCTTGATCTTGACTTAACCAATCCTCTCATTAGTAAATATGAGGATGAAGATGTTACACTAGCAGTGAACGGTTTACGAAAAATCGGTACAATGTGGGCCGGTGATACAGATCATCAGGACTATCGCTTAAGTCCCTTATATGGGAATCTTGATCAATTGCGAGATGTGACTATTTTTGTAGGGACAAGGGAAATATTGTATCCCGACGTAACCTTATTTGTGCAAAAATTGCGTAACGCTGGTGTAAATGAAAACTCATATACTGGTCGTGGACTGTTTCATATTTATCCGCTTTATCAAATTCCGGAAGCAAAGAGTGTAATGAAGCGGGTAGTTACAATAATTAATGAATGATGGGGTGATATTTTGGCTAAAGTTGCTGTAGTTTTTGCACCAGGTTGTGAAGAAGTTGAAGGACTTACCATTGTAGACGTTCTCCGGCGAATGGGGATTGATACTACAATGGTAGGGTTAGAAGATATCCATGTTCCCGGTGCCCATGGGATCGAATTAACTTGTGATGAGATAATGAGTGATCAACTCTTAGACTATGATGTCGTTGCTTTTCCTGGTGGCCGCGGGGGTGCCCAAAAGCTGCGAGATAATGACGAGTTAATGAAACTAATGCAGAAACGTAACGCGGAAAATAAATGGGATGCTGCAATGTGTGCTGCTCCGATTGCCTTAGCTCGGTATGGTTTGCTAGATAACCATAACTATACCTGTTTCCCTGGAATTAACGAGGAAATTGCTAAGGTAGCTCCAACAGCAAACTTTGAAGCGGATATTACAGTTGTTGATAATGACGGAAAAATCATTACCAGTCGTGGCCCGGCAACCGCTTTAGCTTTTGCTTATCAGATTGCTGAAGTGTTGGGCTATAATACTGACGAGATTAAGCATGAGATGCTTTATGATTATTTGATGCTTCAAAAGAAGTAATTGATAGGTTAAAAATTAGCCCTGATGAGGATTGCTAGTCTAACCGCTCAGTGGGGAATAACTTTTCCGTGAAAGATTGATTAATGGCTGAATCTAATCATTACAAATTGTTGATAGATATATAAATGATTTATTAAGTAGCTTATGCTTTTTTAATTAGCATAAGCTATTTTTTTATAAACAAATCCATGAAGTTAGTGATTATCTGGGATTTAAAACTGCTTTTCTTAAGATCATGTGTTATTATTGTATTGAACATGTGATTAATGAAAAAGTTTGCTTGGCTTAATTGGCTATCAAATTATAATCTACCGCATGTACTTTAGGGAGGAGTATTTTAATGTTATCCAAGAATAACGGACAAGAACAGATCCGTAAACAAGAATCAAAAAAACAACGATTTGCAATTAAGAAGCTAACAGTAGGAGTAGCTTCGGTCTTAGTTGGTTTTACTTTCATGGGACTCAATGCCTCAGCAAGTGCTGACGATACGCCAACTCAACCAGCTAAAAATGATGATAATAATGTTTCATCAGATACAACAAACGAGCTACAGCAGTCAAATGTTTCATTAACTACTACTGAAGCAACTGACACTGCGGTTAAAAATAATGTATCGCAGACAACAGATAATTCAGTAGATAAGGCTAGCAATGTAGAGGCTAATTCAGCATCCCAAAAATATGAACAAAGCATTGCTGAAAAGATGAAGCTTTATAAAACATCGTTAGTTGCTGTAAATAATCCTAACGGTGACTCACAAGAAACGAATGCTCCTCAACAAACAACTACGCTTACAAGTGCACCTTTATATACCACACAGGGACAAGTACCAACATTAGACATGAACAATATGTTTACTCAAGAACAATTATCTCAATATGGAGATAATCCACAGATAGATTGGGTAAATGCACCAGATGTTTCTAAGATTGGCAATGTAACTGGTACTGCTAAGTTAACTTATGAAGAGGTGAATGCTGATTCGGCAGAAGATGGTGCAGTTTCAACTAAAACAGCAACGGTAAATGTACCAGTTTTGGTTAGAAAAGCAGAACAAGAAGTTAAAGAAGATCAAGTTAAAAACAGTTTAGATGTTATCAACAGTAGTAATAATTCATTAGTTGCACACTATGAATGGGTTGGTGATAAGGCTGCAAACGACGAAGATGAAGAGATTTCTATTCCCGGTCGTGACGCCTTTGAAAGTAACTTTATGACTATTATTGAAAAGCTAGGCTTTGAATCGGATGATTATTCAGAATTTCCAGAGGATTTAATGACCTTTGGAACAAAGAATAAAAGTGTAACAATGTTTGTTCATCCTGTTTCAACTGACCCTGTAATTGCTGATGATCCATATTTTAATGCTGATGGTAATAGTAGTATTGATAACGTTAATGAAACTCCTGATCCAGCAAACTACATTGGAAACTTAGGTACTTTACCAGAAGGTACCAAAATCGAATGGAACGATGTACCAACTTATGATTACACTAAAGATGAAGATGGTAATTATACAAATCCTGAACCAACGAATAGTCCAAGTATTAAAGTAACTATTCCTGGCAAGAATCCAATTATTTTAGATAGTGATCCAAATGGTGATCCTTTAAAAGAAATAGCAACTTTACCTGCCTATGGTGATGGTACTTTATTACTTAACTCAAATAATGAGTTAGAGCTTGGTAGTAGTGCTAAGACTCCAATTAATTATGTAGCTAACTTTGATTCATTTAGTAAAAAATATCTTGAGGATAGTGACAAAGAAGCAAATGCTGATAATGTCCAAGACCTTAAAGACTCATTTAAGTGGACTATTGCTCCTAATACTCAGCAAGCTGGTTATACTTTTGGTGTATTTAAATACGGTGATGGTAATGTTGGTAATTTGATTTTATTCAAGGTAAATTCAACTGAAGATGTAACTAAGACTGATGCAGATGCTAAGTCAATTGTTACTGAAACAATCAATGTAACTACTCCAGATGGTAAGACCACTCCAATAGTTAAGTCAGTAACATTTAACAGAACCGCAACTAAGGACTTAGTAACCGGTGATGTAAGCTACGGTGCATGGTCAGATAACGGAACATACACATTCCCAAGTTACACTGTGTCAACAGTTGCAGGTTACACACCAAGTCAAACTGAAGTTCCAGCTCAAACAGTAAAACCGGGTGATAAGAACTTAGTCTTTAATATTACTTACAGTGCAATTGAACAAACTAGAAAGATTGTCTTTGTTGATAATGGCAACACTGTTGGAACTCAACCCTTAACTGGTAAGACTGGAACTAGCGTAACTATTGGTAACGGAGATGGAGAAACTCCATTAAAGGTGCCAACTGGCTATGAAGTAGTACCAGGAACCGAAATTCCAACCACTGTACCATTTAACGCAACTGATAACCCAGACATTACTGTTCAAGTACAAGCTAAGAAGAATACTGATGATGGACGTAATGATAAGGGCAACAAAGATGTTTACCGTGAAGTAACCAGAATAATTACAGTAAACATTGAAGGTCAAGCACCACAAACTGTTACTCAAACTCTTGCATTCTACAGAATTAAGACCACTAATGAAGCAACTGGTAAGGTAAGTTACACTGACTGGACTTCAAACATGGAAGATGGTGCAACTAGCTTCCCAGAAGTAGAAATTCCAAGTGTAGCAGGTTACACCAGAACCATTACAGGTGGCACAATCACTACTAAAGATGGTAAGGATTATGTAGCAGCACAATCAGGCTTAGCAAATGGTGAACCAGTAAACAACATTACTGTAACTGTAGATTACGAGAAGGCAGATCAT
>NZ_JACIVF010000051.1 GCF_014145585.1 Limosilactobacillus agrestis
AAGCTCATAACTGAATGGCGAGGGCGGTAAGCTTTGGCTGGATATGCTGAAGAGTTCACAGGAGCGACTTCAACGTCTTCATCCTTTAAGATCTCGGTGGCGAATTCGAACCAGGAACAACTATTCTCGTTAGATAGCTGGTAGGTACCGAATGGCTGATTATGATCGACTAAGTACGTCATAAACTCGGCAAGCGTTCTAGTCCATGTTGGGCGACCAAACTGATCGTTAACGACGGTGAGCTGATCATGGTCTTTGGCAAGACGAAGCATCGTATAGACAAAATTCTTACCGTATTTACCAAAGACCCAGGATGTGCGAATGATGTAGTAATCAGCTAAGGTTTCCTGGATTGCTTTTTCACCGGCAAGTTTAGCTTTACCATATTCATTTCGTGGATTAGTGGGTGCGTCAACTTCATACTCACCTTCATTAGTCCCATCAAAGACATAATCAGTACTGATGTAAACTATCTTAGCGCCAACTCTTTTAGCAGCCTCGGCAACATTACGCGTACCATCTACGTTTACTTGCCAATTGAGGTCTTTGGCAACATCTTCAGCGTTATCAACGGCGGTATAAGCGGCACAATGATAGATCACTTCCGGCTTAAGCGCACTAATCTTTTCATTTACAACGGCTTGATCAGTGATATCCATTTGCTTAGAATCAAAGGCGTCATATGCAATTCCGCGTTCATCTAATAGGTTCCGTAATTCTGAACCGAGTTGACCATTAGCACCAGTGATTAAAATTTTTGTCATTCGTCTTCTCCTTAATTAAACCTGATTAATGTTATAATCAAATTGACAACAGCTTTCAATATTCTTTCCATGTTATTCATCTGTTGTCCTTAAAACAAGAGTCGTGCATTCCTTAAATTCGGGAATAACACGACTCTTTTCATCTTTTATTGACCGTTTTTCGCATATTTTGCTTCAACCGCGGCTTTTTCATCTTTCCACCAATCTTGGTGTTCCGTATACCAATCAATCGTGTGTTGTAAACCGGTCTTGAAGTCAGTAAATTCGGGCTCCCAACCTAATTCTGTCCGCAGCTTTGTTGCATCAATGGCATAACGCAAATCATGGCCGGGACGATCTTTAACATGGTCATAAGCATCTTTAGGTTGACCCATTAACTCTAAGATCATTTCAAGGACTTCTTTGTTGTTCTTTTCACCATCGGCCCCGATGAGGTAAGTCTCACCGATCTTCCCCTTAATCAAAATATCCCAAACTGCCCGCGAATGATCATTAGTATGAATCCAATCACGGACATTTTTACCAGATCCATAAAGCTTAGGACGAATGCCACTTAAGATATTAGTAATCTGGCGGGGAATGAACTTTTCAATGTGTTGGTAAGGTCCATAATTATTGGAACAATTGGAAATTGTCGCCCGTAAGCCAAATGACCGAACCCAAGCTCGTACTAACAAGTCTGAACTCGCTTTAGAAGAAGAGTAAGGACTTGATGGCCGGTACGGAGATTCAGGAGTAAACTTTTCTCCTTTACCTTCACCATGACCAGGTAAGTCTTCCCGTAATGGTAAATCGCCATAGACTTCATCCGTTGAAATATGGTGGTAACGAACGTCATACTTGCGACAAGCATTGATTAAAACTGAAGTACCCACAATATTAGTTTGAATGAACGGAGTGGGATCAATCAAAGAATTGTCATTGTGACTTTCAGCCGCGTAATGCACAACTGCATCAGCTTTGCTTACCAGCTTATCAACTAAGTCCTGATCACAAATATCCCCAACTACGAGTTCAACTTTATCCTTTGGCAAGCCAGCAAGATTAGCGGGATTCCCAGCATAAGTCAGTTTATCTAACACCGTAATATGTTCAACTTCCGGGTGGTGGTTAACAACATAGTGAACAAAGTTGGAGCCAATAAAACCGGCTCCCCCGGTAACAATAATATTCTTAAAAGTTTCCATAACGACCTCGCTTAAATTTCACCATAAACAAATGGGTTGTCTTTTTCAAATTCAGTTAAGGTTGGTTGTGCGGCATCCTTTTCCGAAGTAATAGCCTTATTAAATTCAATTGGCCAGTCAATGTTTAATTCCGGCGTCTTAAAGGAAATCCCGCCATCCGCTTCCGCATCGTAATAGTTATCGCACTTGTAAACAAAGTTAACGTTATCAGTTAAAGTCAAGAAGCCATGCGCAAAGCCCCGCGGAACCAGGAGTTGGCGGTGGTTACTTGCGGACAAGATATAACCTTCCCATTGCTTGTATGTAGGGGAACCTTTTCGTAAGTCGACAATGACATCCAAGACAGCCCCAGTAACGACCCGGATTAATTTTGTTTGGGCTGCTTTACCGCGTTGAAAGTGTAGTCCGCGCAAAACACCAGCATGCGTTGAAAGTGATTGATTATCTTGGATAAAGTTAAAGTTAATCCCAGCATTCTTAAAGTCACGATCAGAGTAGGTTTCTTCAAAGAAGCCCCGGTGATCACCAAAGACCGCTGGTGTAATAATTTTAACGTCTTGTAATTTTGTTGTTTGAACGTTTAATTTTCCCATTATTTATTCTCCCTAGTCCTGTTGAGCTAACCGCAATAAGTATTGACCATAATCATTCTTTTTTAACGGTTGTGCCAGTTCAACTAATTGGTCCTTATTAATGTAACCCATCCGATAAGCAATTTCTTCTAAGGAAGCCACCTTTAAGTTTTGCCGCTTTTCAATCGTGGCAATGAAATTGGCTGCTTCGAGCATTGAATCGTGGGTACCGGTATCTAACCAGGCATAGCCACGACCCATTAACTTAACATCGAGCTTACCTTGACGCAGGTATTCCTTGTTAACATCAGTGATTTCAAGTTCGCCCCGATCTGATGGCTTGATATTTTTAGCAATATCAACTACTTGATTATCATAAAAGTAAAGACCAGTCACCGCATAATTACTCTTGGGATGAGCTGGCTTTTCTTCAATCGATAAGGCATGCATCTGATCATCAAAGTCGACCACACCAAAGCGTTCGGGATCGTTAACATGGTAACCAAAAACTGTGGCACCATCAGTTTTTTGTGCTGCCGATTGAACTAAGTCGGACAAACCAGCCCCGTAATAGATATTATCACCTAAAATCAAACAAACACTATCATCACCGATAAAATCTTCGCCGAGAATAAAAGCTTCAGCGAGACCGTTTGGCTTTTCTTGAACTTTATAAGAGAAGTTTAATCCCAAATTAGAACCATCTCCTAATAAGTCTTGGAATAGTGGCATATATTCAGGTGTTGAGATCACCAATATATCTCTAATACCTGCCAACATCAAAGTTGATAAGGGATAATAAATCATCGGTTTATCATAAACTGGAATCAATTGTTTTGAAATACCACGCGTAATTGGATAGAGACGGGTTCCTGACCCACCAGCTAAAATTATTCCTTTCATGATCTGCTTCTCCTTCTTTGTAGTGCATTACTTACAGCCCTAATAAACTCTTTAAATGCCAAGTTTTTCATTAATAGCAAAACCAAAAAATAAGTTACAATGGCAAGTGGTACCGAAATTATTAAGCCAATTATATATGAATCGATGTTTGAGTTAACCACATAGCAAATTATCCCAATAACAATACAACCAACTAAAGAATCAAAAATATTTTTCAAAATTGATCTGTTAGAAAATGTTCTTTTTAAAATATCTCTTCCATAGTAAGCATTCATAGTTACCGACATTACTTCTGCTAAAACAGTACTTAGTGCTGCACCATCATATGACCATAGTGGTATAAAAATCAAATTAATTAATATGTTAAATATCGCTGTGATAATCGTACTTTTTAGAAGATACTTTTCTCTTTTAGCTGGAAGTAAGACACAATCGGAAAAAATCCAGCTAAAAAGTGAAAATAAAATTGCCCAGGCAATAATTGCTAAAGAAGTAGCAGCACGTATATATTTTTCTCCTGCAATAATTATTACAATATTTTTACTAAGCATCATTAATCCCGTCATAGCAGGGAAAGCCAAAATAATTAATAAATTCATTAGCCTATTTAATAGAGCATGGTATTCATCAAATAATTTTTTACCATACAGAGTGGAGAGCCGTGGAATTGTCACGGTTAAAATTGCGGTTAGTAAACTCGCAACAATTGTATAAATCTTTACCGAAACGCCGTAAATACCAACCTCATAATTTCCCTTTATTAAACCAAGAATCGTACTGTCAGAAGAAATATATATATTAATTGCAATTGCTGATGCAAAGATAATTAAAGTAGGTTTTAAATGAGTTTTCCACTTTGTACTCCATAAAAAGCGTAAATCAACAAATGATTTTGCATGAATGTAATTCAATATATTCGATCCAACTGAAGCCAATACCGTTATCCACGCATAAACAAAATAATCCGTAGGCTTCTTCACAAAAACAAACAACAAAACGATAGAAATTATTTTGAAAGCAATATTTCTGCTTGTTATATACGCATAATCTTCATAGATAACATAAAGCCAATTTGTCCCCAAAGTGGTGAATAATATTTGAACACTGAAAATCAAAATACACAGGTCATAGGTATTTAATGCATTAAATATTAATAGACTCAATATCAATAAAATGTACGCTATCAGTGTAGAAATCATATTAAGAGTGAATATCTCGCTAGAAAAATCACTCATTTTCCTATAATTATCTCTAAATTTGGCACCCTCTCTGACTGCATAAGTATTAATGCCCAAACCAGCAATCAATAAAAAGTATCCTACATATGTATTTGAAAAATTATATATTCCCATTCCATCAACAGAAAGGATTCTAGAAACGTATGGAAATGTTATTAGTGGAAAAATTAGATTTAATACACTTTGTAAGCCATTAAGAATAGCATTAATACCTAGTGACTTATTATTTTTCAAACTCATTTTCTCATTCCTCAATTTTCAGTAACTTTCCTTTTTGCACTTAATAAAAAATTAGCTAGTAAAGGGAAATATCTAAGTAATAAAAGTAGAATTCTACTTTTATTACTTAGTTGTTTTGGAATTATATGTGTGTTAGTTATAATGTTCATTGCTTTATCTTCTAAGAATTCATCATCTTTTTTCCCTTTAGAAATATAGAATAGGACTAGCTCTACTAGTGATTCTTGAATTTCATCTCTTTTATAAATCTCCGGATAATCATTTTGGATAAAAGAATAAAGCTTTAATGAGCTTGCTAAATATGTGTCAACATTTGTATTAGTATTAACCGTACTATCTGACCTTGTTACATAAAAATAAAGTGTCTTATTTAAATAGCTTATTTTTTTTGCCTTAGCAATTAACTTATAAACTGTTGAAATATCTTCATATTTTTCATCTGAAGGAAATTCAATATTACTAAAAAGTTTTCTTTTAAAAATTTTATTCCATACAAAACTTTCATCAATCAAAGATGCAACTACAATTTTCTTGTCAACACTACCCGCAACTTGCTTTGAAAAAATGTTTTGTAAAGTAAGTTTGCCATCTTTGACAATAAAGTAATCAAAAATCACAATATCAGAATTAAATTTTTGAATAGCTGTTAATGCATTTTGACAAAAATCATTAACAACATAATCGTCACTATCGGCGAACATAACATAATCGCCCTTTGATTTTAAAATCCCTAAATTTCTGGCTGCTCCTTGGCTACCATCTTTAGTTTGATAGACTTTTATTCTTTTATCTTTTTCTGCATAGTTCTGGCATATTTCAAGTGAATTATCTGTCGAGCCATTATCAATTAACAAAATTTCTAAATTCAAGTAATTTTGATTTATCAAACTAGTTATACACTTATGCAAATAGCTTTCCGAATTATATACAGGAACAATCACGCTAATAAGTTCATCCATAACTTTTCACCCACATTAATTATTAATATATTTTTAACTTTTCTAGGAGCTCTAAAAATTCTTGCGCCTTATTTTCAAAAGAATAATTATTCACTGTTTTAATTGCATTTTTAGAAATTTTTTGTCTTAAATTATTTGACCTAATTAATGTTTCTAATCCATGAAATAATTCTTGTTGATTCGTCATATTGTTAAGTTTATAACAATTTTCCATATGTCGACCAAACTCTTTAAGACATCCAGTATCTGCACCTATCACTGCACATCCGCGAGCCATTGCTTCCATAGCCGGCAATCCCCAGCCCTCATAGAGACTTGGGACATAAAAAATATCAATAGAATCATACCAACTATTTAGCTCATTTCTACTAGGATTTTCGAAAAATTCAATTTGTTCAGGAAAGTTTTCTGGCTTTTTAAAGCCAAATGTCTTTAACTTTATTGCCGGATTCTTATGAACAAACTTCTGTAAATTCTTAACGCCAAACTCTGTATTTTTTATATCCTGCTTAATTGCTCGTCTCTCTCTAAAGGGAAAACCAATAACAATATTTTTCTTACCAATTTTTGGTGCCTTAAGAATATTTTTTTTAGGAATACCATTGCAAATAACCGCTGAACTTGCATTTAGCTCTTGCATTAATTTATCATGAAGTTCTGTACTAACTGAAATTCGCAAATCATATGGTAATTGATAACTTGCTTTTACTTTTTTGTTTTCACTATCATTACCCCATGTTTCAAAATCTTGGATAAAATAAACTTTCGCGCCCTTTTGTGGTTTTAAATTATAAACCCAATAACTTGTTAACCAGCTTGTTGCGATTGTAATATCTGCATCTCTAACATGAAGATTACTAATATAAGGAACAAATTTAATGTTAATTTTATGAGAAATCCATTTTCCCTGCAGGTCTTCAGAATTAATGATTCGATATATTGCCTTAGGAAACAACATTCTTTTCCATCCATAGTATGCACCTGTAAATGGTACATAGCATACAACATCATTGTCCTTCTGAGCAAAATAATTTAAATAATCAATCGCCATCTGTACGCCACCAGAATGACCTATTCCTGGTAAGACCATATTTATTCTCATAACGCTAAATCCTTTCTTAATTACTTTATATTTTTATTAAAGTAATTGTGATTAATAAAACTTGCAAAAGCGATAATTAAAATCACACTTTGATAATATGCTAATGGCGCCAGTACGGCTGTTTCAGTAAATCCAAAAATAAAAATAGAAAAGGTAAAACAAATAAGAGCAGGATTGGTTTTAATTTTGTTTGCAAAATATGTCAATACAAAAATTATAAAGAATGATAAAAGCAAACCATCAGATAACAGCATATATATATAAGAAGTATCGAATCCCGCGTATAAATTAGATAGATTTCCTCCAAAAAAGGCGCGTTGAAAATCTGTTGCAAAAAAAAGAGTTATTTTTTGAGGTAGCAAGTGAACTCCATAAATATTAAGATAATAACTCCATATTTCTGGCCTATCTGTAATAATCTTACTAAATTTAGCTATCCAATTATATCTGCCATAATAATTAGATATAAACCAGGAAAAGCTAAATAAAAATATAGGAGCCATTATCGTTAATTTACTAATTAAAGAAAACAAGCTCTGTTTCTTTGACATCAAGTATATAATCATAAAAATGATCAATACAATTGTCGCAGTATCATCACTCAAAACTATTTTCTCAAATAGAAGACCTATTATAAAAATAAGATAATCAGTAAATGTTATTTTTTTCCAATGTAAAGTAATATAAGTTAAAATTTCTGTTGCTATCAAAAATCCAATTGCATTTGGATTTGAAAAACCAAATACCCATATATTTCCTAACATTTTAGGAATATAGCCAAGCAAACTAGCCAAGCTAACAATAATGACTCCGTATAGTATTCCTCTAAAATAAGCTCTCACTACCATATAAGGATCAATTAGAGAACAAAAAATCGCAAATAAAAGTAAAATACTAAATTGACTATCTTTTAGTAGTGCTAAGAAGACTGCTAATAAAATAAATACAACATAGTTTAACTTATCACCTATGTCTTTGTAGAAAATAATATTCCATAATGCTAATAGTGCTAGTACTCCAAAAACAAATAGCCTACTTAAACTAACTACCGTAATAGAAAACTTATCTTGTAGTAGACTATTTATCAGAACAAGATAAAAAATTGCAAACGTTAAAACATTCGTATATAAACCTGTAATTTTAATATTTGAAGACATAAAAAAATCCTTACATAATACCACTTTTTTTAACAAAAAAATTACTGAACCACTGATTGACATCGTATTCATTTTTAAAACGATTTACTTTCTTGTCATATGGAGATTTTATTATAATTGAAAGTTTTTCCCAATCATCTATACCGACAACAAAAATATTATTAGGTGAATAAAAGTCCTCATTAATGATACTTTTATTAGTTGTTATTAACTTTTTTTCTAAAAATAAAGCTTCAAGTGCACGAAGAGTATACCCCTTTTGCCCCTGTTGATTTACTTCCAAAATGGCGCGTGATTCTAACACTCTTTTTTTTACTGTATCATATGGAATATATTTTTTTGAACCATCTGATAATATATCCGCTCTATATTTTAGGTTTGAATCTTTCACTTTTTCAAGAATATTATCAATCTCTTGTTTTCTTCCCTTATCATGACCAATGAAATAAATATCATTTTTCAATTTATTTTTTTTTACATTATCAATCCCTGAATAATACTGAATATTAAAATTCATATTGTATTTTCCCTGGTCTCCCTTATCGAATGTCCAAAATTCTACATCTGAATCAGTAACCAAGGTAGGCAAAGTATGGCTATTAACCGGATTCCAATACCAGTAAATAATCCTAGCTTGCGGATTTATTTGATGAATATATGTTGGCAAGTGAGAAGTTAACTCACTAGCATGAATGATAATTGTTTCATACTTATCTAGTTCATTTTTCCAATCATTAAGCCAATTAGCAAGGAAGTTTGCAGGCAAATTAGTTGCTACTACCCTCCTAATAGCTCTTAAAGGTTTAGATATATTCTTAAATATAACGTCCGCATGTAGGCCATACTTCAGCCAGCTCTTAAACATAACGTCAACATTAGGATCAGTCTGAGTTAAAATGAGCGTTTTCTCTTTTTGCCAATTAATATCATCCATCATTAGTTAACTCCCACCTTAACTTATTAATAATCTAAGGCATTAACTACCATATTTTTTCTTCCAAATATAATATAAACCATAGCTTGGTAGCCAATTTATAGTCAATATAAATCGACTATTGGTTGTTGTAGAAATAGCTTTAAAGTAATTTTCTCCAATAAAATGAGAGTACGTATTAAACAAAAGGGAATTTTTTATCCTAATCCGAAAGTTAAAATCGGAATTTAAGAAAGCTCTTGCATGCCACCGGCTCCCTCTAGGATTTAATATTCGTAAGCTTCTTCCTGATTTTGTCAATCCACCATCTAAGTATTCAGCTAAATAAATAACATCATCAACATATATCACATGATAATTTCGAGTGATAAGATACCACATAGCACCCTCTGCGACAAATTTTTCATCCCTAAATACTGGAAAATTACGTTGTCTAAATAAACTCGTCCTAAATGTTTCACAATGGTCTCCTGACATTCCCTCATTAGTCATGACACTAAATGTTGATTCTTTAACCCCAACGATTTTATCGTCAAATTTTCGATGATTTCCTAGTTCTCCTTTTTGAAAGGTAATGCCACCAATTTGGGAATCAGATTCGTATTTTCGCCAATACGTCAAAATAGTTTCTACCGCATTATCAACTAAGCGATCATCACTATCAACAATAACAATATATTTGCCCTTTATAAATTGATGAGAATAATTTAAGGCAGTATGTTTGCCACCGTTTTTCTTATAATAGTAATCTATTTCAAAGGAGTACGAAACCTTATCAAGTTGGTCAAACCATTTCTTCGTTCCATCGGTACTCCCATCATCAATGATTAACCATTGAAAATCAAAAACGGTTTGTTGTTCTAAACTTTCTAGCAATTTCTTCATTCGAGACTTGCGGTTAAAACATGGAGTTAGAATTGTTAATTCTGGCATTTTAATGCCTCCATATAAATATTCATAAAATTAGCACTAAATCGCTTAGTGTTCGCAAACTCCTTTGAAGTTAATAATGCACCTTGTGATTTTTGCTTATACACTTGTGGCTCAAGTAATTTAAAGTAGGTTTCAACGTATTCATCAGCACTAAAGCCATCAATTAGCCTACCACAATCATTGTTAATAATATCTTTCAATCCGCCAACATTACTAGCAATTACTGGTTTCCCTAAAGCTAACATTTCTACCGCCGATAATCCAAAACCTTCATATTTAGAGGGCATTACGCATATCTTAGTTCCCTTCATGTAAGGATAAGGATTTTCTTTAAACCCAATCAATTTAAGGTTGTCAGTTAGATTATTCGCTTTAATATAACTTTCGATATTGTCTTTCAACTCTCCTCTACCAACAATAATTGCTCTAATGTTAGGTTTTTGTTCTTTAATTTTTTTTACTATTTCACAGAAAAACAAAGGATTTTTTTGTGAAGTTAACCTTCCTACTAAACACAAGTCACTATCACTATTATTAACATCTTCAATAGCTAGCCTTTCTATTCTATTGGTATCAACTATATTTGATATAACAGTCGATTTATTTTTTAATTGCTTACTTCTAAATTCGTCAATAACCGAAGAAGACACACAAATAACTTTATTAATTTTGCGTAGTGCAATATTATATGCAACGGTTCTAGGATCTAATGCGTTTTTTATCCAAGTTGGATTATTATGAAGATGAGATATGATAGGTATTCCCGAGGATGCCATCGTTGCTAACACGCTCATAGAAAAGTCTGAAGCATGAATAATATCAGGCTTTATTTTATCTATCGTCCTTCTTACAGATTTAAGATTAGGCTTATTTAATGCTATAAAATTTTGTCCTTTAGCCCTTACCGTCTTCCTAATGGGACCATCTGGTGAAGCATAATATGTTTCATATTTAGCTGGAAGTAATTGCATTAAAGTTAAAATTACATTTTCAGCACCAGAATATTCATGACTTTTTAATAAAAATAATATTTTCATAGAGTATCACCAATTATTAATCAAGTAGTTCCAAATAGGAATTATTTATTTTTGTCAAACATTTCGATAAAGAATATTCATCACTAAAAATGCGATAGCTTTTCTGACCCATTTTTTTAACTGTTTCAGGATTATTTATTAAATAATTTAATTTTTCAGCAAGTTCATCCTTGGACGTAAATAAAAAGCCATTGATATTATTTTCCAACATCTCTGAGTTTCCCCCGACATTTGTCGCCAAAATGGGTAACCCATAACTCATAGCTTCTATAATACTAATTGGCAATCCTTCATAATGTGTAGACAAAATATAGACATCATTGTTAATAAGTTCATCACTTATATCATCTTTAAACCCCGCAAATTTTATGTTATGGTCTAATCCATATTTAGACACTAATTCTTTATTTGTTTGTAGTGTTTCTCCGTCACCCACAAATGTAAGTTTATACTTATCTTTAGGTAGCTTAGTCACCGCATTAATTAGTGTTTCTTGATCTTTTTGCGGAGAAAATCTCGCAATCATTACTAAACGAAGAGGCGTGTGTACTGAATAATTGATATTTTGTTCTGATGGCGTGATAGACCCATTATGAATAACTTTAACATTACTTGTAGAGTCCAATACTTTATCTCTCTTACCAATCTTTTCGTCATAATAAGATACACAGATAAATAAATCAGTAAAGTGCCTAACACTTTTTTCTATTATTCTGTACAGCGATTTTTTTAATCGTGAGGAAACACCATCAGTAAATGCCCAGCCATGGACTGTGAAGATAACCTTAATTTTTCTCCTAAGTCCGATACTGGACAATCGTCCAATAACACCAGCCTTTGAGGAATGCAGGTGAACTATGTCAGGTGATTCACTCTTGATTATTTTTCTTAACTCAACTATTGCTTTTATATCATTAGTAGGACTAATTTCTCGTACTAGAGAAGGAAGAAGAATAACTTTTACCCCCTTTAGTTGCTTAACTTTGTCCAGTAATGGACCTTTATTACCTACAATAAAGGTAACTTCATTCCCCCTGGCTAACTGATCAGCACAAAGTTCAAGTACATGTAACTGCGCCCCTCCCCATGAGGAACTGGTTATACAATACAAAATTTTCATTTTTGGATGCTCTCCACGATTACTACTTCTTCCCTTCATGTATTCCCCTACTTTGCATTACATCAAATACTGTTTTAAAAATAATTGTAATATCTAATAACATACTCATATTTAAAGCATATTTACCATCATAAGCTGCCTTATTTGCATCGGTGATTTCATCACGTCCATGGACCTGAGCTAAACCGGTAATTCCTGGCAGAATCTTATTAGCTCCATATTCATCACGGAGTTTCAAAACCTTTCCCTCATTTAGAATTAACGGCCGTGGTCCCACAATACTCATTTCACCCTTAAATACGTTAAATAGCTGGGGCAATTCATCAAGGCTAGCCTTTCGAATAAACTTACCAACGGGGGTAATATATGCTTCAGGATTCTCAAAATTCTTTGTTGCCATCTCGTGTGGCGCATCTTGCCGCATTGACCGAAACTTGTAGATAGTAAACTCATGATTATTTTTACCAACTCGTTTTTGCCGGAACAGAATTTGTTCTTTAGGAGAATCTATTTTAATCACAATTGCAATAATTAACATAGGAACCGCCAACACTAAAATTCCAATTAAGCTAAACACAAAATCAAAGAATCGTTTGCAGACATCCCGATACCAGCTAAAATTACTGATTCGCTCAACATTAGCATTTTGCAATTTTCCGTCCATTTTTAAGAATCTCCCCCTTTGATTTAAGAACTTTTATTTATTTGTATCCTCTCCGTAGCCGTACCCATAACCATAGCCGTACCCATAAGCAGCATCGCCATCGGCATTAACATCGTTCATTACATATCCTAGTAAATTAGCATGTGCTAAGTTAAGCAATTCAACCGCCCGTTTAACGGCTAATTTTTGAGTTTGGCCTTGCTTTACAACAAGAACTACGGCATCAAGATGACGTGACAAGATTTGCGTATCAGTAACTTCGAGCATTGGTGGTACATCCACGATAACCATATCGTAAATACCTTTAACCGTCTCCAGTAATGTCTTCATCCGTTGTGAGTTTAAAAGTTCTGCTGGATTAGGGGGAATTGGTCCTGCCGTTAAGATATCGAGGTTATCTACCCCACTAGGTTGAATAATTGCGCGTAAATCAACGGAATTAGTACCACTAGTTAGGATCGTCGTTAACCCATGTTGATTACTCTTATTAAAAGTAGCGTGAAGCGTTGGGCGCCGTAAATCAGAATCGATTAATAATACCTTTTGCCCAGTTTGTGCCCAGACAACGGCTACGTTATCCGTCACGGTTGACTTCCCTTCACTCACATTGGCAGAAGTCATCGCTAAGGTCTTAATCGGTTTATCGATCGCCATGAAATTAATATTAGTCCGAATCGTCCGGAACTGTTCAGAAATTGGGCTCTTCGGATGAGCAACGGTAATCAATTTGGCTCCATTATCCATGGTATCCGTTGATTGTTGTTGTGTTCGGTGAAATAATGACATATTCTCTCCTCCTTAAACCCGTCGATTACCGTTATTTTGGCGTCGACTTTCTTGATTATTAACTTTAAAGTCCCGGCTCATCTCAATATGGTTCACGTGACCAAGATTAGTTAAGCCTAGTTCATTAGTCAGGTAATCATCATCATGCACACTGGTATCCATTAAGTCGCCAATCAGGATGTATAAGAAACTAAGGACTAAGCCGAGAACCGCACCAGCTAAAGCGAATAACTTCTTGTTAGGGAATGATGGTTCATCTGGCGTACTTGCCCGTGAAACAATTGTCACATTGTTAACACTCATGATCTTTTTAATTTGTTGTTTGAAGACATCAGCAACGGTATTAGCAACTACTGCTGATTCTTGTGGATCATCGGTTTTAACTTGAAGGGAGAAAACCTGTGAATTTTGTTGGGTTTGTACACTGATGGCCTGTTTTAAGTCAGCCGTTGAAAGATTATAGCTCTTACCCCCATGCTCAACGACTGCTGGTTGAGCTTCTTTAATTAATTTCCGTGTACCATCCGCATTACGACGGTATTCTGCCGGTTGAGCCGGTTTAATTACCTTTACTGGATTTTTAAGTTGCTTACTAGCCTTACTCAAAATCACCTGGTTAGTAATGATATCCTTATAAGTATTAATCATTTGGATATCCGCTTGTTGGTTATTATAAGCTTGACCGTTGTTATCATTTGAGTGCTTCTGGTTGACTAAGATTTCCGTCGTGGCCGTATATTTAGGCACCACGACGAACTGAGCCACGACATACCCCAGTACTCCGGCTAGTAATGTCCAGATGATTAACATCTTAATGTGTTTACGACAGAGCATCATTAACCGATGCAAATCAATTGTATTATTCGCTGTTTGTTGTGAACTATTCACGACTTCTACTCCTCATGTATTAATTTTTTAGACTATTTTGCAATAAGTTAGTGATCCGTTGCTGCTCGCTCGTTGGCACAACTTCAAAGGCTTGACCATCTTCATTTTGGCCGCGCCCTTGTACATGGTCTTGAACGATGTGTTCGTTAGTATCACGATAGCTTTGTGCTAACCGCATCATATCATTAAAGGTCAAATCGGTTTGTGAACTATCAGAAACCGACCGTAAGAAGGACCGATTAAGAACCGTCTTATAAGATACCGACTTTTTCAGCAATGCCATAATCACTAACCGTTGCCGTTGTTGTCGGCCATAGTCACCATCGGGATCATCATACCGCATCCGACTAAATGCCAAAGCCTTCTTCCCGTTCATATGGTAAGTCTCGCCCTTTTCAAAACTGTAACCTTCATAATCAAACGTCAGTGGCGACTTTACGTCTACCCCACCGACTTGGTTGATCGCCTTTTCCAAGCCACCCATGTTAACTAATACATAGTAGTCAATTGGGATATTAAAGTGGTCCTGGATCGTATTAATCGATTCTTTAACTCCCCCATAGGTATAAGCAGCATTGATCTTTGCTGGTGAATATTGCGGGTAATTTGGTAAGTTAACCTTCATATCCCGGGGAAGACTAACAATCGTGGTGGTTTTTGTCTTCGGATTCAAGGTCATTACCATCATCGTATCTGTCCGCCCCTTATAATCCCGTCCTAGCGCCCCGGTATCAGTCCCTAAGAGGAGAATCGAGACCGGCTTCTTTTGGTTGAGAATCTTTTGTGCATCTCGTGACTTAGTTGCACCAGCATTACTATACATATCATCAGTCGTTGACTTCAGGTTATGCCATGCTAGTCCTGCAAAGAAGAGTGCAATCAATATTAAAACACCAACGACCGACCAGAAAATTTTCCATCCCCGGTGACGCCGATGATGTTTGTGGTGATGATGGTGATGTTCCCGTTGCATGCTGTCTTCATCATTATTCAAGGGTCGATTATTTTCGTCTGCCATAAAAAACTTCTCCCATTTTTGACTAATACCGTAATCAAAAAATCCACTAGTGCAACAAGTTACATTACTGGAAACCTACACTAACAAATGGTAAATAACGAGTTGCAAACTTTTTAATATCAGTTATTAGTCAATTAAATTTATAATCACTTAATACATTATTAGGAATATAACATCAATAGTCAAGAACAGATTTCATAACAGCTTTCAAATTATTAAGTTCGTTATTGCTTTTTTTGTAACCAGATCAGCTTTTTAACAGCTAAATGATAAAGGTTGATCGTCATCAATTTTTGCTTGTTTCATTTTAGTTACAAATCTAAATCTCAAAAAATACAAAAAGGAGCGTCAGGGAATTCCCCCGTGGACGCTCCTTTTTACATATACTTGTCAAGTTCTTCGTTATACTTTATTAGCTCTGCCATACTAGCATCTTTTTCCGGCTCAACAATCTGCGCGGATACTTGGTTAGCCGAATCATCTATCTGTTGACGACCCCAGACACTCGTTGCTACGACCATGTTTCGTAAGTCATTACCATCGTCAGTCAATGAGTACTTATGCTCTTCATCAACAACTGGATTAATAATTCGCAAGTTTTGCAAGGATGTTATTTCTTTATTAAGAGCAACATCGGTTAAATCTGGTAGCAATTGATGCAGTTCCTCAATGGTAAATGGCCGAAAGCCTAACCAAAAGATAATCCGTGGTCGCCATCGATTTTCTAAAACATCTAGTGCGTATTTTACACCACACTCATTTTTCTTTTCAGTCATAAAAATGCTCCATTCTAATAACTTAGCTACCTAATACTCAGCTACTTCTCCTCCCCTTTTAATTATAACAAGTTAACGGACTAATGTTTATTAATTGTACATTTTTATGACATTTTTTATATTAAAACTTATTTATCACCCGTTTTACTTCTTTAACAAGTTCAGCTGGGGTTTCTTCACCGTATACCTTCTTATGGGCCTTATTCAGGATATGTAAAACTGTGCAGATAAAGAGATCGAGTGCCAGCTTACGAAGTTTCGTATAAACACAATAGTCACCAAAGTAGGTCCACTTGAGACCTTCTCTTTTCAGTTTGCCAAGGCGATACATCCAGTATTCAAAGAGGGAAAGCTGGTCATGAGCAACTTCATCAGCCGCACTTACAATTCGCCGAAAAGTACGCTCCGAGGTAGCAATTTGAACATGGTATTTATCTCCTTTTCGGCCATTCATGATCATTTCTACTCTCTTATCACTTTCTAACTCACTAGCACCCTCCATCAAATGAACCATGTAATAAATAACCTGCTCGTTTGATGATCCACATGTTGGCACGAGGCGATGGTGACCAGCAACATACCCCCGTGTTTGACAACCCACCTTAGCAAAATGGACTTCCATTTCATACTCATAAATTAGATTCGCCTGTGCAAAGCGACTAAGGACATCTTTCAACCGTTCCCGAATAAGCAGTTGTTCCCCGTCGATCGTTAAAACAAATGTACGATTTTGATCATAAGCCGTTAGCAACAAGGTGTTATCCCATTGTACCAGATAATTCGCAACCTCCCCATCAATTTTTAATTTATCTAGCATGCTCATATCAATGGTTTTACGTACCACAATTATCTCCTCCAAATAAATCTTAAAAAAGTGAAAATTTATTGTAAAACGGTTCACTTTTAATTTGAATATTAAGATACTGGGATAAATCTGCCCTGTCAACGCCTTTTTAGGTCACTTTTGCGCTATTTTATCGTTCGCTAAGACGTTCTGTTTTTGGTAAGTTTACGGTACTCAAGAGCTCTTGAGAATATTTCTAAAGGATGTTCTCAATAATGAATTACAAAAAAATTTCTGACGGTTTAACTTTTCTGATGAGCGATAAGCGGATCACGGTTGTCCATGGGGTATTAAAGAGCCTCGGGATTTCCCCACGCCGGGACGACTATGATGATTTTGTCCAAGATGCCTCAATTATCTTTGCCCAGGCCTATGCTGATTTCTTGCAGGAAAAAGATGAAGTCGAAAACGAACGGGACTTGATGTGCTTTGCTTACCAACGGATGCGCTGGCGTTTACTAGACCAGTTGCGGCGACAGCAACTCGAAGGTTTCCTCTTTAATTACACCCTCGATGATGAAGAAGATGATCATGACTACGACGAGACAATGGTCGACCATTCAGCTATCATGCCATTTACTCACTTGGAAAATAGCGATTTTCTTAACTATCTCTACCACCACTGTCCCCTTGTTCAACAACGGTACTTGATCGCCAAACTCAATCATCATTTGAGTGACCGGCAGATTGCAGATGAGTACTGTGTCAGTCGGGCAGCCGTTTCACAATGGCGTCGCGGAGTAATTACCCGTGCCCACCGGCTTCGTGCTAAAATGAAGGGAGAGTTTTGAGGTGAGAATGTGGAAAAGCATGAAATTGACCGCCAAGCTAAGTGGCTTCATATTAAGTATGATGGCGAAGATCGTGATGATGAGTGCGTTAATGAGCTTAGCATTTATCAAAACGCTGACGACCCGGAGCTGCAAGTGATGGTGTCAAATATTGATTTTGATAATATCAGCCATGATAATACTTTTGCGCTGACAAAAGAGGATGCGCAGGTATTGCTTGAATATTTAAAAGATTGGCTTAATTAGAAGGGGACGAGCCAGGAATCGCTCGTTTTTCGACGCAAAACTAGTCTCTGAAAGTCACTGCAAGTAATAATAGGCCTCCAACGTTCGGTTTTACCGGGCGTTGGAGGCCTATTATTGTACTGTACACTATTTATCTTTTATGGAAGTAATCTGACTTATGTCACAGTCCTTTTTCCATTATCTACTTACTTGATACTTTCGCGATCAAAACTTTCCCCCAACATCTTCCAATAATCCATGATCATTGCAAAGTCAATTGGACCTTGAATATCCAGATCAAGTTGAGTAATCTTTTGCAACTCGTTACTCAATAAGACCCGAAAGTCGGTTAGTTTAATAATCGTTGAATGAGGCGACGGGGTACTAAATTAAGGACATGATCCATGAGGTCATCAATCAAACCAGCATAGAAGTCCATTAGATCATCGCTTGGTATAGCGGTCGGTTCTAATAAATTGTCCCGTTCATTATCAAAAACTTGATACCACTGCGCCATGGAATTCCAATATGCATTGTAGAGGCGTTTACTTTCCTTATCAGCATATTCCAACTGGTAACGACTTAAAACTTTCCACTGTTCTAATAAATCAACATAGAGTGATTCATGAGGATAGGCTACGTCTTCACGACTTTCCTTAATAAATTGTGCCAAATCATCAGTCATCTGAACCGGTGTTTTCATTTTCATTTTTTCTCATTTTCCTTTTATATTGGTTTGTTGAATGGTGTTCGGTGTTTTTTTCAATTTTTTCCATAAAACTGAGCAGCTGCAATGGCACGTTGCCATCCCCGATACAAGTCGGCTGCCTCTTGCGGAGCCATCTGCGGATCAAACTGGTCGCCAATCCGTGATAGCTTCCGTAACTCATCCTGGTCTTCCCAAAAATCAACGGCCAATCCAGCAAGAAAGGCTGCTCCCAGCGCAGTAGTTTCTTCCATTGCTGCCCGCTTGATTGGCGTTTGTAAAATATCGGCCTGGAACTGCATCATGAAGTTGTTCCGTGATGCTCCCCCGTTAACCGTTAGTGCTGTTAGGGGTAACTGGGTGTCCTTGACCATCGTATCGACAACATCTTTAGTCTGATAGGCGATCGCTTCTAAGGTTGCGCGAATGATATGTCCCCGTTCAGTTCCCCGGGTAAGACCAAACATTGCTCCCCGCACTTCTTGATCCCAGTATGGAGCGCCCAATCCCGTAAAGGCTGGGACGACATAAACACCGCCTGTTGTCTTGGCATCGATAGCCATTTGTTCTGACTCACCTGCCTTCTCAAACATCTTAAGGCCATCCCGGAGCCATTGGACTGCTGAGCCGGCAACAAAAATACTCCCTTCAAGCGCATAATGGGTTTGCCCATCAAGCCCGTAAGCAATTGTCGTCAACAAGCCATTATTCGAAAGCGTGGGTTTTAGCCCCGTATTCATAACGATAAAAGCCCCCGTCCCATAGGTGTTCTTGATTGAACCCTTATCATAGGCCGCTTGACCAAAGAGGGCCGCCTGTTGGTCACCTGCAATCCCGGCAATTGGGATCTGGACCCCATAGAAGTGGTAATCACCGGTATAACCATAAATAGCAGAACTGGGCTTCACTTCTGGCAAAATCGACCGCGGAATATCAAGCAAGTCGAGGATATCTTGGTCCCAGTTAAGAGTATGGATATTAAAAAGCATCGTCCGGCTGGCGTTGGTCACATCCGTTGCGTGAACCCGCCGTCCCGATAAGTTCCATAGTAACCAGGTATCGATAGTGCCAAACATCAGGTCGCCCTTTGTTGCTTTTTCCCGAGCACCGGGGACATGGTCAAGAATCCACTTAATCTTGGTGGCCGCAAAATACGAATCAATCACTAAACCGGTCTTTTGATGGATCATGTCCTTATATCCCTCTTTAATCAATTGTTCGGCAATATTGCTGGTCTGCTTCGATTGCCAAACAATTGCGTTATAAATCGGCTTACCGGTATGGCGATCCCAAATAACCGTCGTTTCCCGTTGGTTAGTAATCCCAATCGCCGCAATCTTGTAGGGCTTGATCTGGGACTTAATCATTACGTTGGAAATCACCGATTGGACACTATCCCAAATCTCTAGGGGATCATGTTCAACCCAGCCTGGCTGCGGAAAGTATTGGGAAAATTCCTGCTGGCTGATTGCGACCTTGTTCCCATCATGATCAAAAATAATCGCCCGTGAGCTCGTCGTTCCCTGGTCAATCGCCATGACATATTGTTGTTCACTCAATTATATTCATCCTTTCGCTGCTAATTGCGAGCAATTTCAACCTATATATAATAGGAAGAAACTTGATGGATTTTAAATCATACAAAAAAGCCACCGTGCAAAGACTGAACTGCCTCCCCGATTCTTGTTGTTACTTGTCGCTGACCATCTTACCAGCTACACTATAGCGGTCTTTGCGCATCTCATTCAACACGATATGCACCCGTTCGGCAGGAACATTGGCATCCTTTGAAATTGCTGCTGTAACATCCTTTACGAGAGCCTTTAATTGCTCATCGGTCCGGCCTTCAATCAAGTCGATATGAACTAATGGCATAATCCGTGCCTCCTTCTAAATTCATTTAAAATCTTACCATAAGAGTACTTTCCCGGCAATTACCTTAAGTCAAATTATTAAATTAATTTGACCGCCGTAATT
The DNA here is from genome assembly GCF_014145585.1 of Limosilactobacillus agrestis. Lineage (GTDB taxonomy): Bacteria > Bacillota > Bacilli > Lactobacillales > Lactobacillaceae > Limosilactobacillus > Limosilactobacillus agrestis. Next base: position 20,822 of record NZ_JACIVF010000051.1, read on the forward strand.
CTTCACGAACTTCTTGGGCTGCTTGCCGATCTCCAGTAAAGAGCAAGTGGTCACCATACTCAATTACTGTATCGCCATGAGGGTCAATTGGCTTATGGTTCCGGAAAATTCGACTAACTGTAATGTGATTAATAAACGGCAAGGTGTGTAACTCGCGACCAATATAACGCGAATTAAGGACAGTTGCTTCAAATAAGCCTGCTTCGGTATCTGTTAACATTCGTAGGATTGATGGCGATTCAATCAATCCCCGTAAGGCACTGCTTTGCACGTTGAAATTATTAAAAATCTCAACGCCTTTTTTACGAAGGGCTGCAACATCTTTCGGATCAAGGCTCGGATTGTTCTGACTAGCAATCACCCGTTTTACCCCATGTTCTTTAGCAATCTGCGCTAGCCGGGCTGACTTTCGATCGTTTAAAAAGCCCACGACCATGATGTCACAATCAAAATAGCCCCCCTTTTCTAGGGATTCCGCGTCAAGCTTAGGCATATATTCTAGATGTTTAACCTCACTATTATAGGTCTTAAAGTTATTTTCATTATCAGTAACCATCCGCACGTCATACCAATTCTTATACAATTGTTGTGAGATTGGCACAGTTAAGGTATTGGCACCCACAAAATTAACCCGCTGTTTGATGAGATCTGATTTTTCAAGTTTGTACATTGAGTTGAAAAGAATTGGTGCAATGATACAAACAATGACGGCCGCTAACGTAAAGGCGTCTGATTGAGCACGCGTAATCGCATGGAGGTTTTGGGCAACCTGTAAAGTAGGTAAGACCAAGGTAATCGTTGTTGCAACTAAAAAACTACCTGCTAACGAATTACGAGGCTTAAAACGACGTCGGTAAACTAGCATCGTTGGTAATTTTGCGAGGATAAAGCCAATGACCAAGATCGGAATTAAGGCCAGGGCTTGACGATTAACGAATAAATTCTTTAAATCAAGCCGGTCACCCGTCATGATGAAGAAGAACGGAATTAAGAAGCCATAACCAATAGAATTCAGTCGGTCCTCAGTGGCATCGCTTGGTTCCAGCAGCTTCATGACCATTCCGGCTAAAAAGGCACCAAGAATATTTTCCGCACCAACAGTTTCCGCAATTGTTACTAAGGCAAAAATTAAAAAGAATGCCAACCGAATATCAAGTTGCGTTGTTGATTTTGAAATCTTGTTAAACCAAGCAAATGTCTGCTTAAACCGCCATAAAAGAAAAAAGGCCGCCAAGAAAAGCAGGACAATTAACCATAATTTCTTGGCATTTCCCCCATTAATGGAAGCATAAAAGGTCAATGCCAACATAGGGATAACTTCCCCCAGAACCGCGGTTAGGAGGATAGTTTGCCCCACCGGCTTTTGTAAAATATCTTTTTCTTTGAGGGTGGCAATTACAACTCCTAAAGCGATCGTTGAAAAAATAATCGTTGCTAAAAGAACATCATTAAATAAGTGCAAGCGACTAATTACAATGGCAATCACTAAGGCAGTAACAACCACAAGCCCAAATGCCTGGGAAGCCATGACAACCGGTGATTTACTATCCCGCTTTTTCCCAGGTGTTTTTCGGAAGAGGTCAAAATTAATCTCCATTCCTGACAAAAACATTAACATAATAACCCCTAAGGAGGACATCATATTAAGGATCGGGTTGGGGTTAACAATATTTAAGAAACTCTTACCGATAACAATTCCGGTTAAAATTTCGGCCACGGCGGTTGGTACTGAGGAAACCTTAAACCGGACCATAATAATAGGAATAATTAACGCCGCTAACATCACAATTAACAGTGATAATTGTTGCACATTATCTTCTCCCTTCTTATTTTATACAGCAATATTATATACTTCTTAACTTGAAATTAAAATATTCTAACTAAATCGACTTAAATCGTGGTTCGCGGTACAATTAATATATTACACAAAAGGAGAATTTATTATCTATGGGGAATAAATTAACTGCATGTACAAGTATATTAATTGGAAAGGACGCCAGTATCGACGGCACGATCATGATCGGTCGAAATGAGGATGCAAAAGCTGCATGGCCTAAGCATATGGTTGTTCATCAACATGGGGAGATGCCCAGCCACTTTGTCTCTAAGGATACTCGTCTAGAACTCGACTTACCAGCAGAAAGCGCCCGATATACTGCCACGCCAGAATGGACGGACAAAAGTGGCCTATTTGAAGAGGACGGTATTAACGAATACAACGTGGCAATGAGTGCGACCGAAAGTGCCTATTCGAATTCATTAGTTCTTGGCTACGACCCACTAGTTGAAAATGGATTAAATGAAGAAGCCATGCTTACTGTTGTTTTACCATATGTTAAAACGGCCCGGGAAGGTGTCCAACGGTTAGGAAATTTAATTGCAAAATACGGAACTGGCGAAACTAACGGAGTATTATTCGCTGATAATGATGAAGCCTGGTATTTTGAAACAGGAGCTGGCCACTACTGGGTTGCCCAACGGATTCCTGATGATTCTTATGCCGTGGTCGCTAACCAGCTGGCAATTCAAGAAATCAACTTTAACGATTCAGCTAACTTTATGTTTCATCCTGGAATTCAGGAGTTTGTGGAAGAGCATGACTTAAACCCTGATCCATCGACTTTTAACTTCCGCAAGATATTTGGGACTGCTGACCGATCAGACGCTATTTACTCTGAACCGCGAGTATGGGCTGGTCACCAAATGTTTAGTCCCCAACAAGCAACGGATGAGACACCAGAATCAACCGAATTGCCATTTATCATGAAGCCGGACCATAAATTATCAATCTTTGATGCCCAAGCCTATCTTAGTAATCACTATGAGGGAACTGAATTTGATCCGCTTGGTCACGGTAAAGATGCCCATAAATACCGGCCAATAAGTCTCGCCAAAACCCAAGAGTCACACATTTTACAAACTAACCGACCGGGTGCCAATATCCACTGGTTAGCCATGGGGGTTGCGGCGGAAAGTACCTATGTGCCATTCTTCAACGGAATCACTGATACCCCTGCTCCTTATAAACGAGGAAAGCTCCCCGCTCAGCTTAACTCTGCCTACTGGATTTTCAAACATGCCAGTGTCTTAGTTGATAGCCACCTACACGACTTTTTACCATTATTACGGGACGTACAAAAGGAACGAAATACCGCAGCTATTAAGATGATTGCGGAAACTGATCGTCGCCTCCCCAGCCTCAAAGGAGAAGCACGATCAACCTTCTTAACCCGCCAAAGTAATGATTTTGCGACTGATACATTGAATGCGTATAAAAAATTAAGTCTTGAATTGATTACCAAAATGACTGATTATTGCGAATTAAATTTCAATACGGATGAAAATCTATAGCGAATAAAATGGTTTAAAAAATACCTGGTATTAATATTGGTACTTAACTTTCAATACTGATGCCAGGTATTTTTGATGAAGGATGTTGATTCTTTTGCCAAATTAAGTGGAAAAGGACACTTTAATAAGGGGTCTTGATCAAAGGCCCTTTTTAAAGTAAAATACCGAACGATAGGGAGGATAATATATGACAGTACATATTACAAATTTATATGGTTTGGGCGGTACAGCAACAGCTGCTCAACAAATGGTTGCCAAAATTGGTTGCCAAAACTTAGGAATGAATGAATTAGGTATTTATGTGTATCAATGGGGAGAAGAACCTCTACAAGAACGTAATGCACGATTTGATGGAATTGTTGCTTCTTTAGCGTATGGAGATACAGTAATCATTCAATCACCGAGTTGGAATTCAATTGAATGGGATCAAGCTTTTATTGATCATCTCAATATTTATCCAGATATTAAAAAAATTATTTTTATTCATGATATTGTTCCTTTAATGTTTGAATCAAATAGGTATCTTCTTCCACAATTTATTAAATATTATAATCAAGCAGATACCTTAATTATTTCTTCAGAAAAATTATATCAGTTTTTACGGCAACATGGCTTAAAAGAAAAACCACACGTTATTCAACATTTTTGGGATCATCCTGTTGATAGCCTAAATTATTCTGTCACCCCCAAAAATAATAAAGTAATTAATTTTGCGGGAGATCCACAAAAATTCGATCTTATTAAACATTGGCATAATCCTAATATTAAGCTTCAAGTTTTTGCTAACCCACAAAAGTCTTTTCCAGAACAAAATCTTGAATTAACGGGTTGGAAATCTGATTCAGTACTCCTTGACACGTTACGTACTACTGGTGGCTTTGGATTAATTTGGTCAGAGGAGCCTTATACTGCTGAATACATGAAGATGAACGCATCATTTAAAACCAGTACTTATTTGGCGAGCGGAATTCCTATAATTATTAATAGTGAAACTGCAGAAAAAGGAACAATTGAACGTAAAAATATAGGTATCATTGCCGATAGTTTAGAAGAAGCCCAAGAAAAAGTTTTACAAATATCTAATGATGAATATAACCAAATGGTTAAGAATGTAGAATCTTTTGCAAAACTTATTAGAGAAGGGTATTTTACTAAGAAAGCTTTGACCGAAGCTGTATTTAAGGTTAGGTATGAATAAATAATAGCTATATATTGGCTTATAATCCTCTAAGTAGAGTCGTAAAATAAGTCTTTAATAATACGCGGAGTTAGATGAAATTTTCGAAGTTCATTTAACTCCGTTTTCCTTTAAAATAAATGTTAGTACAAAAAGCGGCTTTACAATTTTAAGAGTACTGTACCCTGCTTATGGCTTTCGTAATTTCTTTAATTTCCGAATTAGAATTCTTCTTGCATTACCAAATACCTATATCGCAATAAACTGGAGAAATAAACAAACAGCTCATGCCAAAGTCCAGGCACAAGCTGCTTAGTAAAATTATTTTATTTTTCATTAGTACTTCTTGACGAAGAGCCGTTAACAATTACCCATGAAGTATAAGTTAATTTAACTTACTTAGTGAGTATTTGTGCTTTTTATCAAATTATTATCGATTTAGATGATTTAATTAGTCTTCTTTCGTCGCTTACCAAAACTAATTCCAAATAATCCAAGAAAGATACCGAGGACGGTCTGCCAGAATCCCTGGTGTTGGTTACCAGTTTGTGGTAATTTCTGTGCCGAAGCATTCGCCGTATGCATTGGCTTTTCACTTACTGCCGGTGTTGAAATTGAATCGGCTCTTGATGAAGTACTTGGCTGAACCTTAGTGGGATTAGTTTCATGATTCGTTACACCGGAAGTTGGTGATGTTGATGGGACAGTTGGCGTACTACCTGGGGTATGTGGAGTAGTCGGCTTTTCAGGAACTGGTTGGGGTGTAACTGGTTTTTCAGGTGTTGGTTGAGGTATAACCGGTACCTTAACCTTAGAATATAAGACAATAAAATGAAGGTCTTGACTATCCGCCGTTACCATTTGTTCACCAATTTTCGGAGTGGCGGTTGTGTAACCATCAATAATTGGAGAATCAACCGGAGTGAAGTAATCATTAACCGGTTTCCATGCCTGCCAACTAGTATTACCAGTTACAAGATCGGTTACTCCATTACGAGTAAAGGTAATTGGGGTTGCGTGGTAAGTTGGCGCAGCAATTCCCCCGTCAATGAATTGATATTGAATATCTTCATTAACTGTTCGCTGACCACTAACCGACTTGGTACCATGAGCTAGATGAATAACCACATTTAAATCATGATCAGCAAAGGTAGTTGGTAATGGTTCTTGACTAACAACTTTATAACCTAATTGTTGGTAGTGAGTATCAACGTCTTGGTAATTTTTATCCATTGCTAGTGGCAAGGATTCACCAGCATAACCAGTCCCCAGCTGGGCGTGATTAATCAACGTTAGATTCGTCGTATCGTCAATTACTGAATAAGTAATTTGGTGAGGTTCCGTCGAATAATTAACGGTCACTTCAATTGGTTGAGATCCACGCATTGCCAGGAGGTCCGCTACAATAGCCTGATCAGGAGTATAACCTTTAATGAGCGGAGAATCAACGGCAGCAAAACTAGTTGAATCATTCTCTACTACTGTTTTACCATTTACAATCGTTTCTGATTTTAATGGTTGCCAATCACCACTAGTAACTGCTTTAGTAACTTCATTGGTTTGATCTTCACGACTCCAAGTTACAACTTGTTGAACATCTGGGGCAACCATTTTACCTTTTTGTGGGCCATTAGCATAAACATAGTGAATTATCCGCATTGCTTGACTCTGCTCGTTGCTTGATTCAATCCGTGGTTGATAATACACTTTAATACTTTGATTTGGTACTAATGCCGTTGGGTGACCTGCTGAAACCATCGGATATGGTTCACCCTCTTCATCTTCGGGAGCATTATAACCATATTTTTGTAGATCCGGATTTGGTGAAGCTGGCCAGCCACCGCCTGCCAATTGCCATGCCTCATCAGCATCCCCTAGTGGAATTTCAACAATATAGTTTCCATTATTATCCTTTTTGCCATTAAGAGTATAACCAAGAAGTTGGTGATCTGCGTCCACAATGCCCTGGCGAACAAAGACAGCCCGTTGCATTACCGGTTCAGTAACCCCATCAATCATAATTTGCTTTCCGGTAGAGCGATCATAATAAGTGATGGTGCGGGTTGTGGTTTGCCATTCTGGTTGCAGACTATTTTGCAATAAGACGTGTACCACCACATTTTGGTTTTCATGCTTGAAAAGTGTTGGCAGTTTATCCTGACTAACAATCGTGTATCCCAGATCCTGATAATGCTTAATAACTGCCTCGTAAGCATCAATTGTATCTGCTGGTAATTGCTCATCAGCAAAACCACTTGTTAATAATTGATGATTTACTAAAGTTTTACCGTTAGTATCATCAATCACTGAATACGTAACATCATTCGGCGTAGTCGTATAATTAACCGTTACGGAAACATTGGAGTCATCAGGCTTAACCTGTAAAGCTGGGACAACTTCTTGATCGGCCACATAATAATCAATAGCTGGTGAATTAACCGCCGCAAATCGATCATTATCGGTTGACCAATCACCGTACTTAGTTGCTTTTGTTACCAGATTAACGCTCTTCTGACGAGTGAAAGTAACCTGTTGCGACTGCTGAGGCGCAGCACTTGTTCCTTGGTGGGGGCCATTCGCATATACATAATTGATGGTGCGGGTTATCAGTGCCTGTTCATCCGTCGTCGTTACCTTTTCCGGATAATAAACCTTTATTTGCTGATCCTTAGATAAGGCAGTGGGGGTGTCCGCCGCTACCTTTGGATATAATTGTCCTTGTTCATTTTCTGCTAAGTCATAGCCTTGGGACGTTAAAACCGGATTTACAGAAGCGGCCCAATCACCCGAATCCTTTTTCCAGGCTTTATCAGCCACCGTTTCTTCAATGATATAATTGCCATTATTATCCTTTTTCCCATCAAATGTATAACCGACAACCTTATTAGTTGGTCCATCAATGATTGCTTGTCGTGTAAATGTAACGATTTGTTTAACTGGAGCAGCGTCCGTAACAGGAAGTGGCTCCCCAGTATTCTTATCATAATAAGAAATAGTCCGCGTTACTTTCTTAGTGTCAGTTTGCAATCGATTCCAAGCGGGAACGTAGTAAATGGTAATATCAATATCTGGTGAATTATGACTAACTACCATCGTATCAATGGCATTTACTGCCTTACCATCCTGGTCAACTGCCCGAAAACCAGCAATTTCTGGAATAACTACCTTCTTAAAGGTATCACTAGTAGGAGTCCAAGCTTGCCACGTCCCGTTTTCGTTAATCTGTGCAAAGCCTAGCGTAGCCGTATAGGTTGGTGCAGCCTCTTTACCAGTATCCTGATATACATAATGAATCGTTTCGTGAACTTGTTGATTATTAACGTTATTAATTGTTCCTGTTAGCAGGCCACTATTACTTGTCACACTATCACGGTAAATATAAAGGGGAAGATAATAACCAGCATCCTGATTAAGCAGTTCTTGGCCCTGATTATTGGTGATCGTTATCTTCCATGGATGATCTTCAAGGAAAGTTTGGAGGCCCGTATTCTGTAATGTAACACCATCATAATAATTTTTAGTTTCCATAGGATCATCATTAGGACTAGTAATATTAGCTGGTGGTAATACGCCATTTAAGTCCTTAGGTTGCCAGCTTATTAGGCCAATTCCCCGATCCTTTCTAAATCCCTGGTAATCTCCTTCAATTGTGATTTGGTAGACTCTTGTTAGTCCATCAGGAGAATCTGTACTTCTAACATCAATTGCAGGATAAAAGGCAGATATCATTTCTCGGGTAACATAGGTATCGGGAGCACCAGTTACGGGATCTAAGTTATAAATTTCTGCATTAACAACAATGCTCTTTTCCAGGGCATCCTTAACATCACTATCACTGATAAATTGATAGTTAACATAATCATTAGGAGCCGGTTTCGTTACCGTAATCGTAAAACTATTTCCCAGCTTAGTTCCGGCCTTATTTTGGTTGGCCAGTCCAACCGCTTCTACATGATCAGGATACCGGAGTGGTTCAAAGCCATAAAACCATTTCTGAGTTTGCAGATCATAGTACCAAGTATGAGCAGCATACTCACTTTCACTTTCAGGACTAATATCTTGATTAAGATTATCCTTTAACTCTCCTTTAGCTTCTATCGGAATTTTAAAACCACTAGTGAAATGTTCATCTCCAATTTGGATATCATTTTGCGGCTCTAGAAAAGCTGATTGGGTAGCAGTACTAGAATACAAATGGAAGTACCGCGTATCAAGTGGTGCTTCATTAAGGTCAAAACCAGTAATATTATGCCAAGTTAAATCAAAATGAATTTTTGCAAGCGAAAGATTAGCATTGCCGTAAGCCGCCTTAATCTTTTCCAACTCATCATTAAAGATAATTTGGTATGAATCATTGGAGCCACCATTACCATTACTTCCTAGGCCATTATTATTAGTTGCTGCTTGCCAATCTACGTTTTGGGGATCACTAATTGGTGACTTATGATATGAGATTGCATAAGAACGATCACCTTTACCAGTAACGGGATGCATATAGCCAATAACTGATGTAAAGTTTTGCCCCGTAGTTGTTTGATAAGTAATATTAATTGGCATTTGTTGACTGGCAGTTCCACCATAAGACAACGTGTAAGGTTGACCATTTGCAGTTAATTGATACGGAATCCCCATTGAAACATTAAGATAATCACCGGCCTTAATATCATGATTAGCAATGTCAAGGTTAAGGTCAAATGATAAATTGGTTTGCCCCGTTCGGTCAGTTCCATTACCTTGTTCGGAACTGGCATTAACATTAGTCACGGTATAAGCAGTATCATCAATTGGTGCAGTTGCCTTGACCTCGTCAGATACAGCTGGAGCAGCGACCTGGGTATTATCGGCTGCTTTACTAGCAGATAAGGTGGTCAAATTTGAAGTAGATGTAGACGTTAAAGCTGAGGAGCTTGTATCCACCGACGCTGCCTGACCATTCGAGACATCAGCATGAGCCACTTTACCATTAAGCCCCATAGCAATACCTGTCCCTAATAAGACTGAAGCAACTCCCACACTTAATTTGCGTAATGCAAAGCGCTGAGTTAAGGGCATTCGTTTAGCCAGGCGCTCAGCTTGATTATTTTTTGAAGTCAATATAAAACTCCTCCCAATACCTAAATTAATCAGCATAGTTTCCCTGATTAACTTAGTAATAAATATTTAATTATTGGTCAATCAAAAAGCACGTTAAGTAAGTATTCTTAGAATAATTTTAATTATAATCAATCATTGAATATTAATTATAGACCAATCAACAAATATGATAGAACAAACCAATTATAATTACAAGTTGATAAATGAAATTAATATTAATAAGCTAAGTTCAGAAATAAAGGAAATTATTTTATACCAAAAAAGCAAAGTCCCTACTATGCCTTAAATGAAATGGCAATAATAGAAACTCTGCTTTTTTAGTAATCCCTTAATAAAATATAAGCGTTCTTAATGATACTAAAAATTTATCCCGTAAATTTATTAATCAATAATACTCAACTTAGCCAAAAAACTCACCGACCACCTTGATATAGCTACTTATCAGTTTAAAGCTTACCAACTAAGTCAAGGCTCGGCTTAATAGCATCTTGACCGGGTTTCCAGTTAACTGGACAAACCTGATCACCATGTTCACGAACAAATTGAGCAGCTTGGAGAGTTCGTAAAATTTCATCTGCATTTCGCCCAATTCCCATATTATTAATTGTGTAAGATTGAATAACTCCATCTGGATCAACAATGAAGACACCACGATATGCTTGACCTGCATTTTCATCAAGAACATCAAACATCCGTGCCAATTTACCAGCGGGATCCGCAAGCATCGGGTACTTAATCTTCCCAATTTTGGCTGATGCTTGTGCCCATGCTTTATGAACAAATTCCGTATCTTCAGAAACAGAGTAAATATCCGCATTAGCACTCTTAAAGTCACTATACCGATCCTGTAAAGCCTCTAATTCTGTCGGACAAACAAAGGAAAAGTCAGCAGGATAAAAGAAGAAGATCCCCCACTTACCTACCACATCTTGCTTGGTAACTGTAGTGATCTGTCCATCCTGATAAGCATTTACTTGAAAATCTTCAATTTCGTGACCAACAAAATTCATCTGGATCCTCTCCTCTATTTAGAATCATTCTTAACTACATCTTAAGTATAATCTTTTTACTTTGAATTGCAAGTAAATTTATAATTATTCTAAAAAAGCTGGAAGATAATTACCTACGTAACCAAGTAATTGTTTTCCAGCTTTTTAATATTAAGATTTTTAACTCTTATGAAAACCAAGAAACGACCAGAAGCCACGTAATCCACCAGTTTTTTTCTGTTTGTGAGACTTCTTTTCTTCTTTTTTGTGTTCCTTAGCAGCCTGTTCAGCCAATGCTTTTTGCTTTTCCAAAATTGCTTCGCGTTTTTGACGTTCTTTTTCAGCTTTCTCTCGTGCCGCAATTGCTCTTTTAGCCCGTGCAGCCCGTTGTTGTGCTGCTTCCTTCATTAACTGAGGACGCATTTGCTCCATCGTATCGAACATCGTAGCCACCTTAATTGCCGTTTGATTAGCTAAAGTCTGATCAGTATTTGAAGCCACTTCAATATTATGTGCCTTGGCAACCTCACGTTCCCAATATTGCTGGGTCTTAATCGGTAAACCAGTAAATTCCTGACCACGTAAGAATTGACCGGCACGAGCCAATTGCATGTGAAGAGAATGCTTATCAGTTTGTTGGCCATTTAGTGCTTTCCGTGAATTATAAATCGCTTGATCAACTAGATCAACCATTGCCTGAGGTTCATTATGTCCTTCTTTGTGTTCTTGAAGAACTTCTTCCCCCATTTTGATTGCCGCATCATAAAGTCCTTTAGAACGCTCAGTACCATTAAAGTACTTATATGTTTGTCTAATATGCACCTGATCAGCAACATCTTTATTTAGTTGATCAAAAACTATTTTTTCGTTCATTGTATTTCCACCGCCCGATTTTACTCGTCATACTAATCATAGTATAGCAGTTATTAACCACAAGCGAAGCGAAAAAAACGAATTTTTTTGTAATATCATTAAATTTTTACTTAAAATCGCCTAATTACTTAGCAAAATTTAACAATAATTAGGCGATATTTCCACTAATTTCACGATTGTATTTAAAACAAAAAAACTAGGAAAATTTCCCAGTTTATATTTTACCAACTAGCTTTACGAACACCCGGAATCTGTCCCTTATGTGCAAGTTCACGGAACTTAATCCGTGACATTCCGAATTTACGCATGTAAGCATGAGGACGCCCATCATAACGGTCACGATTATGAAGACGAACCGCACTTGAGTTACGAGGGAGCTTAGATAAGCCAATATAGTCGCCCTTTGCCTTTAACTCTTTACGTTTTGCTGCGTACTTCTTTACTAAAGCTTCTTGGTGATGTAATTTAGCAATTTTTGACTTTTTTGCCATTCAGTAGTTCTCCTTTTTTATGATATTAAAAACTTAGTCTACTACATTATTACTGCTTAAAATTAAAACATCTGCGAACTCATTTCGTGTTAATATTATCGCTGATACTTACAAAAAATACAAGGATTTTGCACTAATTTTTTGACTTTTCTTAACCATTTATTTTTTGGGCATAACGATGGTAATCAGCAGCATACTGGTACTGATCATTATACTTAGTTAATAGATCATCGTCATGAGTATAAGCACGACCAGTCACCATCATTTTTTGATAAAGTTCTCGATACGGAAGATCACTATTATTAGCAAGCCATTTCTCTTGATCACGATGATAAGTAACATGCCGAAAACTAGTCTCGGCAAGGCCAATATCATCAACTTCAATCATTAAGTAATGAGCACGTAAGTCCCGTTGTAGGGGTCGCCAATGGTTGAATGGTTCCCCAACGGCTCCTGGGTTAAGAATCATCCGCTCATCACTACCATATCGTAATAAGTCGTGATGAACATGGGCATAAATAGCGATATCAACAGGTTCACCGGCAACATTAAATAACTTATCAAAATTTGTAGTTGCCTGCGTTGGAAATAGATCCTGGCCCATATTAAGCCACGGTAAATTATGGGAAATGCCAAAATTAAGAGCCCCAACCCGTTTTGTGACGTGCATTGGCCAACTTGCGAGCTCATCAATCATCCCTGTAGACGCATGTTCGGCAACGTATTGGGCTAAACGCGCAAAGTAAATATGGGATGGTCTTGTTGTATCCATCATTCCGCGCGCGCCCCTTACTACCAAGTCATCCCAATTTCCACGGACCAGAACAGTAGGAGCCATTGTTTGCAAAATATGCCAAATTTCTTGAACACTTGGCCCCGGCATCAATAGGTCACCAATAAACCAGTATTCATCCGCATGCTGTTGAATACTATCTCGATACATTGCTTGTAGGGCAGTTAAATTCCCATGAACATCTGAAAAGACTGCAATCCTCTTTTTCACCGACGATATCCCCTTTCATTACCTCATTAATAATATAGCAAATTTTGTCAACAGGATAGTAAAAATATTTTAAGCCTTTCAACTAAAAACAGAAGATCATTTCTAATTTTGTTATAATAGGTCCTTGTGTATAAGAATTTAACTTTAGGAGATGGTATTCAAAATGAATTCGGAAGTCGCAAGAGGAAAATTTCCTCACGGTTGGCACCGAACTTTCTATATGCTTTGGCTGGGTGCATTCATTACTGGGATGGGCTATTCAATGACGATGCCGTTTATTTCATTATTCATTGCTGAACTAGGTAATTTTACCCGCTTTCAATTAAATGTCTATTCAGGTTTAGCATTTGGTGCGACCTTCATCAGCCAAGCAATTGTTTCTCCTTTTTGGGGGAACCTAGCCGATCAAAAAGGACGAAAACTAATGTGTATGCGTGCTTCAGGGGTCATGGCCTGTACAATTTTTACAATTGGGCTCTCCCAAAGTGCGTGGATGATCATTGGCTTGCGATTCTTACAAGGGGTTTTCTCCGGTTATATTAATAACGCTACGGCATTAATTGCTGGTGAAACACCACATAACCGTTCAGGCTGGGTAATGTCAGCAATGACCACCGCGGGAGTGGCGGGTAACCTTGTTGGTCCTTTATTAGGAGGATTCTTATCTGGAATCTTTGGTTATCGCATACCATTTTTTATTACTGGTGGCTTAATGTTTTGTGTCTTTCTAGGGACATGGTTACTTACGGTTGAACACTTTACGCCAATTAAAAAAGAAGCTATGAAACCAATGAAAGAGATTATGCATAATCTTGAAAATCCCCCCCTAATCATTGTAATGTTTTTAACTACAATGATTGTTACATCTTCAACCATGTCAATTGACCCAATTATCAGTTTATACGTCCGTCAACTCATGGGAGGACATGGTAATATTGCCTTTGTCGCTGGGATTGTTGCGGCCACTCCAGGCTTAGGAACATTAATTGCTGCCTCAAAGGTTGGTCATACTATGGACCAAATTGGCCCTGAACGGGTATTACGCATAGGGATCATAACGGCTTTTATTCTTTTTATCCCTATGACCTTTACCCATTCACCATGGGCCCTTGCGTTTTGGCGTTTTCTTCTCGGCTTAGCAAATGCCGCCCTTATGCCTGCCACGCAAACCGTCCTTACGCTTGACGTTCCAACTGAAGCATTTGGTCGAATTTTTAGTTATAATCAATCGTTTCAAGCAGCAGGGGCAGTCCTAGGATCCATTCTTGGTTCCTTTATTTCAGGGATCTCAAGTTACCAAATGGTCTTTATTATTACCGCTTTGACTCTCCTAATCAACTTTGTTCTCGTAATGCTTGTCAAACCTAAAAAGCAAATAACAAAATAATCAAAACGAAAAGAGATGGCTATGGTTAAAACAAATAAATTACTAAATGAACATCAGGTAAATGCCCTATTTTCCCGGGTTGCCCCCCACTATGACTTACTAAATAATGTCATTAGCCTTGGCACCCAAAAATTATGGCGTCATAAAATGGTTAACCAATTACAAGTTAAAGCAACTGCAAATGCCTTAGACGTTTGTTGTGGAACCAGTGACCTGGCCATTGAGTTGGCTAAGCGGATTCCTAATGGGCGCATTACCGGAATCGATTTTAATCACAAGATGCTCAAACTTGCTTTTGAAAAAACAAAAATGATTGGTAACTTGGTATTAGTACAAGGGGATGCAATGCACCTTCCCTTTGATGATAACACCTTTGATATTGTCACAATTGGTTTTGGACTTCGTAATGTCCCAGATGCCGACCAAGCATTAAGCGAAATTTATCGAGTTTTAAAACCAGGCGGTCAGTTTGCTAGTCTTGAAATGTCGCAACCAACTAATCCCATGGTTAAATTTGGGTGGAAAGCTTATTTTAATATTTTTCCCGTAATGGCATCCATTGCCGGTGGAAATTATCGGGATTACCAATACTTAAAAAAGACAAGTCAACAATTTGTCTCTGCTCATCAATTAGCACGAATGATGAAAGCTGCTGGATTTAAGGAAGTTCATTACCAACCTTTAAACTTTGGCGCAGCCGCATTACATTTTGGAAATAAGTAGAAAAAATCGGGCCTGAAAAATTCAGAACCCGATTTTTTAAATCAATCCAATTGCAAACGTTACGACTTGAACCAGTGAGCCAATTAATAGTATCTTAACTGCACATGGAAAAGTTTCTTTCTTAACTTGTTTAGCAAATAACATCCGCGTTTGCTTAACAACAAATGGGATGATCAATAAGGTTAGCAGGACTGTCCATGGTACGAAATGCAGAACCACGGCGAAAATAATAGCCAAAAACGCCAAAACATTCTTAATAGCAAATGCATATAACCCATTTTTCTGCCCAATAAAGTGAATAACTGTATGACGATGATTATCTTCATCTTCACCCTCATCACAAATATTATTTGCTAATAATAGGTTGGAAATCCATAATTCATCCGGTAAAGCAACGAGAAAGACAACCCCGATGTTTGACCAGGACCACGTAAATTGCGGGCCAACATTAATAAAGACAGAAATAAGAGTAATCATGAACCCCATTGTAAATCCTGAAGCAAATTCACCAACTGGCAAGCCTGACAAAGGGAAGGGACCAGAAGAGTAAAGGATGCCGATCGCAAAGCAAAAGATTCCCATCCATAGTAGCGGAAGGCCAACCCGGGTAACTAAATAAATTCCGATTAAACCCGCCATCACACTAAAGGTAAGCAAAAGGCCAAGAACCAAACGCGGAGAAATATTTTCCCGCCCAATAATATTTGTATTTTTCTTATAATCAACGGTATCAATGGCATGATTATAGTCATTATAATTGTCCATCATATCAACTGCCATATTGAATAATAGCATCGCAATGAAAAACAGAACTGAATTTAGCAAGTTTAGCGAATGATAATAATAGGTACTAAGGCAAACCCCGAGGAGCATCGGTAGGATACTGGCAGTTTTGGCCTTAATTTCTACTAATTCCAAAAAAACATTTAATGACATTTAGTAAATTTTCCTTTCATAATTCCTTAGTTGTTCGGTACAATATAGATGGTACACCATAACAAAGGAATTATCGATTAATGAAACAACATTTTTTCTATACCTCTCCGGCGATTAATAATACCCTGGATAGAGTACATCAAACAATTAATGACCGGATTACAATTAAAAATCCCCAATTACACGATGCCCTCCAACAGATGGCTTCAAATGGTGGTAAATATCTTCGTCCAGCATTCTTCCTTTTATTTGCAAATATCAATCATCAAACTGTAGATGAACAAGAAAAATTAATTAAAATTGCTTCTTCACTTGAGGTTTTACACATGGCCACTTTGATCCATGACGATATTATTGATGATTCACCTAAGCGTCGCGGAACCATCAGTATCCAAGCCGCCTTTGGTAAAGATACGGCTGTCTATACTGGGGACTTTCTTTTTACTATCTTCTTTGACCTCCTCGTAGAAACAATGACCGCGTCTCCCTATCTGACACGAAACGCCCGGATAATGAGAAAGATTCTTACTGGAGAACTGGGACAGATGGATAATCGCTTTGATCTCGATCAATCATTACTCGATTATTATCGCAATGTAAATGGCAAAACGGCTGCCATCTTTAGTCTTGCGGCTGAAGAAGGAGCCTATTTTGGTCATGCCGATCGTCGGACCATCAACTTAGCAAAACGGATTGGGCAAAACATCGGGATCAGTTTCCAGATATTGGATGATATCCTTGATTATTCGGGTGATGAACGCCTTAACAAGCCTGTGTTAGAAGATCTAGCAACTGGTGTTTACTCCCTTCCCCTTCTTTTAACGTTGCAAAATCATCGACATGAATTAGCTCCATTACTTGCCAAAAAACGCCAAATGACAATTGAAGATATGGAAAAAGTCCAAAAGGTTGTTGTCACTCATGGTGGTGTTAAGCAGGCACAAGAAATTGCTACTAAGTTTACACAAAAGGCCCAAACTGAAATCGATAAAGTAGCAGATAAGCATACCCGAAAGATGTTAAAGTTGGTAGCAAATAAGTTATTGACGAGGGTAAATTAAAGCAGGTAAGACTAAGAAAGTTTTATTTCTTGGCCTTACCTTTTTTATTTTTGAACTAAGATCTCTGCATTTTATGAATCAAGTATTGTTTCAGGTAACTCGCTAGTCAAAAGATTACTGTAACCCTTTTTAAATTCTACTGGCAATAATTGGTTATCCTTTCCCATATTAGGGATAAAATGAATAGCTTACTGAATTTTACCATTTTGTTATTTCTGACTTTATTGATTCCTTAACCAAGAATGAAATTTGCAAAAACATTAATAATTGTGTTGACAAGTTGTTAATGATATCGCTTACAATAAATAATAACCTTCTTATATTATTTTTTCCTTGTTTATTTCCCTTAAAATGATCATAATTAAGAGGGTTAGATTTAATAAAGAAGGAGATTTACATTATGAATAAAGTTTCCAAGGGCCTTATCCTCGCTCTTGCTGGTATTACTGTTGGAACTAGTACAGGACTTAGTACTACCCTTTTTCAATCAACAACTGTTGCCTATGCGGCTGATATGTCAAAGGAAAAAAACGACTTAGCAAACCGTTATATTGCTGATTATTTAGGTAACTGTCAACAGTATGAACAGAATGATAAAACCTTCAAAGGCTTTTCTTCAATCAAAGATATTACCTACTCCCGAGATAACAAGATTAAAATTGATGTTAATGATGACATTTATCAATTATCTAAAGCTCGGCGTTCCCTTTTGATTCAAGACTTGCAAAATGGTGTGTATGGCACATTAGCAGACAATGACCTTAAGAAATTATCTGAAAAAGACATTCAAAAGGGTTGCCCAACTACTATTTACTTAAATGGAAAGGTAATTGGCCACACTGCCAAGAATGATAATCACCATATTATTTGGGATAAATAACAAAATAAGAGATTTGGAGCAAAGTTGATGTTCCAAATCTCTTATTTTCATTTAAAGATCAAGCTCTAAAATAATTGGTGTATGATCTCGGCGTTCTCCACTATCGATCATCCCCGCTTCTGTAATCTTATCGGCAAGCCGGTCACTGACTAACCAGTAATCAATTCTCCAGCCAGAGTTATTTTGTTTACTAGTAATTACTCGTTGGGCCCACCAGGAATAAACATCCTTTTCATCAGGATGGAGGTGTCGAAAACTATCGGTAAATCCGGTAGCTAATAATTTTGAGAAATGTGTACGTTCCTCATCAGTAAAGCCAGCTGAATGATGGTTAGTCGCTGGATGAGCTAAATCAATCTCTTCATGGGCAACATTAAAATCGCCACTGGCAATTACTGGTTTTTGCTGGTCAAGTCCATGTAGATAGTCTCGGTAACAATCATCCCATGTTTGCCGCTCATCTAGACGCTTAAGTCCATTACCAGAATTTGGCGTATATACTTCGGTAACATAAAAATCCGGAAATTCGAGAGTAATAATTCTTCCTTCATCATCCATTGGTTCTGGTGCATTAATTTTAGGATAAGTTACTTTCGGTTCATACTGGTCTAAATAAAGGTACATGGTCCCGGCATACCCCTTCCGTGCTGGCTCAACGGAACTTCGCCATGCCACTTCATAATTGGGGAATAATTCTTGTAAAACCGTCAAATGCTTCTTAGTTGGCCCATTTTTTGATAGCTTGGTCTCTTGAATGGCGATGACATCTGGCTTCATCGCTGCAATCTTTTTCAAGACTTCCCGCGTTTCACCAGCCCGTACTGAGGTTCCAGTTAAGGCTGCATTAATTGAATCAATATTCCACGAAATAAATTTCACAGTTACTTCTCCTTTTTATTTCTTGATTTAAGGTTGCTTTCTTTGATGAATCCTCGGTACCGGCAGTTTGGGTTTGGAAACTTCATGTTAAGCTACGGTAAGTATCTGTTAATAGTCAATGCTTACTAATCAAGTCACCAATACTGTCGCTAAGCGGTAGTTACGCCTATGTTTATGTACCCCCATTTCATCATTCATCACCACATCACTACACATCAAGCGATAATTCTAGTCTTAACTATAATGTAAAAGAACCGGCTGTGCAATAAGAAAATTTAACGTAAGCCTTCTTAACAGTCTTTATTAATCGCCGCTATTGTAATTATTTCTAAGCAAAATAAGTGAAATAAATGGACTTAACCAATTACCGAATCGTCCCTGCTTAGTTTGCTTTGACCTGTAAAAAAGAGTTGGTCACGATGACGGCCAAATTACTAAAGAAATTTATTTGCACGTTACTTAAATAACAATAAAAAAAGAGGCGCCAAAGCTCGATAAACTTTAATTTTGCTAACAAACGTTTTTTGAGTGTTTCACGCCTCTTTCTTTTTCTCGAAAAATAAATTTAAAACAAAAAAAGAACCCTTGATACACAAGGGTTCTGCACTACTAGTTGTCGCGACGACGTTCAGCGATACGAGTAGCCTTACCAGTACGTTC
>NZ_JACIVF010000052.1 GCF_014145585.1 Limosilactobacillus agrestis
GTGGGCTTATATCTCAGCGATGATTGATGAAGCGAGTCAAGAGATTCTAGCTTTTCAAATAGGTATTAGTCCGAACAAAGAACTGATTGTAAAAACTGTAGAAGAATTAATTACCAATCTACCTGATAATGCTTATCCAATTATCCATTCGGATCAGGGCTGGCATTACCAGTTAGGTTACTATACCCAAAAATTGGCGGATCACCAGTTTATTCAAAGTATGTCACGGAAGGGAAATTGCCTGGATAACGCTCCAGTAGAAAGTTTCTTTCACTTATTTAAGACTGAGTTACTAGCAGGATTTCTGCCTTGTAAGGATATTGCAGAATTAAGCAAACTTTCTCAAGAATATGTTCAATATTTTAATCATGTTAGAACAACCTTAAAAACAAAAGGCATGACTCCGGTTGAATACCGAAATCATGCCTTAGCAGCTTAATATTTTAATTTTGTCTAACTTTTTTCTTGCACTTCACTCAAAAGTATCTTGAGTCCCTGCTATTTATTCATTTTAAATTATCCCCAAACTTCTGTAGCAATCTCTTTAGCAAGTACAATCTTTTTCCATTGTTGTTCTTCTGTTAAAATATTTCCTTCTTCAGTTGATGCAAAACCACATTGAGGACTAAGACAGAGCTTATCTAATGGATGGAATTGCGCAGCTTCATGAATTCGTTTGATAATTGCTTCCTTATCTTCAAGTTCACCTGATTTTGAAGTAATTAAACCAAGAACAACATACTTATCATCAGGAACTTTGCTAAGTGGTTCAAATCCGCCAGCACGTTCACTATCGTATTCGAGATAGAAGGCAGTGACGTTTTCCTTAGCAAATAGCGTGTCGGCGACTGGTCCATAACCACCGGCAGCAGCCCAGGTTGAGTGGTAGTTTCCGCGACAAACGTGGGTATTAATTGTTAAGTCGGCAGGTAAATTAGCAATTGCCTCATTATTTACTTTTAAGAATCGCTTTTGAAGGGCTTCAAGCTGAGATACATCAGCATGGGGGTCTTTTTTCTTTAGGTTAGCAAAGGCGTTAACAGAAATTCCCCATGTACAGTCATCTAGTTGAAGAGTACGACAACCAACAGCATATAGATCTTCAATCACTTGATGATAAGCAGCTGCAACGTCATGATCTAAATCTTCTTGGTTGGGATAAAATTCTTTAGCATTAGCTTGATTTTCGGGACGAAGAAATTCTTCTAAAAATTGTGCTGGCGCAGGAATGGTTTGTTTAACTTGAACGCCATCAGAGGTATGAGCTTGGGTAAATTTGAAATGTTCGACAAAGGGGTGATTTTCGCCGGAGATTTTTCCCGTAATTTGAGCAGTTTCAGGACGAGTCTCTTCATCTGCAAACTTATAGCCCTCCTTTAGAGTAGCTTTTTTAACGCCATTTAATCCCCAGAAGAAGTCAAGGTGCCACCAACTACGCCGGAATTCACCGTCAGTAACTGCTTTCAAGCCGGCAGCTTCTTCTTGTTTAATCAAATTAATAATTGCTTTATCTTCAACAGCTGTTAAGTCTGCTTGTGTTATTTCGCCGTTTGCAAATTTTGCGCGAGCTTCTTTTAGCTCTTGAGGACGAAGGAAACTTCCAACGATGTCATAACGAAATGGTGATGTAGTACGTGTAGTGAATTCAGTCATAGTAAATCGATCCTTTCTATTCGTGATGGGTTCAAGAATTGAAGCAATAAAAAAGTCCCTAGGAAAAATATTTCTACTTTTCCTAGGGACGTTGATTAATCAATAGTTAATTAACGTGTTACCACCCTAATTTGATAGCATCTCACAATACTATCCTCAATAGGTACACTAATGGAAGCTATACCTAGACGTTTTATCGGTCGTCAATCGTGAACTACTTATATAGAATACTCGTAATTCGTGAAGCTCCAAGACCATCTTCATCTCAGTCTCTTATGTCACCTCTCATCAACCGTGATTCTCTGTAATAAGATTCTAAGATTACTCATCTTTTCTAAGCTGTTTCTCATTTATTTGTCATTATAATACGCGGATGAAATATGAATGTCAAGATAATTTATAACAAAAAATAAATCTTGACATTTATAACCTAAAGTATTAAACTAGGCAAAAATTAAAATATGATTATAAAAACACGTTGAAAAGAAGAGTAATTATGAGTGGACTAGCAGAGAGTCCTTGGTTGATGGAAAAGGATAACCTGCTTATAATGAAAATCACTTTGAGTGCCATGATGAAATTAGTAATTAATGGTGGGATCAGCCCATTATAGCTGACGTGTTTAATGGAAACATTGAACATTTGAGGCTAATAATGTGAATTATCGGCAAATTAAGGTGGTACCACGCAAAAAGCGTCCTTAGGTTAAGTCATTTAATCTAAGGACGCTTTTTTATAGTCATAAAAAGGAGAGATAATTATGAAGTTTACAGTCGTTGGTGCGGGTGCGATGGGATTACGGTTTGGTGTTCTATTACAAGAAGCGGGTAATGAAGTTGATTTTGTTGAAGGGTGGTTACCACATTACAACAAGATGAAAGAACAAGAAGGAGTTTATGTAACTCGCGAACATAAAAATAAACATCTTGTTCCCGTTAATATTTATACACCTGAAGAATACGAGGCTACAGATGCCGATTTTGTTTTCTTTGAATTAAAACAAATGCAGTTAGACGATATGTTAAAACGTTGTGAACACTTCTTGAAGAACCAATATGCGATGACAGCAATGAATGGAATGGGACATGTTGAAAAATTATTAAAATATTTTCCCAAAGAAAAAGTAGTTGCTGGAACTGCCTTAGTAGCAACCATCTTAGCCAAACCTGGTGAAGTTGAATTTGTTGGCAAACGAGGGATGGGGACGACAAATTGGGCTAATTATACGGAAAGACCTGATGAGAAAACGAAGGCATTAATGGCAGAACTCAAAAAAGCAAACTTTAATCCATCTCTTAAAGATGATTTTATGGGAACGTTGATGGCAAAAGTGGTCTTTAATTCAGTTGTTAATACGCTTTGTACGATGTTTGAAATTACAATGGGTGAATATGCAGCGTTTGATAAGGCCGATGAATTATCTCGTCAATTGATTGATGAAGCGTATGACGTTTGTGAGCGTGCTGGAGTACAACTGGTTAATACACGTGCAGAAGAGCTAGAAAGTATAAATTATGTCTCTAAAGTTGGCTGTCCCCATCATTACCCTTCAATGTACCAAGACATGAGTCACAATCGTCCAGTGGAAGTTGATTATATCAATGGTTACTTTGTTAAGTTGGGTCGTCAATATAATTATGAAGCCAAAACCCATAATTTTGTTACTAATTTAGTCCACTTGGCGGAAACGACTCGTCAAAATAAAAGTGTTGAATAATATTAAAATAGACCTCTAACATTCTAGATCAATGTAGGAGGTCTATCATAATTTAGAAATAAATTTTAATTGCCAGGAATGTCACTATCATCTTGGAAGTTAAATTCGTTGGCATGACGAAGAGAATAGCAGAAGTAAACTCCTAGTCCAATTACCAGCCACAATAAGTATGTTAACCACGCATTAAGTGAGATGCTTACTAATAAAATAATACAAATCAATACTGATAAAATAGGAATAACATTGCCAAAGGGAACCTTAAATGGTCGCTTTAATTCTGGATAACGGTAGCGTAAGATGATTACGATAAGTGAAATCAAAGCAAAAACAACCAATGAGCCGATATTGGCAATTAATGCAAGATAATGGAGATCGAATTCCCCAGCTAGGATAGCAGCAAGAAGTCCGACTAACCAAATAGCATGATTAGGACTTTGGGTTTTGGTATTAACTTTAGCAAGACCTTGAGGAAGAAAGGCGCTTCGACTCATTGACTTCATGATATTTGAACCAGCATAGATGAATGCAAATACAACAGCCATAATCCCTAAAACAGCACCAAGCGAAACAATCTCAGCCACGTATTTATGGCCTTTAGCTAAAAGAACATAGGACATAGCTTCAGAGACATTTAAATCTTTATAACTTAGGACTCCCGTCATAACAAGACTAACTAAAATATAGAGGGCAGTCGAAATAACTAAACATAAAATTATTGCCCGGGGAATATTTTTATCAACATCTTTAGCATCCTCAGCAGAAGTAGCTAATGCATCAAATCCTAGGAAGGAGAAGAAGACAGCAGATGCTCCTGTGAAAATTCCTTTGTATCCATATGGTAAAAATGGGTGCCAGTTAACTGGATTAATATGTTGAACACTAACAACGATAAATAGAATAATAATAAAAATTTTGACACCAACCAAGAAGTTGTTAACAAGTTTGCTTTCACTAGTTCCACGTGTCAGAATAATCGTCATAAAAAGGATCATCAAGACAGCAGGGAGATTTACATAACCACCAGCTGCAGGAGTAACTAGTAATTTTTGGGGTAATTTAACTCCAAGAACTTCTAGAAATGATTGCACATACCCAGTCCAACCATTGGCTACTGTAGCGGTTGTAGTAACGTAGACCCCAATCAGCGTCCATCCAGCAAGGAACGCCATAAATTTACCAATTGAAACCCACGCATAGTAAAAGGCACTTCCTGAATTAGGTAAACTAGTGGTTAATTCTGAATAACAGAGACCAATTAAACCACTAGCAAGAGCAGCAATCAGGAAAGAGAAAACAATTGCTGGACCTGAATCTTCCGCGGCGACAATTCCAGTTAAAACTAAAATTCCAGTTCCGATGATTGCACCAATACCTAAAATAGAAAGGTCGAAGAGGCCGAGAGTTTTCTCATGTTCTTTTCCCTTTGGTAACTGATTTTGCATGATTATGGTTCCTTTCGTAAAATACTGAAAACTAAAGCTTAATTTTACATTAAAAATTGCTGTGAATCAAATTTCGCTTTAAAACTTATTGAAAATCTGCGGTCCACTAATATGGTCTAACCTTTCTATAGTACAAATTTTAATGCTTATGATGAGAATGATTTTAGATAATTCCTTTCAAAACTAGTTATTAATAATGATTTATTTTAAAATAGCTAATGAATTTGAAAAGAAAGCAGATGAACAGATGAAACAGCATAAACTAATTGTTATTTCGCTAGATTCACTAGGTTTTCGTGACCTAAATGAATTACGTCAATTAACACCAACATTAGCAAATTTAATAAAAAAAGGAACCTGGGTAAAAAAGGTTGAAGGAATCTTTCCAACGTTAACTTACCCATCCCATACTTCGATTATTACTGGTCAGTATCCGGCCGTGCATGGAATTATTAACAATACTAAATTGCAGCCACGCCGTCAATCACCTGACTGGTTTTGGTATCGAAAGGATATTCAATCGATGCCCCTCTATGATGTTGCAAAAGAAAAAGGCTTAACAACGGCTGCATTTTTGTGGCCTGTTACTGCTGGCAGTAGGATTAATTATAATCTTGCAGAAATTTTTCCTAATCGAATTTGGACAAATCAAGTACTTGTTTCGTTAAGGGCAAGTAGTCCGTTATTTTTATATGAAATGAATAAAAAATACGGTAAATTACGGCACGGGATTAAGCAGCCATGGCTAGACGATTTTGTAACGGCATGTGCGGTTGATACGATTAAAAATAAAAGGCCTGACTTAACCTTGATTCACTTGGTTGATATGGATAGTATGCGTCACCGTTATGGGGTTCGGTCACCACAAGCTAAAGCGGCATTACAACGCCTGGATAAACGCGTAGCCAAGATAATTCAAGCGACGAAAGATGCTGGTACTTATGCGCAAACAGACTTTGTAATTTTAGGGGACCACTATCAAATTAATGTTGATAAAATGATTCATTTGAATATGTTGTTTGCGCAACAAGGACTTCTTCACCCGCTTGGAAAGAAAAGTACTTATCGAAATAATTGGCAAGTTACTGCTAAAACTTGTGATGGTGAAACTTACATTTATACTCGTGGTGCCGTAGACCGAGGTAAGCTTAAGCAAATGATAGCTGGAATCGAGGGGGTTGAGCGAATTTATGATAACACAGCGGCAATTAAACGGGGCGCAGATCCTAAATGTACATTTTTAGTTGAAGCTAAGCCGGGATATTATTTTACTGATGAGGTAAACAGACCAGCTATTGTAGAAAAAGTTGATCCAGCATCAATTGGAACTCATGATCGATACCGTGGAGTCCATGGTTACGGACCAACACAAGCAAATTACTTCACTACCGCGATTTTTGTCGGTCCACAAATTAAAAGTGGTGCGACTGTTGAAAATGCGCGTCTTGTTGATGAGGGGCCAACGTTTGCTAAAATATTAGGGTTACATTACCCCACACCAACTGCTGGCCAAGCAATTGATGCAATTTTTAAGAACTGAGGTGACGTTGTGAAGTTTACAAAACAACAGTGGCAGTGGATTTTTTATGATTGGGCAAATTCTGGTTATGGAATTTTAGTTGTGACGGCTGTTTTACCTGTTTATTTTAAAGCGGTGGCCGACCATGCTGGTGTTAGTGCGGCCAATTCGACAGCATTGTGGGGATACGCAAATAGTTTTGGCACGCTTATTATTTCATTACTGGCCCCTTTACTAGGAGCATTAGCTGATTATCCGCATGCCAAAAAAAGATGGCTTAATCTTTTTACCTGGTTGGGGATTATAATGACGATGGGGCTTGCCCTTGTCCCAACTAAATACTGGCAATTACTTTTAATTGTTTATATCGGTTCCATAATTGGCTATTCAGGTGGAAATTTATTTTATGATAGTTTCTTAACAGATGTGGCCGCTAATGAGCAAATGGATCGTGTTTCATCTACTGGGTACGGGATGGGCTATTTGGGTGGAGTCGTAGCCTTTATTATCTTTTTGGCGGCAGAACTAAGTAAAGGCTTTGGCGGTCTCCTAAGTAGTTATGGAGTAGCACGATTTAGTTTTATCCTTGCTGCAGTTTGGTGGATTGTTTTTGCGTGGCCATTATTAAAAAATGGTCATCAACGTTATAGCGTCAACAGTGCGGCAAATCCTTTTATTGATAGTTTGCGTCGTCTGAGAAGAACTATGCATCATATTAATCAATATAAGCAGTTAACCTGGTTTTTAGTTGCCTATTTTTTCTATATTGATGGAGTTGATACAATCTTTACGATGGCAACAGTTATTGGGAAAGACTTAGGGATTCAAACAACAATACTGATGGTTGTTCTTTTAGTAGTTCAGTTAATTGCTGTTCCATTTTCAATTTTATATGGGTGGCTGGCTAATAAATTTTCTACGAGACGGATTATTATGCTAGGTATTATTATTTATTTCTTTATTTGTCTTTATGCTTTACGGTTAGAAACTTTGACTGATTTTTGGATTTTAGCTATTTTAGTTGGGACAAGCCAAGGCGGACTTCAAGCACTTAGTAGATCATACTTCGGCCGCCTTGTTCCCAAAAATGACAGTAGTGAATTTTTTGGCTTTTATAATATCCTTGGGAAGTTTTCCGCAATTCTTGGCCCCTTTATTGTTGGAATCGTTACCCAATGGACTAGCAAATCGACGGTTGGGGCTGCTTCATTAAGTGTTCTATTTGCCCTTGGGTTGATTGTGTTTATATTTGCTTCGACTATTAAGGATAAATAAAAACAACCTAAGATTAGGGGGCTGTGACATAAGTCCAGTTCCTTTCATAAAAGAAAAAATAGCGCAGTACAACAATGGCCTCCAATGCTCGGTAAAACCGAACACTGGAGGCCTTGTTGCTTACGGGGGCTCGAAAATGAGCTCCTTTAAAATTACTTGCGAACGTTAAGGATACCTTGACCAATACCAGCAGGGGTGTCAGTCTTAGCTTCAAATGAAAGACCGCTAGTGTGATGTGCTTCTGTAGCTTTACCCATTGCTTTAAATAAATCGTTCATAGTAGACATATCTTAATACCTCCAAAATAACTAGTTTTTTGTTTTTAGAATAATTAATGATTAAATTTAATGGCTCAGAAGCGAGCGTTTATTACTATAAAATCTTTGAATAATAGTGTCAATCATTAATTTTAGGCTGTCCAAAACTTCACAAATGTTTCGAAAACGGTTTATTTTTGGTGGTTAAAGTTATGCTAAAATTTTCACTTTCATAAAATTTAAAACAAAAAAATGGCCTTCACAAAGTTGTGATAAAGCCATTTTTTATCTTAATTACTTTTCGCGGGAGTAAGAGGCAATATCTTCAAGAATTTCATTCATAAATGCTTCTTGACTCATTTCATTTTGTTCTTTTTCACCGTACTTACGAACAGATACACCATTGTTATTCTTTTCGTCGTCTCCAACAACAAGAGTGTATGGAACCTTTTGTGTTTGAGCTTCACGAATCTTGTAGCCCATCTTTTCATTGCGGTGGTCGACGTTAACACGGATGTTAGCAGCCTTCATCTTCTTAGCAAGATCGTCTGCGTATTTACCATGGGCCTCTTCGTTAACAGGAATAATGTGGACTTGTTCTGGAGCTAACCAAGTTGGGAAGGCACCCTTGTAAATTTCTGTTAAGTAAGCCATGAACCGTTCCATTGTTCCAACAACACCACGGTGAATCATAACTGGTTGATGTTCTTTACCGTCTTGACCAACGTAGGAAAGACCGAATCGTTCTGGAAGCATAAAGTCAAGTTGAATAGTGGACATTGTTTCGTCATTTCCAAGGGCAGTCTTAGTTTGAATATCAAGTTTTGGACCATAGAAGGCAGCTTCACCCTCAGCTTCATAGTAATCAAGGTTAAGGTCGTCCATTGCGGACTTCAACATTGATTGGGACTTTTCCCACATTTCGTCATTAGCATAGTACTTCTTAACGTTCTTAGGATCACGAAGAGAAAGACGGAAGCTGTAGTCGGTAATATCAAAGTCTTCGTAAACGCTCATGATCAACTTCAAAATCTTAGCGAATTCAGAACGAATTTGATCAAGAGTAACGAAGGTGTGACCATCGTTCAAAGTCATTTCACGAACCCGTTGAAGACCAGAAAGAGCACCTGATTTTTCATAACGGTGCATCATACCGAGTTCAGCAATCCGTAATGGGAGATCACGGTATGAACGAATATGGTGTTTGTAAACTTGAATATGACTTGGGCAGTTCATTGGCCGTAATTCAAGCATTTCGCCATCACCCATGTCCATTGGTGGGAACATATCGTCGCGGTAGTGTTCCCAGTGACCAGAAGTCTTGTATGCATCAAGATTCATTAGGACTGGAGTATAAACGTGTTGGTAACCATCGGCAACTTCCCGGTCAATAATGTAACGTTCGATTGTCCGGCGAATAGTAGCACCCTTTGGTAACCAGTATGGTAAACCAGCACCAACTTTAGGATCAACAAAGAAGAGGTCAAGTTGATTACCGATAACACGGTGGTCACGTTCCTTAGCTTCTTGACGTTTCTTTAAATCTTCTTCTAATGCGTCCTTCTTGTAGAAGACAGTTCCGTAAATCCGTTGAAGCATGGGATTGGAGGACATTCCCTTCCAGTAAGCACCAGCAACTGAAAGAAGGCGTAAGTTTTTAACAACGTTACCATACAAAAGAATATCATCATCTGCAACGGCTTTAACATCGCCAAGTTGGTACATTGCTACTTTACCATTTTTAGCATTTTCATTGATCAATTCAGTAGAGAAACGATCATCTTTTACTTCATCAAGGGCCTCGTCAACAGGTACTTCAACAAATTCTACCTTAACATCGTTCTTTGCCATTCCCTTGATTACATCTTCAAGAGCAGGTAATTCGTCAGCAGAAACTTGTTGATCATCCTTATCAGAATCAACGTGGAAACCATCTTCATCAGCGACAGCTTCACCAAGTCGAATACCCTTAAATTCTTGTTTTAATGCAGCCTTTAACATTAATGCAGAAAGCTTACGTAATGCTTCTAAACCTTCTTGTGAATCCCGATCGATCTTCTTAACTGATCCATCTGGGGACATAACAGCAACCTGAGCCATAGAAATCTCTCCTTTAATATAAATAAAAACGTCCCTGATACTTCCGACGTTGAAAGTATCAGGGACGTTAATTAACAAAAATTAGCGTGGTTCCACCCATCTTTAGGACATACTAGTAATGTCCTCTCTAAGGTGTGGTAACGGACACGATCCGACTAGCCTTATCTCGGCTAATAATAAGGGAAGGTGGTACAATCATCATTGTCTCTCACAAGTGCTTCCACTCAAGGCACTTACTCTCTGAAGAGGACTTTGAAGATGCATATCCTTCAATCAATTGTCTTGATTATAGCACGCCCACTTTAATTGACAACCCCTTTATCCTAAATTAATATTAATTATTTTAAGAATGAGATTGAACTGATTGTGTATTTGGTTGGGAGCTAGTACTTTGTGAACTTTGGGTAGGTTGTGACCCAGAATTGTTATTTGTTGGTTGTGAAGTGGATGGTTGTTGGTTATTACCTTGATCATGGTGTTCTTCCTGAGATGATTGGTTTTGTTGTGGGGTTGAGGAAGAATTAGTAGTTGGTTGTTGGTTAGTTGAATGATTTGTTTGAGGCACGTTATTTGAATGGCTAGGCGTTGATGTACTATAAGTATCCTGTATGTCATTATCATCACTGTTGTTAGAACTGGAGCGATGCTTATGACTGCTACTACTCTTTTTATGTTTCTTGTGAGATGAAGTGCTAGTAGATACAGTAGTGTCATTATTATCGACATTGACAGGGTCTTGTTGTTTAACTAGGAAAATAACAATGGTTGCAATTAAAACAACTAATAGGAAGCCTAAAATAACCTTAAACATCCGGCGAGAAATACCATATGGATTCTTTTTCTTAGAATTCATTTTTTTAGGGGATGCTGTTTTCCGTTTATGGTTAGGGCTAGTCTGTTTAGGCCTACGATTAAAGAAAGAACGTTTTTTCTTTTCTTCTCCTGGTTCAGGAGTGTCATAAAGTTCAACCCGGGTAGGGCGATGCTTATTATTTTGCTTATTATCTTTATTATTCAATGATTTCACCTCATACTTAATGGGTACTGTATCTAATTCCTTATTATACCATGGAGATTCTAGATGTATTAAAAAATGGTCGACTCATTATGGGCCGACCATTTATCGCATTTCTTCATAGCTATTTTGAGAGGGATAGTATAGAAGAAAAAATAGGGGTTTATTTATATTAGGGATTGTTTATACTATACCGTTCAAGTATGAACATTTTGTGAAAGAATCATTACAAAAATAAAAAACTGAAAATTAATGACGTGTACCCTTAAAGTTGGAACCTGTATGTTCTTGCTTTAAAATTGAATAAATATTTTTCTAGGCAACTAGATTCTGCTCATATTGAAGTG
>NZ_JACIVF010000053.1 GCF_014145585.1 Limosilactobacillus agrestis
GATACACCTGTACCCATGCCGAACACAGAAGTTAAGCTTCAACACGCCGAAAGTAGTTGGGGGATCGCTCCCTGCGAGGATAGGACGTTGCCACGCGATAGTAAAAAAGGATATGCATTGTTTAACACAGTGTATATCCTTTTTTAGGTATACAATTTCTGGTATGAATGAAAATTTCATACCAGTTTTTTTACCAAAAAGGTAAGCAGTCAATAACAATACGTCTAGCCTTTGCTACCTCGGATCTCCTATATTGAGACTATCATCAGTATAGGAGATTTTTATGTATGATAGAACAAAATGAAATTATTGCCCCGGTTTTCAAAAATAAAACAAGTGATTTAAGAAGCATGTTTATCTTATTTGCGGTTAGACAGATCTTCGTAAAGGAATTGTCAGTTTAGCAATGATAGTTGCTATGAACTTAGGACTGGAGTTATATAATAATTCCCTTAAATTAAACCTGAAAGTTTATACTAAGCTCTTTTTAAACTGTTTTAGTTCTGATCTAATAACAAAAGTTTATTAGATCGGAGGTGAGAGACAATGGTTGAGTCATTGAAGAAAGCTCAAGAACAACTTGAACAACAAGCAGTTACGATTAAGCAATTGTAGGAAATAATTTTTGAAAAAACTGAAATTTTAGAGCAGGTAGCTGATGGACAACTATCGCTATTTGATCCAGTTAATGATCTGAACTTGAATCAAGAGAATACTGAAGTAGTTAAAACAACTACGACTAAGGTCGTACGTCATCGACCAACGAAGAAACAGCGAAACAACCGCCTGTTCAGATTGTGAGCACAAAATGTCTCACGTTGGAAAGAGATTTTGTCGCGACGGTAAACTAGACTAAAAGAACTCTAATTATATTAGGCCAACTTATATGAGCAAAGCTATAAATGTAAACATTGTAATTAAGCAAAATGGAATTGATAAATTAGTAACTAGTAAAGCGCTAATGGCTTTATTACCACGTACTTACTTTTTCATATTCATCCAGTTAAATTATCAAACGGTTAATGAGAAGTTAGTACAGTGACAAATCCATGTCAAACCGCCAATGGGTAAATTCTACAATTACATTAGCCAGCTGATTGGGCAGTTGTGTAAGGTAATTCAGAATGCAATTCAGTTAAAAGCACGAGTATATCGTGTATTCAAAAATGGACAATTACCGTTAAGCAACAATTTAGTTGAGTAAAGCATTCGGCTATTAACCTTAATTGGAAAGAATTGTCTATCCGCAAAAACCGAAGAAGCCGTTAAAGCGAACGCCGTCTGCTATAACCTAGAGAGACAGCTAAAGTAAATCGGCTTAATATTCAGTGATACTTAATTGAAATGCTTGTTTGATCACCTACCAGAGAGTATTTATCAAGATCTGGCAGCTTTTTTCCCGTTCGTAAAAACGTACAAGAAGAATGTCACAAATAGGAAATCCCGGTAGAGCCAGCAAGGACGGTTCTACCGGGATTTTTTATCTGTTAATAACGTGTCAATACGGACTGCTTACGAAATTATCACCACAGTTTTTAAAAAATAAACTAAGTAATTTTAATTAAGCACTCCTCAACGTTGCATCTTACTGCAAGAATTAATATAGCAGTATGACAATGACCTTCATTTACCGACAAAGAGAAGGTTCATTGTTACTTGCGAAAAATTCTAGGGGATGGCTTCCGTCGAAAAATGACGTTACAGATAACCCCTGTGTTGGTATTTAATTTATTTCCACTTCATTACACATACTGGTTCTGGACAATTAACATCCTTTTGAAGAAGAGTTAACTTACCAGTTAATGGGTTTCGCTTATAAAGAGTAAGGTTATCAGAGTTTTGATTTGAGGCTAAAAGATAATTTTCATCTTGACTTAGATTAAAATCACGTGGAAAATCTCCCTCCGTTGAAATTGATTGAATATGTTTAACGGTAAAGTCTGGTTGGATTTCGAAAACAGCAATAGTATTTTCACCACGATTTGAAGTATATACAAATTTACCGTCACTTGAGATCCGAATAGCGGCTGCTCCATTATGAGCTGTCCAGTCGGTCGGAATCGTTTTGATTGTTTGAAGGTGTTTAAATGATGCATCCTTACTATTATATTTTAATACTTCTAGTTTACTGCTTAGTTCACCTAAAAGATAAGCGTAATTACCATTTGGATGAAAAGCTATATGGCGAGTACCAAATCCATCTTCACATTTATAGCGAGAGACAGCAGTTAATTTACCATCATCAGAGACATCATAAACCACAACAAGGTCCATTCCTAAGTCGCATACAACTAGACGATTATCCGGAGTTAAGTCGGCGTAATGGACATGTGGTGCTTCTTGTTCAGGTTCAGGGCCAGTTGCTCCTTCATGAAGGACAGAATCTGTTTGGGTTAGCGTTCCGTCTTCATTGATTTTAAAAACATCTACTTTTGCAGTATGGTAATTAGCACTGAATAGTAAGTGACGCTTGTTATCAACACCGACATATGCAGGAGGAGCACCGACAGCTAAGACATCGCTTAACAGCTTAGTATTATTGTCACTTAATGAATAGGAGGCCACCCCCCCTTTGTCGTCTACTTGTTTAATGGCGTAAATACGACCATCTTGACCAACTTGTAAGTAAGCTGGCTTTTGAGATGGAATTGCTAGTTCAACATTCGTTATTTTTTCTTGGTCAGTATCGAGGGTAACTTTATAGATTCCTTTACTTGCTTTTTTAGTATAAGTTCCAATTAGAAATTGTTCAATCAAGGTAATTTCCTCCTTTTTGAAAATACTTACCTATATAATAGCAATTTGCCCATCGTAATTCTAGCTGTGATACACTATTATTAGTGATTTTAGTTGTTAATGGAGGAGAAAAGTTGAAAAAAGTTGAACGTCAACGAGAAATGGTAAAAAATAATCTTACTCTTTTTCAATGTCCTGTTTGTGAATGGCCAATGGAGAGAATCGAAGGAAACAGTATTATTTGCGAAAATAACCATCGCTTTGACTTTAATCGGCATGGTTATCTTCACTTTCTCAATGGGGCTGCTAATACTGAATATGATCGATTAATGTTTGAATCTCGACGC
Organism: Limosilactobacillus agrestis; assembly: GCF_014145585.1. Lineage (GTDB taxonomy): Bacteria > Bacillota > Bacilli > Lactobacillales > Lactobacillaceae > Limosilactobacillus > Limosilactobacillus agrestis. The sequence continues at coordinate 3,084 of NZ_JACIVF010000053.1, forward strand.
CAGTTATTAAATGCAGGCCTATTTAAGCCAATTATTGAAAATATTAGTAAATTCTTACCTTCAAAATCTTTAAAGATCTTAGATGTAGGGACTGGGGAAGGAACCCCATTATTACAATTAGAAACGATTCGTGCTAATTATAATGATACGATGATTGGCTTTGACATTTCTAAACCAGGGATAACGCTTGCTACTCAGTTACCGTTAAAAGCGTTTTTTTGTGTAGCTGATTTACGTAAATTGCCTTTTAATGATGAGAGTTTTGATTGTATATTAGAGCTGTTCTCTCCATCTGATTATCAAGAGTTTAACCGGGTTCTAAAGAAAGAGGGGACCCTTATTAAGGTAATTCCTAACGCTAACTACTTAGTTGAATTACGTCACCTCTTATATAAAACAGGAGAACGTAATTACCACTATGATAATTCACGAGTAATAGAATTATTTAAACAACACTATCCTCAAAGCAAGGTCGAAACGGTAACCTACCAATTTAGAATTCCAGATGGCTTACAACAAGCAATGCTGGAAATGACACCTTTACACTGGGGAGCAAACGCTAAAAAATTATCTAAAGAAGAATTAACCCAATTAAAAACAATTACGGTGGATGTAAGTTTATTAATTGCGAAAAAAGCTAATTAATTATTGCAACATTAGTAAATTAGTGCTAAATTATTATAAGAAATCGTTTGATGATTGACATCGAATATAAGTGTTTCGTTGGTAATTATCAAGGAGTACTTCATTAAAGCAGCGTTTCGCCGTGCCCACACCGAGACCCTGCTTTTTTATTTTATTAAGGAGATTTTATTATGACAAACCATATTGTCTTATTTGAACCATTATTTCCAGCGAATACGGGAAATATTGCGCGAACTTGTGCCGGAACAAATACCGAATTACATTTAATTAAGCCGTTAGGATTTTCAACTGATGATAAACATATGAAACGAGCTGGACTAGATTATTGGGATAAAGTAAAGATCACATATCACGAGGACTTACCTTCTTTTATGAAGACTATTCCTGATATTAACCATTTATATATTGTTTCTAAGTTTGCTACCCATGATTATAGTGATGTTGATTATACTGGTGAAGGAGATCATTATTTCTTATTTGGGAAAGAAACAACTGGCTTGCCCGAACGTTTTATGCAAAAATACCCAGAAAATGCTATTCGGATTCCGCAGAATGATAATAATATTCGGGCACTGAATTTATCGAATAGTGCAGCAATTGTTATTTATGAAGCATTACGGCAACAAAGTTTTCCTAATTTAGCCCGAGTTCATAAATATGAATTTGATAAATTGAAGTAACCTTAAGGAGGCAATAATGCGATGGCGAGAAGGAAAAGGGCATCATCCCGCCGGCAAAGAGGAAAAAAGCAACAGTATCGATTAATTGATAATCTATTAGGAATAATTGCTTGCCTCTTAATGTTAGTTGGCCTATTTAATCTAGGAATATTAGGAACCTTCATCGATAACTGTTTTAAGATTTTTGTCGGGGAATCCTTTCCAGTTGCGATGATTATTGCATTTCTATATGGATTATGTTTTGCACTATATGGGCATCGTCCGCATTTTAAAAAACGTTGGATTGCTGGAACTATTATTGCTTACATCGGTTTGTTAATGTGGCTTCAGACTGTAATGTTTCAGCGTCTGAATTTGCATGCAAAAGTAATCGAAACCACTTGGAATAGTCTTAGTAAGGTCATTTTTAATGGTGATTCAACTGTTCCGGTTGGTGGTGGAATGATTGGTGCTTACTTATATAATGGAAGTAATATTTTAATTTCAGAGATTGGAACAGCGGTATTGTCCTGGTTATTAATCATCGTTGGAATTATTATCTTTTTTGCATTACCATGGCGCGAATTCCTAGTAAAATGTGGGATTGGGGTTAAAAAATCTGGGGCAGCAATGGCTAATGCTCACGATCAGTTAATGAAAAAAAGAACTGAGCAGGCGCCAAAAACAACTGAAGGACCGTCGATTAGTGTCCCACTTGCTAAAGCGTCCCGACAGGTTAAAGATTTCTTTGCAGACCAAGACTCGGCAGCGCCAATGACAACACCGCTAGTTTCTTCATCAACCCCCTCCGACCCTATTGAACCAACTATTAGGGTAGCAAGTGAAAGTCAACCAGAAGAAAAACACAATGACTACAAAGATGATCAGTCTTCACAACAATCTGCCGATACGGAAATTAAACTTGCAGGAATTGATGCTAAAGAAGATAATGATTACCAATTGCCACCAGTTAGCTTGTTAAGTCAAGTACAGGCTACGGACCAGCAAGAAGATTTGAATAATATTAAAAAGAATACCAAAACGCTTCAGCAAACCCTAAAATCATTTGGGGTGGATGCAACAGTTGAAAATGTTAATTTGGGTCCTTCCGTTACCAAATATGAGTTACGCCCAGCAGTAGGAGTAAAAGTCAGCCGAATAACCCATTTGGCAGATGATTTGGCCCTTGCACTCGCTGCTAAAGATATCCGGATTGAAGCGCCAATTCCAGGGAAATCATTAATTGGAATTGAAGTTCCAAATCAGCAAATCGCAACGGTTGGCTTTCGCGATATGATAGAAAGTGCTCCTAGTAATGATAATCCAATGGAAGTTCCGCTTGGCCGCAGTGTAACTGGTGATATAAAAATGGCTGATCTAACTAAGATGCCACATTTGCTTATTGCTGGGGCAACGGGTAGTGGTAAGTCTGTTGCAATCAATGTTATCATTACAAGCACTTTATTAAAGGCTAAACCGCATCAAGTAAAGATGTTAATGATTGATCCTAAAAAGGTTGAATTAAGTGTTTATAATGGTATTCCTCATCTTCTCAGTCCGGTAGTTTCTGAACCCAAAAAGGCAGCCCGGGCACTAGGAAAAGTTGTTGCAGAAATGGAGCGGCGTTATGAATTATTTGCTAAATTCGGTGTTCGCAACCTGGATGGCTATAATAAATTAGTTAAACAACAAAATGATGACCATCCTGATGAAATCCAAGCTAACTTACCATTGATTTTAGTTATTGTTGATGAATTAGCGGACTTAATGATGACAGTTTCTCATGATGTTGAAGATGCAATTGTTCGGATTGCACAAATGGGACGGGCTGCTGGTATTCATATGATTTTAGCAACCCAGCGTCCTTCAGTGGATGTTATTACAGGTCTTATTAAGGCTAATGTTCCTTCTCGAATTGCCTTCGCTGTTTCTAGTGGGGTTGATTCGCGAACCATTATCGATACTAATGGTGCAGAAAAACTTCTTGGTCGCGGAGATATGTTATTTGAACCTATAGATCAAAATAAACCAATCCGGATTCAAGGTGCATTTATTTCTGACCATGATGTTGAATCAGTAGTAGACTTTATCAAGAATGAGCGGACCGCGGAGTATGACGATAATATGGTGGTAACTGACAACGAAATTGAGCAAGAAGAACAGGCTGAGGAGGAAGATGAATTATTTCCCGAAGCATTAGATTTTGTGGTTGACCAACAAAAAGCATCAACTTCACTAATTCAGCGTCGGTTTAGAATTGGCTATAATCGTGCAGCAAGAATTATTGATGATATGGAACAACGTGGATTTATTGGACCAGCTAATGGATCGAAGCCACGCGAAGTTTATAAGCAAAAAAGTGAGGAATAGAATAAAAAGAGGCTGGAAAAATTAAAAATTTTTCCAGCCTCTACTATTTTCACGAACAATTGCAAGATAACGTGGAACTACTTTTGCGGCGCCACAAGGCTTGAGATAAGTTAAAATGATAATCCGCCCGTCCAGGTGCAGTGCGAATCACCATTTTGGCTTAGTCTGTTTCCTCTTTTTCCGACTACATGGATGTTTAATAGGCTAAATTAAGTTTAAGGATGCAACTGCTCCAAAGATTAAAGAACCAAGCATTGCAATTAACATTAGCCAAATAGCAAACATGGTAATTTTTTGGAAACGCGTTTTCTTTTTTCGCTGCATTATTAACCATCCTTCCATTTTTATCAATAATAGTAGTGTACCGCATCTTTAATGTCTTTTTCAAATCTAGTTTGAGATTATGTTAAACTTAAATTACTTAATCTGAAGAGAAGGGAATTGAAAAGGTTGACGGTTAGTATTCAGGTTATAATTTTAGAGATTATTTTATTGTTAGTGATTGGGGTAGTAGAACGACTATTACTACGAATATTTCATCACCCTAAAAGAGCAAAGTATTTATGGTGGGGATGGACGATTATTCTATGGATCCTTATAATCTTTAATATGGGATTTTATTGGCCAGCCTATCCAATTGCTTTATGGATGATTCTAGCTCTTTTATTAATTGCTTTACAAATTATTCATAATCATGAATTCATTTATCGCCGTTACTGGCCAGTATTTTGGCGGTATTCGGCATATTATGCTTTAATTATATATATTAGTAGCTTAATTATTACACCATGGTTACCGTTAATATAAAAATATTGGAGTGAGTTGGAGAATTAATTTTCCGCTCACTTTTTTGTCTGTTACTTTTTGGTAAAATTCACAAAATTACGTGGTGAGAAGTGGGGGATTGTGGTAGACTTGACCTATAACGTGGTAAGGGGGATATTAGTTGTGTTAATGGGAGAATTTACACACACTATTGATTCGAAAGGGCGACTAATTATTCCTGCCAAATTTCGAGAACAATTGGGGGATCACTTCATTGTTACTCGGGGGTTAGATGGATGTTTGTTTGGATATCCATTAAATGAATGGGAGCTTTTAGAACATAAGCTAAAGGCACTCCCGTTGACGAAGCGTGATGCACGGGCATTTGTGCGCTTTTTATATTCTGCTGCGACAGATTGCGAAATTGATAAACAAGGACGGATTAATATTCCGATAACCTTACGAGCTCATGCTTCACTTGAAAAAAAGTGTGTAATCGTTGGGGTTTCCAATCGTTTAGAAATCTGGAGTGATGAACGGTGGAATAAATTTACCAGTGAAACGGCTGATAATTTTGATGAAATTGCTGAAGATCTTAATATTGAATTTTAATGGAGGGTTTAGTTGATGGCAGAATTTAAACATGTAACGGTACTTTTAAAGGAGGCCGTAGCAGGATTAAATGTGCAACCAACAGGCACCTACGTTGATGCAACATTAGGTGGTGGTGGGCATACACAAGCTATTTTGCAACAGCTCGTCGATGGCCACTTATATTCATTTGATCAGGATCAGACTGCAATTGATTACAATAAAGAACACTTAAAAACAGCAATAAAGCAGCAAAAATTAACACTAGTTGAAGATAATTTCCGGAACTTAAAAACAGAATTGAATAGCTATCATGTAAAACATGTTGATGGAATTTTATATGATTTAGGTGTTTCTTCTCCACAATTCGATGATGCTAAAAGAGGTTTTAGTTATCAGCATGATGCACCCTTAGATATGCGAATGAATCAAGATCAAAAACTGTCGGCAATGGAAGTTGTTAACGAATGGCCGTATGAACGTCTCGTTAAGATCCTTTACCGATATGGAGAAGAAAAGTTTGCCAAATCAATTGCTAGAAAAATTGAACAACGTCGAAAAATAGCACCAATCAAGACGACCTTTGAATTAGTTGATGTGATTAAAGAGGGAATTCCAGCAGCAGCTCGTCGTCATGGTGGACATCCAGCTAAAAAAAGTTTTCAAGCTATTCGGATAGCAGTTAATGATGAATTAGGTGCTTTAGAAGAATCTTTAGAGCAGGCATTAGACTTGCTGGATGTGGGCGGACGAATAAGTGTTATTACTTTTCAATCCCTAGAAGATCGGTTGGTAAAGACAATGTTTCGTGAGAAAACTTCATTAAGTGGGGATGTTCCGCAAGGATTACCAATAATTCCAGCGGGAATGGAACCAGACTTCAAATTAATTAATAAAAAGCCGATTGTAGCTAGTGATGAAGAATTAGCAGCAAATCATCGTGCGCATAGTGCCAAGTTGAGGATAATCGAAAAAATTAGAAAAGGAAAGTGACATAATTATGGTTTCAAATGCGGCAAGGCAACTGGTGGGAGAGCAGCAACCACAGCAAGCACCAAGAAAAAAGACCTATCAACAACCCCAAACTTCGCCAAATCCGGTTAGATGGTCAAAGTTTGAAAGATTTTTAGTAGCAGTAGGAAGTTTAGTCACGTTATGTTTGATGATTAGCTTACTTTCTACAAAGATTAGTATTAATAATCAACAACGACATTTACAGGACACTCAAACACAAATCGCTAAAGCAAAAAGTAGTAATACAAGTTTGCAGCAAGAAATCGCTGAATTGACGACTCAATCGCATTTGAAATCAGCAGCACATAAATATGGATTATCAGATAAAAATTCAAATGTAAGGAACGTTAATAAATAATGAATAAGAAGCCACAACGAACGAAAAATAGGGGACATAGAGAAAACCGAGGGACCTTTGGCAAATGGCTCTTTCTAATCACGGTTGGATTGTTCACCTTATTTATCGTTCGTTTTGCGTATATCGCAATAAACAAAGATGTTCAACATGTTAACTTACGCTCGCAGGCTGAGCAAATTTATACTCAGCAACGAATTATTCAGGCTCGACGTGGGGATATTTATGACTCAGAAGGAAACCCCTTGGCAACCGATACGAGTAAATATACCCTCTATGCTGTTCTTGACCGCACACAAAAGTCTTCGGACGGTAAACCATTGTACGTAAAGGACCGACAAAAAACTGCAAAGGTATTATCACAGTATATTGACCTTACCCCAAAGCAAATTGAAAAGATACTTAAACCAAGGGGACAAGCCTATCAAGTTGAATTTGGAAGTGCTGGTAGCAATCTTTCTGTTTCAACGATGCAGAAGATTAAGAATCGGCATTTACCAGGGATTAATTTTATCGCAACTCCAGCGCGTCAATATCCAGAAGGCGAATTTGCTTCTCAAATAATTGGAATGGCAACCCCTAAAGTAAAAAATGATAATGGAACTGAAGAGACCAATTTAGTTGGACAATTAGGTTTGGAAGGCTATTTTAATAAACAATTGACGGGAACAAATGGGTTAAGAAAAGATAAGCAAGATATTTATGGATATCAGATTGCTAATTCTAAGCAGGTGACTAAGAAAGCCGTAAACGGTGATAATATTTACACTACTCTTGATTCACAGACCCAACATTTCCTTGAAAATAAAGTTAATAAGGTTTATAAAAGTTCGAATGCTAATTCGATGACGGCGGTGGTAATGGAAGCCAAAACAGGTAAAATTATTGCTGCTACTCAACGACCAACCCTCCATGCGGAAAATAATCCAGTTTGGCGAAACATGTTAGTTCAGGATGCATATGAACCTGGCTCGGTAATGAAAATTTTGTCATTAGCCGCGGCTATTGATACCGGGCATTTTAACCCTAATGCGACCTTTAATTCTGGAACATGGGCTATGGGTGGTGGAAAAATCACTGATTGGTCAAGTTCTGGTTGGGGAATAATTTCCTATAAAGATGCTTTTGATATGTCTAGTAACGTTGGTTTTGCCCATGTTGAACAAGATATGGGAGCTGATACATGGATGAAGTACATTAAACGATTTGGCCTGTTAAAAAAGGTTAATGTTGTCGGAATGGGTAACGAGGTTAATGGTTACACTTCATTTAAGGGGACTCTTGCCCAGGCTAATACTGCTTTTGGGCAGGGAATTACGGTAAATGTTATGCAAATGATGCAAGCATTCAGTGCGATTGGTAATAATGGTAAGATGATGAAACCCTACATTGTAAGTAAAGTTGTTGATGGTAATAGTGGAAAGACGATTAAAAAGATAAAACCTAAAGTTGTCGGCAAACCGATAAAAGCATCAACAGCAAAAAAGGTCCTTGGTTATATGCAAGGGGTGGTTTATGATCAAAAGGGCCTTGGTCATGATTATCAAATTAAGGGTTATCGAATTGCTGGAAAGACAGCTACTGCCCAAATTGGTGGTGCGCATGGTTATTTAACTGGTGATACGAATTACCTTTACTCATTTGCAGGGATGGCACCGGCCAAAGATCCAAAGTACATTATGTACGTCACTCTTCGCCAACCGCAAAATCTTAAAAAGTCAGCAACTAAACAAATTGCCAGTGTCTTTAATCCGACAATGAAAATGTTATTGAGCCAACAAAAAATTACGGAAAAAGCCAAGAAAAAGGTTATCACCATGCCAAATATTGTTGGGCAATCAAGCGATGATGCCAATAAGGAATTATCAGCTAAGGGAATGCAAGTAATCGTTGTCGGTTCTGGCAAGAAAGTTAAGCAGCAATCAGCGGCTCCTGATGAACAAGTGTTAACAGATCAACACATTATTCTGGATACTGGTGGCGAGTATAAAATGCCGGATATTTCTGGATGGAGTTCTGCTGATGTTCAGCAATTAGCTAAGATTCTTAAGTTGAAAGTAAAAGAAAATGGAAACGGCTATGTTACTCAGCAAAGCATTTCACCTGATACAACTATTAAACGTGGAACAACTTTAACCGTTCAATATGAAGCTAAAAACTAGCAGGGAAACTAATTGGAGGTAAATATGAATTTCTTAAGTGCAGTTTTGACTATCCTTAGTTCATTCTTAATTACATTTTTATTGATGCCCTCATTAATTAAATATTTTCGGGCAAAAAAAGAAGGACAGCAAATTCGTAAAGAAGGGCCTACCTGGCATGCTAAAAAGGCTGGGACGCCAACAATGGGAGGATTATTGTTCATCTTTTCGGCAGTCGTAACCGTTTTATGGGTTGCTGCTTGGCAAGGATTAATTACTAATACATTATGGGCACTCGTCTTTGTCCTCGTTGTTTATGGTTTAATCGGAATGTGGGATGATAGTATTAAAATCTTTCACCATCAAAATGAAGGATTTAAGCCATGGCAAAAGGCTTTATGCCAAGTATTAGCAGCAATGGTCTTTACTGTTATTTATCAACATGAAGGCTTTCAAATGGGCTTTGGGACAACACAAATTGGTTGGCTTTATGGTTTGTTTATTATTTTTTGGCTCGTCGGTTTTTCAAATGCTGTTAATTTAACAGATGGACTTGATGGCTTAGTAAGTGGACTTTCCATTATTTCTTTTGCAGCTTATTTGATTATTGCATTAGTAAATCTCAATCAACCAGGCTATCCTGAAATTGCACTTTTCTGTCTAGCAATGATTGGTACTTTACTGGGCTTCTTACCTTATAACCATAAGCCCGCTAAGATTTTTATGGGTGATATGGGGTCCTTAGCAATTGGTGCATCCTTAGCTGCTGTTTCGTTATTGTTGCATCATGAATGGTCCTTATTAGTAATTGGAATTGTTTACGTTTGCGAAACAGCGAGTGTAATTCTTCAAGTAGCTTCATTTAAGACCACTGGTAAACGAATTTTTAAGATGACGCCGATCCACCATCATTTTGAAATGAGCGGGTGGAGTGAATGGAAAATTGATATTGTATTTTGGCTTGTAGGGTTAGTGGCTGCGATCATTGCTGTTACGACAATCTTGTTAGTTGGTTAGGAGTAAAGAGAAATGAAAAGAATTGATGAGTATCAAGGTAAAAAAGTTCTTGTAATGGGGTTCGGAATTAGTGGAATTAATGCAGCCCACTTATTAGTAAAACTCGGTGCAAAGGTTACGGCTAATGATAAAGCTATTCCCAAAACTAATGAGATTGTTAATGATTTAGAAGCTGATGGGATCAAGGTAATTACTGGTGATAATCCAATTTCATTAGCTAATGAAGGATTTGACGTTGTAGTAAAAAACCCTGGAATTCCTTATGATAACCCATTAGTAGCTGCGTTTGTTAAGCAGGGAATCCCTATCATTACCGAGGCAGAACTGGGGTGGCAAATTTTTGATGGTCATCTTGTAAGTGTAACCGGAAGCAATGGAAAAACCACCACAACGACTTTAACTCAGTTAATGATTGCTGAAAATGCAAAACATCAAGTGAAGTATGCAGGTAATATTGGAATTTCCTTTAGTAAAATTGCTGAAGATTTAGGTCCAGATGATACATTGGTCACCGAATTATCTAGCTTCCAATTATTAGGGGCACCAACAATTCATCCTCATATTGCAATTATCACTAACATTTTTTCTAACCACCTAGATTATCATAAGACACGGGAAAACTATATTAATGCAAAACTTAATATTACACGAAACCAAACCAAGGATGATTTTTTAGTCATTAATTGGGATCGTGATGAGTGGCAAAGGATTGCTCAGCGTAGTCAAGCTACTATTGTGCCATTTTCTCGTCTAAACAAAAGTCATGAAGGTTCTTATGTCGAAGATGGAATGATTTATTGGCGTGGTCAAGAAGTTATGCCAACAAAGGATATTCGCTTGATTGGTCCACAAAATGTAGAAAATGCTTTGGCAGCAATTGCAGCTGCAAAATTAAGCGGTGTTACAAATGAAGCAATAAAGAAGGTCTTAACAACATTTAGCGGCGTTCGTCACCGTTTACAATACGTGATGGAATACCAAGGACGGCTTTTCTACAATGATTCAAAATCAACTGATATTGAAGCTACTGAGGTTGCCTTGCAAGGGTTTGATCGTCCAGTGATTCTTTTAGCGGGTGGCCTTGATCGTGGTTATACCTTTGAACGATTGGTTCCTTACCTTAAAAAGCACGTAAAGGCGATGATTGTCTTTGGTGAATGTAAAGATAAAATGAAGGATGCAGGAAATCAGGCTGGTGTTTCTGTGATCGAAAGCGAAAATGCAATTACTGCGGTACCAGAAGCATGGAAGTTGAGTGAGCCAGAGGATGTTATCCTCCTCTCTCCTGCTAATGCTAGTTGGGATCAATTCCCAAGTTTTGAAGTTCGTGGTGATAAGTTTATTGAAGCAGTTGAAGAATTAACAGGAAAGAAGGAACAATAAGATGCGGTTATTGGTATCAGGTGGTGGAACTGGTGGTCATATCTACCCTGCGCTGGCATTAATTGAGCGTTTAAAGCAGGTTGAACCAGATACTGAAGTACTATATGTTGGAACAACCCGTGGTCTTGAAAATAAAATTGTACCAGATGCTGGAATTAAGCTTGAGACAATGCACATGCAAGGATTCAAACGTTCTCTTTCTCTTGAAAATTTCAAGACTATCTATCTTTTCTTAAGCTCTGTTCATCATGCCAAAAAAATTGTTAGTGAGTTTAAGCCTGATGTTGTTTTAGGCACGGGAGGATATGTAAGTGGTGCTGTCCTATATGCTGCAGCAAAGAAGCATATTCCAACAGTGATTCATGAACAAAATAGCGTTGTTGGGGTAACCAATAAATTTTTAAGTCGCTATGTTGATCAAATTGCAATTGCCTTTGAAGCTGCACGCAGTCAATTTCCGGCTGAGAAAGTTACAATGGCCGGTAATCCTCGTGCGCAACAGGTAGCGGCGAAAAAGAATAGTGACTTTTCATGGACAAGTTATAACTTGCAAGATGATGTACCAACCTTAATGATTTTTGGTGGAAGTCAAGGAGCACCAAAGATTAATAGGACAGTAGTTGACGCTATTCCGGAATTCAACAAGCGTCCTTATCAAGTCATTTTTGCGACCGGTCAAAAGCGGTATGATGATGTAAAAAAACAACTTGCAGAAGGTAATATTAAACCGGCTGATAATGTTAAAGTTGTTCCTTATATCAAAGACATGCCGGCTAAGATGCCACGGGTAGCAGCTTTAGTATCTCGAGCAGGAGCAACCACTATTGCTGAGGTAACGGCACTCGGAGTTCCCACAATTCTAATTCCTAGTCCGTATGTTACTGCTAACCACCAAGTAAAGAATGCTCAAGCTTTAGTTAAGAATAAGGCAGGACTAATGATTACGGAAGACAAGTTAGATGCCCGGGCTTTATTGACCCAAGCAGATAAGATTATGGAAGATGAAGAAGTTCGTAAAGAGATGGCTCATGCTGCTGAGAAAATGGGGCGGCCAGATGCTGCTGATAGATTAATTAAAATCTTGCATAAGGCAATTGATGAACATGAAAAATAAAGTATAGATTAGGAGGGAGGAGAAAAGATGTTGGATGATAGATCTGCGATTGAGCATCATAAATATTCGCGACGATTAACTGAATTAGAAAAGCGAAGTGCTGCTGCTCAACAGCAACAAAACAAGCGATCTCCTAAAACTCATATTGGTAATAAAATTCGCGGAATTAGGGTTAAGCGTTATGTTTTTAATGGTGAGCGAGTTTTAAAATTAGTCGTACTCTTCAGTGTTATTCTCCTCTTTATGATTTATATTATTTCTCCGTGGAGTAAGGTTACCACACTTCACGTAACTGGGAATCATGACTTAACTAAGGAACAAGTAGAAAAAAATACAAATATTTATCCAGGGCGTTTTATTTGGGGCGTTTATCTTACCCGTCATCAACTTATTAAACAGGCTATTCATAAAAATCCTCAAATAAAAAGTTTAAAGGTTGAGGTAACTGGCCCCCAGTCTTTACGAATATCTGTAAAAGAAAATGCTCTGTTAGGAACAGCGGTGATAAATAATGATACATACGCTGTTTTGGCTGATGGTCAATTGCAGCGGACAAAAAGTGCTGACAATGGAATTGCTTATAAACGTTTTGATGGTCATAAAAAAGCTCTTGCTACAGCGGCCACTCAATTAGGAAAGTTGAAGCCAGCAATAAGGAATGGTATTTCAAGTGTGAGTTATCAACCAACTAAGGAGTATCCGGATCGTATTATTATTTACATGCGTGATGGTAATACGATTTATGGTGACTTAAATACTATCGGGGATAAAATGGAATATTACCCTGCAATTGCAGCAAGTATGAAAAATAAGGGAATTATAGATCTCCAAGTCGGTGCTTATTCTTATGATTATGGGTCTAAGGATAAATGATTTTGTGAAAAACCTTGATAATTCTCTTTTTTGTCAATGTTTATCTGTGGTAAAATTCTTATATAGGTTAAAAATACAATTAATTTAATTAATGATAGTCTTAGGAGGGTTCCTTTTAGAATGAATAATTCAGAAGTATACGTTGGATTAGATATTGGAACCACCTCGATCAAGGCACTGGTGTGTGAAAGTGTTAAGGGGCAGTTAAAAGTTATTGGTGTTGGTGTAGAACGATCGGCAGGATTAAACCGAGGAGTTATTGTCGACATTGATAGAACCGCTCAGGCAATTTCGGCGGCGGTAGCGCAGGCTGAGGAAAAGTCCAACGTAGAGATTAAAAGTGTTGTAGTTGGCTTACCGGCAAATTACTTACAAATGCAACGGGTACACGGTATGATTACAATTGCAACCAGAGGACAATCAAGAGAGATTGTTAATCAAGATGTAATTGATGTTGCTCGTGAAGCGTTAACGCAAAGTATTCCCCCTGAACGGGAAATAATTGATTTGATTCCAACAGAGTTTACTGTTGATGGCTTTTCTGGTATTAAGGACCCGCGTGGAATGGTTGGTGTCCGTTTAGAAATGAAGGCCACCTTGTATACAGGACCTAAGACCATTATTCATAATACAAAAAAGGCAGTTCAACAGGCTGGGTATGATATTAAGGATTTTGTCATTACGCCGATTGCAACAGACTTTAACCTCCTTAACGATGGGGAGCAAGATTTTGGAACTGTTGTTATTGATTTAGGTGGGGGGCAAACCACAACTAGTATTATTCATGATCATCAATTAAAGTATACTTATGTTGATCCTGAAGGTGGAAAATATATTACTAAAGATATTTCTACGGTCATGAATACATCATTAAAAAATGCTGAACAGCTTAAGTTAAATCATGGGTACGCTATGGCATCCTTAGCTGATAAAGATGTACAAGTTGACGTTGATGTTGTTGGTCAAAATGACCCAGTCCAATATTCAGAGCAGTATTTATCAGAAATAATCGAAGCACGAGTACGGCAAATTTTTGGTCGTATTCAAGATAGGCTGAAGGCAATTCATGCCCCTGAATTGCCTGGAGGAGTAGTCTTGATTGGTGGAGTGGCTGCTCTGCCAGGAGTTAAGGAGCTTGCTGAAGAATACTTTACGGGTAATATTAAGGTGAATGTTCCAGAACAAATGGGTATTCGGCACCCTCGCTATGCTGTTAGTTTATCTTTGGGGATGTACGAAAACCAATTATCAGATATTGATCGATTAATTAAACAAACTGTTCAACGAATTGATACAATTAAGAGTCCACATGAGGAAAAGAGACAAAATGTTAATCAGCCACGTCAACAATGGACTGAAAAATCTGGTAAATTACAACATTCACGGCAAGAAGCACAGCAGAAACCAGTTACGGAAGAGTCGGCGCCAAAAAAGAGAAAACAAAACGGCCTAAGTAATCGGTTTAAAAACATTTTTAATAATTTATTTGACTAATTTGGAGGAATACTGCTATGGATAACGAAACGTTCGCTAACGATAACCAATTTGCAGAAGCACAAATCAAAGTAATTGGTGTTGGTGGAGCTGGCGGTAATGCTGTCAACCGAATGATCACTGAAAAGGTGCAAGGTGTTGACTTTATCGTTGCTAACACTGATCTACAAGCATTAAATAATTCTCAAGCAACAACTAAGATTCGCTTAGGACCTAAATTAACGAAGGGGCTAGGTGCTGGTTCAAATCCAGAGGTTGGTGAAAAGGCTGCCCAAGAAAGTGAAGAACAAATTAAAAAGGCTCTTGAAGGAGCAGATATGGTTTTCATTACTGCCGGAATGGGTGGTGGAACTGGTACTGGTGCTGCTCCCGTAGTAGCCAAGCTTGCTAAAGATAGCGGGGCATTAACGGTTGGTGTTGTGACTCGTCCGTTCTCCTTTGAAGGACCTCGTCGAGCACGTTATGCCGCGGAAGGACTTGAAAAATTAAAATCAAATGTTGATACCTTAATTATCGTTGCTAATAATCGTTTACTAGAAATGATTGATAAGAAGACGCCAATGATGGAAGCATTTAAGGAAGCTGATAATGTTCTTCGTCAAGGTGTTCAAGGTATTTCAGACTTGATTGTTACCCCAGGTTACATCAACCTTGACTTTGCTGATATTAAGACATTGATGTCTAACCAAGGTTCTGCCTTAATGGGTGTTGGTGCTTCTACTGGTGAAAACCGTGCCACTGAAGCTACTAAGAAGGCTATTTCTTCGCCATTACTTGAAGTATCAATTGATGGGGCGCAACATGTTTTAATGGATATTACTGGTGGGAAAGACTTATCAATGTTTGAAGCTCAAGAAGCATCAGATGTTATTAAACAAGCCGCTGGAACAAATGTTGATATTTCATTTGGTATGTCCTTAAATGAGTCAATGGGTGATGAAGTTCGCGTTACTGTAATTGCTACTGGAATTGATAAGAAAAAGAAAATTCAACAACAACAGCCAGCAGAAAATGAGGCACCACGAGTTACTCGGTCTGTTCCACAAGAAGAACAACCTGTTGAGCAACCAAAGCAACGTGATCCTTTTGATGGTTGGAATGATCCAACAGCCGATACCAGTAACCAAACAAGAAATTCAGACAATGAATTTTCACACGTTACTAAACCAGAATTTAACGTATTTAACGATGATGCAGCTAATACGGATGACAATGATGATACTAACTTATCGACTCCACCGTTCTTTAAGAATCGTCGTAAGTAAATAATTTAGAAAAAGGGTGGATTCTTTATCCGCCTTTTTCTGTTTAGACCTAGAAGGAGGGTTAATATAATGGCAGCAAATTTTTTGAAAAGCCTCTTTGGTGAAGAAGACATTGATGAACAAGATGGTCTCTATGGAACAAGTGAACAAGTTCCAACACCGGCAAATACAAGTAATAAAGTAGTTTCAATTAATAGTGGACATTTTAATCAAATGAGTCAAATTTCCTTATACGAACCTCGCCTTTATGCAGATGTAAAGCAGATCGCATCTCAATTATTAGAAGGACATGCAGTGATCGTTAACTTCACTCAGATGGATGCAAATGTTGCAGCACGGTTAGTAGACTTTTTAAATGGAACCGTTTTTGCAATTGATGGTGAAATGAAACGTATTGGAAAGGAAATCTTTCTCTGCACACCTAAAAATTATGAAATTTCAGGTAGTTTAACAAGCAATTTAAAAAATGATGGTGATAAATTTTAGTCACTAAAAGGAGTTAATATGATCGCATTTTTATTATGGGCTCTTAATCAATTGGTTGATGCTTATATTTTAGTGATAGTTGTGTGGTGCATTATGTCATGGTTTCCAAATGCACGTAATTCACGACTCGGTGATATTATTAATCGGTTGGTAGAACCTTATATGCATTGGTTTGACTTTGTTCCTCCAATTGGGGGGCTAAGTTTTGCGCCGATGATAGCTATCCTTGTACTATATTTTGTTCAAGCAGGATTAGCACAAATAGCAGCAATCATTTAATTAATGTTTTAAGAGGAAGTAGAATTTGAGCGAAGATAATATTAAACAACATTTTCGCCCGGATGAAGCCAAACTTATTGACCAAGCTAATGACTGGATAACTACTGCAGAAGGTCAATATCGTCCAATCCTCACTCCTTTTTTAAATCCACGTGAACGTTTTATTGTCCAAACGATTGTTAATCAAAATAACAATGTTAAAATAACAATGTATGGTGGTTGGCAAGGCGCAGAAATGCAACGAGTTCTAATTTATCCGCCTTATTATGAACCCTCTATAGAAGACTTTGCTTTACAGGCTTTAGAGATTAATTACCCTGTTAAGTTTTCAGAGCTTCATCATCGGCAAATAATGGGAACATTGATCGGTGAGGGGATGGAGCGGAATGCATTTGGTGATATTTTAACTGATGGGTTGCATTGGCAAGTTATTGTAACAAAACCAATGGCAAAGTATTTACGGGAAAACGTTGAACACGTTGGTCGAATTAAGGTTAAATGGATTCCAATCGCAACAGAAGCCGTAGTAACACCTAAAGAAGAATGGGTACCGATAGTTACAACGGTTTCGTCACTACGGTTAGATGTTGTGGTAGCTGCAGGCTTTAATTATTCTCGAAACCGGGCAAAGCAATTAATAGAGCATGGTCAAGTTCGATTAAACTGGGAAGAAATTGATCGTCCAGATTATCAAACTGTGGTTCATGATTTGATATCTGTGCGTCATGGTGGTCGACTCAGAATTGATATGACCAATGGTAAAACAAAAAAAGATAAAGAAAAAATTACCATTTCAGTTGTAAATGCGTAATTTGAATGGAGGAATTTACTCATGAGTTTGACGGTTGATCAAATTAATAATAAGCAATTTAATACTAAGATGCGGGGGTATAATCCTGAAGAAGTCCAAGAATTTATTCAGGAAGTTTCACAAACAGTTCAACAATTAATAACTGAAAATAATAATTTACAAGAACAAGTCCGTGCTAATGATAGTAAGATTAAGTATTTTGCTGACTTAAAAGATTCCTTAAATAAGTCAATCTTAGTTGCACAAGAAGCAGCTGATAAGGTTAAAAATAATGCTAAGCGTGAAGCAGATATTATGATTCGTGAAGCGCAAAAGCAAGCAACCGATATTGTTTCGGAAGCTAATGATAAATCAAACCAAGTAATTGAAGATGCTGCTAATTCTACTAAGAAGTTAACCAGTGAAACCAATGATCTTCGTAAGCAAACTCGGATCTTCCGTCAACGTCTTCAAGTTATGCTTGAATCTCAATTAGAAGTCATTAAGAGTAATGAATGGGATAAGCTTTTGGAAAATGATGATTTGAGTAAATATGATGAAATTGAAAAAATTTTAGGTAGCCGTCTTGACAGCAGTTCCGCAACCAGTGTAGAATCAACTGCAACAACTGCTAGTGAAGAACAACCTGTTGAATCAGAACAGCCGGTTGCTTCTGCTGAACAAACAGAAGAAGAGAGTGCACCTGCACAACCAACAGCTGTTAACGATGACAAAGGATCAGATGCACCTGAAACTGTTGTTGTCTTCCCTGATAATAACAAGTAAATCACTAGGATCGTATTTTAATAAAATCGTTGAAGAGAATTGGAATAATTATCATAACATTAAAGCGAGTCAACAATTGGTGGAAGGTTGATAATGTTTAAATATTCCTGATCATCTCGGAGTACCTCATTTGAGTTAGTTAGGATGAGGCGGTTCATTATCGTTATCTAATGACATAAGGAAACTTTAATCTTAAAGTTTTAAATCCGGGTGGTACCGCGAAGAAGCTTCGTCCCAGTAATGGGAGGAAGCTTTTTTATTATTAAAATACAAGAATTAATGAAAGGGGTAGTTACAATGCGTGTTAAAGATACGTTAAACCTTGGCCGCACTAAATTTCCAATGCGTGGAAAGTTACCTGTAACTGAGGCACAACGAGAACAGCTATGGGAAGAAAATAAAGTTTATGAACTACGACAAAAATTAAATGAAGGAAAGCCTACTTTTGTTTTACATGATGGGCCTCCATATGCTAACGGTAATATTCACATTGGTCACGCTATGAATAAGATTTCTAAAGATTTTATTGTGCGCTATAAGTCAATGTCTGGCTACCGGGCACCTTATGTTCCTGGTTGGGATACTCACGGCTTGCCAATTGAACACCAATTAACTAAATCTGGTTATGACCGTAAGAAGATGAGCTTAACTGAATTTCGTGATCTTTGCCGTGAATATGCTCTTAAGCAAGTTGACAAGCAACGGGCTGACTTTAGGCGTTTAGGTGTAAGTGGTGAATGGGATCACCCGTACCTTACCCTTGATAAAGAATTCGAAGCTGCTCAAATTCGGGTATTCGGTGAATTTGCTAAGAAGGGTCTATTATATCAAGCTAAGAAGCCAGTTTACTGGTCATGGTCTTCAGAATCAGCCTTGGCAGAAGCCGAAGTTGAATATCATGATGTTGTTGCTAAAACTGCCTTCTTTGCAGAACAAATTAAAGATGGCAAAGGCCGTTTAGATAATGATACATATTTAGTTGTTTGGACGACTACACCATGGACCATTCCAGCCTCAGAAGCGGTTGCTGTTAATGCAAAATTTGATTATTCAGTTGTAAAGCCTGCTAATGATGACCGAAAATTTGTTGTTGCCACTGACCTTCTTGATAAATTAGCTGAAAAGCTTGGCTGGGAAGATTACGAAGTTGTGGATCATTTAATGGGGCAAGAGCTTGAAAGGATGACTACTCAGCACCCATACCTTGATCGTGATCTTCTTGTTGGCGTGGCTGATTATGTTACTGCTGATGCTGGTACTGGCCTTGTTCACACTGCTCCTGGATATGGGGATGATGATTATAACTTTGGTAAAAAGTATGACTTACCAATTTTTGCCCCAATCAATGATCAAGGTATTTTAACCAAGGAAAACGGTGAAGGCTTTGAAGGGGTATTCTACCAAGATGCTGATGACGTTTCTCTTCAAAAGTTAGAAGAAAACAATGCCTTACTTCTTCAAGAGCCATTACAACACAGCTACCCATTTGATTGGCGGACAAAGCAACCAATCATCTTCCGGGCAACTGATCAATGGTTTGTATCAATTGAAAAGATGCGCCAAAATATTTTAGATGCCTTAGAAGACGTTAAGTACCGCCCAGAATGGGGAAAGGTTCGTCTTCGCAATATGATCAAAGACCGTGGTGATTGGGTAATTTCTCGTCAACGTGTTTGGGGTGTGCCTTTACCAATCTTCTATGCTGAAGATGGCACACCAATCATGGAAGAAGAAACAATCAATCATGTAGCAGATTTATTTGCTAAGTATGGCTCTAATGTTTGGTTTGAACGTGAGGCAAAAGACCTCTTGCCAGAAGGTTATACTAATGAACACTCTCCAAATGGTCAATTTACTAAAGAAACTGACATTATGGACGTATGGTTTGATTCTGGTTCATCACACCAAGGGGTATTAGCTGAACGTGATTATTTAACATACCCAGCGGACCTTTACCTTGAAGGATCTGACCAATATCGTGGTTGGTTTAACTCGAGTTTGATTACCAGTGTTGTATGTTCAGGACATGCGCCATATAAGGAAATCGTTTCTCAAGGGTTCACACTTGATAAGCGCGGTAACAAGATGAGTAAATCTCAAGGTAACGTTATCGACCCAAATAAAGTTGTTCAACAAATGGGTGCAGAAATTATCCGTTTATGGGTAATGAGTGCTGATACTTCGGCTGATGTTCGGGTATCGATGGGGACATTCCAACAGATTTCTGAAGCATATCGTAAGTTGAGAAATACGTTCCGCTTCTTACTTGCTAATACTAGTGACTTCGATCCTGAAGAAAATACCGTTTCTTATGAGAAGTTACAATCAGTAGACAAGTACATGTTGGTTAAACTTAACCACTTCTTGAAGACAATGCGGGAAGATTTTGATAACTACGATTTCCTTGATGCTTATAAGGTATTGATCAACTTTGTAAACAATGATCTTTCAGCTTTCTACATGAACATTGCCAAAGATGTTCTCTACATTGAGGCTGAAAATTCAGAAGTTCGGCGGTCAATGCAAACTGTCTTCTACGATATCCTTTTGACACTTGTTAAACTTCTTACGCCAATCCTTCCTCACACTACCGAAGAAGTATGGAGTTACATGAATGAACCGGAAGATTTTGTTCAATTAACTGAAATTCCAGATCCACGGACATTTGATGGTGAAGAAGAGCTATTGAGTAAGTGGGATGACTTTATGGAAGTGCGTTCACATGTTCTAAAGAGTCTTGAAGAAGCACGGAATGCTAAGCTAATCGGTAAATCTCTTGAAGCTCAGGTTGATCTTTACTTAACCGATGACCAAAAGCAATTACTTGATAGTCTTAATGAAAACATTCAATTATTGCTAGGAGTTTCTGCTCTTCATGTCCATTCAGCTGATGAAGCGCCTGCTGATGCTGACCAATACAGCGATGGGGTAGCAGTTAAGGTTACAACTGCTAATGGTGAAACTTGTGCTCGTTGTCGTATGGTTAAGGAAGATGTTGGCAGTGATCCAGCATATCCTGAATTATGTGCTCGCTGTGCTGCTATTGTTCGGGAAAACTTCCCTGAAACAGCAGAAGATGGTTTAGAAGAATAATAATCTCTAAAAAAACTGGTTTTCGCTATCCAGTAAATGACAATTATTTTTAAGCGGTGTAAAATACCAAGTGACACTTGTTGCTTGGTATTTTATTATGGAGTTGGTAAAAAATGCTCAAAGGAAAAGTAAAAAGTTTTGACGAACAAAAAGGATGGGGCTTTATTACAGTTCCTCATGAAGGAGAAATTTTTGTTCATTATAGTGGAATTGAAGGAACGCGTCGTCGCATCCTTCACCCTGATGAAGAGGTCTCATTAGTAATTGTTCAAGGACAAAAGGGACCGCAAGCAGCACATGTTCGTGTTTTAAGATAAGGATGGGTTCTAATGGAATTTGAAGAGCGACCAATAAGTAGTAAAACAGTTTTTCACGGCCATTTAATCGATGTTGAAGTACAGCAAGTTATCACCCCACATGGGAATATAACACAACGAGAAATCGTCCACCACGCACCAGCAATTGCGATTTTGGCTTTGACGACTGATAATAAAATGATTCTTGAAAAACAGTGGCGCGCACCAATTGCGAAAACAACCCTTGAAATTCCTGCGGGGAAGCTCGACCAACGGGATGCTGATAATGCTCTTCATGCAGCTAAACGTGAATTAAATGAAGAAACAAGGTATGAAGCAACAAGTTTGAAAAAAATTTCTTCATTTTATACTTCTGTTGGTTGTATGGATGAATACATGACTCTTTATTTGGCCACGGGATTAAAACGAGTTAGCAACGAGCTGCCGCAAGATCAAGATGAACAGTTGATTTTAAAAGAAGTAACTTTACCACAAGCACTTGAAATGATTGATCGAGGCGAGATTGAAGATGCTAAGACAATCATGGCAATCTATTACTGGCAAGGAATGAACAACCGTGGATAATAAACAACAAGATGAGCAACAAGCACGTATGTCACGTAGTCAATACCGCCAACAGCAACGTCAGACTGAACAACAACCTATTAATGGAGCAACAGAAAATACAACTGATCAACTTTATAGTCGCGAAACAGTTGCTAGTCAGCGTCATGACGAAACAGTGGCAGAAAAAACGGTGCGCTTGAAACGCCGCTTAAATATTGCAATCATTGCTTTGATTGTGGCAATTATTATTGTTTACTTAATACTATTTTATGTTGGATAAAAAAGGAGAAAAATATGCGATTTGGAATTATTTGTGCAATGCCTGAAGAAATTAAAGAATTAACGGCAAAGTTATCCGATAAACAAGAAAATAAAATCGGGGGTAAATCCTATCTTTTCGGTAAAATCAATAATCAAGACGTTGTATTAGTAGAATCAGGGATTGGTAAAGTTGAAGCGGGAATTACTACTGAACATTTGATTACTGATTGTGGGGCAGATGTTGTAATTAATTCTGGATCAGCTGGTGGAATTGGGGAAGGCTTACATGTTGGTGATATTGTAATTTCAACTGAAACTGCCTACCATGACGTTGATGCAACTGCATTTAATTACCGTTATGGCCAACTCCCAGGAAAAGAAGCACGCTTTAAGGCTTCTGACCAATGGGGACAAGCTTTAGAAAAAGCCGGCGAAAAGACTGGCTTAAATGTAAAACGAGGATTGATTGTTTCTGGTGATCAATTTATTGCAAGTTCAGAAGCAATTAAAGAGATTTTGAATCATTTTCCAGATGCACTTTCTAGTGAAATGGAAGGGGCAGCGGTTGGACAAGTTGCCACTGACCACCAAATTCCATATGTGGTAGTACGAGCAATGTCGGATACAGGTGATGAAGACGCCGGCGTTAGTTTTGACGACTTTATTATTGATGCCGGAAAACGCTCTGCAAATATGCTTCTTCAGCTCTTTGCAGATTTAGATAAGTAAAATGGAAGGATGAAAAACTCGTGAGTGAGATTTATTTGGATAATGCAGCAACAACCCCGATGACTCCGGAAGTGATTGCGGAAATGACTAAACAAATGCAAGAATCATGGGGTAATGCATCGACTGGTTACTCTTATGGGCGTCATGCTAAACTTGTAATGGAAAATAGTCGTCACATTCTTGCCCAAAGCATTAATGCTGATGATAATGAAATTATCTTTACCAGTGGAGGAACTGAAAGTGATAATACTGCTATTATCCAAACCGCTTTTAAACGGCAAAATTTTGGTAAGCACATTATCACAACTGCCATTGAGCATGAGGCGGTCTTAAAACCTCTCCATTTTTTAGAAGAACATGGCTTTGAGGTAACCTATTTACCAGTTGATGAAAATGGTAATATCTCAATTGATGATTTTAAGGCAGCCCTTCGTGATGATACAATTCTTGTAACCATTATGATGGAAAATAATGAAGTTGGTAGCCAAATGCCAATTCATGAAATAGGTGAAATTTTAAAAGATCATCAAGCATGGTTCCACACGGATGCTGTTCAAGCATATGGACTGTTGCCAATCGATGTTAAGGCTGATCACATTGACATGCTATCAACATCGGCCCATAAAGTTAATGGTCCTAAAATGATGGGCTTTTTATATCGTCGTGATGGGATTAGTTTTCCAAGTCTTATTAAGGGAGGAGATCAAGAAACTAAACGCCGTGCGGGTACTGAGAACGTGCCTGGAATTGCTGGCTTTGCTAAAGCGATTGAGTTAAACACACCAGAAGTAAAGAAAGAACGGCGTGAGCGTTATTATGATTTTAAGCAAAAGATTGTAAATTCGCTTAAGGAAAATAACGTTGATTTTGAAGTTAATGGTCAAATCAACAAGACACACGTTCTTAACTTATGGTTTAAAGGAATTTCAACTTATGTTATCCAGACGGACTTGGACCTTGCAGGAATTGCAGTCTCTGGTGGGTCTGCATGTACAGCTGGTAGCATTGAGCCTTCTCACGTTTTAACAGCGATGTTTGGCGCTGACAGCCCTCGCATTAGTGAATCAATTCGAATTAGTTTCGGCGGGTTAAATACGGAAGAAGATATTGACCAGTTAATCACGACAATTGTTAAAACCGTTGAAAACCTAAAGAAGATTAATGGAGACAATTAAAATGGAATTTACAAAAACAGTACAAATTTCTGGTGATAAAGATAAATATACAATCAGCCCAGAAATAAAAAAATACGCCTTGCTTGATTTAGGATTTGAACAGACGAACCGGGGAAACTTTGAATATTTAGGCAGTCTCGATACTGATAACCCATTTAAACCTGTTGCCCGTCTTCGGATTTTAATTAACAGTGATTTAGATGGTTTAAAAATGGAAACTCTTTCGGGAAATGGCTTACGAAAAATTAATATTTTTAATCACCAACGAGCAGCTGAATTTGTTCAACAATATCACTATATTTTAGATGAAATGGTCGCCCGGCAAATATTCACTAAATAAAAACTGTGCAGGGATTGAAATACTCTGGTACAATGGTTATCACTGGATGCATGCGACCTTCAATCGTAGATTATTCCAGAATCTATACGAAATGATGGTGATAATTAATGGCTGATAATAGTCATACACGTGTGGTAGTAGGAATGAGTGGGGGAGTTGATTCGTCTGTAACGGCTCTCCTCTTAAAACGCCAGGGATACGATGTCGTTGGTGTCTTCATGAAGAACTGGGATGACACTGATGAAAATGGTGTTTGTACTGCCACTGAAGACTACAAAGATGTAGCAAAAGTTGCTTCTAAGATTGGGATTCCATATTATTCCGTTAACTTTGAAAAGGAATACTGGGATCGGGTTTTCAAGTATTTCATTGCCGAGTACAAGAAGGGCCGGACACCAAATCCCGATGTTATTTGTAATAAGGAAATTAAGTTCAAGGCCTTTATCGAGTATGCTAATCAGTTAGGGGCTGATTACGTCGCCACTGGCCACTACGCTGATGTAAAGCGTGATGAGAATGGCCGGATGCACTTGATGCGCGCTAAAGATCAACATAAGGATCAAACTTACTTCTTAAGCCAACTGGATTACAAGCAGTTGGATAAGGTAATGTTTCCATTGGCTGGCTACACTAAGCCAGAAATCAGAAAGATTGCTGAAGAAGCTGGTCTGGCTACTGCTAAGAAGAAGGATTCAGTTGGAATTTGCTTTATCGGTGAAGATGGTCATTTCCGTGAATTCTTGAGTCAATATATTCCTGCCCAACCAGGGAATATGGAGACCCTTGATGGCAAAGTCGTTGGTCAGCATATGGGATTAATGTATTACACCATCGGTCAGCGGCGTGGACTTGGTCTTGGGGGTAACAAGGAAAGTAATGAGCCATGGTTTGTGATCGGTAAAGATATGAAGAAGAATGTTCTTTATGTCGGCCAGGGATATGAGAATAGCCATCTTTATGCTACTTATCTTGAAGCTAGTGATATTCATTGGGTTGACGATGTGGTTAGCCGTTATGGACGTGATTTTCATTGTACGGCCAAATTCCGTTACCGGCAGACAGATGTTGGTGTTACAGTTCATTTGTCAGATGATGATCAAATGGTAACAGTCGAATTTGATGATCCTGCACGGGCCATTACTCCAGGTCAAGCAGTTGTCTTTTACGATGGAGAGGAATGTCTGGGGAGTGCTATTATTGATCGGGCTTATAGTCATGATCGGCAACTTCAATACGTTTAATTCATATTTTTAAACCTTTAAGAAGGCAGAAGTAATTTGGCTTTTGCCTTCTTAAATATACATAAAGTAATAACTCTGTGATAAACAATTGCCGCAAACTCTGGTAAGATAGTAGATAAAAGGAGTAACGACAGAGATGACAAAAGTTTATTTAATTCGGCACGGAAAAACGCAATGGAATTTAGAGTCCCGTTATCAAGGTGCCAATGGAGATTCACCGTTATTAAAGGATAGTTATCGGGAAATTGAATTATTAGCAGGTTCTTTACAACAAATACCTTTTGATCATGCTTATACTAGCCCCTTAAAGCGTGCTCGTGTAACGGCTCAGGCATTGTTGAATCATTTAAATCCAGAAATTCCATTAACAATTGATAGTCGGTTGAAGGAATTTAACCTAGGTAAAATGGAAGGAATGCATTTTGAAGATGTTGCGGCAAAATGGCCTGAGGTTTTAAAAAACTTTCGTCATCATCCTGATAAATATGATGAATCGTTGGTAGGAGGGGAAAGCTTTCTTGAAGTAATAGATCGTTTCCGCGCAGCAATTGAAGAATATTGTCGACAGTATCCTAATGGTAATATTCTCGTGATTTCACACGGAGCAGCCTTAAACGCTGCTATTAATGCATTGATTGGGACTCCACTTGCCCATTTAAAAGATCGTGGAGGATTGAGTAATACTTCAACAACGATTCTTACAACTAATGATGCGACCCATTTTAATCTTGAAAAGTGGAATGATACATCTTACCTTCATAAAGACAATGTTGACCCGACTGATACTATTTAAGAGGTGATATTAATGACAGAGAAAAAAGATTTTCGAGATCTTAAGAAAAAGGAAACGGAAAAACTAGTTCATAAACTAGTTGAAGCTATTGATGAACATCCAGATAAAGTAAATAATTATTATGATTTAGGCTCTTTGCTAACCCGGTTAAACGATTATCAACAGGCTGAAGAACTATTTATGAAGGCTTTAGGGATTTTTGAGGCAAAGGGCGACAAGGATGCCATGAATCTTTTAAACTATGGCCTTGGTAACCTTTACTATGAGATTGGTAAAGTTAATGAAGCAATTAAGCTTTATAACAAGATTGATGATCCAAAACTTAAAGCTGATTCTTACCTTATGTTAGCGCAAAGTTATATGAAAAAAGGACAATACAAGCAAGCAGTTGCTTATGGATTAACTGCCCTTGAATTACGTCCAGACGATCCTGAAATTAATCAGGTAATCGGTGACTCATTATTAGCATTAGGCGAATTTAAACAGGCTAAAGCTTACTATGATGCAATTTTAAAGTATCATCCGGGACGTGCTGATACACAATTTAATCGCGGAATTGTAGCGATGGTTCTTGGTGAGCCTTACAAAAACTACCTTACGCAAGCTAAGCAGTTAGATCCTAATTACTATCATAAGAGTGAGCAGCGACTTAATGATATTGAAAAAACGCTTCAGACAACGCAAAAGAAAGATTAGCAACATGAAAGGATGACTTCTATGGCTGAAGAAATCGACCTATTTAAGACGCCAACGGAGCCGTCTTTTTTTATTGGTCAAGTACAATCTGAGATTTTTACTAGTCCAGATTCGTTTTTTAAGGTTTTAATTGTCTCGGTTGAAGAGGCAAATTTTGATTGGCATGAGCCAGAAATTACGGTCACGGGAAGTTTTGGTGATCTTAGTGATGATCAAACTTACCGCTTTGAGGGAAAAATTGTTGAGCATCCACGATATGGACAACAATTTCAAGCAACTTCTTACCATGCCAATCGTCCCACAAGTAGGGATGGATTAATTGATTTCTTGTCTGGAAAACAATTTATCGGAATTGGAAAAAAGACGGCTGAAAAAATTGTTGATAAGTTAGGAACGGATGCAATTAATAAAATTATTGCTGACCCTCATGTTTTAGATGAATTAAAACTTCGCAAAGCAATTAAGGATTCATTAGTTGATAATTTACGGGCAAACCAAGGGATGGACCAGATTATTATTGGCTTAAATGATCTCGGCTTTGGCGCTAACCTTAGTAGTGCAATTTTTGATAAATATGGAGAAGAAACTCTGCATATTATTAATGAAAACCCCTACCAACTCGCCGCTGAAATAGATGGAATTAGTTTTAATCGTGCTGATCAGGTAGCACAAAAATTAGGAATCGCCACGGACGATACACGCCGAATTGATGCAGCAATTATCCAGACGTTGGATGACTTGACAATGGAAACTGGCGATACATTTACCACAACAAAACCACTTCTCCAGCAAACAATCCAGTTGCTTGCGCAAGGAAGTGGTGGTCGAGTTTCTACAGATTTAATTGCCAACCAAATTGTTGAGTTGGAGAAAAAACAAGAAATTCGTTATGCTGATGAAAAAATTTATCCAACTACCCTTTATAACGCGGAATGGCAAATTGCTGATCACTTACATCGACTTCTTACAGTTGACCAAGAAAAATTGCCAGCAACGACTATTGAGAAAACTGTGTCAAAGGTTGCTGATCAATCTGGAATAGTATATGATCAAGTTCAAAAAGAGGCCATTAAAACTGCCCTCAGTAGTAAGGTCATGCTGCTTACAGGTGGTCCAGGAACGGGAAAAACAACGATTATTAAGGGAATTGTGGCGAGCTATGCCAAAATCCATGACCTTTCATTAGATGTAAACGAGTATAAAGAAAAGTCTTTCCCAGTTTTACTGGCTGCTCCTACAGGCCGTGCTGCTAAACGAATGAGTGAAGCTACGGATTTACCAGCAAGTACAATCCATCGTTTGCTAGGACTCAATGGCCGGGAAATGCCAACTGATATGAATGCCCGCGATTTAGAAGGTTCTTTATTGATTATTGATGAAATGTCGATGGTTGATACTCTCTTGTTTAAGACTCTTATTCAAGCCGTGCCGACTTCTATGCATGTAGTTTTGGTAGGTGATAAGGACCAATTGCCGTCTGTTGGTCCTGGACAAGTTTTTCATGATCTTCTAGATTTTGTGGAATTGCCCAAAGTTGAGCTAACTAATATCCATCGTCAGGCTGCTGATTCAACAATCATCCCATTAGCCCATGCTATTAAAGAGGGCAAGCTACCAGCAGATCTAACAAATAAAATGCCAGATCGTTCATTTATTTCGTGCCATGCTAATCAAGTACCAAGTGTTGTTCAGCAAATTATTGATCTTTCTAAAAAACGAGATTATTCTGCAAATGATATTCAAATTTTGGCACCAATGTATCGCGGACAAGCAGGAATAGATCGTTTAAATGAACTCGCTCAACAGGCCTATAATCCACCAGTTAATGGAAAACAAGAAGTTGATTTTAGGGGACTAACTTTTCGTGTCGGGGATAAGGTTCTTCAACTCGTTAATGTTCCAGAAAAGAATATTTTTAACGGTGATATTGGAAAAATTACAGCAATTGAAAGTGGGAGGACGGTCGGCAAGAAAAATGAATCGATTACTGTCGATTTTGATGGTAATGAAGTGAGTTATAGCCGAATGGAATGGAATCAATTACGGTTAGCTTATTGTATTTCGATCCATAAAGCCCAGGGGAGTCAGTTCAAGATGGTTCTTCTCCCCGTTGTTCGACAATTTAGTCGGATGCTGCAACGCAATCTCCTATATACGGCAATTACCCGAGCAGCAGAAAAATTAGTTTTGATTGGAGAACCATATGCTGTTGCCACCAGTGTAGAAAATGAGGCAGTTAATCGGAATACTTCTCTTGTTGAACGATTAACGATGGTTTGGGAAAAACATAATGATTTGCAACGTTCTCTTAAAACTGATACTTTAGAGAATGATTTAACTAAAAATACTGGTTCCGTTAGCTCGCAAATTACCGTAAATGAACAGGCAGATAGCCGATCAGTTGACCCCCAATCTCAAGACTATCTTCTAACGGCGGAATTGATTAATTCGAATAAAATTGATCCATTAATCGGAATGGAAAACATTAGCTTACAAAGTTTGCATCAAGCCAAATAATACTTGCTTGAACAGTAATTTGTTGTCATAATAGTTATGATTATTGTCGAACTTTAAAGGAGTATAAAAATGACCCAGATAAAAAATGCCGATAATGTGCGTTTATTTTCATTAAATTCAAATCCTAAACTCGCTGAACAAATTGCGCAACGTGTAGGAATTCCGTTAAGTAAGGCGTCAATTAGCCATTTTGCGGATGGCGAAATTAAAATTACAATTGACGAAAGTATTCGTGGCTGTGAGGTTTATGTCATCCAGTCAGTTTCTGATCCAGTTAACACTAACTTGATGGAACTATTAATCATGGTTGATGCTCTACGACGGGCAAGTGCTGCCAAAATCAATGTTGTAATGCCATACTATGGTTATGCCCGACAAGATCGTAAAGCACGTAGCCGTGAACCAATTACAGCTAAGTTAATTGCAAACCTTCTTGAAATGGATCAGATTAGTCGTTTGGTAACAATTGATCTTCATGCTCCGCAAGTTCAAGGATTCTTTGATATTCCAGTTGACCATCTCCAAGCAACCAGTCTTTTTACCAAATATATTGAAGAGCAAAACTTGGGGGATGATATTGTAGTAGTTGCCCCTGATCATGCCGGTGTTAATTTAGCACGGAAATATGCTGAACGAATTAAAGCGTCTATTGCGATTATTGACAACCGTAACGATGAAGTTCGGGAACGGACTGAACAAGAAGTACCTGAGTATGTAATTGGGGACGTAAAGGGAAAGACTGCGATTATTGTTGACGATATTGTTGATACTGGTGTCCGGATGAACTTATCTGCGCAAGCCTTGAAGAATTTCGGGGCAGCTAAGGTTTATGGTATTGCTACGCACGCAGTACTATCAGCGGATGCGGTAAATACATTACAAAATTCACCACTTGAAAAGATGATTGTGACAGATACAATCCACCTACCAAAAGAGAAGGAATTCCCTAAACTGGTGCAATTGTCTGTAGACGATCTATTAAAAGAAGCAATTGTTCGAATTCATAATAACCAGTCAATTGATACTTTGTTTAATCGTAAATAAATTTGTTTAGATATCTATCAACTGGTATGAGTGACTAAAAATACATTATTGTTTGTCATCTCAAATGATTAAAAAAGCCGAGGCTAAGAAAAAATCTTAACCTCGGCTTTTTGTGGTTAAACTAAATTGATAATGATGGTAATGAGTCAACGAATGTCTGATAAGCTTGACTTTCATTACTTTCGACAATGTTTTTACGAAGGTCAGCTAGATTAACTGCGTGTAAAGCTGCTTCATCTATGGTAAGAGTATGAGTAAACGTAGCATTACCAATTAATTCGATCCAATAGTTGTAGTTATCACGGTGAAGAATTGTCTTAACCATTCCACCAGGATTATAAACACTAATTGGTTCATTAAAGGATGCTGTGTCTGGATGAGTAAGGGCTAGAGCGAGACTAGTGGCAGACATACCTGTCCCGCAAGCATTCGTAAAGCCAACACCACGTTCAAAAGTTTTTACAAAGAGTTTATTATGACCGAGAATATGGCCAAAGTTAACATTTACCCCATCACTGAAGTAAGGATTATCACTATTTAACCGTGTTCCTAATTCTTCAAGTGCTGGGCCATTTAGTTCTTCCATACTAACAAAACTAATTAAGTGGGGATTTGGAACAGCAAGGGCTGAAAAACGGAGACTAGGATATAATTCAGGGACAAGGGTGTCTAACAAGCGCTCATGGTCAAGGTTATCAAATGGCAAAGCGGTGCGGTCAAACTTTACTGGTGAAATTTCAACGGCAAAAGCGGGAACTCCGGGTGCAAGGTCTTCATGTTGACGAACACGAAGACTAGCATTCATTGTATCAACTTTAAAATCGGTTAAATTATCGCGCTCTGCTACATAACGAGCAACCGTCCTTAAACCATTACCGCACATTGAAGCCTCACTGCCATCTGCGTTAATTACCCGCATTTGTGCTGTTGATCCTGGTCTAGTTGGATGATTAACAACTAACACACCGTCAGCACCGCCAAGAACACCATTTTGTGCATCAGTTATTTTTTTGGTAAATGACACTAATTCTTTATCGGTAAGGGGATTGATTAGTTGCGTTTGGTCAAGAATAAAAAAGGCATTTTGTGATCCGTGTACTCTTAATAATTGCACCATAAATAGTTCCTCCTAATTTACAAAAAAGCGATGGTAGATAGCTCGAACAGCTTCATCTGCATCCTCGTTGTATGTCCCAATCATAATTGCAATTCGTGATGCCCCTTGATTAATCATGGGAACCGCAATGTGTTTTTCAGCTAGGGGCATTAAAATATCATCAATTACCCCTGTGCGATTACGCATACCTTCACCAACAACCATGGTAATTGCGTAATTATCAATCCATTCTAAACGGTCAGGATTAATCTCTTCTTGAATTTCATTGCAGATGGTATCGATTAATTGGTCATTAATTGCATTTCGATCAAGGATAATTGTTATATCATCGATTCCTGAAGGCATATGTTCATATGAGACATTGTGCTTTGCGAGAATTTCAAGGATACGAAGAGTAAAACCTGCTTGCTTATTAAGAAGGTATTTATGGAGGTAGAGGGCCGCAAAGTGTTTTCCGCTCACGACCCCCGTTACAATGTCACTTGGTTGAAAATCTTTATCAGGGACGATCATTGTTCCTGGCTTTTCAGGATCATTAGTATTACGAACATTAATTGGAATATTTCCTTGAATGGCAGGAATCAATGCTTCATCGTGAAAGACGGAAAAACCAGCATAAGATAGTTCCCGCATTTCTCGATAAGTCATGGTAGTAATTGGTTGCGGATGATCGACAATTTGTGGATTGGCTGAGTAAATAGCATCAACATCGGTAAAATTTTCATAAGTGGAGGCATGAAGACCGCGCGCAAGAATTGCACCAGTGATATCAGAACCACCACGGGAAAAAGTAGCAATGTGTCCGGCAAGAGTAAGACCATAGAAACCAGGAAATACTAATAATTCGTTCTCGTTAAACGTAAAATGACTCAAGTTTGCATATGTTTCTGGAATAACGTTAGCATTATTAGGAGTTCCAGTAACGATAATACCAGCTTCACTCGGCGTCACAAAGCGTGCTTCATAACCTAAATGTTGTAAAAGGATTGCCATTAATTGGGCATTTAAGCGTTCCCCATGAGCTTTGAAAGCAGCCAAAAGGTAATTATTATTGGGATATGTATGACTAGGAAGGCCCTCCAGTCGTTCAGCTAATGGAATTAATTTATTCGCTGGTAAATCAAAATAATCAGCAATTTCTTGATATCGATTTAAAATTTTGTCAACAATCTCTTGAGAATTGTGACCTGCGATTACTGCTTGGGCATACTCAATTAGTAAGTCAGTAACCTTAATATCATCAGCAAAACGTTTACCTGGTGCAGATGTGACAATAATCCTTCGTTGTGGATCAGAGGTAATAATATTAATTGCGTTTTGAAAGGCTTCTCCATTAGCTAGAGAACTTCCACCAAACTTTACGACTTTCATACTTAAATACTCCTTTGAGATAATTAGGACTGCTAATTTATCTCTAAAATAATTTAATCGAATTCTAACACATTGAGGGTGACATGCAAGACTTTGAGTTTTAAAAGGCAAGTAAAATAAACTTTCTTACATCTAATGGATTAAAAAAACTTTTTTAAATTTAATTATTTGTGTTGACATTCTCATAAAAGACTTATAAGCTATGTATAAATCGAAGAGGCGCAACTGACACTAGTAAACTAATTTAGTCCGCCAAGACATTGAGGTTAGTTGAACAGGGAAGTTGCCGAAGCGCTTAGTTTGGCATATTAAGTAGCTGGGTCGTAGTTGAATAAGCTACGGACTGTCGTAGGACAATAAGAGCCTGCGTTGCGCTATCGACAAATCAGAATGGATAAGTGAATTCCACTGTTTGTTTGCGCAGACAGTGGATTTTTTTATAGCCTCTTTACTACAAATCTCATGGAGGAATTACAAATGAACGAACAAGTTTCTGATCAACAATTAAATACCGCTGGTCACTTAACAATTGGGGGATGTGATGCGATTGATTTAGCCCATCAGTTTGGTACCCCGCTAGTTGTTTATGATGTTCAACAGATTCGGCAACAGATCCGAGCATTTAAGCAGGTTTTTGAAGAAAATGATGTGGATTATGCAGTTAGTTATGCTAGTAAAGCTTTTTCAGCAATCGGAATGTATCAAGTAGCTGCTGCAGAAGGTGCACATGTTGATGTTGTTTCCGGTGGTGAATTATATACCGCAATTAAAGCTGGTTTTCCAATGGCTAATGTTAGTTTTCACGGAAACAATAAGTCGCGGGAAGAATTGGAAATGGCAATTGATCATCATGTAGGTACAATCATGATTGATAACTTCCATGAGATTGAATTGCTAGCAGCCGTTTTGGAAGAACATGATGCGCATGTTGATGTGATGCTGCGAGTTACTCCTGGAATTTCTGCTCATACAAATAAGTACATTCAAACTGGTCAAGTTGACAGTAAATTTGGGTTTGACCTTCAATCAGGACAGGCAGATAAGGCGTTAGTAAAAGTTCTTGAAAATTCCCGGATGCAAATGAAAGGATTGCATGCCCATATTGGTTCGCAGATTTTTGAACTTGCGGGATTTGAAGGGGTAGCTAAGAAGTTAGTTGAAGTTGCAGCTCACTGGCAAGAGAAATTTAATTATCAAGCTGCTGTGATCAATGTCGGGGGCGGTTTTGGAATCCGTTATGTAAAAGACGACACACCGCTTGCCCCAGAAGAATTTGTGGCAGCAATTATTAAGGCGATCAAAACTGAAATTAAAGAAACCAATCTTACCATGCCAGCGATCTGGATAGAACCAGGTCGTTCAATCATAGGACCTGCTGGTTATAATCTTTATACTGTTGGATCACGTAAAGATGTACCAGGGTTGAAACCATATGTAACAGTTGATGGCGGGATGGGTGATAACATTCGTCCAGCACTTTATGAAGCACAATATGAAACGGTCTTAGCAAATAATCCGCGTGCAGAGTTGGTTGAACATGTTCGGGTAGCAGGAAAATACTGTGAGTCTGGTGATATCCTCAGTCAGAATCAGGCATTACCGGCTACAAAACCAGGGGATGTCTTAGCAATGCTTGATACTGGAGCTTATGGCTATTCAATGGCTTCAAATTATAATCGGAATCCTCGACCAGCAGTTATCTTTGCAGAAAAAGGCATAGCTCAGGTTGTAATTAAACGAGAAACCTATGATGATTTAATTCATTTGGATGAACCATACCAACAATAATTTGACATATATAGACATATATAAAGGAAGAAAGAGGTAAACAATTATGGCTGAATTAGATGCACAAACAATCATTAACTACATTAGTAACGCACCCAAGAAGACACCGGTAAAGGTCTATCTAAAAGGAGATCTGGGTGATTTAGAATTTCCCGCAGAAGTCGAAACCTTTCTTGAACCGCATACAGGTGTTATTTTCGGTGATTGGACAATTATTGAACCGTTATTAAAGGAATACAGTTCAGCAATTGAATCTTACCACGTGGAAAACGATGCGCGTAATTCAGCAGTTCCTTTGCTCGATTTGAAGAATATTAATGCCCGGATTGAGCCTGGTGCAATTATTCGCGATAAAGTTCTTATTGGTGACAATGCTGTCATTATGATGGGCGCAACGATTAATATCGGTGCTGAAATTGGTGCTGATTCAATGATTGATATGGGGGCAGTTCTTGGTGGCCGTGCAATTGTTGGTCGCCACTGTCATATTGGAGCTGGTACTGTCTTAGCTGGAGTTGTTGAACCGGCTTCAGCTGAACCAGTCCGCATCGATGACAATGTAATGATTGGCGCCAATGCGGTTGTAATTGAAGGAGTGCATGTCGGGGAAGGTGCTGTAATTGCTGCCGGTGCTGTAGTTACCCATGATGTAGCTCCACATACAATGGTTGCGGGAGTTCCTGCTAAGTTTATTAAGAATGTTGATGATCAAACTGCTGGTAAAACTGAATTAGAGGACGATTTACGGAAACTTTAGGAGGGTGAAGATGTTAACAGAAGAAGAATTAATTCAAATTCGTCGCCACCTTCACCAAATTCCGGAACTGGCTCTCCAAGAATTTGAAACCCACCAATACCTTGCCGATACAATCGCTAGTTTCAACCAAGCCTTTTTAGAAGTTCGTACTTTTAAGGAATTACCAACTGCCCTCATGGTGTTAGTTCATGGTCAGAATCCGCAACGAACAATTGGGTACCGAACAGACATCGATGCTTTACCAGTTGAAGAACAAACAGGTTTGCCATATTCATCAACTCACCCGGGAGTAATGCACGCCTGTGGTCATGATATCCATATGACAGTTGCATTAGGTGTATTGAATTATTTTAGTGAACACCAGCCGCAAGATAATTTACTGTTTTTCTTCCAACCGGCCGAAGAAAGCGAAAATGGTGGAAAACGGGCATATGAACTGGGATTGTTTAGTGGAAAGTGGAAACCAGATGAATTTTATGGTTTGCATGATAATCCGGATTTACCAGCGGGGACAATTGGCTGTCGGATGGGGACCTTATTTGCGGGAACCACAGAAGTCAATATTGACCTTAATGGGAAAGGGGGTCATGCGGCTTATCCCCAGGATGCTAATGATACAGTCGTGGCCGCAGCAGCCTTGATTCTTCAAGTGCAGACTGTGATTTCGCGGAGTATCGATCCTATTCAAAGTGGTGTAATTACCTTAGGAAAGATTGACGGCGGGACGATTCGAAATGTTATTGCTGGACATACGCGAATTGAAGGAACGATTCGTGGATTAACGCAGACCATGATTGAAACCATTGATGACCGCTTGAAGGATATATGTGAAGGAATTGGACGTAGTTTTAACATGGATATTATCCTTAACTTAAATCAAGGTGGTTATTGGCCAGTAGAAAACAATCCGGAATTAACAAAACGGTTTATCCATTATATGGAAGAAACACCAACTGTAAACTTTATAGAAACAGAGCCAGCAATGACTGGAGAAGATTTTGGCTACTTACTGGCTAAATTTCCAGGAACCATGTTTTGGCTTGGGGTTGAAGATGATTCACAATTACATTCGGCCACCCTTACCCCCAATGAAAAAGCAATTAAACGGGGAGTGGATGCAATTACTGGTTTTCTTGAATATCGGATGCAAAATTAATAGGGAATAAGTACAAAATTAATAGGGAATAAGTAATGGAGGAAATAATATGACATTATTACAAAATGCAGACTTAATGACAGCGATTGTAACTCCCTTTGATGATGAGGGAAACATTGATTATGGTCGTTTAGAGGATTTAACAAATTACTTAATTGAACATGGGAGCAACGGCTTTGTTATTGGAGGGACTACGGGGGAAACGCCAGAACTTACTCATGATGAAAAAATTGAGCTATACCGGCATTTCGGTGAAATTGTAAACGGACGGGTTCCTGTTATTGCCGGAACTGGAAGTAATAATACTAAGGAAACGATTGCCTTTACTAATGAAGTTGGGCAAATTAACGGTATCGATTATGCCCTTGTTGTTGTTCCTCCTTATAACAAACCTAACCAACGGGGAATGGTTGCTCATTTCACAGCAGTTGCGGATAATGTTGACCTTCCAATCATCATTTACAACATTCCTGGTCGTACAGGGGTAAAGATGGCTCAGGAAACCGTAGTAGAATTGTCTCACCATCAAAATATTACTGCTGTAAAACAATGTACCTCTCTGGAAGAACTTGAATACATTGTTGAACACCGCGACCCTGATTTTGCAGTTTTCACGGGTGAAGATGCTCAAGCTTTAACTGCCCGGGTTTTAGGCGCAAATGGAGTTATCTCAGTGGCTTCTCACGTTTATGTCGATCAAATGCGCCAAATGTATGATTCATTATACCGGGGCGATTATCAAGCTGCTGGTAGGTTGCAACGGTGGTTAACTCCCCGAATGGCCGCTTTGTTTATGTTTCCATCACCATCACCAGTTAAAGCGGTTTTAAATGCGCAAGGGTTTAACGTTGGTGGCTGCCGTTTACCAATTCTTCCATTAAATGAAGAAGAAAAACGCGAATTAGAGGCTGCTTTAGCATTACCTACTAATTCGCTGACTACCAAGAACTTACCTTTAAATTTGGGGGAATAAAGTATGAAAAAAATTTTAATCGCTGGTGCTACTGGAGCAATGGGACAAAAAGCTGTTGACCTAGTAAACTCGCTTGATGGATTTGAAATTACCGCTGCCCTTGCACCAACCTTAACAAAAGAGAATATGACTGATTTCCATCTTGCATCATCTGTCCATCCTTATCAAACTTTGGATGAAATTGAAGATGGGGTTGCTGATATTTGGATTGATTTCACCTTGCCGAGTGCCGTTTATCAGAATGTTAGGTTTGCACTTGAACACGGAATGAGGCCGATTGTTGGAACAACCGGCTTAACCGATGAACAACAAGCAGACTTGGTGCGTCTCAGTGAAGAAAAACAAGTGGGTGGATTGATCGCTGCTAATTTTGGGATGTCGGCAGTTCTTCTTATGAAATTTGCTCAGGAAGCGGCTAAATATTTCCCGGACGTTGAAATTATTGAAATGCATCATGGCGATAAGAAGGATGCCCCATCGGGAACGGCCTTGAGTACCGCAAAGTTGATCGATCAAGTTCGTCCCGCCCATGAGACGAATCCCGATGAAACAGAGAGTTTAACTGGTGCTCGAGGTGGCGACTACCATGGTATTAAGATTCATTCTGTTCGGCTTCCAGGGTACATTGCTCATGAACAAGTTCTCTTTGGTGGTGATGGCGAGGCCCTGACTATCCGCCAAGATTCATTTGACCGTCAATCTTTCATGAATGGGGTTAAGGTTGCTCTGGAAAAGGTTGACGGATTATCAAAATTAGTAATTGGCTTAGAAAATATTTTATAAGAGGGTGAAAGAATGCCAAGACTTCATGCTGAATTAGCAACTACCGTAAATAGTCATTTGGCAGCTGTTCCGCCAGCCCAGATTCGCGCATTTGATGAAGAAATTTCTGACGTTCCTGGATTAGTAAAATTAACACTTGGGGAACCGGACTTTGCTGTGCCAGATCACGTTAAAAAGGCAGCAATCGAAAGTATTCAAAATGATGATTCTCACTATTCACCAAGTAAGGGTAAAATCGAATTACGCAAAGCGATTAGTAAATATCTTAAGCAAAGCCGTCATGTTTACTATGATCCTGAAACCGAAATTGTAGTCACGATTGGGGCAACAGAAGCGGTAACCGCGACAACATTTGCGATGCTAAATCAGGGAGATAAAGTAATTATTCCCACTCCAGCATTTTCGCTATACTTCCCGAGTGTTTCCCTAACTGGTGCTGAACCGATCAAAGTTAGCACTGCTGATGATGGCTTTTTGCTATCTGCTGAAAGACTAGAAGAGGTATTAGCAAAAGAGGGGCCTGCAGTAAAGGCCGTTCTCTTAAATTATCCTAATAATCCAACTGGCCGTTCATACACTGAAGAAGAACTAGAAGCATTAGCTAAAGTAATTGAAGAACACCATATCTATGCGATTGTTGATGAGATTTATAGTTCATTGATGTATGATCAACCGTTTCATTCACTTGCAACGCTTTTGCCTGAGCAGACAATCTTGATTAGTGGTTTATCAAAATCACATGCAATGACAGGTTATCGTGTGGGATATGTGGCCGGGCCAGCAGAATTCATTTCAATGATGTCAAAGATGCATTCATTTATGGTAACGTGCCCGAATGATACTGCTCAAGCGGCTGCGATTGAAGCATTAGAAAATGGGGATGATGATCCGCAAAAATTTAAGCAGGCCTACCGTCAACGGAGAGATAAACTTGCGAGTGCAATGCGAAAGATGGGCTTTGAAATTGCATTGCCAGATGGAGCATTTTATATTTTTGCTAAAATCCCTGCTCAATTTGGGAAGGATGATCTTGCCTTTGCTCGTAAACTAGCCCACGAAGCGAAAGTTGGCGTAATTCCTGGAAATGCATTTGGCCCTGGTGGAGAAGGATATATTCGTTTATCATATGCAGCGGCAGATTCTGCTATTGATACGGTGATTGAACGGTTACAAAATTTTATGAATAATTTAGGATAGGTTGAAAGAAGGAACTAAGATGAGTAAAGAATATAATGTCGCAATTTTAGGTGCTACTGGTGCAGTGGGTACACGGATGATTCAGCAATTGGAACAATCAACAATTCCGGTAAAAAGTGTGAAATTACTGGCATCTGCCAAGTCAGCTGGTAAGCAATTATCATTTAAAGGCCAACCAATTACTGTTGAGGAAACGACACCTGATTCTTTTGATGGAATTGATATTGTACTTTCATCCGCTGGTGGATCAGTATCAAAAAAGTTCCTTCCAGAAGCAGTAAAGCGGGGAGCAGTTTGCGTTGATAATACTAGTGCTTTTCGGATGGAACCCGATGTACCCCTAGTAGTTCCAGAAGTAAATGAAGAGGTATTAAAAGATCATCATGGAATTGTTGCTAATCCTAACTGTTCAACGATCCAAATGGTAGTAGCTCTTGAACCAATCCGCCAAGCATTTGGATTGAATCAAATTATTGTTTCAACTTACCAGGCAGCTTCAGGAGCAGGCCAATCAGCTTTAAATGAATTGCGACAAGAAACTCAAGACTATCTTGAGGGTAAAGACATG
The DNA here is from genome assembly GCF_014145585.1 of Limosilactobacillus agrestis. Classification (GTDB taxonomy): domain Bacteria; phylum Bacillota; class Bacilli; order Lactobacillales; family Lactobacillaceae; genus Limosilactobacillus; species Limosilactobacillus agrestis. The sequence continues at coordinate 43,573 of NZ_JACIVF010000053.1, forward strand.
CAAGCAGATGCAAAGATTTTGCCAACAAAGGGTGACAAGAAGCATTATCCATTAGCCTTTAATTTATTGCCTCAGATCGATGTCTTTGAAGATAATGGTTACTCCCATGAAGAATGGAAGATGATCCACGAAACAAAGAAGATCATGTTAAACGATATGGACGCTAAGGATATTAAGGTTACTGCCACTTGTGTTCGTGTACCGGTTCCAATTGCTCATGGAGAATCAATTTACTTTACGGTTGATGATCCGACAGTAACTGTTGACCAATTACGGGCAGTATTAAAGGACGCTCCCGGGGTAGTTCTGCAGGATGATCCTGCGCACCAGATTTATCCTCAACCAATTAATGCGGTTGGTAAGCGTGATACGTTTGTTGGTCGGCTCCGTGCAGATGAAGAAAATCCTGGTTCCTTTAATATGTGGGTTGTTGCTGATAATCTCCTTAAGGGGGCTGCCTGGAACACTGTTGAAAATGCAGAACGGTTAGTTGCAAATGGGTTAGTTTAAAATTTTATATCATACAAAAAATACTCTCTAAATATAGGGAGTATTTTTTGTATGATATAAATGAAAGGATGATCAGTGATGAAAGTTGTAATTGCACCAGATTCATTTAAAGGTGGATTAACAGCAAAAGAAGCAGCAAATGTGATGGCAGAAGGAATCAAAAGAATTTTTCCTAGTGCTGAGTATGTTTTAGTCCCAATGGCTGATGGAGGAGAGGGGACTGTTCAATCCTTAGTTGATGCGACTAACGGTCAAAAAATGATTGCTAAAGTCCACAACCCATTAAATAAATCAGTTAATGCTGAGTATGGGATATTAGGTAATGGGGAAACAGCAGTGATTGAAATGGCGGCAGCAAGTGGACTTCAATTTGTTAATAAGGAGACTGCGAACCCGCTTATTACAACTACATATGGTACCGGTGAGTTAATTAAGGATGCTCTTAACCATAATGTTAAAAAAATAATTATTGGCATTGGCGGAAGTGCAACTGTTGATGGTGGAGCTGGAATGGCCCAAGCACTTGGAGCACGTTTATTGGATGCTGATAATCATGAAATTGATTTAGGCGGCGGTGCGTTAGCAAGTTTAAATCAAATCGATTTTAGAGGCTTAGATCCCCGATTAAAAAAAGTGAATATCCAAATTGCATCAGACGTTACCAACCCATTAACAGGAAAAGATGGGGCAGCACCAGTATTTGGTCCTCAAAAGGGTGCTGATGAAGAAATGGTTAATCTCTTGGACAAAAATCTTCATCATTATGCACGAAAAATAGTTGCAGCTGGTGGGCCAGACGTTGAACAAACAGCAGGGGCTGGGGCAGCCGGTGGTTTAGGAGCCGGATTAATAGCTTTTACCGGTGCGACAATGAAGCGAGGAGTAGAGTTAGTGATTGAAGCAACGCAACTACGAAAAAAAGCAGTTGGTGCTGATTATGTTTTTACCGGTGAAGGAGGAATTGACTTCCAGACTAAATTTGGTAAAACTCCCTATGGTGTCGCTAAGGCAACTAAAGAGGTGGCTCCTAATGCTCCGGTAGTTGTGTTGGCTGGAAATATTGGAAAGGGTGTAAATGATCTATATTCATCCACGGCCATTGATGCAATTTTTGCTACTCCTGAAGGGGCTAAACCATTAAAAACAGCATTAGCCGATGCACCTATTGATATTGCTCAAACAGCCGAAAACGTTGCGCGTTTAATTAAAGTGAGTCATGTTAATAATTAAGAATTAAAAGAGAGTGGGGAATAACCTTCTTGACAAGGTGGTAGGCTAAGCTAGAACGATAGTTAACATGATACGATCTGATATTGTTCGTACTTAGGCACGAGTTTTGTGGCGACGCGAAGCTAATTCCACGTTATTTTGATATTGTTCGTGAAAGCAGTTGAGGCTGAGAGAAAACTTTTGTTTTCTCTCAGCCTCTTTCCTACGATTAGTCAAGAAAAATTACTGGCTTGGCTTAGCCATATAAAGACCGTATAATGAATTGGAAGATGACCAAGGAGAAATTAAAATGGAAGATAATAAATATCAATATGATGAAAACGGCTTTCGTAAAGATCTAAAAGATGATCCAGATGTGCTGCATCAACCAGATGCTGACCGTACACAGCGGAATTTAGTAACTCTTGACTATGATGAGACGATGGCATTTCTTAATGGTGAAAAAGAGGTTAAAACCGTTTATGACTTTTCAGATGACGTTTTGAAAAAAATAAAGGAAAAATATCCGACGCTAAATGATACGCCAATCAATAAAGTAATCATGGAAAAGTATCAGCAAATTTTATCTGCTCGATATAATGAATCACAAACAAATAATAAGACGATTCATGCCGATGATAGTGAGGAGATCAATGAATAGTTTAATAACTTTTATTATTTCAATTGCCTTTTTAGGACTGGTAATCTGGGAAAATCGTTTGCATAGTCAACTTGGATTTTTGGCAAGGCAACGGCCAGATAAAGTTACGAAGGATTTTATCCGGGTAATTCGGCAAGAGAAACGGTTAAATTGGGTTTTATGTATTCTAGCAATTATTGTTTTTATGACAACCAGTCGTTACTCGGTCCTATTAATGAGTATTATTACAATTATTGAATTATTATTAGTGACCCGCATGGATCATGTAAAAAATGAAATGGCAGATTAAATAATTATAATAGTTAATATTTTAAGAAAGAGTAACGTTTTTTAAGAAGCATCTAATAATTGCTATACGCATTTAAAAATTAATGGTAAAGTTAAAAATGTGTATTTCACTAATTTATTATTATTTGTTTATTTTTTAGGAATTTATTGGGAGGGTGTTTTATTTATATGACTAAAAAAAGAACACATCATTCAAAAAACTATCAAGCTCGTGGTGCTTTTGCGGGAGCGGTTAGTGCCTTAAGTTTATTAGCAATAACGACGCAAACAGTTAATGCTGAACAGCTTACTGTGAAGGCTGGTGACACTATTTGGGGGCTTGCCAAACAACATGGGCTCTCTGTTAGTGCATTAGAACAAGCAAATCCTTCAGTAAAAAAGTTAAATGATAGTGTCGATTTAATTACTGTTGGTCAACAATTAACCTTGCCGACTATTCAGCATGACGCTAGCGCAGATTTAAATGCTGATGGGAGCTATACTGTGAAGGCTGGCGATACACTTAGCTCTATTGCTGATCGTTATAATGTAACTGTTAGTCAATTAATGGTATGGAATAACTTAAGTACTGGTGACTCATTATATATCGGGCAACGACTCAGTGTAACAGGTCCGTCAATTTCAACTACTAATACATCGATCCACCAACCGGTTGCTCAATCAACAGATACAACTTCAACGGCGCAGGTACAGGCTTCAGCGGTTACAGCTATTTCCGTACCTCAACAAGATACGACGAGTAATCAGACGATCCCACAAGAAACACCTGCTTCAAGTGCAGCTCAACAGGTTTCGACTGCTTCAACAGTAGCTACCCCTAGTCAAAGTGCAACTAATAGTAGTGCGGCTATTGTAAATAATGCAACTTCGGCTTCATCTGTTGTAACAGCCGCAACACCTGTTAATAGTGCAGCAACTACAACAGGTGTTGTCCAATCTGCTGCAGCTAATAATGTTCAGGCTACTTCAACGGCCGCTTTATATGGACAACAATCATTTGGTCAAACGGCTCCAGTAGCAAGTCAAGCTTCACAGTCCCAAACTGCACCAGCTTCACAAGCAACTGTTGCTGTGCAAAATAATGTTGCCACTCCACAAACCCAACAACCACAACAATCACAAGCAGCTGTTAGTCAACCTGCACAACAGGCAACAACGACTGCTAGCCAAGATTTACAACATGGTTCTGTAGTTAGTCTTGCTACTAAGATTGCTAACTCTAATAGCGTTCCGTACGTATGGGGTGGTGAAAGCCTTAGTGGAATGGATTGTTCTGGATTAGTTAAGTATGTTTATGCTAATGCGGAAGGTAAGCAATTACCACACTATACAGGAGCACTTGAAAATTGTGTTGATCAACATCCAGTTAGTGAAGCTAAGCCCGGTGATCTTTTATTCTGGGGTAACCATGGTTCAACTTACCATACTGCAATTTATACTGGTAATAACCAGTATGTTGCTGCTGCTAAACCAGGTACTAATGTTGCAACTTACACGATTAGTCCATATTTTAATCCAAGTTTTGCCGGAACAGTTAAATAGTTCTGATAAATTATTAGAGCTTTTTCATTAGATAGTAACAAAGATGTAACCTAAAAAGGGTTAACATTCTTCTATGCTCGTGTTATCTTACTTATATTGCAATTCCAGTATTGCTCTAAAAATATTTCACATTTATTGGGGAGTGTTAAATATGAGTAACAAACATGAAATTGAGGAAGATTTATACCGTGCACAGTCTCGATTAGACGATTTATGTAAACAAGAGGGACAGGAAAGTACGGGTACCCAGACTGTTACTATTCAACCAAAGTACGGTGAAGAGATGCAATCGTTACGGGAAGAATGCAGTCAGTTACGGATTATTTTAGAAGCGATGGAAGCTTCTGAGGATTAATAAAAGAAAAGTTTTAACCAAAAAAGCAGTAAGGTTGAGAGAAATTTCTCTTTTAGCCTTACTGCTTTTAACTTAATTTTCTGTTATTTGCCAAATTGGATATTGGCTAATGTCTAGGGAGAGGTCAAAAAAGCGATTACCTATCTCTTCACCATCAGTTTGACTAAATTCTAGTGAAGTAGTTGTAATGTGGAGCTTATCACTTTGGAAGTGATGGGCAAACTTTGATTGATCTAACTTGCCCCGTACTAACTGAAGTAATTGCCAGATTGTCATTGGCCAACTTTTTCGCTCAGCTACGACTAATTCCAAAGAGGGCTTCTTTAATGAAGCATTTGGTGCGATCTTAAATCCACCGCCGATAAAGGGATGATTACTGGTAATTGCAATATAAGCTTTAGGGAAAATAAAGCGTTCGTGCTCAGATTGAATCATTAGAGCAAAAGGCTCTTGATCATATATTACTCCAATTGCTTTTTGGAGGTAGGTAAAACGACCAATATGGTTTTTCTTGTGATGAGCCTTGAATGTATTAGCACGACTAACGATCGCCGCGTCAAAACCAATTCCTAAATTATTAAGAAAATAGCCATCTTCACTCCGAATTGCCTCATAATAGTGGCCAATGTTAATTTTTTGTGGTTTGCTGGCAGTTAAAATTTGATTTAATGCTTTTTGGGGATGCATAGAAATCCCATAACCGCGTGCAAAGTCATTTCCTGTTCCAGCAGGAATATATCCAACAGCAAGTGGTTCTTTATTCAATCGCTTGGCCGTCTTCATAAGTCCATTAACGACTTGATGTAAGGTACCATCACCACCAATCGCAATGACAATTGTTGATCCTGCATTATGAGATTGAGCAATCTGACTGGCAAGATATTCTCCATGATTAGGATACTTAGTTGTTTCCATATGATAATCAATTTGTTGTTGATCTAGGATCGGTTTAATTGACGACCATGCCTTTTCTGCATTGCCATTACCGGCATAACGGTTGAGGATGATTGAATAATTCATCAATATTCCTCCTTTGAATAGTGCCAAAAATCAAAAATACTTATATTCTAATAGTTAATTCAATATTTTCTAGTGTTCATAAGAAATTGGAGGCTGAGAAAAACAAGCGTTTTTCTCAGCCTCTGTTAATGATTAAAAGCTTAGAACGTCGTCAACTTAAAATTGGGATTTTGCTTTTCGTAAGCAAGTGCCTTTTCATCAAGTTGTTCTACAAATTCAATATTGTAGTCCGTGTTTTGTTCAACCATTAAAAGTGCTTCAGCTTCTGAATCAGCTTCAAGATACAATGATTGAGTATTTTCACGAACCGGACGTTTTGCTTTATCAGCTTGGTAGTATACTTTAAAAGTCATACTGTTAAAACTCCTTAATTAAAGATATTATGCAGTAATTTACCTTATTATTCTATCACAGATGACCAAAAGTGTCTTAACTTTTCCTAACATGGTATTATTAAATAAAGGTAAAGGTCAAAAAGGTGGTAGTCATGGTTATATTTTTAATCTGTATTGCAGCAGCAATAATTGTTATTGCTCTTTATTTAATGATTCATCGAGTATTTCTTAAGCGAGCAACGCTAATGGTACAAAAAAATGCTCAAGATGTTACTGATGTAGCGTTAAATACTAGTTTAAAAAAATTGTTACATTGGGATAAAGATCTAAATTCACAAATTGTGGCTGATGTGTGGGGAAAAGGTGTGCTTGCTTTCGAATATCATTTTGATTATAAAAAAGAAAATATTAATCTGGATGATTTCACACGCCAAAAACTGGCAGTAAAACTTGATGAATATGCAAAAGAACATCATTTAAAGATGGCTCCTAAGGCCTCGCAACCGTTTGTTATAACCGATTGGTGGAAATATGAAGGAATTTTGCACATTGATATTGCGTATTTAATAAATGAAGCAACTGTTGAGTACATTGAAGATTTAAAAAAGTTAAAACTAAATAGTAATTAGTAAAAGTGAGAGCAGAAAACAACTTTATTGACAAGGTAGTTGGTTCCTACATTATCTTGCGATTGCTTGTGAAAAGAGTAGAGGCTGAGAAAAAAGTAAAATTTTTCTCAGCCTCCTTATTTTTTAAATTAACTAATCATTACTGTATCTGCAGGTGCTTCAAATGGTTGATCTTTATTAATGTGGTCATAAAAAAGTACCCCATGTAGATGGTCAATTTCATGCTGGCAAACAATTGCTGGATAATGCTTTAATCGTACCTTATGAGTTTCACCATTAACATCTTGATAACGTAATGTGATGCGATCGTGTCGTGGTACGTAGCCAGGTACGTCTTTATCAACTGAAAGACACCCTTCCCCTTCAGTAAGAGCACCATATTGAACCGATTCACTAACGATTACTGGATTAATAATAACATCCTTAAATAAGGGCTTTTCACCTTCAGTAGGCGCTGGAACGAGGACAGCAGCCATTTGTTTTGAAACACCAACTTGAGGAGCAGCAAGGCCAACTCCAGCTCGTAACTTATATTTTTCACATAATTCAGGATCTTGACTCACTTCTAAGTATTGCATCATATCCTTAGCTAATTTTTGGTCTTCATCAGATAGGGGAAATGAGACCTTAGCAGCCCGTTTGCGTAGAACAGGATTGCCATCACGGGTAATATCTTTCATTAAATACATTACTCACTATGCCTCCATATAAAAATTCAGTCATACTATAGTCTATCATAACTATTTAAAATTGCTAATGAATATAAGTAGAATCACTCGTTGACTATCAATTTTAAGAACGGAACCTTCAATTGAACCATTTTAATAATTTTGTTTATTAAGCTTGTGGAAGCGCTTGTATTATTTAAGTAATCAGTTATACTATAAGTATAGGTAAGCAATCGCTTACATGATGTTAATTGGATTTGGAAAGGAATGTTGAATATGGCCAATACCAAAGCTGTCGATTTTGCTGAGATTAAAGCCAATGAAGGGGTACCTTATGCAAAACCCGTACAAATTCTTGATAATGACGGAAATGTTGTTAATGAAGAATTAATGGCTAATTTCAGTGATGAATTATTAGTTGACCTAATGAAAAAAATGGTTTGGGAACGTGCCTTGCATGAACAAACAATGAGTTTCTCAAAGCAAGGTCGATTAGGCTTCTATGCTCCAACTTGGGGTGAAGAGGCTTCTGAAATGGGGACTGCTGCTGCCTTTAAGAAGCAAGACTTCCTTTTCCCTGCTTATCGTGACTTGCCACAATTAATTCAACACGGAGCAACTGTTGCTCAAATGTACCTATGGTCAAAAGGCCACATCAAAGGTAATCTTTTTGATGCACGTGCTCTTCGTCCACAAATCATTATCGGGGCGCAGATGGTCGAAATGGCTGGTGGTGCTCTTGGAATTAAGAAGAATGGTGAAAAGGATACTGTTGCTTATGCTTACACTGGTGAAGGTGGAAGTTCACAAGGAGATACTTATGAAGGGATGAACTTTGCTGGTGCATTTCAAGCTCCTGGTGTATTTATCATTCAAAATAATGGATGGGCTATTTCATTCCCACGAAAGCTACAAACTGAAGCACAAACAATTGCACAAAAGGCAGTTGCTGCCGGTATTCCTGGTGTTCAAGTTGATGGAATGGATGTCCTTGCATGTTATGAAGTTGCCAAGGAAGCCCGTGAATTTGCAGCTGCTGGTAATGGACCAGTTCTAATTGAAACATTAACATACCGGTTCGGTGCGCACAGTTCTGCTGGTGATGATCCTAGTCGTTACCGGACTGAGGATGAAACAAAGCCATGGTTTGATAAAGACCCATTGATTCGTCTCCGCAAGTACTTAACAAAGAAAGGGCTTTGGTCTGAAGAAGAAGAACAAAAGTACGCTGATGAATGCAAACAAAGTTTTAAAGAAGCGATGAAAGAAGCCGATTCAGTAGAACCTGAAAAGGTTAGCGACATGTTGAAGCGGACGTTTGAAGTACCAACGCCAGACATTAAAGAACAAATTAAGAAGTACGAAGAAAAGGAGTCGAAGTAATCATGGCTAAAAAGACTTATATCAAAGCTATTACTGAAGGTATTGACATCGCTTTAGCCGAGGATCCTAAGACTTTAGTATTCGGTGAAGATGTTGGTAAAAATGGTGGTGTTTTCCGTGCCACTAATGGTCTTCAAGAAAAGTATGGTGTTGATCGTGTATTTAGTACCCCCCTTGCTGAATCGGGTATTTTAGGAATGTCAATTGGTTTAGCAGCAACTGGCTGGCGTCCAGTACCAGAAATTCAATTCATGGGCTTTACTTTTGAAGCAATGGATTCTATTGCTGCTCAAATGTCACGGATGCGATTCCAATACAATGGAACTAAGCATGCACCAATTACGATCCGAACTCCTTATGGTGGTGGTACTCATACTGCTGAGTTGCACGGGGATGATCTCGAAAACTTCTTTGTTGGTATTCCGGGATTACGTGTTGTTGCACCAAGTTCTGCTTATGATGCTAAGGGATTGATTATTTCCGCAATTGAAAATAACGATCCAGTTCTCTTCCTTGAAAACCTTCGTCTGTATCGATCAGTCAAAGGCGAAGTTCCTGACGACAAATACACTGTTCCATTGGATAAAGCAAATGTTGTTCAAGAAGGTACTGATGTTACAATTATTGCTTATGGTGGTGAAGTATCTGAAGCGCAAAAAGCTGCTAAGAAGTTAGCTAAGGACAATATTTCTGCTGAGATTATTGACTTACGTTCTCTTTACCCACTCGATACTGATACGATTTTTGAATCTATTAAGAAGACACATCGGGTCGTTATTGTTCAAGAAGCACAAAAGATGGCTGGTGTTGGTGCTCAAGTTGCGTCAGCTATTTCAGAAGGTGCAATTATGTACCTTGATGCTCCTGTTACCCGGGTTGCTGCTCCTAACTCAGTATATCCATTCCCACAGGCTGAAAATGTTTGGCTTCCAGGTGCACGTGATATTGAGGATGCCGTACGAGAAGTAATTAATTACTAAAGTGCGGAATAGAAAGGGTGTTAATACGATATGGCATACATTTTTAGATTACCAGAAATGGGAGAAGGATTAACTGAAGGTGATGTTGCTTCTTGGCTTGTTAAAGAAGGAGAAGCAATTAAAGCTGATGATCCTTTAATTGAAATTCAAACTGACAAGTCAACTACGCAATTGGTATCTCCAGTTGATGGAACTATCAAAAAATTATTTGTAAAAGAAGACGACCATGTTGAAAAGGGCGACAAGCTCGCTGAAATTGATGATGGTAAGCCAGGTATTAGTACAAATGTCGAAAGTGAAGACGATGATGATGAAACTGATACAGGTAGTGAGGAGGCTACTGAGAGTGAAGAATCCACTGCTCCAGCTACAGATTCCCCTTCAGAAGATAATTCTTCAAAGGGTGGAGTGGCTCCCCTTGCAGAACCAAATAAGCTTGTAATGGCAATGCCTTCTGTTCGTCAATATGCCCGTGATAAAGGTGTTGATATCTCACTTGTCCAACCAAGTGGGAATCACGGTCAAGTTCTTAAAGAAGATATTGATAACTTTAATGGGTCAGCTGCTCCAGCTAAGGAAGAAAAGAGTACATCTACGTCAGCTAAGACTGCTCCTGTTGCGGCTAAGACAGCTGGTAATACCATCAAGCCATGGAATGCTGACCTTGAAGAACGTGAACCAATGTCTAACATGCGGAAGATCATCGCTAAGACTACTCGTGAATCAAAGGATATCTCACCACATGTTACGTCATTTGATGAAGTTGAAGTATCTGCTTTAATGGCTAGTCGCAAGAAGTACAAGGCAGTTGCTGCAGAACAAGATATTCATTTAACTTTCTTGCCATACATTATTAAGGCTTTAGTTGCCACATGTAAGAAGTTCCCAGAATTAAATGCTTCAATTGATGATTCTACTCAAGAAATTGTTTACAAGCACTACTACAATGTTGGAATCCTTACTAACACTGACCACGGTCTCTATAATCCAAATATTAAGAATGCAGATTCTAAGAGTATGTTTGAGATTGCTAAGGAAATTACTGAAAATACTCAAGCAGCCTTTGACAACAAGCTAAGTCCAGAATCAATGGCTGGCCGGACTATCAGCATCAGTAATATTGGTTCAATTGGCGGTGGCTGGTTCACCCCTGTTATCAACCAACCAGATGTTGCAATTCTTGGTGTTGGTCGAATTGACAAGGAACCATACGTTAACGAAGATGGTGAAATTGTTGTTGGCCGAATGATGAAGTTATCATTGACTTACGATCACCGTTTAATTGATGGTGGACTTGCACAACATGCATTGAACTACATGAACAAGTTATTACATGATCCAGAATTATTGATGATGGAGGGTTAGATAATGGCTGATGTTGAACAAAAGGATACAGTAATTGTTGGTGGAGGTCCTGGTGGTTATGTAGCCGCTATTCGAGCTTCAGAATTAGGTCAAAAGGTTACCTTAATTGATAAGGGTGAACCAGGTTTAGGTGGTGTTTGTCTAAATATTGGATGTGTACCATCTAAAGCATTAATTGCTGCTGGCCACCGTTACCAAGAAACTTTAGATTCATCTATTTATGGTATTTCTAAGACTGATGCAAAGCTAGACTTTACTAAGACTCAAGAATGGAAGGACCATAAAGTTGTTGACCGGATGATTCGTGGAGTTAAGATGCTTTTAAAGAAGCATAAAGTTGAAGTTATTGATGGCGAGGCAATTCTCGATAATGACCATCAACTTCGTGTAATTAAGCCCGGTCCAAAGCAATTCATGGATAATGATAATGGTCGGACTATCGCGTGGAAGAACTTGATTCTTGCAACAGGAAGTCATCCAGTAGAAATTCCCCATTTTAAGTTTGAAGGCCGTGTGATTGATTCAACTGGTGGCTTAAACCTCAAGGAAGTACCAGCAGAATTAGTTGTAATTGGTGGTGGCTACATTGGTACAGAATTAGCTGGTGCCTATGCCGATCTTGGTGCTCATGTAACGATTATTGAAGGTACTGATTCAATTCTTGGTGGATTTGACCATGATATGGTTGATATTGTTGTCAAGAATCTTGAAAAGAAGGGCGTGGACATTGTAACTAAGGCAATGGCTAAAGATTCTCAGCAAGATGAAAATAGTGTTACTGTCACTTATGAAGTCGATGGCAGTGAAAAGAGCATTAAAGCAGACTACTGCATGGTATCTGTTGGCCGTAAACCAAATACTGATGATTTTGGGCTTGATATGACAAATGTTAAGTTAAACGACCGTCATCAAGTAATTGTTGATGAACAAGGGCGGACGAATGTACCTGGTATTTGGGCTATTGGAGATATTGTTCCTGGTCCTGCTCTTGCTCACAAGGCATTCTTTGAAGCTAAAACTGCCGCTGGCGCAATTGCTGGTAAAAATACTGCTAACGATTGGGTTGGAGTACCGATGGTTTGCTTTGCTGATCCGGAATTAGCTCAAGTTGGTATGACGGTTGAAGAAGCTAAAGATAAAGGAATTGATGTATCTACTGCTCAATTCCCATTTGCTGGTAATGCTCGTGCCGTTTCTCTTGATGCTGCGGAAGGATTTATTCGCTTAATTTATACTAAAGATAAGAAGAATGTTATTGGTGCTCAAGGTGTTGGTCCTGGTGTTAGTGACCTTGCGGGTGAACTTTCACTGATTGTCAACTGTGGAATGAATGTTGAAGACGTTGCTTTAACAATTCATCCACACCCAACATTGAATGAACCTGTTCAAGAAGCTGCAGACATTGCGCTTGGCTTCCCAACACATATCTAAATTTTGATAAATTAAACTTAGAAAAAGTTCCTAGTGACTCAATTTTGAGTGTACTAAGAACTTTTCTATTTGGATTCTTTTAGGCCTTTTATTCCTAAATTTCTATTTGGATAGTATAATACAAGTAGGAAAAGAATGGAGGGGCAAAATGAATTCACAAAACTATAGTTATCCACTTGATCCGTCATGGACCACCAAAGAGATGGAAACAGTAATTGCCATGTTTAGGGCGGTTGAAGATGCTTATGAAGTCGGAGTTGACCGAGATAAAATTTTAAATTGTTATCGTGATTTTAAGCAGGTCGTTCCTTCAAAAGCTGAAGAGAAACAATTGGGTCGTGAGTTTGAAAAGAATTCTAGTTATGTTCTTTACCGCGTTGTTAAAGCAGCACAAAATTCAGCAGATAAGAGAATTAAGATGGTTGAGTAAAAAATGATTAGTATTGAAGTATTAGATCAAAAAGCACAACAATTAATCCGTCAAGCAGGTCAAAATGCCTACCAGAAAATGGAAAATGATTACCAGATCGATACTAAGACGAATTATACAGATCTTGTAACGACAATTGACCGGGAAAATGAACAATTAATAAATGATCAACTACGAAAAATTGATCCGGATAGTCAAATCTTAAGTGAAGAAGGGTTTGGTGATCAGCAAATAAATAATATGCAAGGCCATGTTTGGATTGTTGATCCAATTGATGGAACAATGAATTTTGTTAAACAACATAATAATTTTGCTGTTATGTTAGCATTATATGTTGATGGTCAACCAGTCCTTGGTTATATTTTGGATGTAATTAATAATCGTCTTTATCATGGGCGAACGGGTGCCGGCGTTTATGTTGACAACCAAAAAATTAGTCAACCAGCTGACTTAGGCTTGCGAGAAAGTCTGTTAGCGATGAATCGGACATTAACTTTAAGCGGGAATCCAGCCTTGAAAAAGATTGCTCAAGACGCAATTGGTTTACGGATGTATGGAAGTGCTGGTATTGAGATGATTGGTGTGATCACTGGTCAATTAGGTGGATATATCTCGAATTTAAAGCCATGGGACCTTGCTGCTGGGCGAATGTTAGCAGAAGAATTAGGCTTAGTTGTGAAATCAATTGACGGTAGTTCTATTAATGTGTTATCATCTAATCTTGTATTAGTAGCAACGAGGCAGGTTAGTCGAGATATTCGACAAATCATCAATTAGTTGTCGAGGCTGTGACCGCGATGTCACAGTTTTTTTATGAAATTGGCTATTGATAGGCCGCTGCTGTTCGACTTAAAAATGATATGACGAAAGGGAGAATCAAGTTTTGAAAACTCGTGACGACATTCGTAACATTGCGATTATTGCCCACGTTGACCACGGTAAAACTACCTTAGTTAACGAAATGTTGAAGCAATCAGATACTTTACCAGAACACTTCTCAATTGAAGATCGTGCGATGGATACTAACGCTATTGAGCGTGAACGTGGTATTACTATTCTTTCAAAAAATACTGCTGTTAAATATGACAATCACCAAATTAACATCTTAGATACACCAGGACACGCGGACTTCGGTGGTGAAGTTGAACGTGTTATGAAGATGGTTGATGGTGTATTGCTTGTTGTGGATGCTTTCGAAGGGACGATGCCTCAAACACGGTTTGTTCTTAAGAAGGCTCTTGAACAACACTTAACACCAATCGTTGTAATTAACAAGGTTGACCGTAAAGGTGCTCGTCCAGAAGAAGTTGTTGATGAAGTTCTTGACCTCTTTATCGAATTGGGTGCAGATGAAGATCAACTCGACTTCCCAGTTGTTTACACTTCAGCAATGAACGGTACTTCAAGTTATGATTCAGATGTTTCTACTCAAGAGCACACAATGAAGCCATTGTTTGACACTATCATCAAGACCATTCCTGCTCCAGTAGATAATGCTGATGAACCACTCCAATTCCAAGTTGCTATTTTGGATTATAATGACTTTGTTGGTCGTATCGGTATTGGTCGTGTCTTCCGTGGTAAGATTAAGGTCGGCGATAATGTTACCTTAATGAAGCTTGATGGCTCAAAGAAGAATTTCCGGGTTACTAAGCTTTTTGGTTTCTTCGGTTTGAAGCGGTTAGAAATTAAAGAAGCTAAAGCTGGTGACTTAATTGCGGTTTCTGGTATGGAAGACATCAACGTTGGTGAAACTGTGACTGATCCAGAACATCCAGAAGCAATCACTCCATTACGGATTGATCCACCTACATTACAAATGACTTTCCGGACTAATGATTCTCCGTTTGCTGGTCGTGAAGGTAAATTTGTTACTGCCCGTCAGCTTGAAGATCGTTTGAAGCGTGAAATGCAAACTGATGTATCCTTAAAGGTTGAAGATACTGATGACCCAGGTGCATGGACTGTTTCTGGTCGTGGTGAATTGCATCTTTCTATCTTGATCGAAACTTTACGGCGTGAGGGATATGAATTGTCTGTATCACGTCCACAAGTTATTTATCGCGAAATTGATGGAGTAATGAGTGAACCATTTGAAGAAGTTCAAATTGATACTCCAGATGAATATACTGGTGCAGTTATTGATAGCCTTTCTAAGCGTAAGGGTGAAATGAAGAACATGGAACCAGGTGAAAACGGACAAACTCGGCTTATTTTCTTGGCACCATCACGTGGCTTGATTGGGTATTCAACTGAATTTATGACTATGACCCGTGGTTACGGAATCATGAGTCATACCTTTGAAAAGTACGCACCAGTTATTAAGAACTGGAATCCTGGACGTCAAAAAGGTACTCTTGTATCAATGAATGCTGGTAAGGCTACTACCTACGCAATGATGGGTATCGAAAGTCGTGGTCAATTATTAATTGATCCAGGTACTGAAGTTTATGAAGGTATGATCGTTGGTGAAAACAGTCGTGAAAATGATATTACTGTTAACATCACCAAGGGTAAGAACTTAACTAACGTTCGTGCTGCCGGTTCTGATGAAATGGCTCACATTAAGACACCTACACACTTCTCCCTTGAAGAATCACTAGAATTCTTAAATGAAGATGAATACTGTGAAGTAACTCCAGAAAACATCCGTTTACGAAAGAAAACCCTTAACACAAATGCTCGTGAAAAGGAAGCTAAGCGTCGTCGTGCTGCTTCACGAAAGTAAATATTTAAAAAGCTTGGGAGGCTAATTGGCTTTCTGAGCTTTTTTTTGTTGTATAATAATGATTGTATTTTGTTTTAGGTAGGTGCACTTTGTGAAGAAAAAGAAATTAAGATTCCGTAAGATTCGTTCTGTATGGAATAACGTCCGCTACCTTGATTATTATCTTTTAGTTCCTTATCTTGCTTTATGCTTAGTAGGAATTGTAATGGTCTATTCAGCGAGTGCTTCCATTGAAATGCAAAATGGTGGGACCCCATTGGGATATTTAATAAAACAAACAATATATGTTGTGATGGGAGTCATGGTAATGACATTTATGGCAAATTATCCTTTACGGCATTATCGAACACCAAGGTTTTTACGCGATTCAACACTAGTGGTAGGGCTTCTCCTTATTATTGTTTTGGTTTTTAGTCGGGCAGTTAATGGAGCTAAGGGTTGGATATCTTTAGGTTTCTTTAATATTCAACCAGTGGAAATTTGTAAGCTATATTTTATCTTATATTTAGCTGATCGAATGGCTAAAATTCGGCAACGTGGCCAACATTTTACCACTGATGCCAAAGGCCCCTGGCTCATAATTGCAGTCTTTCTTGGGTTAATTATGATTCAACCAGATATTGGGGGAATGGCGATTAACGGGGCAATTATTGCAATTATGCTTTTAGCAGCGGACTATAAATGGGGTGTTGGTTTGGGAATAATTCTTGTTTTGCCAGCAGTGGGCTATCTTGGATTGGAACGACTAGTTGAAAGTGGTTTACTCCAAGGTGGTGGATACCAGGTTGCACGTTTTGTTGCCTTTTTAAATCCCTTTGGAAATGCTAGTGGTTCCGGAAGCCAACTGGTTAACTCTTATTATGCAATTAGTAATGGAGGAGTGTTTGGGGTAGGATTAGGAAATAGTATCCAGAAAATGGGTTATTTACCTGAGCCCAATACTGACTTTATTATGTCAATTACTAGTGAGGAATTAGGCTTAGTTGGTGTAACTGCAATTTTGATCACTTTACTCTTTTTGATTTGTCGGATTATTCAAGTGGGTGTTCGTGCAGATAGTTTGTACCAAACACTAATTTGCTATGGTTCCGCAACATTCTTTACGGTTGAAACTCTTTTTAATATCGGTGGGGTTCTCGGCCTCTTGCCGATTACCGGGGTTACCTTCCCCTTTATTAGTTATGGAGGATCAAGTATGTTGATTCTTTCTGCAACGGTGGGAATTATAATGAATATTAGTATGCAACAGAATCGTGATCGTTTGGTAATGGGAAAACCATTTATTCCTGAATCAGGAGGCGTAAAGAATGTTTAACTTAATTCCACGGCGTTCTCTGATAATTTATATTAATAATCATCGTGTGATTCGTTCTCTCCGTCATTACGGCCAGATTGATTATATTTCTCGTCGAATGCATTATGTGGTGATGTATGTGGACCAGAGTGAGGTAGAAAAAATTAAAGAGAAAGTAAGTCGGTTACGTGCAGTAAAGAAAGTTGAATTATCAGCACGGCCTGATTTAGATCCAACGTTAGCTGACCTTGAATTAACGGGGGTCTATCAATTACATGATGAGGATGATAAAAAATGAGAATTGTTGCAGGAGATTTTGGTGGGCGGAAACTTAGTGCTGTTCCAGGAATGGCAACTCGTCCAACGACTGATAAAGTTAAAGAAGCATTGTTTAATATAATTGGTCCCTACTTTAATGGTGGAAACAGTCTCGACTTATTTGCTGGAAGTGGCGGCTTAAGTATTGAGGCTGTCTCGCGTGGAATCAATCAAGCAGTTTTAGTTGACCGTCAATATCAAGCAATCAAAACAATTAAGAAGAATATTGATGTTACAAAACATGTTGAACAATTTAAAGTCTATAAAATGGATGCTCACAAAGCATTGAATTTATTAGCAAAAGACGAAGTGAAATTTAATTTAGTTTTTTTAGATCCGCCATATGCTAAACAGCAAATTGTTAATAATATTGAGCAGATGGTTAAAAATAATTTGTTAGCTAAGAAGGCCATAATTGTGGCAGAAACTGATCAAAATGCAAACTTACCAATAAATTTGGCTGGCTTTAACTTTATTCGACGTCAGGAATATGGAATTACGGTTTTAACAATTTATCAATATGAAGGAGAATCCAAATAATGAAAGTTGCAGTTTTTCCGGGATCATTTGACCCATTAACACTTGGACATTTAGATTTAATTAAACGAGGAAGTGCATTATTTGATCAATTGGCAGTAGCAGTGATGACTAATGAAAGTAAAAATCCGCTGTTTACCGTTGAAGAACGGGTAGCTCAGATTAAAGAAGCTGTTAGTGGGTTAGATAACGTTTCTGTTATTACAACTGAGGGTTTAACTGTTGATCTAATGAATCGGATTGGTGCAGACTACTTAATGCGCGGGTTGCGTAATACTACTGATTTTCAATATGAACGTGATATTGCAGCGATGAATAATTTTTTAGATGATCAGTGTGAAACCGTCTTTTTCCTTGCTAAACCTGAATATCAGCACTTATCTAGTAGTTTATTAAAAGAAGTCACATCAGCGGGGGGAGATATCTCAGCTTATCTTCCCGCTAATATTAATGAAGCACTGAAAAAGCGGTTAATGAAACGAGAAATGTTGCGGGTTAAGAAAGATAATGAAAAAGCAAGATAATGTAATATTAAGACGAATAGGAATTGTTTTAGGACTTGTCCTCTTGTTGGGATGCTTTTTGTTCTGGCCCCTAAATTCCTATATCGAGAGTCCAGGAACTGCGGCTGATTTGCAGTCCTTTGTTAAAATAAAGGGGCATCCAGATCGATATAAAGGTAGTTTTATGTTGACGTCTGTGGCGATTCAGCGTGCTCATCCGGCAACTTATTTATATGCCAAAATGGTGCCCTATATGTCAATTGAAAGCGTTGAGGATGTAACTGGTGGTCAAAATAGTGCGACTTATGACCGTGTTCAGAAATTTTATATGGATAGTTCAATTAATGAAGCGATTGCGGTTGCCTACAATGCTGCTCATCAAAAAGTTACACGACGCTATCTAGGAATTTATGTCTTGCAGGTTCAGCCTAATTCTAAATTTAAACATGATATTCATGTTGGAGACACGATTACCAAAGTAGATGGCCATCACTTTAATACTGCTCAAGGCTTTCAAAAATATATTGGTACTAAAAAATTAGGAACGCCATTAGCGGTTACTTATATTCGGGATGGAAAAACTAAAACTGTAACTCACCCGCTTGTTAGAATTGCTAATACTAATAAGCCTGGAATAGGGATCATTCTTACTAATAATATGCAAGTTAAAACTAAGATTCCCGTAAAAGTTGATGCCGGTCAATATGGTGGTCCATCTGGTGGCTTAATGTTCAGTTTACAAATATATCAACAGATTAGTGGAAAAAATTTGCAGCATGGACGTAAAATCGCCGGAACGGGAACGATAAATTCAGATGGAACAGTTGGAGAAATTGGTGGGATTGATAAAAAAGTAATCGCTGCGCACCGTGCAGGAGCCACGATTTTCTTCGCTCCTTATATAAAGCCAACGAAAGAGATTCTTAAGTATGAAGAAGACCATTTGACTAATTACCAAATGGCTAAAAAGGCAGCTAAAAAATATGCACCGGGGATGAAGGTTGTCCCTGTCACCTCCTTTGATGACGCGGTGAAATATTTACAAACTCATAAGTAAAATAAAACAGCCTAAGATTAGTTCAGGACAAAAATAATTATTGTCCTGGACTTTTTTGTTACTTTGAAGATAGAGCTAAGATCGATCATGCTCCAGGGACTTCGGGTTCGTATCAAAAAATGACCTTCGCTATCTTTGATTTGATATTTTGCTTTTAGGTTACGAGAACCGCAAGTTCGAGTATTTAGGAAATGAAGTGCAAATTTAAGATGGTGGTTAGCTCTATTTCTATAAAGTAAGTCTTCTTATGACCGATATAATTGCTTTGGATGTTTCAATGGGGGGAAAGGTTATAGCGTCTGGTAGCGGGGTAAACAGTGCATAAAAGAATTTCAGCTAGTCCATACTAGGTCAAGCTTTTTCAATTTGCTTGATATGGTTAAGCAAGCACAAACTCCGATTATTTACTTTGAAGCGGCCGGAATTTATTCTCGAGTGATCGAACATTTCTGTGAAACTAATGGTCTCTGCTTTTGCCGTTTTAATCTACTAGAGCTTCATTTAAAATTCGCAAGTCTACGACGAGTTAAGACCGACCAGAAAGATGCTCATCGAATTGTCCTTACTGTCCAAGAAAACTCTTTGCGGCTAACAGTTTCTTGACCAAAGGACTATCTTACTCTTCATGAACTTAGCCGGTTCTACAATCAGTTTAATGCCTTTGGCGAAATTGATATTCGTCGTTACCTATCTGGAATCCATTTAGGTCAAGACCACATTAATAAGCGTGGAACCTCGATTGTCCGTAAGCTCTTATATTTTACTGTAGGTAATGTGGGCTGCCAACAACACGCTAATTCTAGTCATATCGTTGACTATTAAAAGAAAGACGACCTTATCCAAAACTGAATAAGGTCGTCATGGGAGCTTGTATGAATAAAACTCTGAAATGTCTCTTATCTATGATTAAGCACCATGAAAAATACCACTATCGGTATACTCAATGGTCCTTGTGAAGGCATAATCCCCTCACAAATTTAATATACTACTAATTTAATTCTCGATTCTTGAATAAGAACCGGGTTGGTTTAGGATACTCTTCTTTTCTAAATGTTTTTTCTTGACCAATCGTAGGAAGGGAGCGAGACAGAATTCACTTGTGGCTTCGTTATTCGACGTGAAGTTAGCCTCTAGGAACCTCTGTAAACAACAATAGTTCTCTAATGTTCGGTTTTACCGAGCAATGGAGAACTATTGTTGTATAGTACTATTTATCTTTTATGAAAGGAACCTAACTTATATCACAGCACCTTTTTTAGTGCAAAATTGCTTTCTTTACGTATTTATATTTATAGGGAGGTGAGAAGTGTGCAGCAATTGTCAGAACTATGGATAAAATACCGAATGCAAATGCTTATGATAGTGATTGCTGCAGTGGTTGGTGGATATTGGATATTTAATAAAAACAATAACGATGCTTTGATTTCAAATACCAATGCCGTTTTAACAAGTAGTGAAACGGGAAGCAGTTTAACTTCTACCAGTACAATGAAAGAAACTATCGCAATTGATATAAAAGGAGCTGTAAAAAGGCCAGGAGTTTATGAGCTGAAAGCGGATGATCGGGTGAACGAAGCATTGAAAGTCGCAGGTGGGCCCTTACCAAATGCAGACTTACGCCAGGTAAATCTAGCTAAACAATTAACCGATCAGCAAATGATCTATATTCCGTTGCAAGGTGAAAGTTCAGCAGCCCCTAGCAGTACGGAACCATCAGCATCTAATAATGAAAGTGAAAGCGATGGTTCTGCAAAGGTAAATCTAAATACTGCTACAAAAGAACAATTATGTCAAATTACTGGAATTGGCGATAAAAAAGCAGATTTAATATTGCAATACCGTCAGGAACATGGTCAGTTTAAAAGTATTGACGAACTTAAAGAGATAAATGGTTTTGGCGAAAAAACTGTTACTAAACTAAAAGATCATCTATCTATCTAGTTTTTATTTTTTTGATGAAGATATTTGTTATACTATATTTCAATTATAGAGGAGTGAAATAATATGAAACAGAGAATTGATTGGGACCAGTATTTTATGATTCAAGCAGCATTATTAGCGTCGCGGAGCACCTGCAATCGACTATCAGTAGGGGCAGTTTTAGTTCGTGACAAACGGATAATTGCTGGTGGATATAATGGCTCGGTTGCTGGCGATGCGCATTGCATTGATGAAGGATGTTATTTACGTGATGGACATTGTGTGCGAACTATTCATGCAGAAATGAATGCTCTTTTGCAGTGTGCTAAATTTGGCGTTTCTGCTGATAAAGCAAGCCTTTATGTAACGGATTTTCCTTGCCTGCAGTGTACTAAAAGTTTGTTACAGACCGGAATCAGGGAGATAAATTATATTCGTAATTATCACAATGATGATTACGCAATGAAATTAATTAAACTAAAAAATGTTGCGCTTCATCAAATCAAATTAGATAGTAATATTTTAGAAGAGGTCGATCTGGATCAATATATTAACCCAGATCAAAAATAGATTATTCAACACTTTTGGTTTTTCCCGACGATAATTGCCAGTTTAGTAGCAGTTAGTTTCTTTGGACCACATTGGGTAATTTTGCTATTGATTGCCTTATTTTATCGAATTGCGATATTAAAAAGACCAATAGTACTTGAAATTGGAATATTAACTTGTTTATTGATGATGGTTTGGTGTTACAGTTTACAAAAAAATTGGACAACTATTACGGCAAATAGACAAATGGAAGTTACCAAAAGAATATTAGTTTACCCCGATGAATTAAAATTTAATGGAAATTTTATGACGGGTATGGTAACTGATGTTCAAACAGGACAACGGGAAGTTGTAATAATGTCGTTTAAGTCACCACAGATGCTTAAAAAGATTGATAAGCTTACCACACCATCGATATGGCTTATTAACGGTCAATTAAAACCGCTGATTCCTCATACAAACGAAAATCAATTTGATAATTTAACTTATAATCATCATCGAAGAATTTGTAATCAAGTCCAAATTACTCAAATAGAACAAGTAAATGAGCAAAAGCAGGGAATAATCGGCTGGTGTCATACATTAAGAAAACGACTCAGCCTTTATTTTGAAACCTTACCTTACCCTCTTAGTACGTATTGTCACCAATTAATAATTGGTAGTAGTAATGAAGATTCAGCTGGATTAATGGTAAGTGTTAAAAGGCTTGGTCTGTTACACCTTTTTTGTATTTCAGGAATGCATATCGTCCTTTTTACTGATTTATTCCGGCGACTTTTAGCTCATTTATGGTGGCGTAAAGAATCAATTGATATATTTTTAATTATTATTTTACCATTTTATCTGCTCGTTGGCGGTGGAGCAACAAGCTTGGTCAGAGCAGTCATTATGGCTGAACTTGGTCTTCTTCATCGGTATTTAAATTTAGACCGTCTTGATGGGTGGGCGCTAAGTTTATTGATTGGACTAGTCCTTGATCCATTATTATTACTTACATTAGGTGGGCAATTAAGCTATTTACTTTCTTTTGTTCTTCAAGTTCTTCCGGAATCAGTACGTGGGTTTAAGCAGTCTTTATTATTAAATTTAATTAGTTTACCTTCGTTATTGAGTTATGTATATGAGGTTCATCTGTTGAGCTTTGGAGTTAGCTATTTAATAATTCCATTATTTTCTACAGTTATTTTCCCGGCAGTCTTAGTTGGAGCACTTAGTTTTAGTTTTTTTGAACCACTCGCATATTTAATTAATGCTGGTTTAAGATGTTTTCAGTATATTTTAAATTGGCTAGCTGATTTTCCGGGAATGATTCATTTTGGGAAGCCGCCGCTAATTTTGGCGCTTTTATTATTTTTCGCGTCCTTATTTGTTATTTCTCAAGATGCATCCTTAAAATCATGGAAAATACTAGCTTTGTTGTATGTAATTACCGGTGGAATAATTCATTTTCCGCTTAATGGGGAGGTTACTTTTATTGATATTGGACAAGGAGATTCAATTCTTATTAGAGAACCCTTTAATCACCGAGTAACAATGATTGATACAGGAGGTAAATTAAGTTTTAAAAAGCCAAATTGGGCAACTGCAAGGCATTCTCAAGATGATGCTCAGCGAATAACCATTAATTATTTGAAGAGTAAGGGGATAAGTCAAATTGACACTATTTGTTTAACCCATCACGATGCAGATCATATTGGCTATTTAACAACAATTTTAGAGAATATAGCGGTGAAAAGAGTGATTGTACCAGCGGGAATGGAAAAACAACCAGCGCTTCTTAATAAAGTAAGGAATGTTACGAATACAACCCCAATAATAATTCCAGTAACTGATAGTGTTAAGTTATCATCATTTCCGTTACAAATCTTGCATCCTTTCTTTCCTGGAGAAGGAAAAAATGAGGATTCCTTAGTGCTAACCGGGAAATTTGGCGGGAAAAAATTTCTTTTTACTGGGGATTTGGACCAGCAAAATGAGGAAAAGGTTATTCAAAAGTATCCACAACTAAAAATAGATATCCTAAAAGCTGGTCACCATGGTAGTAAAACTGCTAGTAGTTATTCATTTTTACAGACAATTACTCCTAAGTATGCGATAATTTCAGCTGGACGATTTAATAGATATCATCATCCCGATGAAATAACAATAAAAAACTTTCAGAAATTAAATATTAATTACTTATCAACGCAGCAATTTGGAATGATACAATATGTATACTATGGCCATAATGGAAAAATAAAAACTACATTGAGGGGAGATGAAACGAGTTGGACATTGCCCAATTATCTACACAATTAAAAACTAAAGCCCCAGCAATGGTATATTTAATTTTGGGAAAACAACAGGTTCTCCAACAACAGGCGCTTGATGCTTTTACAAAACTTATTCCAGAAAATGAACAGGTGATGAATGTTGGTCGATATGATATGGAGGTTACACCATTGGCAGTTGCTTTGGATGATGCAATGGCGACTCCATTTTTTGGTGAACGCCGATTAGTTATCGTCAATAAACCGTTCTTTTTAACCGGTGAAAAAAAACATTCAAAGATTGAACATGATCTCGACAGCCTAAAAAAGTATCTTGAACATCCGGAACCTTCTACAATTTTAGTCTTTGCAGCTCCCTATGAAAAACTTGATGGACGAAAAGGGATTGTAAAGCAATTAAAAAAGACAGCAGTGTTAGTAGACACTAGCCCTCTTAATGAACAAGCAGCTCGTCAAAGAGTAAAAAAGCAATTGTCGACTGCTGGCTTTGAGATATCAGAAGCGGCCTTGGATGAGTTAGTCCAACGAACTAATGCAGATTATGGGATGATGGATGCAAGCTTAACTAAATTAAAAATTTTATCTTATTATGAAAAAAAGATTGATCAAAACATGGTAGCCGCTTTAGTTCCCCAATCACTAGATGAAAATATTTTTGATTTAGTCACTGCAGTCCTTAAACATAATCAAATAAAGGCCTTAGATCTTTATCAACAGCTATTAGCAGGACAACAACCACCATTAAGAATTAATGCGGTGCTAGTAGGACAGTTTCGTCTGTTGATTCAAATAAAGGTATTGAGCAAACGTGGCCTTACACAAGGGAGCCTAGCAAGTCAGCTTAATGTTCATCCTTATCGAATTAAATTGGGATTAAAAACTGTACGTAATTTTTCAATGCAATCTTTAGAGAATGCCTACTTGGGATTGATTCACATTGAACAGTCGTTAAAAACAACACAACGTGATCCATCGCTCCTGTTCCAGCTATTCATGTTGCAATATTCTCAACAGAGTAAAAAGACTGGGGCATGAGATGCAAAAAGGAGGCGGGTAATTAAAACTCGACCTCCTCATTATTTTAAAATTATTAATTTGATAGCAGAATAGGCGGCTAGCAATAGAGAGTGGGGGAAACATTTATCTTTTCCATTCTGCTCTCGTTACGCTAAGTAATAAAAAAAGCAACTAACTTAATAGTTGCTTTTTTTATTACTTAGCGTAACGTGCTGAAAGACGTGACTTGTCACGTGCAGCCTTGTTAGCTTTGATAAGACCCTTAGAGTGGGCACGGTCAATTGCTGAGATAGCAGCCTTGTATAAGTCATCAAGGTTATCTGCGCCAGCAAGCTTTGCCTTATCGAACTTCTTAATAGCAGTCCGCATTTGGCTTAATTGTGAAGCATTACGTGCTTCAGCTTTTTCACTAGTCCGAACACGTTCAATTGCTGATTTGATAATTGGCATGAGTTTCACCTCCGTTACCCGAATTTCAGTTGACCAGAATTTTCAACATTTGTCATTATACAAAAGACTAGCGAGCAATGCAATAGCTAACGTCAATCAAGTCAAAATTTCACAGAAATAGTTGCAACATTGATAAATTTTATGTATATTTATATAGGTTACTTTAAGCAAGTAATTAATTGCCTCTTCTCAGTTTAACGATCCTCACCGACGTTATACTTAGATCTTAGGCGCATTAATATTGAAAGGTGGGAAAATAGCATGGCTATTTCAAAAGAACGTAAAGATCAAATTATTAAGGAATTTGCAACTCACGAAGGGGACACTGGTTCTACTCAAGTTCAAGTTGCCGTTTTAACTGCTGACATCAACGAATTGAATGATCACCTTCGTACACACAAGCATGATTACCACTCACAACGCGGTTTAATGAAGAAGATTGGTCACCGTCGTAACTTATTGGCTTACTTACGTCGGACTGACTTACCTGCTTACCGTGAACTTATCCAAAAGTTAGGTTTACGTCGATAATATTACATTATCAAAGCACTTTGCCTTTTGCTGGGGCAAGGTGTTTTTTTGTTTTTGCTCCATTATTTTCATTGATTGTGGTAAGATATTTATAGCTATAATGAACGATATAAAATTCTTATCGTTACACATTGTAATTGATAAGAGGTTCAAAACTAAATATTAAAGGAGCCAAATCAATGGATAATAATATTAAAATTATTCCTTTTGGTGGTGTACGTGAGAATGGAAAAAACATGTATGCCGTAGAGATTGAAGACCAAATTTTCATTTTGGATACAGGATTAAAGTATCCAGAAAATGAATTAATGGGAATTGATGTTGTCATTCCTGACTGGGAATATCTTCGTGAACATAAAGATAAAATAGTTGGGGTATTCTTAACACATGGACATGCAGATTCAATTGGCGCATTGCCATATTTCTTAATGGATTTTAATGTTCCAGTATTTGGAAGCGAGATGACAATTGCCTTAGCAAAGCTGGCGGTTAAAAACCATAAGGAAGTTAAGAAGTTTAATGATTTTCATGTTGTTGATGCTTCAACAGCAATTGATTTTAATGATGTTACGGTTTCATTCTTTCAGACGACTCATACTATTCCTGAAACTTTAGGGGTTGTTTTAGAAACCAAAGCAGGGAACATTGTTTATACTGGTGATTTTAAATTCGATCAGACAGCTAAAAAAGGTTATCAAACAGACCTTGCTCGTTTAGCAGAGATTGGATCACAAGGTGTATTAGCACTTTTGAGTGATTCTGCTGGTGCCGGAATTACGGGTGCATCTGCTCGTGAGCAAGATATTGGAGAATATATTAAAGAAACCTTTAAATATCAAAATGGACGAATTATTGTTGCTAGTGTTGCTTCAAATATTATGCGTGTACAGCAAATTATTAATGCTGCTGTTGCTGTTGGACGGAAGATTGTTTTATCTGGTAAAGATATTGAACAGATTATTGATACAGCAATGTCTTTAGGGAAGCTACACTTACCAGACGACTTGTTTATTAGTCGTAAGGAAGCAGAAAAGCTTGAACCAAAACAAGTTGTTATTTTGGAAACTGGTAAAATGGGTGAACCGATTAAGTCATTACAGCAAATTGCAAATGGTGATAATCCTAATTTACAGTTAACAGGTACCGATCTCGTCTTTGTTACTACTACTCCTTCCTATGCTCAGGAGACCGAGGTACAAAAGACAAAGGATATGATTTATCGTACGGGAGCAGAGGTTAAGTTTATTTCTGATGATTTGAATCCTTCTGGACATGCTAATCAAAATGATGAACAGTTAATGTTGAATTTCATGAAGCCAAAGTTCTTCATCCCAATTCAAGGTGAATTTCGTCTATTAGATCGTCATGCAGAATTAGCAGAAGAAGTAGGGATTCCAAAAGAAAATATCTTCCTCGTTAATAAAGGCGATATCCTGACTTACAAAAATGATAAGTTCTATGTTGGTGAACATATTGATGTAAGTAATACCATGATTGACGGTACGGGTGTCGGTGATATTGGTAATATTGTTTTACGTGATCGGCGTGTATTGTCAGAAGATGGAATTTTTGTTGTAGTAGCAACTATTGATCGAAAAAAGAAAAAGATTGTTGCTCGGCCACAAATTACGTCACGGGGATTTGTGTTTGTAAAGACTAATCGTCAACTAATGCAGCAGAGTGCTGATTTAGTTGAAAAGATTGTTCAAGAAAATCTTGATCAAAAAGAATTTGATTGGAGCCACCTGAAACAGGATGTTCGTGACAAATTAAACCGGTTCTTGTTTGACCAAACTAAACGACACCCAGTTATTTTGCCAGTTATTATGGAAGTCAACCAGCACGCAAAGAAGGCTAAAAATAGTACTGAAAAAAAGGAAGATAAATCTACAAAATCACGATCAACTAAAGAACATCACCGTGGTCGTGGAAAAAAACGGATGGCAAAAGAGAAAAAGTAATTATTTAACATGAACTGAGTGAAGGGAGGCTGGAAGAAAGCAAAAGTTTTCTCCCAACCTCTATTTTTAATGAATAGTTGCAATTTGACGTGGAATTGACTTGGTATCGCTGTAAAGAATGTAAGTATGAATGAAATATAAAGGGTGATAAAAATGAATGAAACCCAACAAGATCAGTACCTTCAGGCTCAAAAATTAATTGCTGAAGAAAAATGGCAAGAAGCTAGTGATATTCTAGAAGATCTTATAAGCGATGTTGATGATTCAGAAATTGGTCGATTAACGATCATTGCTTTGTATCATTCTCAACAATATATACGGGCCTGCACCTACTTGTTTGAATATTTAGAAGTAATGTTTGATAGCTTTTCGGATGCCCAGATTGCCATTACTATTTTATGTCAAAACGAATTATTTGTTCTAGCAAGAGAGGTAATTAGTAGCCTTTCTCAATGGCAAGAAGACTTGCTACCAATTGTTGTAAGGGGGGAAGAAAAATCTCGTCTGGATTATCAAGAGACTTTGCAAACACGTTTACGAGACTTTTATCATTTAGGCGATTATTCTCTTCAAGAGCAACAAAGTAGGTTACAGGCAGCTTTTAAGCTTCCGTTAAATGAATTTGTTACAGGTGCTAAATTTTTACTTCGCGATCCATACACTCATCCACTAGTGAAATCTAGTTTAGTTGAGTTGCTTAGTAAGTTACAAGTTACAGATCCAGTCACCATTTATTGGTTAGATAAGAATGAATATACAATTGTTCCGGCTGATATCGAGCCATTGAATTTATTACCAATAGTTAGTGAAGGGAAAAAATTAATTGCAGAAAAATGTGGAAATCAAAATCCACAAACAGAAAAAATGGCAATACAAGAATTTCAATTACAGGCAATGTTTTTGTACCCACGAGTTAATCAAATCATTAAAGATATTGATGAATGGACAGATGTTTTAATTGCTAGAATTGAAGGGAAAAAAGTTGTAACAGATACGTTTTCTAGCACATGGCAGGAGCGACTAAGTAAGGAGATTGATGAATTAATAGAAAAACATTAGTCAAATACATTTACAAATGAACAGATAGTTGATATTATATTTAAGAATTCTTCTTCAGAGCCTAAGATTAAAGCTTTCAATTGGCGAAAAGAAGTTGTACAATATGTATAAGGGTATGTCAGTCATCAAGCTAGATGGCCTGGCATTATACTTGTAAATTATCAGGAGGTTTTCATTAATGGCTGAAAAAGAACATTATGAACGTACAAAACCCCACGTTAACATTGGTACTATTGGCCACGTTGACCACGGGAAGACTACTTTAACTGCTGCTATTACAAAGGTATTGGCAGCCAAAGGTTTAGCAAAGGCGGAAGATTACGCTGATATCGATGCTGCTCCAGAAGAAAAGGAACGTGGTATCACTATCAACACTGCCCACGTTGAATACGAAACTGAAAAGCGTCACTATGCACACATCGATGCTCCTGGACACGCTGACTACGTTAAGAACATGATTACTGGTGCTGCACAAATGGATGGTGCTATCCTTGTTGTTGCTGCTACTGATGGTCCTATGCCACAAACTCGTGAACATATTCTTCTTGCTCGTCAGGTTGGTGTTCAATACATCGTTGTCTTCTTAAACAAGACTGACTTAGTTGACGATGACGAATTAGTTGACTTAGTTGAAATGGAAGTTCGTGACTTGCTTAGTGAATACGATTTCCCTGGTGATGATATTCCAGTTGTTCGTGGTTCCGCTCTTAAGGCACTCGAAGGTGACCCAGAACAAGAAAAAGTTATCCTTCACTTAATGGATGTTGTTGATGATTACATTCCAACTCCAAAGCGTCCTACTGACAAGCCATTCATGATGCCTGTCGAAGACGTATTTACTATCACTGGTCGTGGTACTGTTGCTTCTGGTCGTATTGATCGTGGTACTGTTAAAGTCGGTGACGAAGTTGAAATCGTTGGTTTAACTGATGACGTTCTTAAGTCAACTGTTACTGGTTTGGAAATGTTCCACAAGACTCTTGATCTTGGTGAAGCTGGGGATAACGTTGGTGTACTTCTTCGTGGTATTTCACACGACCAAATCCAACGTGGTCAAGTTTTGGCTGAACCAGGTTCAATCCAAACTCACAAGAACTTCAAGGGTGAAGTTTATGTTATGACCAAGGAAGAAGGGGGACGTCATACTCCATTCTTCTCAAATTATCGTCCACAATTCTACTTCCACACAACTGATGTTACTGGTACTATCGAATTACCAGATGGTGTAGAAATGGTTATGCCTGGTGATAACGTTACATTCACTGTTAACTTACAAAAGCCAGTTGCTCTTGAAAAGGGTCTTAAGTTCACTATTCGTGAAGGTGGACACACTGTTGGTGCCGGTGTTGTATCCGACATTTTAGACTAATTTTTGAGTACAAATGTGCTAAAAGACTTGGGGGAACCCAAGTCTTTTTTCTTTTGTAAAAAGATTTGAAAATAACTTAGGGATCAGCCGGCAATAAGTTGCAATTACTGGTCTCCTACGGTAAACTAATATAGTATGTAAAGACTAATTATAAATATTAATTAGTCAAATTGATTTGTTATTGGAGGAAATAAAATGTCAGCAAAATGGGAACGCGATAGCGATGCCAGCAAAGGTACATTGACATTTGAAATTGATGTCGACACTATTAACAAGGGAATTGACGAAGCTTTCGTTGAGACTCGTAAAAAGATCACAGTTCCGGGATTCCGGAAAGGTCGTGTCCCTCGTCAAATCTTTAACCAAATGTATGGTGAAGAATCATTATATCAAGATGCCCTAAACAAGGTTTTACCGGATGCATATAATGAAGCAGTAAAAGAAACTGATATTCAACCTGTAGATCAACCTAAGATTGATATTAAGAGTATGGAAAAGGGCCAACCATGGGTATTGACTGCTGAAGTTGATGTTATGCCAGAAGTTAAATTAGGTGAATACAAGGGTATGGAAGTTCCTGCTCAAGATACCACTGTTACTGATGCTGATGTTGATGATGCACTTGAAACTAAGCGTCAACAACAAGCTGAACTTGTATTAAAAGAAGGTAAGCCAGCCGAAAAGGGTGACACTGTTGTTATTGATTACAAGGGTAGCGTTGATGGTGAAGAATTTGATGGTGGTTCAGCTGAAAATTACTCACTTGAATTAGGTTCAGGATCTTTCATTCCAGGTTTCGAAGATCAATTAATCGGTCACAATGCTGATGAAGATGTTGATGTAAATGTTACCTTCCCAGAAGATTACCATGCTAAGAATCTTGCTGGTAAAGATGCTCTATTCAAGGTTAAGATTCACGAAATCAAGGAAAAGCAATTACCAGAACTTGATGACGACTTTGCTAAGGATGTTGATGAAGACGTTGATACTTTAGCTGAATTAAAGGAAAAGACTAAGAAGCAACTTCAAGAAGAAAAGGATAATCAAGCTAAGGCTGCTATTGAAGATGCTGCTATTAACAAGGCAGTTGCCAATGCTGAAATCCAAGATATTCCACAAGCAATGTTGGATGATGACACTAACCGTCAAATGCAACAATACTTAGCAGGAATGCAACAACAAGGTATCAGTCCTCAAATGTACTTCCAAATTACTGGTACAAAGGAAGAAGATTTGAAGAAGCAATTTGCTAACGATGCTGCTCAACGTGTAAAGACTAACCTTGTCTTAGAAGCAATTGTTGACGATGCTAACTTAGATGCTACTGATGAAGAAATCACTAAAGAAATTTCTGACCTTGCAAAGCAATACGGTATGGAAGAAGATGCTGTAAAGAAAGCATTATCTAAAGATATGTTAATGCATGATATTAAGATCCGTAAGGCTGTTGACTTAGTTGCTGATTCAGCAAAGCAAGTTAAGGATGACAAAAAGTCTGACAAGTAATTTGTTAAATAATTACTAATCAATGAGGCTGGGAGAAAACAGTAGTTTTCTTCCAGCCTCGCTATTTTAATCGAACACTAGTAAGAGAAAATAGTAGATAATTTACTGAGTAATTTATTCGAAATTAAACAGTAATTTTGTTACTATATTTTAATAAGTCTTAGAGGAGGTTCATTTATGTTTGAAGATACCACTGGGATGGATTCAGTTCACTGTTCATTTTGTGGAAAATCACAAGATGAAGTAAAAAAAATTGTTGCTGGTCCTGGCGTTTATATTTGTAACGAATGTGTTGACCTTTGTAAACAAATTATTGATCAGGAATTAGCAGAAGATGAAGCCAAAAAAGCTTTCCGTGTGCCAACTCCAGAAGAGATTGTTAACGAACTGGATGACTATGTAATTGGTCAAGGTGATGCAAAAAAAACATTGGCAGTTGCTGTTTATAACCACTATAAACGGGTTAATGCAATGATGAGTGGTGATAATAATGATACGGAACTTCAAAAGAGTAACATTGCCGTAATTGGTCCAACTGGTTCTGGGAAGACATATCTTGCCCAATCGTTGGCTCGTATTCTAAATGTTCCGTTTGCAATTGCTGATGCTACAACCTTAACTGAAGCGGGATATGTTGGTGAAGACGTTGAGAATATTATCCTTAAATTACTTCAAGCGGCTGATTTTGATGTAGAACGTGCCGAAAAAGGAATTATTTATATTGACGAAATTGATAAGATTGCAAAGAAAAGTGAAAATGTATCAATTACGCGTGATGTTTCTGGAGAAGGGGTTCAACAGGCTCTCTTAAAAATTCTCGAAGGAACAATTGCCAATGTTCCACCTCAAGGAGGGCGAAAGCATCCACAACAAGAGTTTATCCAAGTTGATACGAAGAATATCCTCTTTATTGTTGGTGGAGCTTTTGATGGAATCGAAACAATTGTTAAGGAACGACTTGGGGATAAGACAATTGGATTTGGGACAGATTCGCGGGAAGCAGAAAAGGTTACTGATAAAAATATTTTGCAACATGTTATTCCAGAAGACCTTCTTAAGTTTGGATTAATTCCAGAATTTATTGGACGGTTACCTGTGATGACTGCGCTTGAAAAACTTGACGAAGATGACCTTGTTCGAATCCTTACTGAGCCAAAGAATGCATTAGTTAAGCAATATCAAGAGTTAATTCGCCTTGATGGAAGCGAGTTGACTTTTACAGATGGTGCATTACGAGCAATGGCACAACTAGCAATTAAGAGAAATACAGGTGCTCGTGGTCTGCGTTCAATTATTGAAGATGTAATGCGGGATGTAATGTTTGATTTGCCAAGTCGTAAAGATGTAGAAAAGGTAATTATTGATAAACGATGTGTAACACAACATACAGAACCTCGTTACGTTTTAAAAGATGAACAGGCTTCTTAATGAAATGAGGTGAGCAAATGGAAGTTCACAATGTAGATTTAACAATCAGTGCCGTGAGTAATGAACAATATCCTAAAACAAATATTCCAGAAATTGCTTTAGTTGGTCGTTCAAATGTTGGAAAATCATCGTTGACAAACGTCCTAATCAATCGTCGCAATTTTGCTCATACGTCTAGCCAGCCAGGAAAAACTCAGACATTAAATTTCTATGACGTTGAAGATAAGGTATATTTTGTCGACGTTCCAGGATATGGGTATGCTAAAGTCTCGAAAAAAGAGCGAGAACGATTTGGAAAAATGATCGAACAATACTTAACTCAACGTGAACAATTGCGCGGAGTTATTCAATTAGTTGATGCACGGCATGAACCCACCCCTGATGATGTAAATATGTATAATTGGTTACAGTACTACAATATTCCAACATTAATTGTAGGGACAAAGATTGATAAGGTAAAACGGAGTGCATGGAATCGACAACTAAGTCTTATTAAAAAGGCCCTTGATGTTGAAAGTTCAACACCAATTATTCTATTTTCAGCAACAGAGAAAAAGGGTAAAGATGATGTTTGGCAGTGGATTGAAGAGCGAATGGGGAAGAACTAAGTTGGATTTTAATGAATACCAAAATGCGGCAAAACGAACCTTATATGGAAATGAACAAGTTTTAACAAATTGCGCATTAGGATTAGCCGGAGAATCAGGACAAGTCGTTGATTTAGTAAAGAACTATACTTTTCGTAGTCGGAAATTAGATCGTAAGGAACTAATTCACGAAATGGGTGATGTCTTATGGTATTTATCTCAAATTGCAGAATGGGCAGATATTCCATTTGAAGAAGTCGCCAAAGCAAATATTGAAGAATTGAATCAGCGCTATCCGACTGGTTTTAAAAAACAGAATTAAAAAATAAGATGGCAGAGAAACAATCGTCTTGAAGGTGCTTCCACGTTATCTTGTGATTGTTCATGAAAATAGTAGCGGGTGGAAAAACTTTGCTTTTTCCACCCGCTTTTGTATTATTTCTTTTTGTTTTCTTTACTATCCTTTTCTTTTTTCTCATCGTTCTTTTTAGTTGCTTTTGGCTTTTTAGGGTCAACCGCAAATTGATCAAATAATTTGTCAAGCTGCTCGCTTCTTCTAGTAACTAATCCCATTTTTTTAGCTCCTTTTTTATATTTGACAAAATGCTAGCATAAATTTTACTAAATGTACAATTATTTCTAAACACTTTCTTTGCTTTAATGATGATTTTTCAGATATAATATATTGTTAGATAATTTTTCGGAGGGATTTTGCGATGGCCAGTGAACATTTGGAACATAAACTAGCATTGTTACCTGATAAGCCAGGTTGCTACCTGATGAAAAACATTAATGATCAGATAATTTATGTTGGCAAAGCTAAAAATTTAAAGAATAGGGTTCGCTCTTACTTTAAGAGTAGTCATAACGGTAAAGTAGCTAAAATGGTTTCGGAAGTTGCGGACTTTGAAACCATTGTGACTTCGACTAATAAGGAGTCGTTTTTACTTGAAATAACGTTGATTCAAAAACATCAACCTTATTTCAATATTAAATTAAAAAAGGGAACTGGTTATCCCTACATAAAAATAACGAATGAGCGGGATCCGCAAATTAAGATTGTTAGTAAAATAAAAAAAGACGGTGGATATTATTTTGGCCCCTATCCAAATGTCTATGCTGCAGAAGAAACAATGCATTTCATTCAAAAGGTCTACCCATTAAGGCGATGTAATGGGTATCAAGGCCGGCCATGTTTGTATTACCATATGGGACAATGCTTAGGAGCTTGTTTTAAAGAAGTTCCTAAAAGTGAATACGAAGAGCAAATTAAGAAAATCAAGTCATTTTTGAACGGAAACACAGCGACAGTTAAGCAACAATTAACTAAGAAGATGCAACGAGCAGCAGAAAATATGGAATTTGAACGAGCTGCTGAAATTCGGGACCAGCTTCACTATATTGAAGTGACGGTTGAAAAACAAAAGATTATTTCAAATGATAAAACCCCTCGTGATTTATTTAATTTCTATATGGACAAAGGGTGGCTTTCTATTCAAATTTTCTTTATCCGGCAGGCGCGGCTAATGAAGCGAGAAAAACGCCTATTTCCAATCGTGGATACGGCGGTCGAAGAAATGACTAGCTTTATTCTCCAGTTTTATAATCGACGTAATAATATTTTGCCTCACGAAATTCTCCTTCCCAAAGGCCTCCCCAATAAAGAAATAAGCGAGATACTAGGGATACCAGTCCGGACACCAGTTCGTGGTGAAAAACGAGATCTTTTAGCAATGGCACATGAAAATGCTCAGTTGTCTTTAGATGAAAAATTTCGGCTGCTTGAGATGGACCAGAGTAAAACCACTGGTGCGATGAAGGAGATTACGGATGCCCTTGGACTTCCAGAGGGTCACCGGATTGAAGCATTTGATCATTCTCATATTCAAGGAGCTGATCCTGTTAGTGCAATGGTTGTATTTATTAACGGAGAGCCTGCTAAAAATTTTTACCGGAAGTATAAATTGAAAACGGTAATTAATCACGCTGATGAAGCTGCTAGTACCCGTGAAGTTATTCGGCGGAGGTATTCGCGTCTCTTAAAAGAAAATAAGCCAATGCCGGATATGATTTTTATGGATGGTGGCGAAATTCAGATGGATGCAGCCAAAGATGTTTTAGAGAATGAACTTGGTCTTGATATTCCTGTAATAGGGATGGTAAAGAATGATAAACACCAAACAGCTGACTTACTGTTCGGAGATGATGACCACCATATTAATTTAAATCCACGTAGCCAAGGCTTTTACTTAGTTCAGCGCATTCAAGATGAGGTTCACCGGTTTGCGATTACTTTCCACCGGCGAGTTCATACCAAACATTCTCTGAGTTCACGTTTGGATGAAATCAAGGGAGTGGGGCCACGGACTCGGACAAAATTACTAAAAAAATATGGCTCAATTACCAAAATTGCGCAAGCATCGGTTGATGAAATCCATTCACTAGGGATTAATCGACCTACAGCCCAGTTAATCAAAGTTTCATTGCAGAAAAATGCGGAAGTGGCTAAGGGAAGTAGTCATGATTGAGTTTTGACAGGTTTGTAAATTTTAAATATACTAAATAATAGACTAAAGAACGGAGACAATCATTATGAATATGTTTGTTGATCAAATAAAAATTGAAGTACATGCAGGTAAGGGTGGCGATGGAATGGTTGCATTTCGTCGTGAAAAATATGTTCCTAACGGTGGCCCAGCTGGTGGTGATGGAGGCCAGGGTGGCAGTATTATTTTAAAAGTTGACGAAGGATTACGAACTTTAATGGATTTCCGTTATCACCGAATTTTTAAAGCTAAAAATGGTGGCAATGGGATGAGTAAACAGATGACTGGTCCAAGCGCCGAAGATACAATTATTGCTGTTCCTCAAGGTACTACTGTTAGGGATTTGGATACTGGTGAGATTATTGGAGATCTTGTTGAAAAAGATCAAGAATTAGTAGTTGCTAAGGGTGGTCGTGGAGGCCGGGGCAATATTCACTTTGCCAGTGCTAAGAATCCTGCTCCTGAAATTGCTGAAAATGGAGAACCAGGTGAGGACCACTACTTAGAATTGGAATTGAAGATGCTTGCGGATGTCGGATTAGTTGGATTCCCTTCTGTTGGAAAATCCACTTTATTATCAGTAGTAACAGGTGCTAAACCTAAAATTGCTGCATATGAATTTACAACCTTAGCTCCTAATCTGGGGATGGTAATGTTACCAGATGGTCGTGATTTTGCAATGGCTGATATGCCCGGTTTAATTGAAGGAGCATCTAAGGGTGTTGGTCTTGGATTGAAATTCTTACGACACATTGAACGTACGCGCGTTCTTCTTCACCTAGTTGATATGAGTAGTGAAGACCCTCATCAAGCAATTGAACGTTACCGGCAAATTAATAAAGAACTTGCTAATTACGATCCCGAGTTATTAAGGCGACCACAAATTGTAGTAGCGACGAAGATGGATTTACCAAATTCTGCTAATAACTTGGCCACTTTTAAAGCTGATTTGGCAGCGGATAAGACTTTAGAAAAACAGCCAGAAATTTTTCCTATTTCAGCAGTTACTCATCAAGGGGTACAACAATTAATGCAATTAACTGCTGATCTCTTGGACAAGACGCCCGCATTTGATAGTGAGAGTCATGATAAAGAATTAGTCGCTGAATACCGTGCGGCCGCCCCTGTAAAGGATAATAAAGCAGACTTTACTATTACCAAGGATGAAGATGGTACTTGGGTATTGGGTGGCGAAAAGCTTATTCGGTTATTTAAGATGACTGATTTAACTCATGAAGAAAGCCAATTACGTTTTGCTCGTCAACTTCGCCGGATGGGGGTTGATGATGCGTTAAGAGCTAAAGGCGTTCAAGATGGCGATCTTGTAAGAATTGAAAAATTTGTTTTTGAATTTATTCAATAAAATTATACGTAGCAAAGGTAGGAAATATATAAATGCAACTTGAATTTTTAGGAACAGGCGCTGGTTCCCCAAGTAAGCAACGTAATGTAGCAAGTGTTGCATTGCGGTTGTTAGAAGAACGAAACGCAATTTGGCTATTTGATGTGGGAGAAGCTACTCAACATCAAATTCTCAATACGACAATTAGGCCACGAAAGATAGAAAAAATTTTTATTACGCACTTACATGGTGATCATATCTTTGGTTTACCTGGTTTGCTAAGTTCCCGCTCTTTTCAAGGAGGAACCGAACCGCTAACTATCTATGGACCAGTAGGAATAAAGCGATATGTTCAGACTTCTTTACAAGTAAGTGAGTCACGTCTCAGTTATCCTTTGCATTTTGTTGAAATAACAGATGACGGGGAACTATTTAATGATCATGGCTTCAGAGTGATTGCACGGAAGTTAGATCATAAAATTGCGTGTTTTGGCTACCGAATTGAAGAAGCGGATCATCCGGGAGAATTACAGGTTGAAAAATTACGAGAACAAAAAGTACCATCTGGACCAATTTATGGTCAACTGAAAGCTGGAAAAAAGGTTACCCTTCCAGATGGTCGAGTATTAGATGGTCATGACTTTATTGGTACCCCCCAACCTGGACGTACTGTTGCAATTTTAGGTGATACTAGACAAACGAAGAATGCAATTCTGTTAGCGCAAAATGCAGATGTATTAGTGCATGAAAGTACTTTTGCTAAAGATGAGACAAAGATGGCCCATAATTATTATCATTCAACCAGTAAACAAGCGGCTGAAATTGCAAAAAAAGCTGGTGTTAAAAAATTATTGTTAAATCATATTTCGGCACGCTATACTGGTAAAGCCGCTTATCAATTAGCATATCAAGTTCGTAATATTATTCCCGATACTCGCGTTGTTAATGATTTCGATGTGATTGATATTCCGTTCAAAAAATGAAAAGAGATGGCAAAAGATGCTGAGAAGAGTAAAGACGTTACGTTTCCTGCGAAATGAAGTTGTATTAATTACTGGTGGGTCTAGTGGAATTGGCAAGGAGTTAGCTTTTGAGGCTGCTCGTCGTGGTGCCATTGTTGTCGTAGCTTCGCGTAATCTCGAGAAGTTACAAGAAGTAGCCAAGAAATGTTTGATTTTATCTGGCCGTCCAGCCTTCGCCTATCAACTAGATGTTACCGATCCTGATCAGATTGATGCTGTACTTTCAAAAGTTCAACATGAAGTTGGCGGAATCGATGTGTTAATTAATTCTGCCGGGCTCGGTGACTTTATTCCTGTAGTTAAAGAATCATACAGCTCGATGGAAAAAATGGTCCATACAAACCTTTTGGCCTTGATGTATATTAGTCGGTGTGTGGCTAAACAAATGATGGATCAAGGGTATGGTGCCATTATTAATATGGGTTCATTAGCTGGTAAACTACCTACACCAAATAGTGCTGTATATTCAGCAACGAAAGCTGGAGTAATTCAGTTTGATAATGTTTTACGAATGGAGGTTGCTGATTATGGTGTCCAAGTGTTAACAGTAAATCCTGGACCAATCGATACACCTTTCTTTGATAAAGCGGATAATGACTATACATATCGAGCACATTTACCCAAATGGATGTTTATTTCTCCCGAAGACTTGGCTCAAAGAATTTGGAATAATGTTGGGTACAAGACAAGGGAAATCAATGTTCCAGGGTATGTTGCTTATCTTGGCTGGGCTTATCAAGTTATTCCAGGTTTAGGTGACTGGGCAATTAAGAAATTTTTTGATTTCCAACAAGATAAGAAGAACTTATAATATGCTCCTTTGTTTTCTAAGGATTGCAGGATTTAGTAATTTCTTTCAAGAAAGGGACAAACAAGAGACTGAGTTTATCCCAGCCTCTTGTTTAATTTAGGCGTTGAAATGGTGGTTAATTTTAAATGATTGATGCAAAATTTAAGTGGGAACTTGCAGATACTGCTTCCTCAGCAACTATTGATAATCTTGAAAAAAGGCTTGGTATTTCTAAGATATTAGCAACCCTATTGGCTCAGCAAGGAATCACTTCAACTGAACAAGCAAAAAAATTCTTTGAACCATCGATAGAAGATATTCATGATCCAAGATTATTACATGATATAGATAAAGCGGTTGAGCGAATTGAGCAGGCAGTTGAAAGACAAGAACAAATTACTGTTTACGGTGATTATGATGCAGATGGAATTACTAGCACAGCTTTAATGTATGAAACGTTATTATCCGTCGGTGCAAATGTTAATTATTATGTACCAAATCGTTTTACAGATGGATATGGGCCTAACATGGAGGCTTATCAACGGCTTATTGATAATGGCACCCAGCTTTTTATTACAGTCGATAATGGAGTTAGTGGGAAAAATGTTATCGATAAGGTTATGGAAGCAGGAATAGATGTTATAATTACTGACCACCATGAATTACCGGCTGATTTACCTAATGCAGTTGCCATCGTTCACCCTCGTTATCCAGGTAGTAGTTATCCTTTTCCAGATTTGTCAGGAGTTGGGGTTGCGTTTAAGGTAGCATGGGCGTTAACTGGTGAATTTCCCGTAGAAGAGCTGGATTTAGTTGCGATTGGCGAAATAGCCGATGTAGTAAACGTGATGGACGAAAACCATGCCTTAATTTCCTATGGTATTCAGCAATTACGGCAAGGGTTGCGTCCGGGTTTAGCAGCCCTAATGAAGTTGGCCGATATTAAAGCTAACAATCTAACTGATCAGGATATTGGCTTTGGAATTGCGCCACGACTAAATGCACTTGGCCGAATTGCAGATGCTAATGATGGAGTTAAGTTACTGACGAGTTTAGATGATAATGAATCACAAGAATTAGCTAAAGAGGTAGATCAGGCTAATAAAGAACGCCGAAACCTGGTTACTGATATTATGAAAGAGGCAGAAAAACAGGCCAATAGTTCAGATAACCGGCAGAAAAAGACCTTATTAATTGTTGGTAATGGCTGGCATCAAGGTGTATTAGGGATTGTTGCCAGTCGCATTATGAATGAGACAGGGAAACCAACTATTGTTGCATCAACCGACCAAAATAATCCAAACTTAATAAAAGGGTCCGGCAGAAGTGTTGATAGTTTTAATCTGTTCAATGCCTTGGCAGCTCATCATGAACTATTTACAACATTTGGCGGTCATCCTGCTGCTTGTGGTCTTTCTTTTGATCAGGTAAATATTGCACCGCTACAAACAGCCTTGGAAGAAGAAGCGGTCAAACAAGAATTCGACCCAACTGCCAAGCAACCACTTTCAATCGCGATGCAACTTAAACCAGTAGATATTACTCAACAGTTATATAATGATATTCAGCGGGTTGCTCCATTTGGCCCGGGAAATCTGGAACCAATTTTTGAATTAAAGAACGTTAAAGTTGTTGATGTCAAAACAATGGGGCAGGAACACCAGCACTTAAAATTTTCAATTATAAGTGATAAAGGGAATTTAACAGTTATCGCTTTTGGTCAAGGAAATTTGGCGCCATTATTATCGGCGCCAACCGGACAAATTAATTTAGCTGTTAAGGTTGGCCTTAACGAATGGCGTGGAAAAAAAAGCATTCAACTGATGTTAGAAGACCTTCAAATCAATGGAACGGTAATTATTGATGAACGAACCAATAAACTAACCCCTCAGCTTTTCAATTCTTCAGATTATTACATTGTAAGAGAACCAAAATTACGAGAAAATATTGCTCCTCATGTTGTCCCCGGCCATACTTTATCGATCGAAGAAGCAGTTAAGACTGATTTTACCGGCCAACGAGTAACGCTGGTTGACTGTCCACCCAGTGAAGAAATACTAAAACAAATTTTTGCGCGGGATGACGGGGAGCCAGCAACTATTCGTTTATTACTGTATCAGCGCAAGAGTGCTTACTTAGTTGGACTTCCAACGCGAAATGATTTTGCACAACTCTATCGCTTTATTTATAAGCAAAAGAAATTAACATGGCCAATGCAATCCAAAGCAGTTAGTAATTATTTAAAAATTAATGTAGATCGATTAAATCTAATGATTCAAGTGTTTTCTGAAGCAGGATTTGTTACAATAAAAGGTGACGTGTTAAAGTTTAATGAGCCAGCTAGTAAGATTGATTTAACGCGAACTAAACGTTATCAAAAACAATTAGCACAATATAAAGTTGAACAACAGTTGCTTTTTAATGATGCGGCAACAGTTGCTAAATGGCTATTGAAATATTTAAATTTAGAATAAGGAGACTATTTATCTCATGGCTTTAGACCTTTATAAATATGTAGCTAGTGTTCCTGATTATCCCGAAAAAGGTGTTATTTTTCGGGATATCTTGCCGTTAATGGCTGATGGAGCCGCCTTTAAGCAAGCTACTGACGAATTAGTTAATTATGCTAAAGATAAAAAGGTAGACATGGTAGTAGGACCGGAAGCACGAGGTTTCATTGTTGGTTGTCCTATTGCTCGTGAATTAGGTGTTGGATTTGCGCCAGCACGGAAAAAGGGTAAGTTGCCAAGAAAAGCAATTAGCGCATCTTATAACTTAGAATATGGAACAGCTACCTTGCAAATGGAAGCCGATGCAATTAAACCAGGTCAACGGGTTCTCGTTGTGGATGATCTCTTAGCGACAGGGGGAACAATTTCTGCAACAATTGATATGGTTGAACAAATGGGTGGCATTGTTGTTGGTTGTGCATTCTTAATCGAATTAAAAGATCTTCATGGCCGTGATAAACTTAAAGATTACGACATGAAGGCCTTGATGGAATTTTAATTAGGAGGAGGCTGGGTATACTAGCCTTCTTTCTTTTTAAATTTTAGTTGTATATATAGAACGAATGCGGGACAATAACATTACGTAGATAAAAAGGAGCCAGTTAATTTATGATTTTCTTAGTAATAATGGGAGCCCTGTTTTTAATTTTGGGTGGTTTTTATCTTGCTAATTCATGGCAGCAATATCGTGAATGGAAAAGCGGGACAATCATTGTTGTATTGAGTATTATCGCAATTGTTTATGGTGTAATTAATTTACCTTATTTCCATCATAATAATTCTGCTAGCTCAAGCCAAAGTATTTCATCTTCACAAGTTGCTCGGTCTAGTAGTTTTTCATCATTCTCAAATGGATTGACACTTGGCAATTCAAGTGAAAATGAAGCTCAACAAGAAGGTAAGACAATGGCAGTTT
Organism: Limosilactobacillus agrestis; assembly: GCF_014145585.1. Classification (GTDB taxonomy): domain Bacteria; phylum Bacillota; class Bacilli; order Lactobacillales; family Lactobacillaceae; genus Limosilactobacillus; species Limosilactobacillus agrestis. Next base: position 86,589 of record NZ_JACIVF010000053.1, read on the forward strand.
TGCGGCAAATGCAGAAAGGTTATTCGAAATTAGGTTCAGTTGACTATAACGAAGATAGTAAGACATTCCAAATCACGCCAACTGATGATAATACGGTTGAAGCGTTAAAGGCTTTAGCACAAGATCCAAGCCAAGCTGAACAAATGGGATGGTCTAACTTAACTAAGTCGATTAAAAGCAATTCAGGACAAGTAGAAAAAGCATTAGGTGATGGCTATTCAATTAGTATTATGAATCCAAGTGATTCTAGCAAGGCGTTATACACTGCCAAAGATGGTAAAACTTCATACAATATTGCAGATTAAAACTAAGTCAAGTTTCTGCTGAGAAGGATAGTTAAAATGCCTTTCTGGAAAAGTGAATAGTAGTAAAAATAAAGGCCGGATGATAAAGCTAAAAAATGGTTTATCGTCTGACTTTTATGTATACAAGAAATCATTTGCTTTACATCAAGTAGTGTTGATACGCAAATATGAATCATCGCCAATCAAATTGGTCTAGTTAGAACTGTCATTCGTGGCGGTTCTTTTTAGTTAGTTTGAATTTGATGGCCAACAATTAAATAAATCCGAGTTTTAAATGCCGTGAAGTAATGATAACCACAGGCAACTCGATCGATATTCTTAATTTGATTATTAATCCTTCGGTTCGACCATTGGAGAAATTTGTTTCAAGGTCACGCCTAATACCCTCTTTATAACGTCCTAAACGCGATAACAGTGGATTAATGACTAACACCATCTGATCGAAGTTTAAATAATTGAATAAAGTTGTAAAATCACGTTGATTGTAAGCACGCTTCAAGGACAATATCTTTAATTGTTTGAATCCGCGTTAACCGAAGAATAACTTCACGCCTCAAATCACGATAAATTATCCGCTGATGTTCAAAAAAGCAACTAGTTGTGTTAAATGTTGTATGACAGCCAGGACATTGAAAATGGTGGATATTAACAAGCATCATCAATGACCTAAATTGTCCATCTTTGTGTTTCGCTTGATAAAACCCATATTTTAAGATTTTACTGTGATTAATACCTCTCCCCAGTTTAGGTTTAGGCAAGCCCGCGGGGTATAAGAAAGGGTACAAGATATTTGGGCCACACGAATTTTTTAATTAATATATATTTAAGCTAATGATGAGGAAAAATTAAATGAGGATCTGTTAATTGAGGGGAGTTTTTGTATCATTATCCATGGAGGTTACCTTCTTTTCTATGTGATTTGCCGATTGCATTGTATCAGAGGGCGCGTTTTTAGTTTAAAAATAAAAAAATCTGATATTGATATAGAAAGTAATATTTTTATATCAACACCAGATATTGTATAGTCATTTTTAATTTTATCTGTGTACTCAGAGAAACATTATAGCAAGTATTCCATCAGTTTCTCGAAATCTAGTTTAACAATAATATAAAATAAGAACTTCTTTAAGCAAATTTTACTAATCGGTTCAACCAATTTTTAACTAAAACATTAAATACAGTTGGTTCCTCAATCTGTAAACTATGATCTGCTACATCTAGAACGGTAAATGTAGCGCGTGGGAAAAGTTCGAATAGTTTCCATTGATCCTTGTAACCAACTCGCGTATCTTGATGACCAGTTAAAATTAAGCTTGGCTTATCATAATTCATGGCTGCTATAACCTCATCTACATTTGTAGAAAAAGTATAATCCTTTTGTAACGCCTTTAAGAATTGCTGATCGGCCTTGGCTAATCCTGAAAGGACTTCTTTTTGCTGTCTTTCAATTGTTTGTTTATTAGCAATAATTAAATTTTCTTTAATCAATTTTGCCAGTTTTTGATCAAAGGTTTTTAAATACTTTTCATCAGCAAAACTTAAATATTGCTGAGGTAAATCTCTGTCAGCAGATGTAGGAATAATAACTGGACAAAGTAAAGTTAAACCATTGACCTGGAATCGGTAATGAGCGAGCAATCCCCGTGATAAATATCCACCAAATGACTGACCCACTAATAGAAAATGTTCTTTTCCTATAATTTTATCTACAAATTTTTCTAGAATTGTTAAAATTTTGTCTGACGAAGCGTATGTTAAAGTTTTACTTGATTCTCCCATTCCTGGCAGGTCAACATAAATTCGTTTATAATTTCTAGTTTCATTTGTAAAAATTGGTTCAAAGGCATCGATCATTAAATTCATATCGCAACCTAAACCATGAATTAATAAAACAGGGGTTCCATCACCCCTAATATCGTAATGTAATTTCATATCTGATGCATATTCGAAAAACATCTAGAACATCTCCTTCTATTTTTATTAGATATTATAATGGGAATGAATAAAAATCCACTATAATATATACGATGTAAACAATAAAGTAGTCACCGATTATTTGATATATCTACTATGTTAGTTATTGATGTATTTTTATTTTGGCTTTTTAAAACAGTGATTCCATTTCATAATTTAATAACCAGTAATAAGGTTTGCAGTTAAAAGAGATTCTTTTAAAGCAGACTTAATTTTTTGCTTTAAAATGCTCTTCATTATTAGAAGGCCTTTATTTTTTTCTGTTAAAGTAGGGACTATGGGTACGGAAAACATGTTGATCAACCAATTTATTCATATAAGCTGAAATTCCGGCTTGAATATTAAATTGATAGGGATCCGTCAACTATTTTCACGAACAATAGCAAGATAACGTGGAAAATAACCATAAGGCTCTAGCTTAGCCCACCGCCTTATCGCGAAGGTTATTTCCCACTCTCATGTGGTGGCCCCTTTCATTTTAAAATTAGTTATTTTATAAGTGTATTGATTGAAGTTATAACTTAAACAGATTAAAATGCAACTATAAAAGATAATTAAGTTGTAGTAAAACAAAGCTAGAAGCAAAAGATGAAGGTGGAAATTTATGAGATTAATTACTCTTGAAGAACACTACATGTCTAAAAAAGTTAATGATCAAGTTGAAAAGATCTTACTGAAGAATAATAGTGTGAATCCAGCAATGTTTAAATTTATTAATGATTTTGTTAATAGTAGCTTAATTACTGATATTGGTGATAAGCGTATTGCTTATATGGATAAAGTTGGTGTTGATACACAAATTTTAGGTTATGGTAACAATACGCCTGGTAATTTGGCTGATGAAGCTGCTATCGAACTTTGCCAACAGGCTAATAATGAAGTATATGAAGCTACTCAAAAATATCCAGGACGTTTTTACGGTTATGCAACTTTACCATTAGAATTTCCCGATGCCGCAGTTGCGGAATTAGAACGTTGTGTTAATGAATTAGGCTTTGTAGGAGTAATGGTCGAAGGACAGGTTAATAACCGCTTTATGGATAATCCAAAGTTCTACCCAATTTTAGAAAAATGTGCAGAATTAGCTGTTCCTTTATATGTTCACCCAGGAATTGTTTCTCCTGATATTCAAAAGCTTTATTATCAAGGAAATTGGTCTCCTCAAGTAGCTAATAATTTTGCTGGATATGCAATTGGTTGGCATTATGATACTGGTGTCAACGTGATGCGGATGATTTTGGCTGGTATTTTGGATAAATTGCCTAATCTTAAAATTATTGATGGTCACTGGGGTGAAGGCTTACCATTTTATTTTGATCGGATTGATATGGGGTTACCAACCAAATTAACGGGTCTTAAGCATAAAGTTTCCTGGTATTTCCAACATCAAATTTATACTGATCCTTCAGGAATGTTCTTCAGAAATGACTTGGAATTTACTGTTAAAACAATAGGAGCAAATCAAATAATGTGGGCTCAAGATTTCCCATACTTAAATGGTACTTTTGATCAAATTGATGATGTTCGACCATTTATTATTAATTCTGATCTACTTCCTGAAGATATAGAGAAAATTACTCATAAAAATGCAGAAAAATTATTCCACTTGGATTCAAAGGAGTAGCTTATGAAAAATGTAATTATTACTGGGGCTAACTCTGGTTTAGGTTTTGAAACGGCTAAAAAAATTGCTGCTAATAAAGAATATCGCATAATTTTAGCTTGTCGAAATATGGGGAAAGCTCAGGCTGCAAAGGAAGATATTATTGCGGCAACTGGTAATGAAAATGTAGAAGTACAAATTATTGATACTTCTTCTTTTGAATCAGTGCACAATTTTGCCAAAAATATTATTGATTCTGGTATCAGAATTGATGTTTTAATTAATAATGCTGGTATTTCACCAATGCGCGGCACAGGATTGACTGCAGATGGATTTGACATTGTTTTTGAGACTAATTATTTAGGTCATTTTTTGCTAACCCAATTACTTCTACCAGTAATGAATGCTGATTGTCGAATTATTAATATTACTTCTGATATGCATAATCCACCATATGGCTTAACTTGGCCAGGAGTAGAGAAAATTGCTTATGGGGATGTAGATACTAGATCAAGATATGCCTATTCAAAATTATGTATGATTTATTTCACTCATGCATTGGTAAACTATTTTGAAAAGACAGATAAGACATTCGTAGCTAATTCATTTAATCCTGGCTTTATGGCTGATACTAACTTCTCACAAGGTAGTGGTAAGGCACGTGAACAAATGGTTAAGCTAACTGCGCCAGATCGCTATAGTACTTTAGCCCAATCTTCTACTGCTTTAGCGGAAGTTGCTACTAGTCCAGCCTTAGCTGATGTAACTGATCAATATTTTGATCGTAGTACTAATACGATTCGTTCTTCTGCGTTATCTTATAATCAACATAATGCGATTGAATTATGGAACGATAGTTTAAAGTTTTGCCATCTTTTATAGTTTAAGAAGGGAAGTAGTAATTATGAATGATTATGAATCTGTTGAACAATTAGTTTTAGGTGAAAGAGATGCCCGTGGTCGTGGACTACACGATAAAATGGTGAAATCATACTGGCCAGATGCTACAGTTTCTACTAGCTGGATTTCAGGTAGTGCGACTGATTATATTAATGCCGGTCATGGTCGTAATTTGCGTCCAGAGGCCAGTGCTAATGAACGAATTGTTGGCCTTGATTGCGCACCAATTATTCATCTTAATAATTCCCGTGCCTATGTGGAATTACCAGTTGAAGCAAATCACTGGATAACTGTAAATGGTGAAAATGCAGTCTGGACCTCTTATATGAAACTACTATATCGTTGTGAAAAACGCGATGGTGAATGGCGTATTAGTGATCTGACTTCTATTTTCAATAATGATAAGTTAGCTCCCGTTGTTCCAGGAACTGATTTACATATTGATCCTGACGATCTTAAAGGATTGCGCTCTGCTTATCTTTGGATGTCATACATTCGCAAGAGTGATGGAGGCAGCGTCAGTCAAGATCTTCCGGGTACTGATCAACCAGAAAAAATTGATAAAATTTACCAGTATGATGAAGAATGGATAAATGAAAAAAAGTAAAATTGGATTGATTCTTGTTATTTAAAAAGAACAATAAAAATCAATTCAAACTAAAAAGTCGAGTAATGAATCTAATAATGATTCAGTGCTCGATTTTTTAATGAACTATTTTATTAATTACTACTTAATGATTCTTGATCAGTTTGAAAAGCGGCCTGTTATTCCATACACAACTTATCAAAAGGAACAGAAATGTAAACGATCCAACTAAATCACAAAATTGGCAGTATAATGCCGAAGATGATTATTACATCGATCATTTAGGGGTCCGTTTTAGTTTTTATCGGTATAGTACGGACCGATAAATATGGTTTCAAACGTGATTTCAAACTCTATCGGACGGACCAGCACCAACTGTCAGCGCAATTGGATGAGTTGGCAAAATACTAAGTGGTAAGCAACACTACATGCAGGTGAAGTCGACGTGGCATTATTAGAAGGCTAAAGTAAAAGCAACCCTCTCAAGTGATGAAGGCAAGGCAATTTATCGTCGACGGAAATTCGATGTTGAGCTAGTCTTTGGTCACATGGAGATGGATTTTGGTATACGCCGAACTCATCTACGTGGATATCGGACTGGCCCTGATGTCATTAAATCTAACGAAATTAAGCTCCAATCAATTAGCCGATTGTAATTTCATAAATAATTTAAGATCCGGACTGCGATTTTGAATCGATCAAAAATCATAGTCCGGATCTTACCGTTAGAGAACCAAGAATTAATAGTTAATTCCCAGCCTCTTGATAAATTAAATGATAGAATATTATATTTTATAATGAATTAATAATACGATGTAAATTTTTTACAAAACTTACTCGCTCATCTTGAGGAATAAGTTGTTTTACTTCTTGTTCTAATGATGTAAACACTTCGTTGATGGATTCAACTAATTTTTCTCCCTTAGGTTCAATAAAAATTTGTTTTTGTCTTTCATTATCTGCAGGAATTTTTCTATTTAAGTAACCTTTCTTTTCCATACCCTTTAACATATTGGTCATGGTAGCAGTTTGACGATTTAAATATGTTGCAACGTCCTTCTGAATAGTTCCTGGATGGTCAGCAATATATTTAATTAAACGTGCTTGTTGAATGTTTAAACCAAGTTGTTGTAACTTATCATGAACAAATTTTTCTTGTGCAACTTCGGCAAGACGTAAATGCTCTGAAATATTATTTGGATCATTTGTTTCCAACGGTATCCCTCCTTAATTAAATTATAGCTAATTTTATCATGAGGTGTGAGTTTAATTGTTAGATAGAAATACTGTTGTACCGCATAACAGTTGTAAATAAAAATAGCTTATCTGGTTTTAAAATCAAGTAAGCTATTTTTATTTTTTAATTAGTTAACGTTGTATAAGGTGAGGACGAGTAGTTTCAGTATGATCTTCATTATCAAGGTTTTGTTTTACTTGATTTTCAAATTGTTTTTTGATATCCTCCCAACTACCAGTAAATTGCTCTACAGGATTGAAGTTACTATATTCAGTACCAGGGATTTTGGTCCCTTCAAAGCAAACAAAAGTATCACCAGTATCTTCGGGAGCAGTTGCCCAAATTAATAAATTTGAAAAAGCGTCATATTGTAAAATCCATGAATTATCAGTTTGTTGAGTAAATTGACCCCAAATCTGTCCATTTACAGCTATACTAACTCTAAGAGGATCTTCACTTTCAAGATTATAAGTAATATGCTTATTTTGAATTTGTTCTTCAATTAAAGCCAAGGCGGCACGAACGCTTGAACTTTCACCTTCCATAGTTACTCCAGGTTCATCAAAAACCCAATTATTTTGAGTTGGAAACCATTCACGTGTTACAGCATAATGGTGACTATATGGATCGTATTTTAAGTAACCATAAAAAAAGTTATTAATATAAATTAACCATTTGACCGAACCATCAAAACAATAAAGTTCTTTATGAGTTGCATGTAAATCAAGACCTTCTAGGTTCATCAAATTACCTCCTGATTGATATTTTTCTAACAGTTGTATTTTAATGTGTTTTAGCAATAAGTACAATTGATATGCTATCTTTGGAGGTACATTAACGTCTTGTAAAATCGAAAGGAGCAGTTACGCTATTTTCTTCATTATCAAAATTTTGACTTATTTGTTTTTCAAATTGTTCCTTTACTTCTTTCCAGGTACCAACGAAATTTTTAATTGGTTTAAAAGCCTTAAATTCGGTACCAGGAACTTTAGTACCCTCAAAACAAACAAAAGTAGTCCCGGTATCTTCAGGGGCAGTTGCCCAAATTTGTATTTTGGGAAAGGCATTATATTGTAAAGCCCACAAATTGTCATCTTGTGCTGTGAAGTAACCCCATTTTTGACCATTTATAGCTACGCTGATTTTAACAGGATCTTCGTTAATAATATTATAAGTGATATTTTTATTTTGAATTTGTTCTTTAATTAAAGCCAAAGCATCATCTGCACTTGTACTTGAACCCTTCATCTCTACTCCAGGCTCATCAAATGGCCAGTTGGTTTGACTAGGGAACCATTCCCGTGTTACATCATAATGATGTGTTAATGAATTATATTTTAAATATCCATAAAAGTAATTATTTATATAAATTAACCATTTAGTTTGAACATCAAAATAAGTAAATTTTTTATGAGTTGCATGTAAATCAAGACCTTCTAGGTTCATATGAACACCCCCAATTAATATATTCTTTGTTTTTGAGTTATTGATTAATGATCAGATCTTTCAGCACCATCGAGCCATTTATCTAATTGATTATAAAGCCTTTGTACCATTTCTGGTTTATCAATGCCCACTAAATTATCATTAATTTTATTACCCATTTTTTCCATATTATAAGCGATACAAGCATAACTGGGCCGATATTTTTCTAAAACTTTACTATCAATATTTAAAGCATTATTTGGTAAAATAGGCACTATCCTATCTTGTTCGTAAATTGATTCAAAACGGACAATATACCACTGTCCATTAATTTTTTCAGTTGAAAAAATTAACTGTGAATCACTAGAAAGGTTACACTTCACACCTTCTAAAATAGTTTCTGCCACGACGGTTGCCATAATAATGGTTACAGCACGATCTCCATTGATCCAAGTTAAAGAATTATGGAGAACATGGCGAGTAGGCAATTTCATTTTTGAGGATGCTGTTACGAATCCTTCGCCACTACCATGATACCAAGAAATATCTACATAAGAATTTTTAGCATAACATTTATACATTTCCTCCCATTTATTATTATCACGGCAATAGCGCTCAAAATTGATCAATGAGATGATATCGTCTTTGTCTTTAACTTGTTGTTCACTTTGTGCAAGTGGACGTTTTAAAAAGTTACTCATTTATAATTACCTCGTAATTGAATATTTTTCTAACAGTTGTATTTTAATCTGTTACAGTAATAAATACAATTATATTGCTTTTTAATGTATATTAATAAATAAAATTGTTTTTAATAAAATGAAGGCAGAGAATAAATGTTACTTAAAATAAAAAAGAGACATGTTTATGAAGTACCCTACAATTGTTGGACAAGAATCTAATGATTGTGAGGTACTTTTTTCTATGAGTAAATATAATGCAATATTTAAAGCACAAATTATACAAAAATGCTTAACCGGATTAGGTAGGGACCAACAACTAGCGAAAAAATACTGTCCTAATAAAAGTTAAATTGCCGACTGGGGTGATCAATTTAACTGATTAGGAAGTGAAGGGTTAATTCGACAACTAGGGAAAAGAAAATTCTCTCTTAATTTTAAACTTAGTGTGATAAACTACTACCAAAATCATAAGGAATCTTTAGCGGAAATTGCCATTAAATTTGACGTTCTCAGTAGCCAAGTGTACTTATGGAAGAACGACTTCGAAAAAGAGTGAACTTGAACGACATAAAGAAGAACTGGCAAAGAAAGATAAGAATTCTATGAAGATCAGCCTTATCGTCTCATTCATACTGATGTAACACAAGTCCGCTCAGCTGATCAGCAGTGGGCTTATGTTAATGAACCTAGTTAAGAGATTTTTGTCTTTCAGACTAGTATTAATCCCAATAAAGAACTTATCATGCGCACTTTAGAAGAATTAATTAGTAACTTATCTGATGAGGCCAATCTGACTATCAATTCTGAGCAAGGTTGACATTACCAGTTAGCTTACTATACTCAAAACCTTAGAGGGCATCGGTTTATTCAAAGTATGTCCTGAAAGGGAAACTGTTTAGATAAGCCCTTATAGAAAATTCCTTCCCCTATATAAGACTGAACTACTAGCTGGAATCCCATCATGTAAGAATATCAGCGAATTAATGGAGTTTTCTCAAGACTATACTCAGTACTTTAACATGTTAGGACAACTTAGAAAGCAAAAGGTATAACTCTGGTTGAATACCAGAATCACACCTTAGTAACTTAATGTTTTACTTTTGTCTTGCACCTCAAAATAGGTTTAATTGATTATTTAAATCGAACTGGTTGGGGCCATTTACACTTAATAGGTATTTTTTGTGTAATAAGAAGAGAGTGGGAAATAGCCTTGTGGCGACGGAAAGCTAGTTTCGCATTATTTTGCTGTTGTTTGTGAAAGCAGTTGAGGCTGAGAGAAAATAAAAGTTTTCTCTCAGCCTCAACCTTGCCTGTTAGTTTTTTCCGTACTTTTCTGCAGAATTGGTTATTAATGTAACTCAAAAAATAAAAAGCTGATATACCAACGTTTTAACAACTATTGAATACCAGCGAAACTTTAGATAAAGGAGACAAGGGGATTTGAACCCCTGCACGTTTTTACACGCCTAACGGTTTTCGAAACCGTCCTCTTCAGCCACTTGAGTATGTCTCCATTTCAACCTTATCATTGTAACAAAAAACTTGTAAAGCGTAAAGAGAATATCAATTAAGGAAAGAGCAATTTAATAATTTTGCAGAAATAATTTCTTGCTGATATGATATTCATAATATATGATGTAACTTAAAATTTAATTAGGGGTTTTTTATGGTAAAAAAATATTATGCGGTCAAAAAGGGTCGTCGTCCAGGAATATATAAAACTTGGACGGAATGTCAAAAAGAAGTTAATGGGTATCCAAATGCTAAGTTTAAAAGTTTTTTAACGTTTAAAGCTGCTAACGAGTGGCTTCAGACTACAGGAGCTACCATGATATCGAAAAAAAGAATAGTTAATTATTCTAGTAATATTTTTGTTTATACTGATGGAGGATCTCGTAATCATGGTAATAAGTTAGGACAGCATGTGAAAGTAGATGATAAAGCGGCCTGGGCTTATTTTATTCAAACTAAAGATCAAGCTTATACAGGAACTGCTGGCGAATTTGGGGCTACTAATAATAAAATGGAGATTACAGCTTTGATCCAAGCACTAACTAAACTATTAGAACTTGGCCTCCAAGATCAACCAATTACAGCGATTTTGGATTCACATTACGTACTAGACCCAATTATGAAAGGCTGGTTAACTAATTGGCGGCGTCGGGGATGGTTAACAGCTAGTGGGAAGCCAGTAGCAAATCAAAAGCTATGGAAAGAAATTGCTGTCCTTTTACCCCAGTTCCCTAATTTACATTTTGATTGGACGAAGGGACATGCAACAAATGCTGGAAATAATAAGGTCGATGAATTACTAAATAAAACCATGGATCAGTTATAATTATTTGATAAGAGGATGATAGAAAATGAGAATTGGTATTGATAAAATGGCCTTTGCAACAACAAATGATTATTTAGACCTTGTTGAATTAGCAAAGGCACGAGGTGTTGACCCTAATAAATTTACCATTGGAATTGGCCAAGATCTGCAAGCGGTTGTCCCGCCTACACAAGATATTGTGACTTTAGGGGCTACAGCAGCCCAAAAAATGCTTACTCCTGAATTAGAAAAAAATATTTCAACAGTAATTGTGGCAACCGAGTCAGGAATTGATAATTCAAAAGCAAGTGCAATCTACATCAAACGTTTATTAGGACTTAGTGACTTTACCCGAACTGTAGAAATGAAAGAGGCGTGTTATTCTGCAACTGCCGCGATTCAATTTGCAAAGGGAGTAGTGGCCCTTAACCCCCAAGAAACCGTCTTGGTGATTGCTACTGATATTGCTCGTTATGGATTAAATACGCCAGGAGAGGTGACACAGGGGGCTGGAGCAGTTGCAATGTTGATTTCACGAAATCCTCATATCTTGGCGCTTGAAGATACAACTGTTGCTTACAGTAAAGATATCATGGATTTTTGGCGACCATTATATGCAACAGAAGCCTTAGTAGATGGAAAATATTCTACTAATGTTTATATTGAATTTTTCCTTCAAACTTTTACTCGTTACCAGCAACTAACTGGCCGAAAATTAGCGGATTTTGCTGCCCTTACATTCCACATGCCCTTTACTAAGATGGGTAAGAAAGGATTAGAAGGATTGCTTAAAGATCGTAAGGACGAGGTGGCTCAACGATTACGAACCCAATTGACAGCAAGTCAGCTCTATGCTCGCCAAGTTGGTAACCTTTATACTGGTTCGTTATACTTATCATTAATGTCTTTGTTACAAAATAGTGATTTAAGTGCCGGAAGTAGGATTGGGTTGTTTAGCTATGGTTCTGGTGCGGAAGGAGAATTCTACACGGGTATTTTAGAAGATGGTTACGAGAATTATATGAATAATATTCAAGAACAACTAAACCACCGTCATCAGGTTTCAGTGGTAGAATACGAAAAAATATTTAATAGTCAATTAGGAATGAATGATATGGATATCGAATTTGATACCACTAATGATCTGTTACCTTTCGTTCTTAAAGGACAAAAGAATCATCAACGGATTTATGAAGCTAAATAGCATAATAAAAAGGGACCTCATTTTGGGCCCCTTTTTATTATGCTTAGAAAATATGATCACGAAATAATCCCACGACTTTACCAAGGATTTTTACATTGTCTAAAAAGATTGGCTCCATCGTATCATTCTCTGGCTGTAAACGAAAACGTGTTTTTTCTTTATAGAATCGTTTACAAGTAGCTTCATTATCATCATTCATTGCAATAACGATATCACCATTTTTAGCTGTGGATTGTTTACGCACGATTACTTGGTCACCATTAAAAATCCCTGCTTTAACCATACTGGTTCCACGAATAGTGAGCATAAATAAATCATTATTATCTTGGATAGAAGGAGGTATCGGGAAAAAATCAGTAGCATTTTCAACTGCTAAAATTGGTTGTCCAGCTGTAACAACGCCAAGCATTGGAATTTCTTTTTGGGTAGGCTTTACGCCTAAAATATCAAGACCTTTAGATGTAATCTCAAGTGCGCGAGGCTTTGAAGGATCTTTTTGTAAGAATCCTTGTTCAATTAAGCGGGAGATGTGTCCATGGACTGTTGAAGTTGAAGATAGTCCAACAGCACTGCAAATTTCACGAACAGTTGGTGGATAGCCATGATCTTCAACTTGTTTATGAATATAATTTAGGACGGCCATTTGTTTATTTTTTGCTACCTTTGCCATATTGACACCTCATTATCATTAATTGTGTTAAGCTTATCATAGATAGATGCATATTTCAAACGTACGTTCGTGATTTGCATTGATTTTATAAAATAAGTAAAATCGACTTTATTAAGGAGATGATTATAATGGCTGAATCGAAAGAACAAGATGCTTTATTGAAGCGAATTAATGAACTTGCTCATAAGAATAAAGAAGAAGGTTTAACCGAAGAAGAAACTAAAGAACGAGATCGTTTACGTAAGGAGTACCTAAAGAACTTTAGAGAAGCGATGCGTAGTAATATTGAAATGATGCGAATCTTTGATAAAGAAGGTAAAGAGGTTACTCCTGAAAAGGTTCGTGAAATTCAACGTAAAAAAGGACTTCGTGACGATTAACAGTGATTTGCTCTTTTCAAAAATTGCTCTTTCGTGTAAGATGGATAGGTAACGAGCAAAGGAGGAAGTAATTGTGGGTATGACGATCATGCTAATGATTCTTGCATTATTAGTCGGTTTAGTTATCGGCTTCTTTGGTGCACGTAAATACATGGAAAACTACCTCCGCAATAATCCACCGATTTCGGAAGAGATGCTGCGGACAATGATGCTTCAAATGGGTCAAAAACCATCTAGTCGTAAATTACATCAAATGATGCAAGCGATGAAAGCACAAGCTAAAAAGTCAAATCGTAAATAATATAAAAGGATGTGATTTTTATCACATCCTTTTATATTGGAAATTAAAATTCGTCATTCTTTGGTTTTGGAGGAACAATATATTTATAATTAGGATCAATTTGTCTATCTAATTGGTCAAAGGCATCCTGCATTTGCTTTTCTAAATCAGCTTGTACTTCAGGAGTAAGTCGTTGCTTTCGGTCAATGTAAATAGGCTTCCCAAATGCAATTTGGCGTGGCTTACGAGTAAATAGCTGACTGAATTTTAGAGGACCTTGGTAAACAGCAGGAACTAAGGGGACGTTTGCCATTTTAGCGATAATGGTGGCCCCACCTTTTAATTTAGATGAGTAGCGTGATCCACTAGGAAAAATAATGGTCGATAGATCAGTTTTCTTTAAAATTGTAACTGGCTTTTTAATCGCAGACGGGCCTGGATTTTTTCGATCAACCGGATAGGCATTTAGCGCTTTTAAAAATTTGCTAGCAATTGGATTCTTAAAAAGTTCTTTTTTAGCCATGAAGCTAAATTTCTTTGGCCATACGGCAAGCGCTAATAAGACAGGATCCATCCAAGTACGATGTGGTGCAATTATAATATAATTGCCCTCAGGGATATTTTCTTGATTGTATATTTTAGTTCGCCCGTTAATCAAATTTAAAAATGGATTAACGATTTTTACGAGGAAAGTGTACAACATGTTAATCTTCCAATCTATAACAAAATTAAGTTTTCGTCCCTCAGTATGACGAAAAAAAGTGAATCTTGCAAGTACAAAAAATAATGGAGGGAATAATGGAAAATAAAAATATTCTAAAAAAAGGTGAAAGAATTGATCAATTATATAGTCAGGATGTACAGATAATCCAAAATTCCCATTATTTTGCTTTCTCATTAGATGCAGTCTTATTAGCAAATTTTGTGTACTCCAATCATCGACAGAAATTAAAAATTGTTGATTTGTGTGCAGGAAATGGAGCAATCGGCATTTTTCTCCACCATAAACTTGGTGGAATGTTTACCGAAGTTGAGTTACAACCACAGATTGCTGATATGGCCGAGCGAACAATTATGCTAAATAACTTACAAGATCGTTATACTGTTATTAATGATGATATTGCTAATATTAATAATTATATTCCTAAAGATTCGATTGATATTGTCCTTTGTAATCCACCCTATTTCCCAGTTACAGCACAAAGCCAGAAAAATCCAAATAAAGCTTTAGCAATTGCTCGTCATGAAATAGCGACTAATTTAGTAACTGTTGTTCAAAAGATGAGTGATTTATTAAAAATGAATGGTCATGGATATCTTGTGCACCGTCCAGATCGATTAGGTGAAATTTTACAAGTGTGCCAGGAAAATAGATTAGCACCTAAAAGAATTCAATTTATTTATCCTAAACCTAATCGTGATGCGAATATTTTGTTGCTTGAAGTGATTAAGGATGGCCGACCTGGTGGAGTAAAAGTAGTGCCACCATTGGTTGTTCATGGAGAAAATAACGAGTATACTCCGACCGTTAGGGAGTTATTATATGGCAAGTGAAAAATACTATATTTATGTATTGTATTGCGCGGATAATAGCTTTTATTGCGGCTTTACCAACAATGTTAAACGGCGCTTTCATACCCATCAAGCTTATCAGGGTGCAAAGTATACTCGTGTAAAAAAACGTCATCCACTAAAGCTTATTTATTCGGAGGAATTTGCATCAAAACATGATGCCTTGAGTGCGGAATATTATTTTAAACATCAAACCCGCCGCCAAAAAGAAAAATTTTTACTAGACCATGGTGTCGATTTATTAAAACTACGGAGGAATTAAAATTAATATGAAGATTTATATGTATGGTGTTTATCAGGATGAAGTTCCTTACATTAAGGAATGGCAAGCGGATCATCCCGAGGTAACTGTTGACACAACAACGGAACTGTTAGATGAAGATACTGTCAACTTATCTAAAGGGAGTGATGGGGTTGTAGTATTTCAGCAAAAGCCTTATTCAGATGAGGTTTTACGTCAATTAGCATTTAATGGTATTACGAAGATGTCGTTGCGGAATGTTGGAGTTGATAATCTTAACCATGAATTGGTGCGAGAACTTGATTTTCAAATTACCAATGTTCCGGTTTATTCACCAGCTGCGATTGCAGAATTTTCAGTTACCCAAGCACTTAACCTTTTACGGCGAACAAAAGAATTTTATTTAAAATTAGCGAAAGGTGATTATAGTTGGGCACCTCATATTGCTAAGGAAATGAACAAGCAGGTTGTTGGAATAGTTGGAACAGGAAACATTGGATCCGCAGCAGCTAAAATCTTTGCTGGTTTTGGTGCAAAAGTGATTGCTTATAGCCGTCATCAAAATAAGGAACTAGAAGGAATTGTTGAATACGTCAGCCTTGATGAATTATATAAACGAGCAACAATTATTTCACTTTATTTGCCCCATGTTCCAGCGACAGATAAAATGCTTAATGAAAAAACATTTGCAATGATGCAGGACGGGGTCTTACTGGTTAACACTGCCCGTGGACCATTAGTCGATGAAAAGGCATTGATTGAAGCGTTGAATAGCGGTAAAGTCGGAGGAGCTGCTCTAGACGTAATGACTGGTGAAACCAAGATTTTTAACCAGCAAATTAATTTCCAAGAAGTCGATTATGATGAATTTAAAGATTTAGTTGATCGACCAAATGTTTTAATCACGCCACATATTGCTTTCTATACTGATCAAGCAATCAAAAATATGGTTAAGATGAGTTTGTCTGCCAATCTAGATTTGATTAAAACTGGCACCTCAGATAAACTAGTTAAATTTTAAAATAAGTTAAGTGAAAAACCTTGTCAGTTTGCAAGGTTTTTTGTATACTATATTTCGGTGTTACGCGCCAATTTCACACCCAGAATGATGGTGGTGAGGGTGCTTAAATAGTCCCATTGCCAGAAGAGGTCTGGGGAGGAAAAACAATTTGGAGGTATATTTATGTCTGTTGTATCTATGAAGCAATTGCTTGAAGCCGGTGTCCACTTCGGTCACCAAACTCGTCGTTGGAACCCAAAGATGGAAGAATACATCTTTACTGAACGTAACGGTATTTACATCATTGACTTACAAAAGACTGTTAAGTTAATTGATACTGCTTACAACTACATGAAGGATGTTGCTGCTAACGATGGTGTTGCTTTATTTGTTGGTACAAAGAAGCAAGCTCAAGATGCTATTGAAGAAGAAGCTACTCGTGCAGGTCAATACTACGTTAATCACCGTTGGTTAGGTGGTACTTTGACCAACTGGAAGACTATCCAATCACGGATCGCTCGTTTGAAGGAACTTAAGAAGATGAGCGAAGATGGTACATTTGATGTTCTTCCTAAGAAGGAAGTTGCTGTCTTAACTAAGCAACGTGAAAAGCTTGAACGTTTCCTTGGTGGTATTGAAGATATGCCACGGATTCCAGATGTTATGTTCATCGTTGATCCTCACAAGGAACAAATCGCTGTTAAGGAAGCTCAAAAGTTACACATTCCAATCGTAGCTATGGTTGATACTAACACTGACCCAGACGACATTGATTACGTTATCCCATCAAACGATGATGCTATCCGTGCCGTTCGCTTAATCACTTCAAAGATGGCTGATGCTTTTGTTGAAGGTAAGCAAGGTCAAGACGATGCTCAACAAGAAACTGCTGATGATAACGCTGCTAACGAAACTGTTAGCGAAGATTCATTAAAAAACTTGAAGAACAGCGTTGAAGGTAAAGAAGACTAAAAGTATTAAATTCTTGGGCTGTTTTGTACGGACCATTCTGGCCTAAGTACTAAACAGCCCTTTTTCAAAAAAAGATTATAAAAGGAGAGATTTCGTCATGGCTGAAATTAAAGCTGCTCAAGTTATGCAATTACGTAAAAAGTCCGGTGCCGGTATCATGGATGCTAAGAAGGCATTAGTTGCTAGTGATGGTGACATGGATAAAGCAATGGACTACCTTCGTGAAAAGGGTATTGCTAAGGCAGCCAAGAAGAGTGACCGTGTTGCAGCTGAAGGATTAGCTGATATTGCTGTTAATGGTAATACAGCTGCAATCGTTGAATTGAATTCAGAAACTGATTTCGTTGCTGCTAGTGAACCATTTAAGGACTTATTGAAGAAGGTTACTAAGTTAATTAGTGAAAACAAGCCTGCTAATGTTGAAGAAGCATTAGAAATCAAGACTGAAAATGGTACATTAAATGATGATATTATCAGTACTACACAAAAGACTGGTGAAAAGGTTAGCCTTCGTCGGTTCACTGTTGTAGAAAAGGATGACGGTGATAGCTTTGGTGCATACTTACACCAAGGTGGTCAAATTGCTGCATTAGTTGTCTTAGAAGGTGCTGATGATGCTACTGCTAAGGATGTTGCAATGCACGTTGCAGCTATCAATCCTGAATTCATGACTCGTGATGATGTTTCTCAAGAACGTCTTGACCATGAACGTGCTATCTTTAAGGAAGAGACCTTAAATGAAGGAAAGCCTGAAAAGATCGTTGACAAGATTGTTGAAGGTCGTTTAAACAAGTTCCTTTCACAAATTTGTTTAGCAGATCAAGACTTTGTTAAGGATTCTGACCAAACTGTTGAACAATATGTTTCAAGTAAGAATGGTAAATTGAAGTCCTTCATTCGTTACGAAGTCGGTGAAGGAATCGAAAAAAAGCAAGATGACTTTGCTCAAGAAGTTAAGGACCAAATGAACTAAGCGTTCGGTCAAAAGGAGGACGTACTCAATGTAGTGCGTCCTTTTTTAAAAATTAACTTGCAAATTCAAGGAGGATATCATATGGCAGATATTAAATATAAGCGAGTGATTTTAAAGCTCAGTGGAGAAGCATTAGCTGGCGACAAGGGTTTTGGGATTAACCCTCCCGTTTTAAAAGATGTAGCCAAGGAATTAAAAGAAGTTCATGATTTGGGCGTTCAAATTGCCATTGTTGTTGGTGGTGGTAACATGTGGCGTGGTGTTACTGGTGCTGAATTAGGGATGGAACGTGCACAAGCTGACTATATTGGAATGTTAGCAACCATTATGAATGCCTTGTCACTTCAGGATGCGCTTGAATCAATTGGGGTTCCTACCCGAGTACAAACTTCAATTGAAATGCGCCAAATTGCTGAACCATATATTCGGCGGAAAGCTATTCGTCATTTAGAGAAAGATCGAATCGTTATTTTTGCTGGGGGAACAGGAAGTCCTTACTTCTCAACTGATACTACTGCCGCATTACGAGCAGCAGAAATCAACGCTGATGCCATTTTAATGGGTAAAAATGGGGTTGACGGTGTTTACTCAGCTGATCCAAATAAAGTTAAGGATGCTACTAAGTTTGATCATTTAACCCATATGGATATCATTGAAAAGAATTTACATGTAATGGATACTACTGCTAGTTCACTATCGATGGACAATCATATTCCATTGGTAGTCTTCAACTTAAACACATCAGGCAATATTATGAAAGTAGTAACTGGTCAAGAAGTTGGTACAACAATTGAAGGAGACTGATAATATGGCTACAGGAAAAGAAATTTTAAATGATGCCAAACAAAAAATGGCAAAATCAGGTGATGCACTTCAACGGACACTTGCTGATATTCGTGCCGGTCAAGCCAATGCAAGTTTATTAAATTCTGTTAAAGTTGAATATTACGGAGCACCAACTCCATTAAATCAAGTTGCATCAATCACAATTCCAGAAGCACGGCAATTATTAATTACTCCTTATGATGAGAGCGTGCTTGAAGAAATTGAAAAAGCAATCTATGCATCTAATTTAGGATTAACTCCTCAAAACGACGGAAGTTCAATTCGCTTAATCATCCCACAATTAACTGAAGATCGGCGGAAAGAATTAGTAAAAGACGTTAAGGCTGAGTTAGAAAAGGCTAAAGTTGCAGTTCGAAACGTTCGTCGTGAAGCGATGGATGACTTAAAGAAGGGCAACAAGAACGGCGACTTTAATGATGATGAATTCCATGATCTTGAAAAGAAAGTTCAAAACGAAACAGATGCTGGAATTAAGAACCTTGAAGATATTGCAAGTGCAAAAGAAAAGGAATTAATGGAAGGCTAGTTTTCAGAATTAAAAGGGTTGTGAACTTTGCGTAAGTCCACAACCCTTTTTTTGGCTAAAATTGAATTGTTATGATAAAACTATGTAACAATTTATTACGGATTGACAAATCGAAATTTGCCTCTGGTATAATAAAAGCTATAATTAGTTGGCAGACGTGAATTTTTAATAAATGTCTGTAATTAATCCTAAGTACATGATAAAAATGGAGGAACAATTAGTGTTTTCCAAAAGTAAACATGATGAAATAAATCAGCAACTTGATATGGAGCGTATTCCTAAACATATTGCAATTATTATGGATGGTAATGGCCGGTGGGCGCAGAAACGGCACCTTCCACGGGTCGCTGGCCATAAGCAGGGAATGCAAACGGTAAAAAAGATTACAATTGCTGCCAGTGAATTAGGTGTAAAAGTCTTATCATTATATGCTTTTTCAACCGAAAACTGGAAACGTCCTTCTTCAGAGGTAAGTTATTTAATGCAATTGCCTGTCCGTTTCTTCTCAACATTTGTTCCAGACCTTGTCAAACATAATGTTAAGGTAACAGTGATGGGAGATATTACGCAGTTACCTGAAGCTACGCAAAAAGCTGTTAAAGATGCAATGACTGATACGGCCCACTGTACAGGAATGATTCTCAACTTTGCTTTGAACTATGGGAGTCGAGATGAGATCACTCAGGCTGCTAAAAAGATTGCAGAAGACGTGCAAAATGAGAACTTGGCAATCTCGGATATTGATGAAGCAGCATTTGGTAAGTACTTAATGTCAGCACAACTAGGTCAATTTGCAGACCCTGATTTGTTAATTAGAACAAGTGGCGAAGAGCGCATTAGTAACTTTATGCTGTGGCAAATTGCTTACAGTGAATTGGAGTTTGTTCCAGAGCACTGGCCAGACTTTGATGAAGACTCATTGCGATCAGCAATAATTACCTATCAAGGACGTCATCGACGGTTCGGTGGATTAAAAAATCAATAAATAATAAGGGGATTTTGTTTTGAAAACAAGAATAACGACCGCGGTAATTGCACTTGCAATCTTTATACCGCTTATTATATATGGTCATTGGCCATTAACAATTGCAGCAGTTGCATTAGGAATCGTTGCAATGTCAGAAGTATTGGTAATGAAAAAAATGTTTGTAATTTCATTTGAAGCTTTGATTAGTTATCTGGGGGTTGCTTTATTAATATTACCGGATAGTTGGCTTGACTTCTTACCTAGCGTTGCAACTCGATGGTTCGGTTTCTATATTTTAGTTGTTTTACTTCTATTACATACAGTTATTCGAAAACAACGTTTTACTTTCGACGACGCCGGGGTTTTAACATTAGCAATGCTCTATATCGGAATGGGATTTCGCTATTTTATTGCTGCTCGGGCAATCAATTTTCAAACGCTATTATATGGAATGCTAATCGTTTGGATTACAGATAGTGGAGCATATTTAATTGGCCGAAAACTCGGTAAAAATAAACTTGCTCCTAAGATTAGTCCTAATAAAACTTGGGAAGGTTCAATTGGCGGTACATTAGCTGCTGTTATTATTTTGGCTATTTATTGCTACTTTATCCCTGTTGGTGCAGGTTGGGTAACAATGATATTCGTTACATTGATTCTTTCAATCTTCGGTCAATTTGGTGACTTAATTGAATCATCATTAAAACGCTACTATGGTGTGAAGGATTCAGGAAAAATTCTTCCAGGCCATGGTGGGATTTTAGATCGGTTTGATAGCATGTTAATTGTTATGCCAATGCTTCATTTATTAGGGATCATTTAATCAAACGTAAGGAAGAGATTTTTTGATAATAACAATTATTACATTTATTATTGTTTTTGGAATCCTTGTCCTTGTTCATGAATATGGTCATTATTATTTTGCTAAACGAGCAGGAATTCTGGTTCGTGAATTTTCAATAGGAATGGGTCCCAAAATTTGGTGGAAACGAAAAAATGGTACTACCTATACTATTCGAATTTTGCCCCTTGGTGGATATGTTCGATTAGCAGGGGCTGATGATGAGGACCAAGATGAGCTAAAGCCAGGTACCCCAATCACAATTCAATTAAATGATCAAGATAAAGTTATTAGCATTAATGCTAGTGATAAAACAACCTTGTTTCAGGGGATCCCTCTTCAATTAGTTGCTTGTGATTTAGAAGATGGCTTATGGATAAAAGGATATGTCAATGGGGACGAAGATCAGCTAAGGGTATATAGCGTTGACCATGATGCAATGATTATTGAACGAGACGGAACCGAGGTACAGATTGCCCCACGTGATGTCCAATTTCGTTCAGCAAGTCTTCCTGCCCGAATGATGACCAATTTTGCTGGTCCAATGAATAATTTTATTTTGTCCTTAGTAGTATTTATTATCCTTGGTTTCACCTTAACGGGCGTACCAACTAATAGCAATCAGTTAGGGCAAGTTAATGCAGGTTCCGTAGCTGCCAAAGCGGGCTTAAAAGCAAACGATCGGATTGTTAAAGTTAACAACCAAAAGATCAATAATTGGACTGACCTTTCAACTAACATTTCAAATAAGCCTAATAAGACAGTGTCAATAACGTATGAGCGTGGTAATAAGACATATCATACTAAGTTAACACCAAAAGCAGTTGAACGCGGTCATCAAAAAGTTGGTCAAATTGGAATTGTTGAAAAACAAGAAAAGAGTTTAGCTGCTCGATTGAAGTTTGGCTGGCAACAATTTATTCAAGCGGGAACATTAATCTTTAGTGTTCTTGGGCACATGATTACGCATGGATTTAGCTTAAATGACCTGGGAGGACCGGTAGCAATTTATGCTGGAACATCACAAGCCACCTCATTGGGAATCAATGGAGTTTTAAATTTCTTAGCCCTCTTATCAATTAATTTAGGAATTGTTAACTTATTACCAATTCCAGCATTAGATGGTGGGAAATTATTATTGAATATTGTTGAAGCGATCATTCGGCGACCAATTCCTGAAAAGGCTGAAGGAATTATCACAATGATTGGTTTCCTAATCTTACTAACACTTATGGTTCTAGTAACATGGAACGATATTCAAAGATATTTTATTCGGTAATTTAATAAAATAAAGGAGTATATTTTTTAATGAAACAGTCAAAGGTATTAATTCCAACAAAAAAAGAGGCCCCGAGCGATGCGGAAGCCTTAAGTCACAAAATGATGATTCGTGCCGGGTACATTTACCAAGTATCTGCGGGGGTGTGGTCATATTTGCCATTAGCTTACCGGGTTATTCGAAAAGTGGAAAATATTATTCGTGATGAAATGGACAAGGCAGGAGCAGTTGAAATGCTTATGCCGGGTCTTCTTCCAGCTGATTTATGGAAGGAATCAGGTCGTTACGAAAGCTATGGGGATAATCTTTTCAAACTTAAGGATCGGCGTGACCGTGACTTTATTTTAGGCCCAACTCATGAAGAAACTTTTACTGAAGTATTGCGCGATAGTATTAAGTCTTACAAGAAGCTTCCATTAGTAGTTTATCAATTACAAGATAAGTTCCGTGATGAAGATCGCCCTCGTTATGGAATTCTTCGTGGGAAAGAATTTGAAATGCTTGACGGTTACTCTTTCTCAGCGGATCAAGAAGGATTAGATGAAGCCTACAATAATCAAGCAAAGGCCTACCGGAATATTTTTGATCGGATTGGTTTAAACTATAAAGTTATTCTCGCAGATTCGGGAACAATGGGTGGTAAGAACTCACAAGAATTTTCTGCACCTGCTGAAGTAGGGGAAGACATAATCGCTTATACTGATGGTGATTATGCTGCCAATATTGAGAAAGCTGAAAGCAAATTTGTTGGTGT
This sequence comes from Limosilactobacillus agrestis, assembly GCF_014145585.1. GTDB lineage: Bacteria > Bacillota > Bacilli > Lactobacillales > Lactobacillaceae > Limosilactobacillus > Limosilactobacillus agrestis. The sequence continues at coordinate 110,124 of NZ_JACIVF010000053.1, forward strand.
ACAACAAACAGCTGCTCCTGCACCAATTGAGAAAAAGGCTACTCCAGGTGCTCATACGGTGGATGAAGCTGCGGAAAGTTTAGATCTTGATCCTAATCAAGTTATCAAATCAATGCTTTACATGGCTAAAATGAGTGAAGATGAATACCAGCCAGTCTTAGTTTTAATGCGTGGAAACGATGAAGTTAATGAAGCAAAGGTAACGAACGCTATTGATTGTGAAGAACTTGAATTAGCTACAGAAGAAGATGCCGAAAAGTACCTCAATGCTCATCCAGGATCACTTGGACCTGTAGGAGTAGGTGAAGAAGTTAAGATTCTTGCTGATAATTACGTTAAGGTCTTAGTTAATATGGCATGTGGTGCCAATGAAGATGGATATCACTATGTTAATGCCAATATTGATCGTGATTTCCGAGTTGACCAATTTGGTGATTTCCGGAACGTTAAAGAAGGAGAAATTGCTCCTGATGGTAAACCACTTAAATTTACTCCCGGAATTGAAATTGGTCATATCTTTAAGTTGGGTACTCATTACTCAAGCAAACTTGGTGCCCAAGTTCTTGATAGCAATGGTCGTTTGACAGACGTAATCATGGGAAGCTACGGTATTGGTGTAACCCGTTTATTATCAGCTGTTGCAGAACAAAATGCTGATGAAAATGGTCTTGTCTGGCCTGATAGCATCGCTCCATTTGATGTTCACGTAATTCCGGTTAATGCCAAGAAAGAAGACCAAATGGCCATGGCTGATAAGATTGATCAACAATTAACTGAAGCTGGTTATGAGGTATTAGTAGATGACCGGAAAGAACGAGCAGGGGTTAAGTTTGCTGATTCAGACTTGATTGGTATTCCAATTCGGGTTACTGTTGGTAAGAAAGCTCAAGATGGCATTGTTGAAATTAAGATCCGTAAAACTGGTGAAACTGTTGAAGTTAAACAGGAAGAATTAGTAAATACGGTGGGGATTTTACTCAAGCAATTGAACGAAGAAAAAAACAAATAATTTAAACTAATGTGGCTGCGATGTTAAGATAGGTAACGTTACTCGCACCACATTTTTAAGTAGGAGGATTAGAACGTGGGATTAAGTCGCCAAGAATTATTTGGAAAACTATTAGAACAAATTCACTTTCCGGAAAAAGACAATTCTGCATTCAGAAATGCCGCAGTTCAATCAGTTATTGTTCATAAAAAGTCTCGGCAGTGGGAGTTTCACTTAATCTTTAATAAAGCTTTGCCGTATGACCTATTTACACAGTTCAATCAGAGCTTACAACTCGGGTTCAAAGATATTGCTAAAGTTAGCTTAAAGATTAGTACTCCCATGACAGAACTTGATGAATCACAGATAGCTAATTATTGGCAGTTCATCATTAATAAAGCAATTAGTGATACACCAATGCTCCAACAAGCTTGCTTACAAACAGCTCCCGAAGTTAAGGATGGCCGTGTGACGCTGGTTGTCGAAAATGAGGTAATTAAAGACTTACTAGCGCAGAAAGCATTAGATAAGATTGAAAAAGCATACCAAGAGCTAGGTTTTCCTAAATTTAGGATTCACCCATTTGTTGACCAGTCAGCCTCGCAAGCAAAAATTGAAGAATTAAAGGCTAAACATGAGAAGGCGGATGCTGCGCTTGCTGCCAAGGCGGCTGCCCGTATCAAGAAAAATGAGGCCGCAAAGAAGACAGCAAAGAAAAGTGCACCAGTCGCACCTGCCGATGGTCCAGTCCAACTTGGTCGAATGATTGATAGTAAGCAGAATGTTATTCAAATGAAAGACATTGAGGGTGAAGAGCGGTCTGTGGTTGTTGAAGGATATGTATTTAATGCAGAAATTCGGGAACTGCGCTCAGGTCGTCAATTATTAACGTTTGAAATTACGGACTATACTTCTTCTTTTGCTGTAAAGAAATTCTCACGTAACAGTGATGAAGAAGCACAATTTGCCAATATCAAAGCAGGAATGTGGTTGAAAGTTCGCGGACCGGTGCAAGAAGATACCTGGATGCGAGACTTAGTAATCACGGCTTATGATGTTAATGAAGTAACTCATACAGCGCGTCAAGATAAAGCTCCTCAAGATGATAAACGAGTTGAGCTTCATACGCATACAACAATGAGTCAGATGGATGCCACTAATTCGATTACTGAGCTTGCAACTCGTGCTCATAAGTGGGGACATCCAGCAATTGCAGTAACCGATCATGGAAATGTCCAGGCGTTCCCAGAAGCATTTAGTGTGGCTCAAAAAACGGGTATTAAAATGCTATATGGGATGGAAGCTAATGTTGTTGATGATGGAATTCCATTGGTATATAACGAGAATCATGAAGAACTCGCTCATCAGACCTATGTCATTTTTGACGTGGAAACGACAGGGTTATCAGCAATTTACGATAAGGTAATTGAATTATCTGCGGTTAAAATGCAAGATGGGAATGTCTTAGAACGTTTTGATGAATTCATCGATCCTGGTTTCCCATTATCAGAACAAACAACTAATTTAACTAGTATCACTACTGAAATGGTTCAGGGTTCCAAAACTGAAGAAGAAGTTTTTCAGATGTTCAAGGACTTTTGTAAGGGTTGTATTATTGCTGGCCATAACGTTTCATTTGATATGGGCTTTATGAATACTGGCTATGAACGTCATCAAATGGGAAAAATCGCGGAACCAGTAATCGATACATTACCACTGGCGCGATTCTTATATCCTGACATGCGCGGTTATCGATTAAACACGCTTAGTAAAAAGTTCAAAGTCGCGTTGGAACATCACCACCGTGCTAATTATGATTCGGAAGCTACAGGACACTTACTTTATAAGTTCCTGAAAGATGCTGAGGCCCGTTATGATGTGAAATATGTGGATGATTTAAACAAGCATATGGAAGAAAATAATGCTTATCGTCATGCTCGACCTTTTCATGTAACAATTTTTGCTCAGACCCAGGCAGGCTTGAAAAACTTATTTAAGTTAGTATCGCTATCAAACGTTGAATATTTTTACCGGGTACCCCGGATCCCGCGGACAGTGTTAACGAAATATCGTGAAGGACTGCTTTTGGGAACTGCTTGTTCATCGGGGGAAGTATTTACCGCGATGATGGAGAAAGGTTACGATCAAGCATTAGAAAAGGCCCGTTATTATGATTTTATTGAGGTTCAGCCAAAGCCAAACTATGCACCGTTGCTTGAACAACACGTGATTGCAGATGAAGAGCATCTTGAAGATATCCTCAAAAATATGGTCAAGCTAGGGGATGAGTTGGAAAAAACAGTGGTTGCCACTGGGGATGTTCATTACCTTGATCCGCATGATGGCATTTACCGTAAGATCTTGATTAATTCGCAAGGTGGCGCAAACCCGTTAAATCGAACTGAGCGTCCAGAAGTTCACTTTAGAACGACTGATGAAATGTTAAATGAATTTGCTTTTCTCGGTGAAGAAAAGGCTCACGAATTAGTTGTGGAGAATAGTAATAAGATTGCCGCCGAGATCGATGACAATATTCGGCCAGTAAAAGATAAACTTTATCCGCCACATATGAAAGGGGCCGAACAGGAAATTCAAGATCGGACATGGAATACCGCTAGAAAATGGTATGGTGATCCTTTGCCACAACTAGTGCAAGACCGGATTGAATTAGAGTTAAACAGTATTGTTAAGAACGGTTTCTCTGTTCACTATTTAATTGCTCAACGACTAGTAGCTAAGTCTAACAAAGATGGTTACTTAGTAGGTTCACGGGGATCTGTTGGCTCAAGTGTAGTTGCAACTCTTTCGGGAATTACAGAAGTTAACCCCTTGCCACCACATTATCGTTGCCCAAACTGTCAATTTACCCACTTCTATACGCAAGGGGAATATAGTTCAGGTTTCGATTTACCAGATAAAAAATGTCCAAAGTGTGGCACGTTAATGGTAAAAGACGGTCATGATATTCCATTCCAAACCTTCCTTGGGTTTAAGGGTAATAAGGTGCCGGATATTGATTTAAACTTCTCTGGTGATTACCAGCCAATTGCCCATAACTATATGAAAGTCTTGTTCGGTGAAAAGAACGTATTCCGTGCCGGAACGATTGGTACGGTTGCCGATAAGACGGCATATGGGTATGTGAAGGCTTACGAACGAGATACAGAAAAGGAATTTAGAAAGGCAGAAGAGGATCGCTTAGCAAAGGGAGCTACTGGTGTTAAGCGAACTACTGGTCAGCACCCAGCAGGGATTATTATTGTCCCTGATGATATGGACATTTATGACTTTACACCCGTTCAGTATCCTGCTGATGACCAAACAGCTGCCTGGGAAACAACCCACTTTGATTTCCACTCGATTCACGATAACATTCTTAAAATGGATATTTTGGGACATGATGACCCAACGATGATTCGTGCCTTGCAAGATTTATCAGGAATTGATCCTCAGTCGATTCCAATGGATGATCCAGGGGTGATGGCCTTATTCTCTAGTCCTAAGGTATTAGGAGTAACTGAAGAACAAATTCAAAGTAAAACTGGTACGCTAGGATTACCGGAATTCGGGACGCGGTTTGTCCGGGGGATGCTGGAGGATACTCATCCGAAAAACTACTCGCAATTATTACAAATTTCTGGTCTTTCACATGGGACTGGTGTGTGGCTAGATAATGCCCAGGAACTAATCAAACAGGGAATTGCTACTATCGCTAATGTGATTGGTTGCCGTGATAACATCATGACCGACTTAATTCACTATGGGATGGATTCAGAAATTTCTTTCCAAATTATGGAACACGTACGGAAAGGACGCGGAATTCCAGACGAGTGGCAGGAAAAGATGCATGAAGCTAATGTTCCCCAATGGTATATGGACTCATGTTTGAAGATTAAGTACATGTTCCCACGGGCGCACGCGGCTGCTTATGTTTTGATGGCCCTACGAATTGCTTACTTTAAGGTTTACTTCCCATTAGTTTATTATTGTGCATTCTTCTCTGTGCGCGCAGATGACTTTGATGTAGTAGCGATGTCTCATGGTAAAGATGCGGTTAAGCAACGGATGAAAGAAATCAATGAAAAGGGAAACGATGCTAGTGCAAAAGAGAAGAATCTTTTAACAATTCTTGAACTAGCTAATGAGATGCTGGAACGAGGATTTAAATTTAAGATGGTTGATATTGAAAAATCAGATGCCTCCGATTGGTTAATTGATGGTGATTCATTAATTGCACCATTCCGGGCAGTTCCTGGATTAGGACTAAATGTTGCTAAGCAAATTGTTGCTGCACGTGAAGAACGGCCATTCCTTTCTAAAGAAGATTTGGCAGAGCGCGGAAAGGTTTCGCAGACACTGATTGACTTTTTAACGAATAATCATGTATTAGATAAATTGCCTGATGAAAATCAGCTTAGCTTGTTTTAAGGAATAACGATGAAAACATGCTTCACTGCTTGCCAGTAGTCACGTTACATGCTACAATTAATTATGGTAAATAACTCGTGGGAGTGAGCAGAGATGCTCGCTCTTTTTATTGCAAGTAATGGAGGTGACACGTTTGAGCAGTGTTGTAGAAACTGTAACAGATCTTGTAACGCCGATTTTACAGGACCATGATTTTTACTTATATGACTTAGAGTTTGTAAAAGAAGGTAAAAGCTGGTACCTCCGCGTTTATATTGATAAAGACGGTGGGATTACGCTAGAAGATTGCGCACTTGTCAGTGATGAATTAAGTGAGGCATTGGATAATGTTGAACCTGATCCAATTCCACAGGCTTACTTTTTAGAAGTTTCATCCCCAGGTGCTGAACGCCCACTGAAGAAAGAGGAAGATTATCAACGAGCAATTGACCATTATATTCACATCTCTCTTTACCAACAGATTAATGGTCAAAAGGTTTATGAGGGTACATTAACGCAATTATCTGATAAAGAAATTACGTTGGATTATTTAGATAAGACTCGTCATCGGCAAATTACGATTGATCGTCAGAAAATTGCCCAAGCCCGATTAGCGATTAAATTCTAGTATTAAAGGAGTGTCGAAAGGTGAGTAAACCAAAAATTAACACTGAGATGATTGGCGCCCTTGATTATCTTGAAAAAGAAAAGGGTATAAAGAAAGAGATTGTTATTGAAGCGTTAGAACAAGCACTTGAATCAGCCTACAAACAAAATTATGGTGATAAGAATGTTGAAGTAGAATTCAATTCTTTAACTGGTAATATCAAGGTCTATGCTGTAAAAACAATTACTGATGATGAAGAGGCTGTAGAAGCAGATAGCAACGAATTTATGAGCTTAGCTGATGCACGGAAGCTTCCTCATGGCCAAGGTTATGATATTGGCGATGAAATTCGTGAAGAAGTTACCCCTCGTGACTTTGGTCGAATTGCTGCCCAGACTGCTAAACAAGTGGTAATGCAACGTCTTCGTGAAGAAGAACGGAAAATTATTTACGACAAGTACAAGACTTATGAAAATGAGATTATCACTGGTGAAGTTTCACGAGAAGATAAGCGCTTCACGTATGTTGACCTAGGAGATGGCGTAGAGGGTGCGATGGGCTTTAGAGATAAGATGCCTAATGAACACTACCATGTCCATGATCGGATTCAAGTATACGTAACGAAAGTAAATGACGATCGGCGGGGGCCACAAATCTTTGTTAGCCGGACTGCTCCAGAACTTTTAAAGCGATTATTTGAACGGGAAGTACCTGAAATCAAGGATGGTACTGTCTTGATTGAAAATATTGCTCGTGAAGCAGGTGATCGTGCTAAAGTTGCGGTATATTCGAATGATCCCAATGTTGACCCAGTTGGTACTTGTGTTGGTCCGCGCGGCTCTCGTGTACAAGCAATCGTTAATGAACTTGATGGTGAGAATATGGATATTGTTGAGTACGTTAAGGATCCCGCTAAATTTATTGCTAATGCATTAAACCCCGCGGAAGTACTTGATGTAATCTTTGACGAAGAGAAGCCGGCAGCAACTACTGAGGATAGTGAAGAAGTAACTGAAGGACAAACAGAACGTTCTTGTACTGTCGTTGTTCCAGATAGTCAATTATCCTTGGCTATCGGAAAGCGCGGTCAAAATGCTCGTCTTGCTGCTCGTTTGACTAAGTATAAGATTGATATTAAATCTGAATCTGAAATGGCCGAAAATGATCAGGAAACTGAAGAAGTAGCTGATTCGGAAGAAAATATTGAAAATAACGAAGAATAACTAAAAATTAAGCAGCGGGGTGAAAATAGTGAAAAAGAGAAAAATACCGATGCGTAAAGACATTGTTACTGGTGAAATGATGCCTAAGCGGCAATTAATTCGGGTAGTTAAAAATAAGGAAAATGAAGTATCCTTAGACCCAACTGGTAAGAAACCTGGTCGTGGAGCATATGTTGCAGTAGATGTTGAGATTGCTAGACGAGCAAAAAAAGAGAAAACTTTTGAAAAAGCTTTCCATGTTCAACTTGATGAATCATTTTATGATGAATTAATCAAGTACGCAGACCACCTACAGGCACGACAAGAGTTATTTGGTAATGATCAGAAATAAAGAACAAGTCTTAAACCTCCTTGGAATTGCCCGGCGTGCCCGACAGCTTCAAAGTGGTGAAGAGATTGTCTTAAAAAATATTCAAACTAAAAAGGCAATGTTTGTATTTCTAGCTTCAGATGCTGGAAAGGCTAGTGCAAAAAAGATTACTGATAAATGTAAATTTTATAGCATTCCTTTTTCAACAGATTTCACTAGGGAACAGCTTAGCCAAGCAACAGGGCAAACACGAACAGTTTTTTGTGTAATGCAATCAGGTTTTGCAAGAAAGTTTGAGGAACTACTGACTATGAGATAAGGAGTGTGAGCATATGGCCAAAGAACGAATTTATGAATTGGCTAAGGAATTGAAAATGCCTAGCAAAGACTTAGTTAATATGGCTAATCGGCAAGGGATGGGTGTTAAAAGTCACATGTCTTCTGTTACCCCAGATCAAGCACAACAATTACGTCAACTTGCGAAGGGTGGACAAAAAACAATTAATAATCAACACCAACCAGTAAAGAAAAATGATGGTCATAATAAACAAAATAACCATCAACCACAAAATCACGATCACGATAAAGCTCAAAAGGAACGACCACAAAAGAAAAATAATAACCGGCAAAATAACGGAACAAAAGATAATAACCAACGCCAAAACAAAGGTGGTCGATTTGGCGGCAACTTAAATAACGATCAAGGTCGTAATGGTAAACGCTTTAATAAGAAAAACAAGAAGAATAAGAAACATAATAAGAATAAACGGTTGCGTGAGGTAGCACACAAACAACCAACGCAACGAAAGGATAAGCCGCTTCCAGAAGTATTAGAATATACTGATGGTATGAATGCTCAAGACTTAGGGAAGATCTTACACCGTTCACCAGCGGAAATCGTTAAAAAGTTATTTATGCTTGGTGTAATGATCAACCAAAATCAGTCACTTGATAAGGATACGATTGAATTATTGGCAACTGATTACGGTATTGAAGCGAAGGAAAAGGTTCAAGTTGATGTTTCAGATATTGACAAAATGTTTGAAGATGAACAAAATAATACTGAACATCAAGTAACACGGCCAGCTGTTGTTACCGTTATGGGCCACGTTGATCATGGTAAGACAACCTTGCTTGATAAATTACGTCACTCACATGTTACAGAACATGAAGCGGGGGGAATTACCCAGGAAATTGGTGCTTATCAGGTTCACTATAATGACCAATTAATTACCTTCCTTGATACCCCTGGACATGCTGCTTTTACTGAAATGCGGGCACGAGGAGCTAATATTACTGATATCACGGTCCTTGTTGTTGCAGCTGATGATGGAGTTATGCCCCAAACAGTTGAAGCTATTCACCACGCTCAGGCTGCCCATACACCAATCATTGTTGCCGTTAACAAGATCGATAAGCCAGGCGCAAATCCAGATCGTGTAACTGAAGAATTAGCAAAATACAATTTGATTCCTGAAGACTGGGGTGGAGATACAATCTTTGTTAAGATTTCTGCCAAATTTGGTAAGAATCTTGATGAATTACTTGATATGATTCTCCTTCAAGCTGAAATGCTAGAATTGAAGGCTAATCCAGAACAAAATGCGGCTGGGTCAGTTGTTGAAGCTCGTCTTGACCAAGGTCGCGGATCAGTTGCTACTGTTTTAGTGCAACAAGGAACTCTTCATGTAGGGGACCCAATTGTTGTTGGTAACACGTTTGGTCGTGTACGAACAATGACCAATGAAAATGGGCGTCGGATTAAAGAAGCTACCCCATCTACTCCGGTTGAGATTACTGGGCTAAATGAAGTACCAGAAGCCGGGGACCGTTTTGTTGTCTTTGATGATGAAAAGACTGCCCGTGCAGCAGGTGAAGAACGTGCTAAACGTGCAATGGAAAAGGAACGTCAAAAGACTTCTCACGTTACATTAGACAACCTTTTTGCTACTATGAAGAAGGGGCAAATGAAGACCTTACCAATTATTATTAAAGCCGATGTTCAGGGATCGGTTGAAGCTTTAAGTCAAAGTCTTCAAAAGATTAAAGTTGACGGTGTTCGTGTTGATATTATTCACCAAGCCGTTGGGGCCATTAATCAAAGTGATGTTACCTTAGCTGAAGCATCTAATGCGGTTATCATTGGATTTAATGTTCGTCCAACCGCCGTAGCGAAGACATTAGCTGATTCTAATAGTATTGATATCCGTCTTCACCGTGTTATTTACGATGCACTTGAAGAAGTTGAAGATGCGATGAAGGGGATGCTTGAACCTGTATACAAAGAAGAAACAATTGGTCAAGTAGAAGTTCGTCAAATCTATAAGGCATCAAAAGTTGGTACAATTGCCGGGGGAATGGTTACTTCTGGTAAGATCACTCGTGATGCAAAGGTCCGTTTAGTTCGTGATGGCGTTGTTATTTATGAAGGTGAATTAGGGAGTCTTAAGCGCTTCAAAGATGATGTCAAAGAAGTTAAACAAGGTTACGAATGTGGTTTGACAATTGAGAACTACAATGACATCAAGGAAATGGATGTCATTGAAGCCTATAAGATGAAGGAAGTTCCAGTTAAGTAAAAGCTGAGGAGAGATAAAGATGCCAAGTAAACAATATCGAGTAGATCGTTTAGCTCAAGAAATTCAAAAAGATGTTGATGAAATCTTGTTAAAACGTGTTCGTGATCCACGGGTACAAAATGTTACGATTACGGGTGTGGATGTTACTGGTGATCTCCAGCAAGCAACTATCTATTACAGTATCTTGTCAGATCTTGCTTCTGATGCGGAGAAGGCACAGGCTGGATTAGATAAGGCGACTGGGTTAATTCGGAGTGAATTAGGCGCACGTCTTAATATTTTTAAGACTCCAGAAATCAAATTTGTAAGAGACCCATCAGTTGCTTACGGTAGTCGAATTGATCAACTCATTAACGACTTACACAAAAAAGAAAAATAATTAGCAAAAGGGAGCGAGACAGAAGCCACTTATGACTTCGTTTTTCGACGCGAAGTTAGCCTCTGGGAGCCCCCGCAAGCAACAATATAGGCCTCCAACGTTCGGTTCGAACGATGGAGGCCATTGTTGTACTGCACTATTTGTCTTTTGTGAAAATAACTTGACTTATATCATAACCCCTTGGAGGAATAACGATGGATGGAATAATACCCTTATATAAAGAACGTGGGATGACTAGTTTTGCCTGTGTTAGTCGACTACGACAAATTTTAAAAACTAAAAAGATTGGTCATTCAGGAACACTTGATCCAGGTGTAGCGGGTGTTCTGCCAATTTGTGTTGGAAATGCTACCAAGGTTGTTGATTATTTGATGCAATCGGGGAAACAATATCAAGGTGAGCTTTTAATTGGGTTTGCGACTACTACTCAAGACCTTGATGGAGACAAAATTGAGGAAAAAGTAGTTGCAAATGAAATCCCTACTAGTGAAATACTATCAGCCATGAATTTATTAACGGGGACAATAATACAAATCCCACCGATGTATTCGGCGGTAAAAGTAAATGGAAAAAAACTTTATGAATATGCAAGAGCTGGTGAAACTGTTGAGCGGCCCAAACGACAAATAACTATTAGTAAATTTGAATTACTAAGCTCAAAGTATGATGAGGAAAATAAACAGCAACGAATCCGCTTTAATGTTGAATGTAGTAAGGGTACTTACATTCGGACACTTGTTGTTGACCTTGCACGTAAACTAGGATATCCAGGAGTAATGAGTTTGTTAACACGGTTGAAGAGTGGAGGCTTTACGCTTGATCAGACTCTAAGTTTAGACGACGTTCGCGATGCTGTTGCGACCCAAACTCTCCAGCAATACTTGTATCCTTTAGATTATGCTTTGAAGGACTATCCGCAATTAACGATTCAAGAGGCTCAATGGAAAAAGGTTCAAAATGGAGGATGGCTTTCTCCAAGTGAACTTAATACTAGTGAGAAGAAAATTGTGTTATCATTTGATGGACAAGTAAAAGCACTATATCATTTTGATCCGAAAAATAAAATGTATAAGCCAACTAAAATGTTTGCAGTTAATTGAGGAGTGTAGGAGTTGCAAGTTATAAAAATTCACCATCCTTTGGAAAAAAGACTAATTCCTGCGGGGCCAATTGTACTTGCAATGGGTTTTTTTGATGGTGTTCATCGGGGACATCAGGCAGTAATCAAATGTGCCCGCAAAATTGCCCGTGAAAAAGGATTGCCGTTAGTCGTTTTGACATATGATCATGCTCCTGGAATTGTTTATCGTCAATATAAGGGTGGCTTTAAATATTTATCAACGGTCGATAGAAAGCTCGAATTATTAAATGACCTTGATGTCGATCGGGTTTACCTAATAAGTTTTACATCGTCATTTGCAAGCCTTTCTCCTCAGCAATTTGTTGATGAGTATTTGGTAGGCTTTCATGCTCAAACGGTCGTAGCAGGATTTGATCATACTTATGGAAAAGAAGATATTGCATCAATGAAGTTGCTTCCTAAGTATGCAGCGGGACGGTTTGAAGTTATAACTGTGCCTAAATTTACTGAGAATGGAAGTCAAGAAAAGGTCGGTTCTCGAGAAATTCGGAAATTAATCGATATTGGTAATGTGGAAGCAGCCAACCAGGCGTTAGGGTATCCTTATCAAACAACTGGCTTAGTAGTTCATGGCTTAGCTCGTGGACGAACGCTTGGTTTTCCTACGATCAATGTTGAGCATCCGGAAAAGGAGCGAATCCCTGGGATTGGGGTCTATGCTGTCAAAGTTAAACTCGATAAGAAGTGGTATGACGGGATGGCAAGTGTTGGACACAACATAACATTTGGGGATGCTAATCAATTAACGGTTGAAATTAACTTATTTGATTTTCAACAAATGGTGTATGGCGAGGAAGTAGTTGTTCGTTGGTATCAGTACCTACGTGGCGAAGAAAAGTTCACGGGAGCGGATGCATTAGTTGCACAGATGAAACAAGATGAACAAAATTCCCGTCGTATTTTAGAAAAATATAAATAAAAGAGGTTTGGATTGATCTTTTGTAGCATTTGCGCCGTCAAGATTCGTCAAACCTCTTTTTTAATGCCGACTTCCACGATGACTGGTAGTCTGGTTAATCTTATGAATGTTTCGTTCAAATTTGAATCCGCCATCAGTTATTAATTTGAAATGCCGCATTTTCCCATTAAAGGGCTGACCATTTAATCGCACTGTTGTCCACTTACGCATAATTTCGGTCATGGAAGCAAGTGCCTTAAGTTGATTAGGATTATTCTCTTTAATGGCTTCGTCTTTAATATCTGACTGTAAGCGATAGATTAGGTTATTATGGTATTCTAGTAGTTCATTCGTTAGGGGTGCATTACGGTATTTATTAAATAACTTCTGAATTAGTAACATTGCTTCTTGAGTATTCTGGGGTTGAATATAGCGATGTTCTTTATGTTTCATGAATAAAGCTCCTTTAAAAAATTGTTTGACGTTTCTTGACTTTTAGGGTAGTAATTGGTATATTATACAGTGTGTTTAGCACTTGACCCTAATGAGTGCTAAAAGGGGAAGTGATATACGATGCTAACACAACGACAGAAAAAGATTCTGCAAGCGATTGTACGTCAATACACATCAACTGGTCAACCGGTTGGATCAAAACATTTAGCAGAAAAGTTGCCTTTTAAGGTCAGTTCAGCAACTGTCCGTAATGAGATGGCAGTTTTAGAGGACAATGATTTGATCTTAAAAGAGCACTCTTCATCAGGTCGGATTCCATCGAAACAAGGTTACCGTTATTATGTCGATAATTTGCTTGATCCCCAAGCAGTTACTGATAATGACCTAGTAGTGATTCAAAATTCACTTGGAACTGGCTTTCAAAAGATTGACGAGATTATTTCACACTCAGCAGATATCTTATCAAATTTAACTTCATATACTGCTTTTACATTAAAGCCTGAGCAAGAAAGTGTTCGTTTGAGTGGCTTTCGAGTTGTACCACTGGGGAATCATAAGGTTATTGCGATCTTGGTTACCGATAGCGGTGAGGTTGAAAATCAGTCGTTCACTTTGCCGACTGACATTGATACGGATGCAATGCAGGCTGTAATTAGAATGATTAATGATCAATTAGTTGGGTTGCCACTATCAGAAGTGATAAAGCGATTAAAAGATGATATTCCACTTCAGGTTCTGCATTATATGCATAGTCCCGATGGCTTCCTTGATATTTTTGATAATGTCTTATCTCAAGCAGCCCGTGAGCGATTCTTTGTTGGTGGTCGATTGAACTTACTAGATTTTGCCAGTACTCATGACCCTCACGCAATTCAATCATTATATGGACTGTTAGATAAGAATGACAACTTATCGAATATTCTAGATTCAACACTTACCTCAGATAATGGAGTTAATGTTAAAATCGGTCAAGAAATCTCTAAGAATAAGCTTCTTGATGATTATAGCCTGATTACTGCAAGTTATAATGTTGAACAATATGGACGAGGAATTATTGCAGTCCTTGGTCCAACAAGGATGCCTTATTCACGGACAATTGGAATTGTAAATGCCTTTCGCCAAGAATTAGCAAAACGGCTATTAGATTTCTACCGTCACTATTATGATTCATAGGAGGCGAGTTAATTGGCCAAGGATAAACAAGAAGATCAACAAAAACAAACAGCATCTGAAAATGAAAAGGTGCCTGAAAAAGATATAAAAAAAGAGACTTCAGATAAGAAGGATGATCAAATTTCTAAATTAAAAGAAGAGGTCACTGATTTGAAGAAGCAGCTCGCTGATAAAGATGACAAATATCTCCGAGCAGAAGCAGAAATTCAAAATATGACTAATCGTTTCAATAAAGAGCGGGCTCAAATCCTTAAATATGATGGTCAGGATTTAGCAAAGTCAATTTTACCGGTGCTTGATAACCTTAAGAGAGCATTAGCAATTGAGGTTGTAGACGATAATGGTAAACAACTTAAAAAGGGTATTCAAATGGTCCATGATCACCTTGTCAAGGCATTAAATGACCATGGCATTACTGAGATCAAAGCTGATGGTGAAACATTTGATCCTACCCTTCACCAGGCAGTTCAAACTATTCCAGTCGAAGAAGGTCAGAAGCCTGAAACCGTTGTTAATGTTCTTCAAGCAGGATATCAACTTAAGGACCGGGTATTACGCCCAGCAATGGTCGTTGTAGCTCAATAAATTTGTGAGAGAAGGAAATAAATTATGGCAAGTAATAAGATTATTGGTATTGATTTAGGTACTACTAACTCTGCGGTTGCTGTTATGGAAGGTAATGAACCTAAGATTATCACCAACCCAGAAGGAAGTCGGACAACGCCATCTGTTGTCTCATTTAAGAATGGTGAAACTCAAGTTGGAGAAGTAGCAAAGCGTCAAGCAATTACTAATCCCAACACTATTTCATCAATTAAGAGTCACATGGGTGAAGCAGGATACACTGTTGAAGTTGATGGCAAGAAATATACTCCACAAGAAATTTCAGCAATGATTTTGCAATACCTTAAGAAATATGCTGAAGACTACATTGGTGATACTGTTACTCAAGCAGTTATTACTGTTCCTGCATACTTTAACGATGCTCAACGTCAAGCTACTAAGGATGCCGGTAAAATTGCGGGCCTTGATGTTAAGCGAATTATTAACGAACCTACTGCTTCATCACTAGCGTACGGTCTTGACAAGAAGGACAAAGATGAAAAGATCCTTGTTTATGACCTTGGTGGTGGTACATTTGATGTTTCCATCCTTGAATTAGGTGACGGTGTCTTCCAAGTTCTCTCTACTAATGGTGATACTCATTTAGGTGGGGATGACTTTGACCAAAAGATTATGGATTGGTTAATTGATGGCTTTAAGGAAGAACATGGTGTTGATCTTTCTCAAGATAAGATGGCTCTTCAACGCTTGAAGGATGCTGCTGAAAAGGCTAAGAAAGACTTGTCAGGTGTTCAAGAAGCTCAAATCAGCTTACCATTTATTTCAGCCGGCGAAAACGGCCCATTACACTTGGAAAAGACATTAAGTCGGGCACAATTTAACCAATTAACTAATGACTTAGTTGAACGGACAAAGCAACCAGTATTGAATGCTTTGAAAGATGCTGATCTTACTTTTGATGACATTGATGAAGTTATCTTAAATGGTGGATCTACTCGTATTCCTGCCGTTCAAGAAATGGTTAAGGAATTAACTGGTAAGGAACCTAACCACTCAATTAATCCTGACGAAGCCGTTGCCCTTGGTGCAGCCATTCAAGGTGGGGTTCTTACTGGTGATGTTAAGGATGTCGTATTACTTGATGTTACTCCACTTTCACTTGGTATTGAAACCATGGGTGGTGTCTTCACTAAGTTGATTGACCGGAATACTACTATTCCTACTTCAAAGAGCCAAATCTTCTCAACTGCTGCTGATAACCAACCAGCTGTTGACATTCACGTTCTTCAAGGTGAACGTCCAATGGCAGCAGATAATAAGACTTTAGGTAACTTCCAATTAACTGATATTCCTGCTGCTCCTCGTGGTGTTCCTCAAATCAAAGTTACATTTGATATCGATAAAAACGGTATTGTTAATGTTTCTGCTGAAGATCAAGGAACTCACAAGAAGCAAAACATCACTATCAAGTCTAACTCCGGCTTAAGTGATGAAGAAATTGAACGGATGAAGAAGGATGCTGAAGAGCATGCTGAAGCCGACAAGAAGAAGAAGGAAGAAGTTGACTTGAAGAATGAAGTTGACCAAGAACTCTTCCAAGTTGATAAGACTTTGAAGGAAGTTAAGGGTAAAGTTCCTGAAGATGATATTAAGAAGGCTGAAAGTGCTCGTGACGAATTAAAGAAGGCTAAAGAAAGCGGCAACCTTGATGAAATGAAAGCTAAGAAGGATGCCTTGAACAAGGTTATTCAAGATCTTAGCGTAAAGCTTTATCAACAAGCTCAAGGTGCACAAGGTGGCGCTGCTAATGGTCAACCTGGTGATAACCAACAAAATGGTAGTGACAACGGTAATGATGACAATACTGTTGATGGTGATTTTAAGGACGTTACACCAGACGACAAGAAATAGCCTACGGTAAACAGTCTTAAAATGTTAGTGTAAAAGCCAAAGGCCAGGAAAAAGGACTTTGGCTTTTACTTTCGTTTGCTGGCTGTGGTATAACTAAACAAGCAATAAAGTAATGAGGTATTTATTATATGGCAGAACAAGATTATTATGACATTTTAGGTGTCTCTAAGGATGCATCCGAAAAAGACATCAAGCGTGCATATCGTCGGCTTGCGGCAAAATACCACCCAGATGTTAACCACGAGCCTGGTGCAGAAGAAAAGTTTAAGAAGATTAATGAAGCATATGAGACATTAAGTGATAGTCAAAAACGTGCTCAATATGATCAATTTGGTTCGGCTGGTCCACAAGGTGCTGGTGGTCAAGGCTTCGGCGGCTTTGGTGGTGGTCAAGCTTATTCTAACTTTGGTGGCGGCTTTGACGACATCTTTAGTCAATTTTTTGGTGGCGGCGGTCGTACTCGTCGTGACCCAACAGCCCCGCGTCAAGGGCGTGATTTGCAATATGCAATGACTCTTGATTTTATGGATGCGGTTTTTGGTAAAACAACTACTATCAAGTATGACCGTGATGCAGAATGTAAGACTTGTCATGGAACTGGAGCAAAGCCTGGTAAATCGCCAATAACTTGTCCACGGTGTCATGGTGCCGGAGTGATTACGAGTGTTCGTCAAACACCACTAGGCAATATGCAAACTCAAACCACTTGTCCAGAATGTAATGGAACTGGAAAGATTATTAAGCCAGAGGATCGTTGTGATACTTGCCATGGGGCAGGACATGTTCACGAACGTCATGAGCTAGAAGTGAAGGTGCCTGCTGGTGTTGATGATGGTCAACAAATGCGACTCCAACATCAAGGGGACGCTGGTGAGAACGGTGGTCCAGCCGGAGATTTGTATATTGTCTTCCGGGTAACACCAAGTCGAGAATTCCGTCGTGATGGTTCAACAATTTACGTTGATCGTGATATTTCGTTTGCTCAAGCAGCCTTAGGAGACGAAGTAAAAGTTAAAACAGTTCATGGTGATGTCAACCTTAAAATTCCGGCTGGAACACAATCAGAAACTAATTTCCGCTTGCGTGGCAAAGGTGTTCCACATCTTAACGGTAATGGTAATGGTGACGAGCATGTTACTGTCCATGTTAAGACCCCCAAGAGTCTCAACAAACGGCAGCGTGAAGCAATGTTGGCTTTTGCGGCTGCTAGTGGTGAAGATGTTAAGGGTGTGAAGAAGACAGTTCTTGATAAATTACGTGATGCCTTTGAGGATAAGTAAATAGTTCTTATGAAGCAGGAAAAGCTTAATATTTTTCCTGCTTTTTGTATATCTACTAGTAGAAGGTTTCCCATTCTAAACGATGATTTGGTATACTAGATAAAGAATATTCGTTGAAAGTGAGTCTTTTTAAATGAACCTAGAAGAAATGAAAGAGCGGCAAAAACACATTCGAAATTTTTCAATTGTTGCCCACATTGACCATGGAAAATCAACGCTTGCTGATCGTATTTTAGAAATGACCGATTCAATCAGCAAACGTGAAATGAAAAACCAGATTCTTGATGATATGCCTCTAGAACGAGAACGGGGCATTACAATCAAATTAAATGCTGTTGCCTTGACATATCATGCTAAAGACGGTGAAGATTACATTTTCCATTTAATCGATACACCAGGGCACGTCGACTTTTCTTATGAAGTATCACGATCTCTTGCTGCCTGTGAAGGTGCTGTCTTAGTAGTTGATGCAACTCAAGGGGTAGAGGCACAGACCCTTGCTAACGTCTTTTTAGCACTTGACAATGACCTTGAAATTTTACCTGTTATCAATAAGATCGATTTACCGTCTGCTGATCCTGAGGGTACTAAGAAGCAGATTGAAGATGAAATTGGTTTAGATACTGATGAGGCAGTTGATATTAGTGCTAAAACTGGAATGGGTGTTGAGGAAGTCCTGGAAAAAATCGTTAAGGATGTTCCAGCACCAACAGGAGATTTAACTGCGCCTTTGAAAGCTCTTATCTTTGATTCAAAGTATGATGATTATCGGGGAGTGGTTCTTAGTGTCCGAGTGGTTGAAGGAACTGTCAAAAAGGGTGACCGGATTAAATTAATGAACGGTGGTACCGAATATGAAGTTGCTGAAGTAGGGATTAACTCTCCTAAACCATTGGCACGTGATGTATTAATGGCCGGGGATGTAGGTTACATCACCGCGGCAATTAAAGATATTAAAGATACCCGGGTCGGTGATACGGTTACGAGTGCGGATAATCCTACAGATAAGCCACTAGAAGGTTATCGGCAAATGACGCCAATGGTATATGCTGGACTCTATCCGACCGATAATGCTAAGTTTAATGATTTGCGTGATGCGTTGGAAAAACTTCAACTTAATGATGCAGCATTAACTTTTGAACCGGAATCATCGCAAGCATTGGGATTTGGATTCCGTTGTGGTTTTCTTGGATTGCTACATATGGATGTTATTCAAGAGCGACTTGAACGTGAATTTAACCTTGATTTAATCACGACTGCACCATCTGTTACTTACCATGTTGAATTAGCGGATGGGACAACGAAGGAAGTTGAAAATCCGGCTGAAATGCCAGATGCTTCTTCAATTAAAGCGATAAAGGAACCATATGTTCGAGCTTCAATTATGGTACCAAATGATTATGTTGGTCCAGTAATGGAACTTTGCCAACGTAAGCGGGGAGACTTTGATACGATGGAATATCTAAGTGATACCCGGGTAAACGTTATTTATCATATTCCGTTGTCAGAGATTATTTTTGACTTCTTCGATAAGTTAAAGAGCTCTACTCGTGGATATGCTTCCTTGGATTATGAAATTGACGGCTACCGTCCAAGTAATTTAGTTAAGATTGATATCTTGCTTAATGGCGATAAGGTGGACGCATTAAGTTTTATTGCTCACCGTGACTTTGCGGCAGAGCGCGGTCGAGAAATTACTGCTAAATTAAAGAAGATTATCCCACGACAAAACTTTGAAATTCCAATTCAGGCAGCAATCGGCTCAAAGATTATTGCTCGGACTAATATTAAAGCCTACCGCAAAGACGTTACTGCCCGTATTCATACAGGAGATCCCGACCGGCGTGCTAAGTTATTAGATAAGCAGAAACGCGGAAAGAAACGGATGAAGGCTGTCGGAAAAGTTGATATTCCTCAAGCTGCTTTTATGGCCGTTTTGAAGACCGATGAGCAATTGGACGAGAAGTAAACGTTGATGTAAAGGTGTTTGTTGGCTTTGAATAAAACAAAAAATATACAAAATCAGTGATTTTTACCACATTATTACCACATGAGCTTAAAATGTGGTAATAATGGAGCTTCGTCAAGAAGTACTGATGAAAAAATAAAATAATTTTACTAAGCAGCTTATGCCTGGATTTTGGCATGAGCTGTTTGTTTATTTCTCCAGTTTATTGCGATATAGGTATTTGGTAATGCAAGAAGGATTCTGATTCGGAAATTAAAGAAATTACGAAAGCCATAAGCAGTTCGTTTAATAACTTTAATTTTATTGTTAGTTCCTTCAACAGGACCGTTTGTATAAGTGTCATATTTGAAACTATTATAGATTTCTTGTTTGTGACTACGAAGAGTACGCTGAACTTTTTGTAGTGCTTGAGGAAACTGTATCCATTTAACTACGGGTAAGTTTTCTAATTCTTTCTTACTACGATGAGCAATCGCCATAATTAAGTTTTGATAGTATTCATAAGTTTTTTTCAACTCATTATCAAAACTTAGGAGACGATGAATAACCTCAACATCGGTTAATTGAGCGTAACTAAAGTTATGTCTTGAACAATAATTATCATATTTAAGCTTATTAGCAGGTGTGAGGAGTAATTTTCAAAAATGCTTAAGCACACGCCACTCATGAGTGCCAGCACCAGCACGATTCATTACTTGGATTCTAATTTTATTTAATGCACGATAGGCTTGAACAACGATATGGAAATGATCAGCTATAATTAAAGCGTGGGGAAAAGTTCATGAATTAAGTGTCGGTAAGGCGTGTATAAGTCACCCGTTACTGTTTGGACTGCTAGGAGTGCTGAACGATCATATCGAAGAAAGTAGTTTACTTTTGCGTGACCAGATAATATCAAGTGTCCGTTTATTTTCAATATTCATTAGAATCATACTCATTTCACTTAAGATATTTTGAATATTGACATTTCTCACTTTATTATTAAAATATAATTAATATAAAATGAGAGAAGGATAAAAATGAGAATTCAAGCAACCGATGAACGGCATTATCTAGTAGAAGTTTTTACAAAATTGGGATTTAACCAAGATGACAGTCAATTATTAGCAGACACTCTAGTTGATGCGGATTTGCGTGGGATCTCATCTCATGGGATTCAACGACTAGCATGGTATCGTCAAATGGTTAAAGAGGGAACAATTATTCCACAAAATAAAGCAAAAATCATTCGTGAATTACCAGGATCTGTCCTCGTTGACGCTAATCAGAATATGGGACAACTAGCAACGGTTTTAGCTACTCAAAAGATAATTGAAAAAGCTAAGCAGACAGGGGTAGCAATTGCTGTAATTCGGAATTCAAATCACTTTGGTACTGCTGGTTATTACACAAGGTTAGCACTAAAAGCAGGTTTAGTAGGAATTGCTCTTACTAATACACGTCCTTTAGTAGTCCCAACTAATGCCACTCAGGCTTTTCTTGGGTCCAATGCTTTTGCGTTTGGCTTTCCTGCTTCTCCACATCCATTTATGTTTGATGGTGCCACTTGTGTTGTTTCAGGTGGAAAAATTCAAGTTCATGCTAAAAAAGGCGAACCGCTACCAGGTGAATGGGCAGTTGATAAAAATCGGCAGGTAATAACTGATGCGCAAGAGGCAGAAGATATTCTTGCAACCGCGGCCTTTACTGAGGGGGAACAAAAGGGTGGGGGAGTTCTCACTCTTGGCGGAAGCAATGAGGAAAATTCTAATTATAAGGGGATGGGAAACTCTATCGTAATTGAATTATTGACGGGAATATTGGCACAAGGCTCTATTTCTGCTGATACTGTTAGTGGTAAACATGACTTTAGCCAATTTGTAATGGTTCTTAATCCAGCATTCTTTGGTGATCCAGAGGTATTGAAGAAAGATGCCACGTCAATGTTAGATCGAATTCGCCAGCTTGAACATATTCCTGGTAAAGAAATTTGGGTACCCGGTGACCGTGAGTATCGTTTATTAGCAGAGAATAAAGAAAAAGGCGTCACAATTGATGAAAAGACTTATCAAGAAATGAAAGAAATCGGGGATGAGCTTAGCATTGCTGTTCCTTAATAATTGATATACTCCTTCAAATTCTGATAAGTGAAAGTGCCACATTGATTAACAATAGGTATGAAAAAACTCCCAACGTTTATTAAACGCTGGGAGCCTTTTTAGTGGCACGATATCATAAATATGGCTTAGTTGTTACCTTGTAACTTTGCCATACCGTTCTTAGCAACTTCTTCTAATTGCTTAGCAGAGTCGGCCATAGCCTTCTTTTCACGGTCGTTAAGTGGAACTTCAATAACCTTGGCAACACCAGAAGCGTTAACAACAGCTGGAGTACCGATGTATAGGTCGTTAAGTCCGTATTCACCGTTCATTGGGGCACCGATAGGGAGAACAGAATTTTCATCACGAAGAATAGCTTTTGAAATCCGCATTAAAGCAGTAGCAACACCGTAGAAGGTAGCACCTTTACGGTTAATAATTTCGTATGCCTTGTTACGAACATTATCTTCAATCTTAAGTAATTCGTCTTCTGAAATACCTTCATCCTTAGCAATGTCAAGTAATGGCTTGCCACCAACAGTAGCACTTGAGTAAGCAGCAAATTCGGAATCACCGTGTTCACCCATAATGTTAGCAATAACATCGCGAGGGTCAACATGAAGCTTCTTACCAAGAGCGACCCGAAGACGTGCGGAATCAAGTGAAGTACCTGAACCAACAACCTTGTTCTTAGGGAAGCCAGAAAGCTTTTGAACAGCATAGGTAAGGATGTCAACGGGGTTAGCTGCAACTAAGAAGATTCCGTCAAAACCAGACTTAACGATTGGTTCTACAACGGACTTAATGATCTTCAAGTTCTTATCAACTAATTGAAGACGAGTTTCACCAGGCTTTTGTGGAGCACCGGCAGTAATAACAACTAAATCAGCATCCTTGCAAGTGTCGTAATCTGCTGAGTAGATGTTCTTAGGAGCAGTGAAGGCAGTAGCGTCTTCGAGGTCCATTGCGTCCCCTTCAGTCCGTTCCTTAATAATATCAACAATAGCAAATTCTTCAGCAATTCCTTGTTGAGCCATTGCAAAGGCGTAACTTGAACCGACAGCACCGTCACCAACAAGAACAACTTTTTGATGATTCTTAGACATAATAAACAGTCTCCCTTTCATCTTATGTAATACAATATTTGAGATTTCTCTCACAATAATGATTATAACATTCCGCAGGAAAATTACTATAAGATTTTGTACATAAATCAGTTAGTAAACAAACCAGCTCCTAGGATAATGACTGCTAAAAGGGTTGCTGGTAACAGTAAAACATGGATTAATGTTCCAATTAAGAGAATGAGAAGAATTAAGCCAATGAACTTAACTGTTAAAACACCGACCTTCCATAACAGCCAGCAGATAAGAATAGCAATTAAGAGACTCACTATTGCAATCACCTTTCATTAAAATATTTTGAACATAGTATAGCATTTTTTTGAAAATTAAAGTTTTAAACATAGATTAAACTTTGGAACGTTGGTGACCTGTGCTAAAATATACCTATCTAGGGAGATTAATTTAATGTTGATCAGGAATAATAATAGAGGAGGTGGTTACCATTCTGAATCGAACAAAGCAGTTTATGCGTGATAATGATTTAATGTATAAAAAAGAGTACATTCGGCCAATGATGACACCCCAACACGTATATGTGTTCCGTTTCGGTAAGCACAAATTAAATAATCGGGTAATTGTTCGTTATTCCCATACTTGGACTGGACGATTAAAAATTAACGAGATTGATGTTCGTTTACACCACCAACATCATCCCCGTATTTTCTTGACCGAATCCGACTTAATTAATTACTTAAGTCATCATTTAGAAAAAGAAAAGAAACGTGAACAAGAGCGACCACATATTAGTAAAGTTGATAATAAAAATGATTAGACTTTATTAAGTTGGTATTTATCGTGACCATTTATTATTATTGTGGTCACGATTTTATTATTTAAGGAGGTCATTAAATGAATTGGACAGCAATAAAGGTAATCACTTCTAGTGAGGCAGTTGAAGCAGTTAGCTATATTTTGACAGATATGGGAGCACAAGGCGTTCAAATTGAAGATGCCGCCGATTTTGAAAACTTGCATGAAGGAAAGTATGGAGATCATGGTGAATTTATCGATCCATCGTCAATCCCGCACCGAAAAAGTGGTGCAGCAGTATCTGGATATTTTCCACAAAACGTATTTGTTCCTGAACTATTGCCGACTATTCATCAACGGGTAGCAAAATTAAAGGATTACGGCCTGAATCCAGGAGAAAATGATGTTTCAGCAGCGACCGTCGATAATCAACAATGGGCAACGGTTTGGCAAAAGTATTATCACCCATTAAGAGTAACGGATCAGTTAACGATTGTTCCGCAATGGGAAGAATATCAGCCAGCAGATCCTAAAGAAAAATTAATCTTTCTTGACCCAGGAATGGCTTTTGGTACCGGGACCCATCCCACTACTCGTTTAATGCTTGAAGCCCTTGAAAAAACAATTGTTGGTAATGAATATGTAATCGATGTTGGGACAGGTTCTGGTGTTTTAAGTATCGCTGCCAAGCACTTAGGAGCAGGAAAAGTTGATGCATATGATATTGACAAAGTAGCGGTCAACTCAGCAAAAAAGAACCTTGCACTAAACCCGATCGCTAAAGATGTTAAGGTTGGCGTAAATAGCTTGTTAGACGGAATCCATATCCAGGCAGATTTAATTGTGGCTAATATTCTTGCGGAAATTATCGTACCTCTTATTCCGCAGGCATACGAAAATCTTAAACCGGGTGGTAAGTTCCTTGTTTCTGGAATTATTGATGATAAGGCTCCGTTGATTCGTCAAAAGTTGCAAGAGCAAGGATTTATAATTGATGATGAGCAGCAAATGAAGGACTGGCACGGAATGATTGCCCACAAGCCACACGAGGTGAAATAAATGCAACGCTATTTTGTTAATGTAAATCCGGCCGATGAAATAACATTGCCATCTGAAGCAGCTCACCATTTGTTAAAGGTAATGCGTGCAGAAGTTGGCACAACTGTTGAACTTGTGTTAGCTGATCACTGTGTTTACCTCGCAACTCTTAGTGCTACAGAACCAACTGCGACATTAAAAATTCATCAGAAGTTAGATGCTAATAGTGAATTGCCAGTTTCGGTGATACTTGCCTGTGGACTTCCAAAAACTAAAGAGAAACCAGAATTAATTGTTCAAAAAGCAACTGAATTGGGGGCAGACAAAATTGTTTTCTTCGACGCTACTCGTTCCATTAGTCACTGGCAGGGGAATAAGCAGAAACGAAAAATCGAACGGCTGCAAAAGATAGCTGAATCAGCAGCGGAACAATCTCATCGAAATAAGATTCCACAGGTTGAATACAGTGCTAATCTTGATCAATTATTAGCTAATTATCCTGCTACCAAACGGATAGTTGCTTGGGAAGAATCAGCTAAACAGGGAGAGACAAGTGCTTTAGCACAGCAATTTAATGCCCTTAAACCAGCAGATTCGATTCTTGCTATTTTTGGTCCAGAAGGTGGGTTAACAGAAAATGAAATTGCTAAAATGAATGAAGCTGGAGTAGCAGCAGCAGGTTTAGGACCACGAATTTTACGGACCGAAACGGCACCTTTATATTTCATGGCGGCTATTTCATATGCAATGGAATTGTCATAATGTAGTTGGCTTACTTATGGTAAAATAAAGAACAGCTTTAATCGGTAATTTAAAACTGAATATAGGTGTTGAGAGAGAATGAATTTTATGAAAAAAGCATGGGAACATTTAGATAAACCATTATGGCTAGCTAGTATTTTAATTGGGATTGTATTGACGTTCGTTGTTGATAAGCTTCCATTTGTTACGTGGGTAGTAATGGTAGAGATTGTCTTAATCCTTATTAATGGTATTTTTAGTATTTGGTCAGGTTATTGGATTTATAAGCACCAGCGAAAATGGGGCGAGTTATTCATTTTTCCAATCCTTTACTTGATAACTGCATATTTCTTTATGCCACGATATACTTATTATTTTGCCCTTGCTTACTTAGCCCTTGCTTACTTATCATGGGCAATGCGTCAACAAAAGTAATTGAAAGGAGGTCGTCCAATGTCAAAAGAAAAGGAATTGACACATGAAGATGTTCAAAAGATAGTTAGTTCTTATATGAATGAAGAACATGTTGCTTTAGTTGAAAAGGCCTATCATTTTGCTGAGGTAGCTCACCATGACCAACGACGCAAATCTGGGGAACCGTATATTATTCATCCTATCCAAGTGGCGGGGATTCTTGCTAATCTTCATATGGATCCAGAAACGGTTTGTGCAGGATATTTACATGATATTGTAGAGGATACTGGAGCAACCTTAGACGATATTAAAGTACTCTTTGGCCCAACTATTGCAATGATTGTTGATGGTGATACAAAGCTCGGTAAAATTCGTTACAAATCAAATAAAGAACAGATGGCTGCCACTCATCGTAAATTATTACTTGCAATGTCAAAGGATATTCGGGTAATGATTGTTAAACTTGCAGATCGTCTCCATAATATGCGAACCCTTAAGCATTTGCGACCTGATAAGCAGCGCCGAATCTCAAATGAAACCCTTGAAATTTATGCTCCAATTGCAGACCGATTGGGTATCAGTACTATTAAGTGGGAGCTAGAAGATCTGTCATTACGGTACTTAAATCCGCAACAATATTATCGGATTGTTCATTTGATGAATTCACGACGCGATCAGCGAGTTGACTATATTGATGAATCAATTAAGTTGATAAAAAAGGCAATTGCGGATTTGGATTTGGGACCGAACGTTGAAATTTATGGTCGGCCCAAACATATTTATTCTATCTACCGTAAAATGGTTACTCAGCATAAGCAATTTAGCCAAATATATGACCTCCTTGCGGTTCGAATTGTTGTTGATTCAATTCGAGACTGTTATGCTGCTTTAGGAGCTATCCATACCAATTGGAAACCAATGCCTGGACGGTTTAAAGATTATATTGCGATGCCTAAGACAAACGGGTACCAATCCTTGCATACGACAATTATTGGACCAGAAGGACGACCATTAGAAGTACAGATTCGAACTCATGAGATGCATGAAATTGCTGAATATGGGGTTGCTGCTCACTGGGCATATAAAGAAGGTAAGACTAATGGGATCCAACAAACTCAGGATAGTCAAAAGCTAAATGTCGTCAAAGAAATCCTTGAATTGCGAAGTGAAAGTCAAGGGACAGACGAATTTATGCAGGGGATTCAGAGTGATATATTTACTGATAAGGTCTATGCATTCACTCCTAAAGGTGACGTAATTGAAATGCCTAAGGGGTCTGGACCACTTGATATGGCTTACCAAATTCATACTGAAGTTGGTAACCATACAACTGGGGCTAAAGTAAACGGACGAATTGTCCCCCTCGACTATGAGATCAAGAATGGTGATATTGTTGATATTTTGACATCACCATCATCAGCAGGTCCAAGTCGTGATTGGTTTGATTTGGTTTCAACTCGGCGCGCTCGTAATAAGATTCGTCAATTCTTTCGTGCACATGATCGGGAAAAGAATATTGAAGAAGGTAAACAACTTCTTGAAAATGAACTTCGTGAAGCAGGATACTCCCCGACCGAATTAATGACTGATGAAAAATGTGAGGAAGTTGCGCAAGAGACTCATTATAATAGTAGTGATGATATGTTTGCCGCATTAGGATTTGGCGATTTGGCCCCCGTTGGAATTCGTAATCGTTTCACTGCTGATATTCGTCAACAGGTGGAAAGCGATCGTCAACAGGCGGCAGAAAAAGCTGTCTTAGAGGATCATCAGACTCTTGAAAAGCCAAATGAACGCGAAAAACAAAAGCAGGCTAAAGCGTCTAGTGAGGGGGTAGTTGTTGAAGGTGTTGACAACCTCCTTGTCCGCTTAAGCCATTGTTGTAGCCCAATCCCAGGAGATGCTATTACTGGCTACATTACAAAAGGCCGTGGAGTATCGGTGCACCGTGATGATTGTCCGAATATTAAAGCTGCCCGTAAAAATGGCGAACGAATTGTTAGTGTATACTGGGCAAACCCAAATGGTGACAAAACAAACTATAATGCTGACTTAGAAGTTCAGGGATACAATCGAAATGGCTTATTAAATGATGTTTTACGTTCCGTAAATAACAGTACTCGCTTCTTAAATTCAATTAACGGAAAAGTTGACCATAATAAGATGGTAACGATTAGTTTGATTATCGGAGTGCGTAATTTGCGACAGTTACAATTGATCATGGATGGTTTAAAGAACATTCCAGATGTGTACGTTGTCAAACGAATTATTCGATAGGAGGATAATTGTGCGAGTTGTTTTACAAAAAGTAAATCATGCAGCAGTGTCAATTGATGATGAAGTTGTTGGTAAAATTGGCCCTGGCTATTTTCTCTTAGTTGGTTTTGCCCCAGATGATACCGAAGAAAAATTAGACTATTTAGTGCATAAAATTACTAATTTACGGGTTTTTGAAGATGAAAACGGTAAGATAGGGGCTCCGAGATGTGAATGGGGCGATTTTATCAGTCTCTCAATTTACCCTTTATGCTGATACTAAGCATGGAAATCGTCCTGGCTTTTCACAAGCGGCTCGTCCTGAGATTGCTGAACCGTTATACAATCTGTTTAATCAGAAATTAGCTGCTACTGGTATCTCTGTTGCAACTGGGCATTTTGGAGCAATGATGAAAATTGATCTTGAAAATGATGGTCCAACAACGATTATTTATGAACGCTAAAAAAACTAAAGAGGCTGAGAGAAAAAACTTTCTCTCAGCCTCAATTGTTTTCACGAACAATAGCAAGATAACGTGGAAAATAATCACAAGACTCGAGTCTAAGTACGAACGCTAATTAACTCGTAACGTGATAATTAGCGTTCTAGCTTAGTCCACCGCCTTGTCGAGGAGATTATTTCCCACTCCCTTTGATTTTTAGTATTGACTTAAAATTTGATCCACCGCACCACCGTAGCTTTCGCCAAATAGGATTAAATGCATGCATAGGTAGTAAAAGCGATACCAAGAAAGACGTTCATTAAGCTGATCATCAAATGGAAAAACGCTGCTATATGCCTGATAAAAACTATTATCGAAACCGCCAAAAACAGTTGTCATGGCTAAATCAAATTCACGATCACCAAATAATGCATCTGGATCGATTAAGTATGGTTTATGATCGCCAGCAAATAAGAAGTTGCCGGCCCATAAATCACCATGAAGAAGACTAGGGATGACTTCATGGTGTTGATAGTAATCAGTAAATTTATTAACCATTTGTTGGTAATGTTCTTGCCGCCATTTATTCCATCGTCCACGTTGGCTTGCGACTTGAACTTCTGGTTCTAATCGCTGATTAATGTAAAAATCAAGCCAACTTGAATTCCAGGAATTATCTTTTACAAGGGCTTTGGTTTGATGATTATCCATAAAGCCGAATTTGTCAGTATGTTGTTGATGCATTTTGGCAACCGCCAAGCCAAGATCTGTTTGCTTACCCCAGGTTTCGTCGAGCCAATTTAAAATTAAATAGGCATCCCCATTAATTTCACCATGATGAAGCGGAGTTGGGGTATTAATAACTTTACCGATCGCGTTAAGACCATTAATTTCATGGTCAAAATAATCTTGCGAATGATTAGGTTGAACCTTGATAAAGTACCGATTTCCGTCAGTAGTTGTGGCTTGATATGCTAAATTAATATCACCACCACTAACTGGCTTAACAGAAGTGATATTTTTTAAAGGAAGGTGCTTAAACCATGCTGTATTTGGACTTACCAATTGATGTTCCTCCTTTATTAAATTACTTTATTTATACCATTTTTAGGTAAGTATTGTTAAATAAAGTTGATTTATAAGGCACTAATTAACCTTAGTATTGACATTTATGAGGGGATCGAGTAAGGTAAAAATGTAAATTAAAGATATTAATAGCTGTTGATAAAGAATGCTCGGGTACTTGAAATTATCAGCGATTGGAGAAAGGTGAGAGCTCCAAATATTTCAGTCTCGATTGACACTTTTGAAGCTGAGCAATACGCTCCGTTGTTTAGACGTTATTTTTGAGTGATACCAAGGTGGTACCGTGCATTTGCACCCTTGTAATTTCAAGGGTGCTTTTTATTTAAACTGCTATTAAAAATTGAAAGAGGTAAGCGGAGAATGAAGAGAACAAATTATGCTGGGGATACAAATGAACAGCAAGTTGGGCAAGAAGTTGTCTTAAAGGGTTGGGTAGCTAAGCGTCGTAACCTAGGCGGACTTATCTTTATTGATTTATGGGATCGGGAAGGAATCGTTCAACTAGTATTTAACGAAAAAGAAAATCCAGAAGCATTTGAAACCGCAAATGCGGTTCGTAACCAATATGTTCTTGAGGTTCAAGGAAAAGTTCAGTTACGGGCAGAAAAAGAAATTAATCCGGATATGAAGACTGGTAAAGTCGAAGTAGCTGTTGATAAGGTTAAGGTATTAGCAAAGTCAGAAACAACGCCATTTGATATTACTGATGGTGTTGATGCTTCTGAAGATTTACGGATGAAGTACCGTTACCTTGATTTACGGCGACCAGAAATGATGCGTAATTTGAAGTTGCGGAGTAAGGTTGCTTCGATCGTGCACAATTACTATGATAATGAAGGCTTTATGGATGTTGAAACCCCTGATTTAACACGGTCAACACCAGAAGGGGCACGTGACTATATTGTTCCATCACGTGTTTACCCCGGTCATTTCTATGCTTTACCACAATCACCACAATTATTTAAGCAATTGTTAATGGCAGCCGGAGTTGATAAGTACTATCAATTAGCACGTTGTTTCCGAGATGAAGACCTTCGTGGTGACCGTCAACCAGAATTTACGCAAATCGATACTGAAATGAGTTTTGCAACTCCTGAAGACATCCAAACAGTTACAGAAGGTTTAATTAAGCGGGTAATGAAGGAAATCGTGGGGGTAGATGTTAAGACTCCATTCCCACGGATGGAATGGCAAGAAGCCATGGACAAGTACGGTTCCGATAAGCCTGATACCCGTTTTGGGATGTTGATTCATGACCTTTCTGACATTGTAAAGGATAGTTCATTTAAGGTCTTTGCTAATACGGTTGCTGATGGTAACTATGTTCGTGCAATTCGTATTCCTGGTGGGGCAGATAAGTATTCCCGGAAAGATATTTCTAAGTATGAAGAATACATTAAACGTTTTGGTGCAAAGGGCCTTGCATGGGTTAAGGTAACTGCTGATGGTTACAATGGTCCAGTTGCTAAGTTCTTAAATGATCAGGTTGCCCAAATCAATGAAGAAATGGATGCCAAAGAAGGGGACTTAATCCTTTTTGTTGCTGGTAGTTTCCATGTTGTATCGGATTCACTTGGCTATCTTCGGCGGGCAATCGCTGAAGAGCTAGATATGATTAAGCCTGACCAATGGAACTACTTATGGGTTGTTAATTGGCCAATGTTTGAATATGATGAAGGCTTTGGAAAGTGGATTGCCGCTCACCACCCATTCACAATGCTAAATGAAGAAGACTTACATTATCTTGAAGATGGGGAAGATCCTCATAAAGCTCATGCTCAAAGTTACGACATTATCTTGAATGGTAACGAGATCGGTGGGGGATCAATTCGTATCCACGATCCAAAGATTCAAGAAAAAGTTCTCAAAGCTCTTGGCTATACAAAGGAACGTGCAGAAGCTCGCTTCGGATTCTTACTTAAGGCCTTAACAATGGGAATGCCACCTGAGGGAGGACTTGCCTTTGGTTTGGACCGATGGGTTATGTTATTAGCTCAAGCTGATAGTATTCGGGATGTTATTCCATTCCCTAAGAACTCGAAGGCAGTTGAACCATTAACAGCTGCGCCTGGTAAAGTTAGTGAACAACAACTTGATGATCTTAAAATTGAATTTGATGAAAAGATTGATTATAAGCTCGATCAAGATCCAGATGAACAATAAATAAAGCAAAAATAATCCTCGTGAAAAGGTACTTGAAGTGTACTGTTCACGAGGATTATTTTATTTCAAAATCTTTTTCAGAAAGTCTTGTGCCCGTGGACTAGTAGGGTGGGCAAAAAATTCTTCTGGATCCCCAGCTTCCTGAATATACCCATCGGCCATGAACCATATTTGGTCTGCTACTTCACGAGCAAACCCCATCTCATGGGTAACAACCACCATTGTCATTCCCGATTCAGCTAAATCGCGCATTACTTTTAGTACCTCATCAACCATTTCGGGATCAAGGGCACTAGTTGGTTCGTCAAAGAGCATCACTGCTGGATTTATCGCAAGGGCCCGCGCAATTGCAACCCGTTGTTTTTGCCCTCCTGACAGTTGATCTGGGTATTGTTGAGCCTTATCGCTTAAACCAACTTTTTCTAGTAGTTCCATCGCAGTTTTAGTTGCTTCTTTTTCATTGATATTTTTTACTTTAACTGGTGCAATTGTGATATTTTTAAGGACTGTCATATTAGGAAAAAGATTGAAACTTTGAAAAACCATTCCCATCTTTTCTCGCAACTGATCGAGTTTTTTATCACTTAAGTCAATCAGATTCTGTCCTTCAAAAAGAACTTGTCCACTTGTTGGTTGTTCAAGTGCATTTAAGCAACGGAGAAAAGTACTTTTACCTGCTCCTGAAGGGCCGATCACACAAATTACTTGACCCTTATCAACATGTTCTGAAATATCTTTTAAGACAATATTATTTTTGAATTTTTTCTGTAAGTTTTTGATTTCAATCATTTTAGTGGACATGTTTCATTCTCCCTTCAAAGTAAAATAAGATTCTGGATAGTGTAAATGTAAGAACAAAGTAGATAATCATTGTGATGAATAAAGGTAAAACCCCTTTATAAGTTGCCGATTGAACTAATTGTGTTTGGTACATTAATTCGGAAACACCAATTACAGAAACTAATGAACTATCTTTCAACAAGGTAATCAATTCATTCCCTAATGCTGGCCAAATATTTTTCAGTGCTTGTGGCATAATCACATATCTGAATGTTTCGTTTTTACTCATTCCTAGGCTGCGGGCAGCTTCTGTTTGACCGAGTGGAATGGATTGGATACCAGAACGAATGGTTTCAGCAACGTAGGCACCAGAGTTTAGTGAAACGGCAATAATCCCAGCGAGGAGGGCCGGAAGCGATTGAATAATTGCACCAATTCCAAAATAAACAAACATGATTTGAACCATCATTGGCGTGCCTCGGAGAAATTCAATGTAGCAAATAGCAATTGAATGAAAGAACTTGTTTTTCGAAAGACGCATTAATGCAAAGAGAGTTCCTAATAGGAAACCGAAAATAACGGATACCACTGTAATAATTAATGTATATTTAATTCCCTTAGCAAAGTAACGCCAATAACTAAGAACGGTATTTTGTTTTTTATAGCTCTTCATGTATTGAGACGCTTCAGGAATCCATTTTTTATTAATCAGCTGTTCCTTATTAACTTTTTTAATCGTTTGGTTGGCGGCGTTGACTAATGAGGTATCACCTTTCGGAAAGGCCATGGCAATTCCACCAGCAGTATTTGGCAATTTTGAATCAAAGGCATAAAGACTTGAATTATTAGCCATATAAGCTTTAGCGGTAGCAGCATCCATTAAAATACCATCATATTTATGTGATTGAAGCCCGATTACTAGGGAAGAAAGTTTAGCAAGACCTTTGCCATTTGCTTTAGGCATTTCCTTTGAAATTAGGGTTGATTGGAGCGTACCGTTTTGTGTCCCCACAGTTTTCCCATTAAAGCTTTTGGCATTAACTAATTTATCTTTATCTCTTTTATTAATTAAGAAGTAACTGTCACCGGAATAATATGTATTTGAAAAGTCAACGCTCTTCTTTCGTTCGGTCGTAACGTTCATTCCAGAGATAATAGCATCGATTTTGCCGGTTTCTAGAGCAACTAGAAGTGAGTCAAAATCCATATTTTTAATAACTAACTTTACACCAAGGTCTTTAGCAAATTGTTTGGCAAGAGAAACTTCAAAACCGACATATTTAGTTTTCCCATTTTCTTTCGTTGTGAATTCGTAAGGCGGATAAGCAGCGCTCATTCCAACAACTAATGTTCCTTTTTGTTTAATTTCCTGCACTGAATCATTACTAGCGGTTTGTGATGGATTATTGCCTGATGAAGAACTGGTTGAACTACTTCCATTAGCGGCTAATGCAGTAATAGGTACGCATAATAATATTGGAAATGCAATTATTGTTAGCAGTAGTAAGCGTTTAAAACCTTTCATAAATAATAGCTCCTTTTAGAATAGTAAGAATTAAATTGATATTGAATATACACTGTAATGCTTATTTATGCAATGTAAAATCGTCAAAAAGAATAAATATTCATATAATTGTATAATGATTGGGAACGATTTCTTGATTTGTAGAGTAGTGAAATAGTAAAAGAATAAGAAATTTAAATTTTTATTTAAAAGTAATGTTGACAGTGTAGGTCATGTTGGGTAAAATGTTTTTTGTAGTGAAAAGGAAGCAGTCTGCCTGCTACCTCGATACGTAACTTTAAGCTCGGAGGGAGGGATCAACATGTCAAAAACAGTCGTTCGTAAGAATGAATCTTTAGACGACGCTCTTCGACGCTTTAAACGTTCAGTTTCACGTAACGGAACATTGCAAGAATATCGTAAACGTGAATTTTACGAAAAGCCAAGTGTAAAACGCAAGTTGAAATCTGAAGCGGCACGGAAGCGTAAGAATAAGCGTGGACGTCGTTAATGAAGTGAATTACTCTCACCTGTATCGGGTGGGAGTTTTCTTGCGTGAAAGAAGGATAAAATGAGCTTATTACAACAATTAACATCAGATATGGTTACAGCAATGAAGAAAAGGGATAAAGAAACCTTAAATGTTGTACGGATGTTAAAAGCAGCGGTACAAAATGAACAAATTGAGCTGGGACATGATTTGGACTCCAACGAAGAACTTGCAGTAGTGTCTCGGGAATATAAGCAACGTAAAGAATCGTTAGAAGAGTTTGAAAATGCTGGACGTGTAGATTTGGTTAATCAGACTAAGAAGGAATTAATGATTGTCGAAAAATATATGCCAAAGCAATTATCTCAAGAAGATATTATTACGGTTGTTCAAGGAGTTATCGCTGAGCTTGATGCTGAAAATATAAAGGACTTTGGACGGGTTATGCGTTCTGTAATGTCTAAAGTTAAGGGGAAAGCAGAAGGAAAAGTTGTAAATAAAATTGTAAAAGAACAGTTGAGTAAATAACAGAAGGTGCAATTAGCTACATAGCATGTCCTGCTATGTAGCTAATTGCACCTTCTGCTTTTTAAATTTAATATACTAGGGGGAATTTTTTATGTGTACATCAATTATTTATACTGCCGGAGATAAGTATTTTGGTCGAAATCTTGACTTAGAGGTGGGGTTTGGTCAAAAAGTAGTTATTACACCGCGTAATATGCCATTAGAATTTCGTGAAATGCCACGACTTGAACATCATTATGCTATTATTGGAATATCAATTGTTCGTGATAATTATCCATTGTACTTTGATGGGATAAATGAAAAAGGAGTTGGGATGGCAGGCCTCAATTTTGATGGCCCTGCTCATTATTTCCCGGCTCAAAAAGGAAAAGATAATATTGCTGCTTTTGAAATCATCCCATATATTCTTGCAAATGCGGCATCAGTAGCTGAAGCAAAGAAACTGCTTGCCAATGCAAATATTACTAATGCTAATTTCTCAGACAAATTACCAGCGTCTCCTCTTCACTGGCTCATTGCTGATAAAACGGGGGCGTCAGTAACAGTTGAGTCAACTATTAAGGGCCTAAGCGTATATGATAATCCGGTTGGCGCTTTAACAAATAATCCAGAATTTCCTCGTCAATTAGTAAATCTTAGTAATTATCGTAGTATTTCTCCGGCTACTCCGAAGAACACAATTGCACCTGAACTTAATTTACCAGTTTATAGTCGTGGCTTTGGTAGTCATTTTCTGCCTGGTGGTATGGATTCAGAAAGCAGGTTTGTAAAAGTAACTTTTACTAAAATGCATGCCCCAGCTGGTAATTCTGAAGTAGAAAATATTACTAATTATTTCCACATTCTTCAGTCTGTAGAGCAACAAAAGGGATTAGATGAGGTTGCACCAGATACTTTTGAATATACGATTTACTCTGATGGTTCAAATCTATCAAAGGGCATTTTTTACTACAAGACTTATGACAATAGTCAAATTAATGCAGTTGATATGCATAAGGAAGACCTTGAATCAACAGAATTAATTACCTATCCCGTTCAAAATGAACAAGTAATTAACCAACAAAATTAAATATTATTTTATTGAAACTCTTTTTATGCACAAATATTTTGCAATTAATGCATAAAAAGAGTTTTTTTGAAAAAATTGTTTTAGCTTATTCTGGTGGTTTAGATACTTCAGTGGCAATTGCGTGGCTCAAAAATAAGGGGTATGACGTAATTGCATGTTGTATTGATGTAGGTGAAGGTAAGGATCTAGAGGCGATTAAATCAAAGGGTCTCCAAGTTGGTGCATGGAAGTCAGTAGTAATTGATGCTAAGCGTGACTTTGCCGAACAATTTGTATTGCCAGCACTTCAAGCCCATGCAAGCTATGAGCAAAAGTACCCGCTAGTTTCAGCGCTTTCTCGTCCGTTAATTGTTCAAAAATTAGTTGCAGTTGCCAATCAATATGGTGCAACTGCCATTGCCCATGGATGTACCGGAAAAGGAAACGATCAAGTTCGATTTGAGACAGGCATTCATGCTTTAGCGCCAGATATGAAGATTGAAGACCCAATTCGGGATTGGCACTGGTCACGGGAAGAGGAAATTCAGTATGCAAAAGATAATGGGATCCCGGTTCCAATTACTAAAGCTAGTCCTTACTCGATTGATGAAAATTTATGGGGACGGGCAAATGAATGTGGAATTCTTGAAGATCCATGGGCAGTTGCACCTGCTGATGCTTATGACCGGACAGTTTCAATTGAAGAAGCACCTGATACACCAACTACAATTGAAATTGCTTTTGATGAAGGGGTACCCACAGCAATTGACGGTGAAAAAATGCCTCTTGACCAGTTAATTATGAAGCTTGATCAATTAGCTGGTAGTCATGGGATTGGACGGATTGACCACGTTGAAAACCGGCTTGTTGGTATTAAATCACGGGAAATCTATGAGTGCCCAGCTGCAACTGTTTTATTAGCAGCACATAAAGATTTAGAAGATTTGACCCAAGAGCGTGAAGTAGCCCACTTTAAACCATTAATTGAACAAAAGATGAGTGAGATTATTTACAATGGACTTTGGTATTCACCACTAATGAAATCCTTAGTTGCTTTTATTGAGGAATCACAGGCAGTTGTTAATGGAGTAGTAAGAGTTAAACTATTTAAAGGCAATGTAATTTGTGAAGGTCGAAAATCACCAAACTCACTTTATGATAAAAACTTAGCAACTTACACTTCTGCTGATGAATTTGACCAAGAAGCTGCTAATGGCTTTATTAAGCTTTGGGAATTACCCGATAAAGTCTATGCTCAAGTACAAAATAAAAAGAAGGTAAAGGAGAATACAAGCGATGCCTATTAAGAGAATGTGGGGTGGTCGGTTTGAAGAAGCCGGTGACCAACTAGTTAATCAATTTAATGCGTCAATCAGCTTTGATCAAGAAATGGCTCAAGAGGATATTGAGGGATCATTAGCTCATGTAAAAATGTTGAGAGAAACAAAAATCCTATCAGCAGATGATGCTGACAAAATTATTGCTGGCCTCAAAAAATTACGCGACCGATTAACTAGTGAAGGACTCCCATTTTCGATTGACAATGAAGATATTCATATGAATATTGAGGCATTGCTAACAGAAGAAATTGGCCCCGTTGCCGGTAAACTTCATACTGGACGGAGTAGAAATGACCAAGTAGCAACTGATTTTCACTTATATGTAAAGCGGCGGTTACCCATTATTATTAATGAATTGAAGAACTTGCAAGCAAAATTGGTTGATAAGGCAGCCGAAAATGTTGAAACTATTATGCCCGGGTACACTCATATGCAACATGCTCAACCAATCTCTTATGGGCACTATCTTATGGCTTATTTCCAAATGTTTCAGCGGGATGTTGAACGTTTTGAGTTTAACCGGCACCACACGGATTTATCACCACTAGGATCGGCTGCTTTAGCGGGGACTACTTTCCCAATTGACCGGCAACTAAGTGCAAAGTATTTGGGCTTTGCTGAATCATATCATAATTCATTGGATGCTGTTTCCGATCGGGATTTTGCCCTTGAGTTTTTAAGTAATGCAAGTATTCTAATGATGCATTTATCACGGCTATGTGAAGAATTAATTTATTGGTGTAGTTATGAATTTGGCTATTTAGAATTGGCAGATTCATTTTCTACCGGTAGTTCGATTATGCCCCAAAAGAAGAATCCTGATATGGCAGAACTAATTCGTGGTAAAGTTGGGCGAGTTTATGGTGATCTTTTTAGCTTATTAACGACTATGAAGGGGCTTCCCCTTGCTTATAATAAGGATATGCAAGAAGATAAGGAGGGATTATTCGACGCGGTGAAGACGATTCTTCCAAGTATCAAGATCATGATCGGGATGATTACCACCCTTCAAGTAAAAAAAGAAGCAATGGAACATGCAACTCATCATGACTTTTCCAATGCCACTGAATTAGCAGATTATCTTGCTACTAAAGGAATTCCATTTAGGGAGGCGCATGAAATTGTTGGTGAGTTAGTATTGAAGGGCCTCAAGACAAGAACAAATCTTGTTGATATTCCATTAGACGAATATAAAAAGATTTCTCCTAAAATTGAAGAAGATGTTTACACTTACTTACAACCTAAAGTAGCGGTAGAACGACGGAATTCTTATGGGGGAACTGGTTTTGATCAGGTTCGTCAACAAATTAAAGATGCTAAGAAGCTTTTAGAAGGTAAATAATTTAGAAATTAGAGACTACAAAATACTTCAGTGGTCTCTAATTTTTGGTTCAATAGTAACCCTAATATTGAATTAAGGGTTATTATTGAATATAATTAATGCAAAAATAAAGGATTCACGATGATGATTAAGGAAAAGATAAGTTTATCAATTCACGAAATGACTGTTGTTGCCATGATGGTTGCAATTATTGCTATCTTAGGAGTTTTACCAGGAATTCCATTGGGATTTATTCCTGTCCCAATTATTTTGCAAAACATGGGAATCATGATTGCTGGAGAATTACTTGGACCAAAATTAGGGACAATTGCTGTATGGCTTTTCTTATTCCTAGTTGCCCTTGGTTTTCCCCTGCTTTCAGGCGGACGGGGTGGAATGGTGACAATATTAGGCCCAACAGGTGGATACATTCTTACCTGGTTATTTGTCCCATTATTGATTGGTCTTAGCCTAAGATTAGGTTGGCGTTATGGGATAGTGGAGTGGATAACTGAATTTCTTATTGTTTGGTTATGGGGTGCAATTTTTGTGGAAGGGGTGGGAGCAATCTGGCTGGCTAACCAATTACGTACCACTTTTATTCCTGCTTTAGCGTCCAATATTTTATTTGTTTTTGGTGATACAATTAAAGCACTTATGGCCGTATCAATTACTCGACGGTTACGGCATATTAAGGTTGCTAGTTAAGGAGATGGTTAGAGTGCTTCATTCAACTGCACAGAAAATTTTATTGCAATTACTTTCAGAACCGGATTCATGGGTTTCTGGAAATGACTTAGCAAAGCAATTTAATATTAGTCGTGAATCTGTTTGGAAGGCCATCAATAGTTTACGAAAGGCTGGGAACAATATTGTAGGTCGTAAAAATCTGGGATATCACTTTGTTGGAAATTCGCAATTGAATGCTGACATTATTGATTTTTATACTCATAACCACTTTGCTAATCGTCTTTACGTTGAAGATCAGGTTAGCTCAACTCAAAGTATCGCTAAAGCATTTTTGAGTCACCACCTAATTACTGCGCCAACGGTATTTATCGCTGATCATCAAACTGCTGGTTATGGAAGACAGGGACGGTCCTTTTATTCTCCAGCAACAACTGGATTATACTTTAGTATGATTTTACCTAGCCCAACGGACAGACCGTTAGAAGCGGGGTTAATGACAACGACTTTTGCAGTTTTAATTGTGGACGTTCTTAAACAATTTTTCCCTGCTCAAGACTTCCAATACAAATGGGTTAACGATATTTATTTAGACTATAAAAAAGTCGGTGGAATTTTGACCGAGGCAGTAGTAGACCTTGAATCAAGGACAACGGCATCCTTAGTGGTAGGAATTGGTTTGAATATAGCTACAAAAAAATTTCCAAAGGGCCTTAAAGATAAAGCAACGGGAATAGCACCCGCAGATCGCAATCTTTTGGTCAGTCGGCTTATTGAGGCGATTGCTAATAATTATTCAGACTATGATAATCCACAGTATCTTGAGCAATATCGCCAAGGCTCAATGATTTTAGGGCAGAAGGTAGACTTGCTAGTAAATGGTGAGGTAATTACTGGAATTGCTAAAAAAATAGAAAATGATGGTTCGTTAACAATTGTCCTGGCAGACGGAAAAATGAAAACTTTTAATAGTGGGGAAGTAGTTAAAGTTAATTTTGAAAAATAACTCAAATCCCTTAGGGAAGCTTGCAGTAGTGAGGTTAAAGGTGATCTATGATATAATTATTATTAAATAAAATCTGCTAAATTAAAGGAGATTGTATAGGTGGGAGAACAAAAAACGATTGAACAAACTTTTCAAATTGAAAGTCCAGAAATAGAAGTTGGCTTATTAGGAACGCAGGATAAGTTTGTGAGCCTAATTGAACAAGGAATGGATGTTGAGATCCGGCCATTTGGTGAAGATCTTAAAGTAAGTGGGCAAGAAGAAGATGTTAAACTTACGATTGATGTATTTCGTGCGCTTATTTCATTGTTAAAACAAGAAATTCAGATCCATAGTACAGATATTGTTAGTGCAATGAAGATGGCACATCGAGGCACCTTAGAATATTTTGCTGACCTTTATAGTGAAACGATTATTAAAGATCGTCGTGGAAGGGCTATTCGGGTAAAGAATTTTGGTCAGCGGCAGTACGTTAACGCGATGAAACATAATGATATTACCTTTGGAATTGGACCTGCTGGGACAGGAAAAACTTATCTAGCAGTAGCAATGGCTGTAGCATCCTTAAAGCGGGGTGAAGTGGAACGGATTATTCTAACGCGGCCAGCAGTTGAAGCTGGTGAAAGTTTGGGCTTTTTACCAGGCGACCTTCGTGAAAAAGTAGATCCTTATTTACGACCAATTTATGATGCACTAAATGATATTTTTGGTGCTGATCATACTCAACGGTTAATTGATCGGGGAATTATCGAAATTGCGCCCCTCGCTTATATGCGGGGACGAACTCTTGATGGAGCATTTGTGATTTTAGATGAAGCCCAAAATACAACTAACGCTCAGATGAAGATGTTCCTTACTCGTTTGGGCTTCGGTTCAAAAATGGTTATTAATGGGGATATTTCACAAATCGATCTTCCTCATGGAACTCGCAGTGGCCTTGTAAACGCACAACGAATTTTAAATAACATTAAATCAATTAAGTTCGTTAAATTTAGTGCGGAAGATGTTGTTCGTCACCCAGTTGTAGCGCGGATTATTACCGCTTATGAGGACCAAACGTCAAAACGATTAGCAGAAAAAGATAAAGAGAAAAAAGAGGAAAAATGATGGATCTGGAAATTTTCGATCAAACAACAGCACAGCTTCCAAATGAACAATTGAAGATGGTAAGTGACTTATTACAGTATGCTGCTAGAGAACTATCTTTATCAGAAAATACTGAAATGTCCTTAACATTTGTAAACAATCCGGAGATAAAAAAATTAAATGCCCAGTATCGTAATGTTGACCGGGCAACCGATGTTTTAAGTTTTGCTGCAGAAGAAGTGGGGGATGAAACACCAATTATTATGGATCCAGAAATGGTCGCTGAAATTCCCGCTAATCTTGGTGACTTGTTTATTTCTATCGATAAGGTAGCGGAACAGGCAAAGTTTTTGGGCCATTCAGTTGATCGAGAGTTAGGATTCTTAGCTGTTCATGGTTTTCTTCACTTAAATGGATATGATCATGAGGAACCGGCAGATGAAGAAAAAATGTTTAAATTACAACGGGAGATATTGGACGGCTATGGACTCACGCGATAAACATCAAACGGAGAAAAATCATCACTTAATTCAAGCAATGCGCCATGCAATCGATGGAATTATCCAGGTATTACGTGAAGAACGTAATATGCGGTACCATCTTTTGGCTGCCTGTTTGGCCATTATTATGTCGGCCTTACTGCATATTTCAGCAATGGAATGGTTATGGATTTTATTGGCAGTCTTTGTTGTTTTTACATCTGAATTTCTTAATACTGTTACCGAAGCTGTTACAGATTTGCTTGTTGACCACCATTACGAATTAAATGTAAAAAAAGCTAAAGATGTGGCGGCTGGTGGGGTACTGATTTCAGCGATATTTTCAGTTTTGGTGGGACTAATTATTTTTATTCCCCGTATATTAGCAATTATTAGATAGGAAGTTTTAATATGGATAATCCAAATTATAAGTCTGGCTTTGTGGCAATTATTGGGCGTCCTAATGTTGGAAAATCAACTTTATTGAATTATGTTGTTGGTCAAAAGGTAGCAATTATGAGTAATGTTGCCCAGACGACGCGTAATAAGATTCAAGGAATTTATACAAGCCCAGAAGCACAGATTATTTTTATTGATACGCCAGGAATTCATAAACCATCTACTAAGTTAGGTGATTTCATGGAAAAATCAGCATTGTCAGCATTAGATGAAGTAGATGCTGTCTTATTTGTTGTGAGTGCAACTGAAAAGCGCGGTCCTGGTGACGACTTTATTATTGAACGCTTAAAAAAAGTTAATCAGCCAATTTTTTTAGTTGTTAATAAGATCGATCAAATCAATCCTAATGATCTGCCTGAAATTGTTGACCAGTATAAAGATGCTCTTCCATTTAAGGGCATTGTGCCAATCTCGGCTTTGCAGGGAAATAATGTGAATAATTTAATCAATGATCTTATTAAGATTCTTCCAAATGGTCCGCAATACTACCCAGCTGATCAGGTGAGTGACCACCCTGAACGCTTTGTAATTGCAGAAATGATCCGTGAAAAGGTCTTTTTACTAACTAGGCAAGAGGTTCCCCATTCCGTAGCAGTTGATGTAACCTCAATTAAGCGTGAAGATGAAAATCATATTCATATCTCAGCTAATATTATTGTTGAACGTCCTGGCCAAAAGGGAATTATTATTGGTAAAGGTGGCAAGATGCTAAAGAAAATTGGGACAATGGCACGACAAGATATTGAAAGATTACTTGGTGACAAGGTATTCCTACAATTATGGGTAAAAGTTGTTCCTGACTGGCGTGATAAATCTGCAATGTTAAAGGACTATGGTTATCGGAACAAAGACTATTAAAGGAATGATGGTTACATGGCGCGCGTAACCACACAGTTTACTGGGATCATTATGTACCGACAGGATTATCGTGAACGTGATCTATTAATAAAAATGCTCACTGATAAAATTGGAACTGCAATGTTTTTTGTGAAAAATGCTAAAAAACGTGGCTTTCGAATGACTGCTGATATCTTACCATTCACTCACGGTACATACATTGGATCCCTTGACGAAAATGGCTTAAGCTTTATTAATACCGCAAGTGATACTAGCCAATACAAGAATATTGCAAGTGACATTAGCAAAAATGCATATGTTACGTATATTTTGGCATTAGTTGACAGTGCTTTTAAAGATGGTCGCAGTATTGGTGGCTGGTTTAATCAAGTTGCTGCAGCATTAGACTTAATCGAAAAAGGATTAGACGAGCAAATAATTACAAATATTATTGAAACACAGCTGTTAGTTGCTTTTGGGGTAGCGCCAATTTGGGATCGGTGTGTTATTTGTGGTCGTAATGATCTGGCTTTAGACTTCTCTGAACAATATGGAGGGATGCTTTGTCAGAATCACTGGTCACTTGATAAACACTGTCTTCATCTTGACCGCAAAACTGTTTATTACCTCCAGCAGTTCGCTACAATTAACTTGCAAAAATTGAATTCTATTCGGATTAATCCAGCTACTAAACGACGCCTTCAACAAGTTTTGGATACTCTTTATGATAACCAAGTCGGATTAAACTTGAAGTCAAAGCGCTTCATCAGACAAATGAATAAGTGGGAACAAAATATCGGAAAGTTATCAATGAACGATTGACATTTGTAAAATATTTTTCTATTATAAGAGCGTAATTAATTGAATATTGGCGATGACAGAGATTGTGGATAAAACAAATCAGCGATCAGGGGATAGTGCAAGCCTTGTAGTTTTTTATTTATCCTTGGCACTCTAACAGCCACTTAAACTAAGCTGTTTTACAGAAATGTAAAAAAGTAGGGTGGAACCGCGATTAACTTCGTCCCTACAGTATCTATTTTTTGGTACTGTAGGGGCTTTTTCATTGGAAGGAGAAGTAAAGTATGACGAAAAAACTAACCGTGCAAGATATTATCTTTACATTGGAACAATATTGGACAGATCAAGGCTGTATGTTGATGCAAGCTTATGATAACGAAAAGGGTGCTGGGACCATGAGTCCTTACACCTTCTTACGGGCAATTGGTCCTGAACCATGGAATGTGGCTTATGTTGAACCTTCACGTCGTCCTGCCGATGGACGTTATGGTGAAAACCCTAACCGTCTTTACCAACACCATCAATTCCAGGTACTAATGAAACCTTCTCCTGATAATATTCAAGAATTATACTTAGGTAGTTTGAAAAAGTTAGGAATTGATCCT
Source organism: Limosilactobacillus agrestis (assembly GCF_014145585.1). Taxonomy (GTDB): domain Bacteria; phylum Bacillota; class Bacilli; order Lactobacillales; family Lactobacillaceae; genus Limosilactobacillus; species Limosilactobacillus agrestis. Next base: position 155,070 of record NZ_JACIVF010000053.1, read on the forward strand.
TTAGAACACGATATCCGGTTTGTTGAAGATAACTGGGAAAATCCTTCAATGGGTTGTGCTGGTGTTGGTTGGGAAGTTTGGCTTGACGGAATGGAAGTTACCCAATTCACTTACTTCCAAGTCGTTGGGGAATTGCCTATGAGTCCAGTAGCAGCTGAAGTTACTTATGGGCTTGAACGATTGGCTGAATATATTCAAAATGTTGACTCAGTTTATGACTTAGAGTGGGCAGATGGTGTTCTGTATGGCGATATCTTCCAAGAACCTGAATATGAACATTCTAAGTATGCCTTTGAAGAAAGCAACCAAGACATGCTTCTTCAAGACTTTAATGATTACGAAAAAGAAGCTAAACGTTTAATTAAGCTTGGATTAGTTCACCCAGCTTATGATTATGTCTTAAAGTGTAGTCATACCTTTAACTTGTTAGATGCGCGTGGTGCTGTTTCAGTTACTGAGCGTGCTGGGTACCTTCACCGTATTCGAATTATGGCAAAATCAATTGCTAAGGCCTTTGTTGAAGAGCGGCGTAAACGTGGCTTCCCATTGATTCATGATGAAGCAGTTCGCCAAAAGACAGTTGAAGAATATACAAAAAAAGCGGAAAAGGCAAAGGAACGGGCTGAAAAGCAAGCGGCTAAGAAAGCACAAAAGGGGGAAAAGTAAGATGGCAAATACATACTTATTAGAAGTCGGTGTTGAAGAAATGCCTGCTCACGTTGTAACACCAAGTATTAAGCAGTTACACGCACGAGTAGCAAAGTACCTTAAAGAACAACGGATCACTTTTGATGATATTCAAGAATTCGCTACTCCACGACGGATGGCATTATTAATCCATGGCTTAAGTGATAAGCAACCTGATATTGATGAATCAGTTAAGGGTCCTGCAAAGAAAATTGCTCAAGATGCCGACGGAAATTGGACAAAGGCAGCAATCGGTTTTACCCGGGGACAAGGTGCTTCTGTTGAAGATATTGAATTCAAAGAGGTAAAAGGTGTTGAATATGTTTTTGTTGAAAAGCATATTACTGGAAAAACTGTTGCTGAAGTTCTTCAAGGATTACCAGCTGTTATTACTTCAATGACATTTCCGACCTTGATGAAGTGGGGATACAATAACTTACAATTTATTCGGCCAATTCGGTGGCTAGTTTCATTATTAAATGACAAGGTTGTTCCGTTTAGTATTTTGGATGTTAAAGCCGGTCAAGAAACACAAGGTCATCGGTTCTTAGGACACCCAGTTGAAATTACTACGGCTGATGATTATGAAGAAACCTTAAGTAATGATTTCGTTATTGCTGATCAAACAAAGCGAAAAGATTTAATTAAGGATCAAATTACTAAGATTATTAATGAGAACAACTGGCAAGTTGATTGGGATGAGGACTTACTAGAGGAAGTTAATAACTTAGTTGAGTGGCCAACTGCCTTTGCTGGATCTTTTGATGAAAAGTACTTAGCATTACCTGATCCGGTCTTAATTACTTCCATGAAGGATAACCAACGTTTCTTCTGTGTACGGGATAAGGATGGTAATCTTTTATCACACTTTATTTCTGTTCGTAATGGGAACAAAGATTATCTTGATAATGTTATTAAAGGAAATGAACGGGTCCTTGTTCCTCGGCTTGAAGATGCTCAATTCTTCTATCAAGAAGACCAAAAGTTGACAATTGATGAATATGTGGAACGGCTTAAAAAGGTTAGCTTTCATGATAAGATTAGTTCAATGTATGATAAGATGCAGCGAGTCGCAGTGATTGCAAATGTACTTGGTAAGCAACTGAACTTTTCAGATGAAGAACTAGCAGACCTAGATCGTGCAGCGCATATTTATAAATTTGACCTTACTACGCAAATGGTGGGTGAATTTGCTGAATTGCAGGGAATTATGGGTGAAATCTATGCTAAGTTATTCGGCGAAAAAGATGATGTTGCCACAGCTATTCGCGAACACTATATGCCAATCTCAGCAGAAGGAGAATTACCACACACTAAGATTGGAGCGGTTTTAGCAATTGCCGATAAGCTTGACAGTATTATGAGCTTCTTTGCGGTTGATATGATTCCAAGCGGTTCGAATGATCCTTATGCTTTACGTCGGCAGGCATTTGGAATCGTTCGGATTATCGCCGATCGTGGTTGGCACCTTCCGTTATTAAGTATTCAATCAGAAATTATCTCATCCTTTGAAAATGCTGAAATCAATGTTTCTTTTGATTTGAATAAAAATAGGGATAAAGTCCGTTCGTTCTTCTTAGACCGGATTAAACAATTATTCCATGGTCAAAAGGTTCGTCACGATATCATTGATGCAGCTACAGATACTCGTCAAAATGATATTGCCAACGTTCTTGAAGCCATTCAAACTATTGACGATCATAAGAATGATGATAACTTTAAAGAAGATATTGAAGCTCTTACCCGGGTATTACGGATTGCAAAGAAGGATAAGCGGTTAGTTAATGAACTTTCTGTAAATCCTAATCTGTTTGAAAATCCATCTGAAAACAAGATGTATACTGCTGTTTCAGAATTACTTAAAGAAAATAATCAAACAGTAAGTGAAAACTTTGCAGCATTACGAACATTAACACCAATAATCAGTGAATACTTTGATGAAAATATGATTATGGATAAGAATGAAGATATTCGTAATAATCGTTTAGCCCAATTAAGTATTTTAGCTCATCAAGCATCATTAATTGGTAACCTGGATAACTTGATTGTAAAATAAAATGTTTTAATTGTATTACTGCTGACTTGTGGTATTATAGATATTAGTTAAATATAAAAATAGGTGGAGGTCGCATTCCGTTAGGTTGCGACCTTTCATTTCGTTGCTGTTCGCTTACTAAGTGAGGTGGATCAATGGCAAAGATACCGCGTAATGTAATTGATGAAATACGAAATTCAGTTGATATTGGTGATGTAATTGGTCGCTATGTTCAATTACATCAGGCTGGAAAAAATCTAATTGGGTTGTGTCCCTTTCATGATGAAAAGACACCATCATTTTCAGTGAATGAGGAAAAACAATTTTTCTATTGTTTTGGATGCCACCGGAGCGGAAATGTATTTCAATTTTTAATGGAGTTAAAGCATATCGATTTTGTAGATGCAGTTAAGGAGATTGCTAACGATAGTAATATCAAGATTCCAGAACAATATGTTAGTGTTCCGTCTAAACCATTAAATAATGAGAATCAACAGCTGTTTGATCTTCACGATAAAGCAGCTAAACTTTATCACCATATATTGGTAAATACACCGGCTGGGCAAGTTGCGCTTAATTATTTAAAAAAACGGGGAATGAGTGAAGAGCTAATTGAACAATTTGGCTTAGGATATGCTCCCGATCAACGAATTTTAAAGCCGTTTTTCCAGCAGCAAAAGGTTGATTACCAATTGCTAAGAAAAAGTGGACTTTTTAGTGAAGATCAACAGGGAGAGTTACGAGATCGGTTTATTGAACGAATAATGTATCCAATAAAAAATGGTCAAGGCCAGGTAATTGCTTTTTCTGGACGATTAATCGATACTAGCAAAACAAATTTACCTAAATATTTAAATAGTCCTGAGACACCGATTTTCAATAAACGGCGAACATTATTTAATTTTGACGTTGCGCGAAAAGCAGCTCGTAAAGATGGTCGATTATATTTATTTGAAGGATTTATGGATGTGATTTCTGCTTTTGATGCAGGGATCGAAAACGGAATTGCTTCAATGGGAACCAGTTTTACTGAAGAACAAGTAGCGATTATTGGTCGAGCTACTAAACAATTAGACATTTGCTATGATGGGGATCAACCGGGACAAAATGCAATTGATCGCGCAATTAGTCTCGTTAACGATCATCGACCTAATCAATTGCAGGTGAAGGTTGTCCAATTGCCGGCTGAGATCGATCCAGATGAATATGTTCAAAAGTATGGTCCACAGCAATTTAATGCCTATCTTACTAATAAAGAAGAAACAACAACAGAATTTTACCTGCGCTTTTTAAGAAATGGAAAAAATTTAGATAATCAGAATGAACGAATGCAATATCTTAATCAAGCACTGAAGGTAATTGCTCAAGTTCAAACTCCTTTAGAAGAAGATATGTACTTACAACAGTTGGCAGGTGAATTTAATTTAGATCGGCAAACCTTAAAGACGCAGTTAGATCAATTGCGACAACAACTGGGAATTCATAATCAGCCATGGATTAGGCAACAGCCTTCAGTAGCTCGTCATCAGCAATTTCAACAAACTAGCGAAGAAGAACAGCAAAAAATTAAACTTAGTAGGACTGAATTAGCGGAACAGATCTTACTGAGGTATATGCTATATGATCGTGAAGTGTGGATGCACGTGACAGCAGATCACAATTTTCATTTTGCGCATGAGAAATATCAAACTTTATATTTGTTAGCAGCAAGTTATTTTTCTGAAAACGGATCATATTCAACTGCTGACTTTCTTGATTATTTAGACAAAAGTAGTTTACAAGGTACTCTTGGACAAATTGAAAATTTAAATGTTGACCAAGAAGTTGATATGCGGGCAATTGATGATTGTATCCATATGATCACAGAACAAACACCGTTAGCTGCGCAAATTATAGATAAGCAAGCCCAGTTAAAAGAGGCTAATTCGTTGCATAATACAGAATTAGCTACGCAATTAACGATTGAACTGGTAAAATTATTAAAGCAGCAACAACGCTTAAAAACGGAGGAGACTAATTAATATGGCAAAAAGCAAGAAAAAAGATATTGTTATTTCTAACAGTACTGATTTCGATCAACAAGAATATGACACCGCAGTTGGGAAGTTAATTCGTAATTACAAGAAACAAAAGCAGATTGAATATGATGAATTAACTACTAAAATTGCTAAACCATTTGAATTGAATGCTGATGGGATTGATAATTTACTTCAAAATATTGAAGATGCCGGAATTAGTGTTGTCGATGAAAATGGTGATCCAGATCCTCGTGCTTTAAAAGCTACTGAAAAATTATCACAATCTGCCATGAAGGATACATCAGCACCAACCGGGGTTAAGATTAATGATCCAGTGCGGATGTATTTGAAAGAAATTGGTCGAGTAAATCTTTTGACGGCTGATGAAGAAGTACAGCTTGCTTTACGAATTGAAAAAGGTGATGAGATTGCTAAGCAAGAACTAGCAGAAGCAAACTTACGATTGGTTGTTTCAATTGCAAAGCGGTACGTTGGTCGTGGGATGCAGTTCCTTGATTTGATTCAAGAAGGTAACATGGGACTTATGAAAGCCGTTGAAAAATTCGATTATCGACGAGGATTTAAGTTCTCAACTTATGCCACATGGTGGATTAGGCAAGCGATTACTCGGGCAATTGCTGACCAAGCACGGACAATTCGAATTCCAGTTCATATGGTTGAAACTATTAACAAATTGATCCGGATTCAACGGCAATTACTTCAAGATTTAGGGCGTGAACCATTACCAGAAGAAATTGGTGCGGAAATGGATATGCCAACTGAGAAGGTACGGAATATTCTTAAAATTGCCCAGGAACCTGTTTCCCTTGAAACACCTATTGGTGAAGAGGATGACTCTCATTTGGGAGACTTTATTGAGGATCAAGATGCTACAAGTCCTGCTGACCATGCTGCTTATGAAATGATGAAGAAGCAACTTGAAAATGTTCTAGATACATTAACTGATCGCGAAGAGAACGTTCTTCGTCTTCGTTTCGGGTTAGATGATGGTCGGACACGAACACTTGAAGAAGTTGGAAAAGTCTTTGGCGTGACGCGGGAACGGATTCGTCAGATTGAAGCTAAGGCACTCCGAAAATTACGACACCCATCACGTTCTAAGCAATTAAAAGATTTCCTAGAATAATAATCTTCTTTATTAATATATACGTAAAAAAGATTAATTTACACTAAAAAAGTGACTGTGACATAAGTTTACAGTTATAAAAAATGAACACTATAGGATAATAATGGCCTCCATCGCTCTGCTTTACTGAGTTTGGAGGCCATTATTGCTTGAAGAGACACGAAAGAGCGATCACGAATAACCGCTGTTTTGCACTTTTTAATTTTTATTTAAAATAAATGAGAGAAATTTAATTTTTTGTTGAAAACATTTGATTGTTCGGGTAAAATTTTTATAAAGCGTTTTTTAAATCTATTAAAAATAAAAATCGAGGAGAGATCGAACAATGCCAGAGTTGTCTGCTGATTTATATGGAACTGTTAGTCACAAGTTAGATGCGTTACAGCCATCAGGTATTCGTGAATTCAACAAAGAAGTTTCAAAGATCCCAGGAATTATTAAATTAACATTAGGAGAACCAGACATGGCAACTCCTGAACACGTTAAGCAAGCAGCCATTAGAAGTATTGAGGAAGATGATTCTCACTATGCTCCTCAAATGGGAAAGCCAGAATTACTTGAAGCAATCAGTGATTATATTCAGAATACTCGTGATGTGCACTATGACCCGCAAACGGAAATAATTGCGACTGTGGGAGCAACTGAGGCCCTCGATGCCACCTTATTTGCAATTCTTAATACTGGAGATAAAGTTGTGGTTCCTACCCCAATTTTCTCCCTGTACTTCCCGTTGATTGAAATGACAGGAGCAACGGTTGTTCAGGTTGATACTTCAGCAGATAATTTTGTTTTAACTCCAGAAAAGCTTGAGGAAGTTCTTGAAGAAGAGGGAAAAGGCGTTAAAGCCGTTATTCTTAACTATCCAAGCAACCCAACTGGTCGTGAATATCCGCAAGAAGTTCTAGCAGGATTAGCGGAAGTAATTAAGAAGCATCATTTATATGCGATTGCTGATGAAATCTATAGCGAACTAGTCTATGGAGTAGAGCACTATTCAATTGCTACCATGATTCCAGAGCGGACAATTTTTATTTCTGGACTCTCAAAATCTCATGCAATGACTGGTTACCGTTTAGGATATGTTGCAGCTCCGGCTAAGATCATGGCTAATATTTCAAAGATGCATGCTTTCTTAGTCACAACAGTAACTAATAACGTTCAAGTTGCCGCAGCAGAAGCACTGACGAATGGTTTAGATGATCCATTAGAATTTCGAAAGATTTACCAACATCGCCGTGATTTACTCGTTGCCGGTCTTAAGGAATTGGGTTTTGAAATGTTAACTCCTGAAGGGGCATTTTACCTTTTTGCTAAGATTCCAACCCAATTTGGTACTGACGATGTTGCCTTTGCAAAGCAGCTTGCTAAAGAAGTAAAGGTTGGAGTAACACCAGGTAGCGCATTTGGTAAGGGTGGCGACGGCTATGTTCGTTTGTCATATGCCTCCTCTGATGAAAACCTAACAGAAGCTATTAAACGAATTGGTGAATTTTTAGATCATCTTGCGTAAATTAGAAGGAAGTAGGAATTGGACTCCTAAGTGGGCGCTATCTTACTTCCTCTTTTTGTTATAATTAACTTACTAAATAGATAAAGGAATGATTTTTATGGATGAAAAGCACTTATCAGCACGTCTGGCATGTGTGGCTTCGCTTGTTCCAACAGGTGCGCGGGTTGCCGATATTGGGTCTGATCATGCATATTTACCAGCGGCATTAGTGTTAGATGGTAAGATTGATTTTGCGATTGCTGGAGAAGTAGTAAAAGGTCCTTATGAAAATGCTGTTCATGAAATAAAAGACCACCAATTAGAAGGCCGGGTTATCCCGCGTTTAGCAGACGGCTTAGCAGCGATTGAACCGACAGATAAAGTCGATACAATTACGATTGCTGGAATGGGCGGGAGTTTAATTGCTTCTATTTTAGAGAAGGGTAAGAATAAGTTAACGAGAATTAAGCGGCTTATCCTTCAACCGAATGTAGGGGAAAGTCAATTACGGGAATGGTTAATGAATAATCATTACCAAATAATGACCGAAAAAATAATTGAAGAAGACAATCATATTTATGAGATTATCGTTGCTGAGCCATCAGTTGTCCCATTTAGATACAGTAAGTATGAGCTTGATTTTGGGCCATTTTTATTGGAAAGCAAAGGGCCTATTTTTAAGAAAAAATGGCAAGAATATCTTCAACGTGAAGCACATGTTATTGATCAGATGCAAAAGGCTCAACAGCCACCAGTAAAAAAGATTAATGAGATAAACCAGTTTTTATCACAAGTAAAGGAAGCGATCGCCGATGACAACCGGTAACCAATTAATTGCGCGTTTTGAAAAATTTGCTAATCCGCAACTAGCAGAAAAATGGGACCATGTTGGCCTGCAAATTGGCAATCCAGATCTCCCAATCACTCGCCTAATGACAACCCTTGATGTTCGCCCAGAAGTGGTTAATGAAGCAATTGAGCGAAATGTTAACTTTATTTTTGTTCATCATCCCATTATGTTTCATCCAGCAAAGGATCTAGATACGCGGGATCCGCAAAATGCAATGTACGCTAAACTTTTGGCGAATAATATTACTGTTTACGCAGCTCATACGAATTTGGATACTGCTAATGGCGGAATGAATGACTGGTTAGCAGATCAACTTCACCTAACCAATACTGTACCTTTAGTACCAGCGGGAAATGATCCAATAAGCGGTGAACCAGTTGGAATGGGACGTGTTGGTGAGCTGAATGAACCATTAACACCGCAAAAATTTGCAAAATATTGTATGGATGTTTTTGGCATTCGTGGCTTACGGTTGATTGTCAACCCGTTCGATCAAGAGAGAGCGATTAAACGTGTTGCAGTACTTGGTGGTGCTGGTCAGGGCTTTTATCAACAAGCTCTTGAAGTTGGAGCAGATGCTTATGTCACTGGGGATGTAAGTTACCACTTTGCGCACGATATGATTGCTAATCACCTTGTTGTTATTGATCCTGGACATCATATTGAAGTGATAGCCGCTCACCAGCTTGCTAACTTAATTACCCAGTGGAAGAATGAAAATAATTGGCAGTTTGAGGTGCTAGAGAGTAGAGTTAATACAGAGCCATTTACTTTTATTGCTAAATAGTTTTTAGATAAGGAGGATGCTAATTATGAGTGAGGAAAAATATGAGGGGTTATTACCACGGTTTTTGAAGTATGTTAAAACGGAAACAAGGTCAAATCCAGATTCGAAAACAATTCCTTCTGATCCTAAAGAAACTGCATTTTTAAATGAATTAAAAGATGAATTGATATCTTTAGGGTTGAGTGATGTTCATATTAATCCACAAAGTTCATATTTGGTCGCCACAATTCCAAGTAATATCGACAAGGATGTGCCAACGGTTGGCTTCATTGCCCATGTCGACACTGCAGATTTTAATGCTCATAATGTTAATCCACAGATTGTCGAAGATTACGATGGCAAGTCAGATATTAAACTTGATAAAGATGGCCAATACGTCTTAACTACTACTGAATTTCCATCATTGAAAAAATATCAGGGCAATACTTTGGTTACTACTGATGGGTCTACTTTGCTTGGGGCTGATGACAAGTCAGGAGTAGCGGAGATTGTTACAATGGCTGCTTACCTGATGGCTCATCCTGAAATCAAGCACGGAATAATTAAGATTGGTTTAGGACCTGATGAGGAAATCGGCACTGGAGCTGATCATTTTGATGTTAAAGATTTTGGGGCTGACTTTGCCTATACGGTTGATGGTGGCCCACTTGGTGAATTGGAATATGAAACATTTAATGCAGCTCAGGCAGAAATTGAGATTCAAGGAAAAGATGTTCACACCGGGGTCGCTAAGGGAACAATGATCAATGCTATTCAGGTTGCAATTGACTTGCAAAATAGTTTGCCAGCACATGATCGAGCGGAACGAACAGATGGACGGCAAGGATTCTATCACTTATACAAGTTTGACGGAACTGTTGATCATGCTTCAATGACTTATTTAATTCGTGATCATGATAAGCAAACGTTTATTGAACGGAAGCATTTACTCGAACGGATTGTTGCTGGCCTAAATGATGAACTTGGTGCAGACTTAGTAACGATGAATCTTTATGACCAATACTACAACTTAAAAGATGCGCTTAAGGATCACATGGAAGTTGTTGAAATTGCGAAGAAAGCTATGGAAAATCTAGACATTAAACCTGATATCTATCCAGTTCGTGGCGGGACAGATGGTTCAACAATTTCTTACAAGGGCTTACCAACGCCTAATCTTTTTGCGGGTGGAGAAAATATGCATTCCCGTTTTGAATATGTATCATTGCAGACAATGGAACGCGCATTGGACACCCTGCTTGAGATTGTGCGGTTGACTGCGGAAGAAGATAAATAAAGGGTTAGTAAATAAATTAAAAAGGATCGAGCCATTTTCGGCTCAATCCTTTTTAATTAATCTTCTTTTTTACTAGGATTTGCATCTGCGGTAATTTTATCTACGCAATTGATGACGATTAATCCCATAATTACGGAACACCAGCCGACAAGGGTATAGTCTGGTGTCATCGATTCTAGTTGACTTGTGATATAAGCTAGAACCTCACCCAGAATAAATGCCCAAATACCAGCCACAATATTCTTTGATAAAAAGTTCATGTTGGTCATCCCCTTTGAGGTCATACCATATTCTAGCATATTTATTAATATTTTTGAAAGGGGCTGGGTTAATTTCTCTATTTAGTCTGATTTGATATAATTCTATTGAGAGGTGAAATGAAGTGGATTTTACGCCTTTAGATGTTAAGAGTAGTTATAGTTTGCTAAAAAGTCCAACCCGGATTTCTGATCTAGTTACAACGGCTAAGGAACGAGGGTATAAGACATTAGCGTTAACAGATGAAAATGTTTTATATGGGGCCGTCGAATTTTATAATGCAGCTAAAAAGGCAGGGATTAAACCCATTCTCGGCTTGCGGTTGGCGGTTGCATTAAATGAGACGGATGGTACCAAGCTAGATTTAATATTTCTAGCTAAAAATCAACGGGGATACCAGCATCTGATGGACCTATCGACGCTTCAGCAAACACGCAAAGATAAAAAAAAGCCTTTAACGATTACGCAAATCAGTCCGTTATTGAATGATTTATTTATCATTATTCCTCCGCAAAGTACGGTTTTTAGTGTGCTTGCTCAGCCAACCTCAATTTTAACGGCGCTTGCTAAACGGGGGGATGACAATAGCATTCTATTAGGAATTAATGTACAGTTAGATGACGTTCAAATAGATACGTTGCAGCAATTATCAAAAGAGTTATCTTTACCATTAGTAGGGACATCTCCAGTTGATTATTTAAATGCTAATGATCTTTTTGCTAGTCGTGTCTTACAGGCAATTGATGCTGGCGTTGAATTGAAAGATCCGACGTTAGAAGCGGGGCGAAGAGGACAACATTACCTCCCTTCAAAAGAACAGGTTGTCCAAGAATATAATGCAAAGGGACTTAGCGCAGCTGCACAAAAGACGGTTGAAGTGGGAACACTGTGCAACGTTGAACTTCAATTTAAAGCCCCAGTTCTTCCTCATTTTAAAGATCAAGCAGGGGTATCATCTCAACAATATTTACGTTCTCTGTGTATTCAAGGATTAAAAAAAAGACGAGTAGCACCAGGGAAAACTGTTCAACAGTACCAAGAACGTTTAGCGATGGAATTAAAAGTAATCCATGAAATGGGCTTTGATGATTACTTTTTAATTGTATGGGATGTAATGAATTTTGCTCACCAGCAAAAGATTACGACCGACCCTGGACGGGGATCAGCTGCCGGATCATTAGTTGCCTATGCTTTAGCGATTACAGAAGTTGATCCTTTGCAATATGATTTATTATTTGAACGATTTCTGAATCCAGAACGAGCCCAAATGCCTGATATTGACTTAGATATTCCGGATAATCGGCGTGATGAAGTCTTGCAATATGTACATCAAAAATATGGTCATCAACGAGTAGCCCAAATTATTACTTTTGGAACGTTAGCTGCTAAACAAGTCGTTCGTGATGTGAGTCGAGTCTTTAACTTGCCTCGTTATGATATGCAAAGGTTAATTGATGCTTTACCACATGGTCTTCACGTAACGCTTAAAGACGCTTTAAATGAGTCACAACAATTAAAAAATCTTCTTGACGATAATCCTAAATTTCGTTTGCTGATTCAAGTTGCACAGCAATTAGAGGGGTTGCCGCGCCACTATTCAATTCACGCGGCAGGAATTGTTCTTTCTGAGCAGCCACTACATGAAGTCGTGCCGTTGCAAGATGGTAGTGATGGCTTATTAATGACGCAATTTGCTAAAGATACAGTAGAAGCACTGGGACTATTAAAAATGGATTTTCTAGGATTGAAGAATCTTTCAATTATGGATAATACCCTTCAAATGATTCGACAAGAAGATCCTGATTTTGATTTACAAAAAATTAACTTTAATGATCCGTTGACTCTCCAACTATTTCAACGAGGAAAAACTGAAGGGATTTTTCAGTTTGAATCAAGTGGGATCAGAAATGTATTAGCTAATCTTCACCCAACGAATTTTGAAGATATTGTGGCAGTGAATGCACTTTATCGTCCAGGTCCAATGGAAAACATTCCTCATTTTACCGCCCGTAAAGCGGGAAGAGAGAAAATTACTTATCCTGCTCCTTCACTTGAAAAAATTTTAGGACCAACTTATGGTATTTTGGTTTATCAAGAGCAGGTAATGCAGTTGGCCTCTGTAATGGCTGGTTTTACCTTAGGAGAGGCGGATCTTTTACGCCGGGCAATGAGTAAGAAGAAAAAGTCCACAATGGAGGATATGCGGACAAAATTCATTGCTGGCGCGACAGAACACGGCTATTCGGCGCAAGTTGCTCACCAGGTATTTGAATATATTGATCGCTTTGCTAATTATGGTTTCAATCGTTCACATGCAGTTGCTTATTCTATGATGGCGTTTGAGATGGCATATTTGAAAGTTCATTATCCTGCGGCTTTCTTTACTGCCCTAATGAATGCAGAAACTAACATTGAGAAATTGAAGCGTCATGTAGGGGATGCAAAACAATTTGGTGTCAAAATTAGCGGTCCGCGAATCAATATCAGTGAAAGTAGCTTTTTATTACATGATGGAATAGTTTACTTTGGCTTTTCTGCTATTAAAGGAGTACGTCGTGATTTTGTCGCCGCAATTCTTGAAGAACGGCAGGAGAATGGCAAGTTTACAGATCTTCGTAATTTTATTACCCGTATTCCAGAACGTTGGCAAAAGCAAGAATTGATCGAGCCATTAATCTATAGTGGGGCCTTTGATAATATGGGATATAATCGGGCAGAGATGATCGATGCCCTCCCTAAATTAATTTCAGGGATTGAGTTGTTTGCTGGCTTTGCTAATTTTGATGATCCTACGCTTCAAACCGTAATCGATCAACGAAGCGAATTTTCTCTATTAACTCGTTTGACTAAGGAAAATGAGTATTTAGGAGTGTATCTTTCAGGACACCCAGTCACTCAATATTACCAATTAGGGCAACAGCTCCATGTAACTAAAATTGATGATTTATATCCAAATTCGGAAGCGACGATAATTGTCCTTACAAATCACGTTAAAACCATTTATACAAAGCGTGAACACCGGGAAATGGCCTTTGTTAATGGAACAGATGAAACGGGAGCAGTTGATATTACCGTCTTTCCAAAACAATATCAGCAGTTCAAGGAGCAACTAGAAACAAATAAAATATTAATTGTCAGAGGCCGAGTAGAATATCGTGAGGGTCGGGGCCTACAATTAGTTGCTAATCAATTACAGGATGTTAAAAAAGTTCAACAGGAGTTCCTTAATCAACGGTGGGTTTTGCGAATCTTACCGCCGATAGATACTGAGATGGTGCATCGAGAGTTAAATAGTATTTTTAATGAATACCATGGTTCAATTCCTGTCCTGTTATTTTATCCAGCAAACGATAAGAAGATTCTGCTTGAACGGCAACGGTGGTTAAAAAATTCTCAGAAAGTAAAAAAAGCGCTTATCGCCGTTCTTGGCCAAGAAAACGTTGTCTTACAACAGCTAAATAGTAATCATTAAAAGACGTAAAATTAAATAACGGTTAGAGAAAATAACTAATTTTAGAATGATAGCGCTTTTTTAAAACCTTTTGCATAAAAAATAAAGACACGTTATTTGAAAAGTGCTATCATAACAGTGTGCAAATGAGGCATACAATTACAGGTTGTGATTGATGCTATAGATGCAAAAGGAGAGATTCATTTATGAAGAAAACCAAGATTGTAAGTACACTTGGTCCTGCAAGTACTGATGTTGATACGATCGTTAAGTTGATCAATGCGGGAGCTAACATTTTCCGTTTCAACTTCTCACACGGTGACCACCCAGAACACTTGGGTCGAATCGAAAACGTACACAAGGCTGAAGAAATTACTGGCAAGCACGTTGGTCTTATGCTTGATACTAAGGGTGCCGAAATTCGGACTACTGTTCAAAAAGAAGGTAAGATCAACTTTGAAATTGGCGACAAGGTTCGCATTTCAATGGATCCTTCAATTGAAGGTACTCATGACAAGATTGCTGTTACCTACCCAGGCTTATACGATGATACTCATGTTGGTGGCCATGTTCTTTTTGATGATGGTTTAATTGACATGGTTATTGATGAAAAAGACGATGCAAACAAAGAACTTGTATGTCACGTCTTAAACCATGGTGTTCTTGGTTCTCGGAAGGGTGTTAATGCCCCTGGTGTATCAATCAACTTACCAGGTATTACTGAAAAGGACAGTAGCGATATTCGTTTTGGTTTGGAAAACAAGATTAACTACATTGCTGCATCCTTCGTTCGTAAGGCTCAAGATGTTCTTGACATTCGCGAATTACTTAAGGAAAAGAACATGGAAGACGTTCAAATTTTCCCTAAGATTGAATCTCAAGAAGGTATCGACAACTTTGAAGAAATTATTGCTGTTTCTGATGGTTTAATGGTACCTCGTGGTGACATGGGTGTTGAAATTCCTGCTCAAAATGTGCCAATTGTTCAAAAGCACATGATCAAGCGTTGTAACGAATTAGGTAAGCCAGTTATTACTGCTACTCAAATGCTTGACTCAATGCAAGAAAACCCACGTCCAACTCGTGCCGAAGTATCAGACGTTGCTAACGCCGTATTTGATGGTACTGATGCTACTATGCTTTCTGGTGAAAGTGCTAACGGTGACTACCCAGTTGAATCTGTTGCGATGATGAATGCTATTGATATCAAGGCTGAAAACCACCTTTGGGAATTCGGTACTGAAAAGTTCGATTGGGACAAGTCTGACGTAACTGAAACTATCGGTTCTGCTGTTGCTAACGCAGCTAAAGACTTAGATATTCACACAATTGTAGCTTACACTGCTTCGGGCTACACTGCTAAGATGATTTCTAAGTACCGTCCTAATGCTGATATCGTTGCATTAACTCCAAACGAACGTGTAGAACGTGGACTTATGATCAACTGGGGTGTTCAACCATACGTTGTTGATGAAATGAAGAACACTGATACAATGTTCGACTTAGCTGCTAAGAAGGCTGTTGAACTTGGCTTTGCTAAGAAGGGTGACAAGATTATCATCGTTGCTGGTGTTCCTTTAGGTGTGCCAGGTGCAACTAACATGATGCGTGTTAAGACTATCGACTAGTATTTTATAATATTGTCTGCAAAAAGATCGGTCATTAGTAACCGGTCTTTTTTTATATAATGATAATCATTGATCTTACTAGCAAAATAAGTCTTTACCGTGTAAAATCGATATAGAATAAAAAAGGATAAGTGATAAAAATGAATTCAGCATTAGGAAAAGTTGTTACGGCGGTAATGATTGATGAAAATGATACCGATTATTTTGTTCAACCAGATCGTAATGGACAAACGTATCGATTACCGAAAAATGAAAGTCCCCAAGAGTTACATATTGGTGGACAGGTACGAGGCTTTGTTTATGAAAATGAGGACCATCAACTACAGATGACCTGTGAGCATATTCCAACGATCCGGGTTGACCATTATGATTATGGTACAGTAGTTAATGTTCGTCGTGATCTAGGAGTTTTTGTTGATATCGGTCTTCCCAATAAGGATATTGTTGTCTCTTTAGATGACTTGCCAAGCTTGAAACACTTATGGCCACAACCGGGTGACCGTTTATTGATGTCCCTTCAGGTTGATGATAAGGACCGTCTATGGGGTAAGTTAGCAGATGACCAAATTTATCAAACTATTTCAGCGGCCCCGGATAAACACTTACTAAATCATGATACTAATGCCACGGTTTATCGTCTCAAGATGAGTGGAACCTTTGTGATCACTGATGACTATCGTTTAGGATTTATCCATCCGAGTGAACGGGACCAAGAACCGCGATTGGGTCAACGAGTTAAAGCGCGGGTTATTGGTATTTCGTCACATGGTAGTCTTAATCTTTCACTTAAGCCTCGCGCCTACCAAGCTATTGATGAAGATGCACAGATGATTTTGACAATGTTAGAACATGATATAAATCATCGCTTGCCATATACTGATAAGACAGACCCGGCAATTATTCGGGACGTCTTTGGGATAAGCAAGGGACAATTTAAACGTGCTATTGGGCATTTGCTTAAAGAAAAATTAGTAAAGCAAGAAAATGGCCAATTAATTCTAGTAAAAGAGAATCAAGATTAATGAATAATGAAGTGGCTGCGTTTTTAGCTTTTTTAAAAGATGAACGACAATTAAGTGATAATACCTTGATGAGTTATCAACGTGACTTGGAACAAACTGTAACCTATTTAAAAGATCAAGGAATCACTGATTGGCAACAGGTTGACCATTATTTACTAATTGACCTTCTTAATAGTCTTCGTCAGCAGAGGAAAGCTAATTCAACAATTAACCGTATGATTTCAAGTTTACGGCAATTTTATAAATACATGATCCGTCACCATAATTTGACCATTAATCCAATGGAAATGATTGATCATCAGTATACTTTCAATCAACCACCTGCACCGGTAATTTTAACTGAAAAAGAAATTGAACAACTACTAGTAGTCCCTGATATTTCTACTCCAATCGGCCTTCGCGATCGAGCAATGTTAGAAATTATGGATGCAACGGGAATGAGAGTTAGTGAAGTAATTGCCTTGGATCTGACAGCGCTTCATCTCGATGTTAAACTTTTACAATTAACAGGAAAGAATGAACGTGAACGGATAATTCCTTTAAGTCAACCAGCAGTTAAATGGCTTACCGCTTATTTAGAGCGTGGTCGGCCACGGTTGCTCAGAGATGATCACGAAACGAGGGTATTTTTAAATGCCCATGGTTATCCTTTAACACGGCAGGGAATTTGGAAAAAAATGAAAGAATGGGTTTGCAAGGCTAAAATCAAAAAAGAGGTTACTCCTCAAACCATGCGTTATTCTTTTGCTGTGCATTTAATAGAAAATGGCGCTGATGTTCAATTAATTCAAGAAATTCTTGGCTATAATGCGATGAAAGCTCTCCAACCATATTTGCAGGTGTCGCCACAACAGTTATCTGCTAACTATATGAAATATCATCCTCGTGCATAGAATAGAAAGGAAAATCCGATGTTAGTTCGTTATCGAAAAGATTACCAAAAAATTGCCTTTGGTTTATTGTCCTTACTAAAAGATCTTCGAAAAGATAATCGTTTTATGGAGGAACTGGACTGGGCACTTGCTAATGACTGGCCAATCTTTTTGTGGAAAAACATGGATGATGGTCACTTTATTGGAATCGTGATTCTCGAAATAGGAGATTATTACGTCCTGGTTCGCCGCTTATCGTTTACACCAAGTGAACGATCTGGTCATAATATTTTTTCCTTATTAAATGGGGTCCACGATCAGTATCCTCATAAGCGTCTTGTGGGAACCTTAACGACCCAACCAATAATTAGTATGTGGGAGAGAAATAATGAGTAAGCAAGTGCAACCGCAAAATCCATTTCAACCGGTAATAAAGGTTCATGACTTTGAAGGGCCGTTAGATTTATTACTTCATTTAATAAAGCAATCAGAAATGGATATTTATGATATTCAGATTTCGCAAATTACTAGCCAATACCTTGATTATCTTCACCAGATGCAAAGCCACCAGTTAGAAGTTGCGGGTGAATATCTTGTCATGGCTGCCACTCTGATGGATATTAAAAGTCAGATGCTATTGCCTTTACCACCAGTATTAGATGATGAGCTCGAAGTAGAAGAGATTGATCCCCGGCAAGAATTAGTGGAACAGCTTTTGGAATATCAGCGTTATAAAAAGGCGGCCGATCGATTAAAAGATAAAGAAAATCTGCGGCAACAAGAGTATACTCGGCCGGCAATGCGGGTTCCTCGTGAAATGGTAAAATCTCATGTAGAACCCGGTGTCAAATTAACAGATTTGCAACAAGCATTTGCAGCAGTTCTTCGTCGTCAACAATTAGCTACCCCATTAGTTGAAACCGTAGCAGCTGAAAAAGTAAGTGTTGGTCAACAAATGAACTACGTGATTGAAATAATTCATGATGGTCCAGTTAGATTTGAAGATTTATTTGAACATTTACATACTCGCGATGGCTTAGTTACAACTTTTTTAGCAATTCTTGAACTGGCAAAGCATCAAGCAATTGTTATTAACCAAGGTGGCTTGTTCGAACCAATAATTTTAGCGGAGGGACCTAAGAGTGACGAATACGAAACTAACCAACCAAGCACAGATTGAAGGATTACTTTTTATTAGTGGGGATGAGGGAATTACTCTTGGTGATTTAGCAAAAATTTCTGGCTTTATGAAACCGGCTGTTTTAGCGATATTACAAGAGTTAAGAAAGAAATATGAGAATGATCCTACATCTGCTTTTATTTTACTTAAAAGTGACCAGACCTATCGTTTGGCAACAAAGCCTCAGCTGGCAGAGGTTATTAAGCATTACTTTGAAGTTCCGTTAACGGTGCCATTAACTAAGGCATTGCTAGAAGTGTTGGCTATCGTTGCTTATCGTCAACCAATTACACGGCTAGAAATTGACGATATTCGGGGAGTACAAAGTTCCGGATCATTACAAAAATTAATGGTTCGCGGTTTAATTGACACTCATGGACGCTTAGATGCTCCTGGTCGACCATTTCTGTATTCGACAACCCCCGCTTTCTTAAATTATTTTGGCTTAAGTGATTTGGATGAACTTCCACCATTGCCGGATCAAGATGAATTAGAAATAAGCAATATTAATGGAGATATTTTCCTCGAAGCATTACAAGCACGAGAAGAACGAAAGGACGATAATTAATGGAACGATTACAAAAGGCAATGGCGGAAGCAGGAGTAGCTTCTCGTCGAGCATCTGAAAAACTTATCCTTCAAGGAAAAGTGGCGGTTAACGGTATTACTGTAACCGAACTTGGTACTAAAGTTGGTGTTCATGATGAGATTGTAGTAAATGGGGTTCCAATCCACCACGAACAACATGTTTATTATTTGTTGAATAAACCGCGGGGTGTTATCTCGAGTGCTCATGATGATAAGGGACGGCAAACAGTCGTTGATATTATTCATGATGCTGAGATTGATGAACGAATTTACCCAGTTGGCCGGTTAGACTATGACACAACTGGAATTCTTCTTTTGACGAATGACGGCACTTTAGCAAATAAACTGATGCATCCCAAATATGAGGTTGAAAAAACATATGTTGCTAAGGTGGAAGGAATTGTTAAAAATGATGAATTAAAACAATTACGTTTAGGGGTGGTTATTGATGGTCGAAAGACAAAACCGGCCAAATCGAAACTCTTAAATGTTGACCGTAGCAAAAAGACAAGTATTGTTCAATTGACAATTCATGAAGGGCGAAACCACCAAGTTAAAAATATGTTTAAATCAGTAGGGCATCCGGTGATTAAACTTCATCGTGAAACTTATGGACCATTAAATTTATATGGCCTTCAGCCGGGTGAATTTCGTGCATTAAAGCCTGAAGAAGTACAGTTACTAAAGAAATGAAATTGAATTTGTGAAATAATCTGAAGGGACAGAAAGTATCGATTTTGCTAGATGGTAAAATCGATGAAAAAAGTGCTAAGCTATAAACGTTGACATGTCGGTAGAAGCCTATTAAAATAAGGTTCATAAAATTGAAAATCGTTTGTCTTCAAGGCGTGGTGTAATTCCCGACCGGCGGTGACAGCCCGCAACCCATTGTTAATGGTTGATCTGGTGTAATTCCAGAGCCGACAGTATAGTCTGGTATAAAGAAGATTTCTGTGTTAAATAATCTTTGAGTAGTTTATTTGCGTTGCTGACAAACAAATAGTAAGTTGGCAACGCTTTTTAATACAGGATGCCAAATGGAGACAATCTCAGATGGAGGTTGTTATTTATGACAGTAACGCATCAACGTATTCAGCGATTAGTAGGAATAGCATGTTTGGGCGCGCTAGCATTTATTTTAATGTTTTTTGAGTTTCCTGTTTTACCAATGGCTCCTTACCTAAAACTTGATTTTTCTGATATTCCAGTTTTACTAGGAGGCTATATTTATGGGCCAGTGGGAGGAATTGTTATTGCAGCAATTAAGTGCTTAATTCACGGAATGATTCACGGCTTTTCTCCAGCTGAATTAATTGGAGTTACTAGTGACTTTATTTCATCACTAACTCTTCTTCTTCCATTTTGCTGGGTATGGCGTCATCATAACTGGAGTAAGAGAAAACAGGCGATTACGGGAATTATTTTAGGAACCGTAACTTTGACGGTCGTAATGTCCCTGCTTAATTTGTGGATTCTAACGCCTCTATATATGGCAGTTTGGAACTGGAAATCGACATTACCAGTCTCCCAGTTAGTAACGATCGGCGTGTTGCCTTTTAACCTTATTAAGGGTTTGGTTGTTACAATTGTATATATAGTTATCGTAGGCCGGTTACGTCCATGGCTAGACCAGCATAGAATGATTTAAAAAGATAAATTAATTAAGGGGCTGAGGTTTTCTTGGCCTTTTATTTTTTATGGTAGAATTTTTAAATAAATTACGTATATAAATATATAGGGAGGTGAGATAGGTGAATAAATTGTTGCGCTTTTTTAGCTATCACCAGCCACGGAGAATTCGTGTAATTGAGAACACGCTTCGGAGTCGGCGCACGGTTGCAACCCTCTTTTGGGCTCGGCAGTACGGAATCTTAGAGTGGTTAGGAGCCGATCGAACAATGAATCGTCAGGAATACGATCAGCTTATTAATCAACTTGTTGCCGATAAATTATTAACTGTTGATGATCAATCCCAAGCGAGTCTTACTGAAGAGGGCGCTAAAGTTTTAAAAAACGAAGAAGTGAGTTCCTACATCCCATCATTTTATGACTGGTACTGGTTGGCCAATACCCAGCGAGTAATGCAACGACTTTTTTTAGCTATTCAAGTAGTATCAGAATTTGCTCATCATCAAAGAAAATATGTCCCATTAGCAATTCCATATAGTGAAATGGTTGCCGTAAAGCAGTGGTTTCGGCAAAACTATCATCACCATTTGATTAAGAGTCTATATACTGACCTTCACCGGTTCGGTACCGCTTTAGCAAGTGAAGATCCACGGATGACAACTGACCTTTTTAATGTCTTGATTGGTTATCAGCAATCAGGATGGACAATTAATCAAGCAGCCCAAAATTTGAAAATAAAAAACGATGATATCCAGTACTTACGTCATGATGAGATGTTAGCAGTTAGCGCTTATGCTCGTAATTTTCGTGGCCCCTTGCAACAATTGCTTCTTCCGCTGATCAATGAGAGTCCACTGAATCGGAGCGCACAAGTAACGTTTGACTTATATACTCAAGGAGTGTCAATTGGCTTGATTGCTCAAGAGCGCCGTTTAAAAGAAAATACTATTAAAGAGCACCTCTTAGAAGCGGCCATTCTTATTCCTGACAAGCTAGATTGGGATACACTTTTGCCCGAGAGTAAGCGTGATAAACTTAGTCAATGTTATAAAGGAGAACCGACCACATGGCAATTTGATGAGCAAATTGCTAGTTTTTATGAATATCGTCTATATCAAATACTTCAAGGAATAACAAATGAAAAATAAGCAAGAAATTCTAAATATTTTAAAAAATCATTTTGGCTTTGATGATTTTCGTTCAGGCCAAGAAGAGACAATTGATGCTTTACTGGAAGGAAAAGACACTTTATCGATTCTTCCCACGGGTGCCGGGAAATCTCTTTTGTATCAATTACCAGCTTATTTATTATCAGGAACAATTGTAATTGTTTCACCATTGATTTCACTAATGCAAGACCAGGTTGATCGTCTTCATCGTCAAGGAGAAAAACGAGTCATTATGTTAAGTGGCCAACTTGTCGGAAAAGAGCGGGTAAGTGTTCTTCGCAATTTAAAGGCATTTAAATTTATATTTACTTCGCCAGAAATGCTTGATAATCAGAAAGTTTTAACCGCGCTTAAGAAGAACAAGATTGCGTTAATGGTTATCGACGAGGCCCATTGTATTTCACAGTGGGGCCCTGATTTTCGCCCTGAGTATTTATTGCTTAAGGAAGTTCGCCAACACTTAGGGACACCGACAACGTTGATGTTGACGGCGACTGCTACTCCACGTATTCGCCAGGATATTTTGAAAAAAATGGGGATGGCGACTGCTTATCAGGTAATTAAATCTGTTGATCGTCCTAACATTTTTTTAGCTGTTCAGTCCATAGCCACTCAAAAGGAAAAAGATGGTGAACTACTAAAACTAGTTCAAAAGTTTACAGGTCCTGGGATTATTTACTTTGCAAGTCGCAAGCAGGCTTCTCAAATGGCAAAATGGCTTGAAAGTCAAACCAACTTAAACGTGGCAGCCTATCATGCCGGCGTTACGCCAATTGAAAGATTTCGAATCCAAAACCAGTTTATGAATAATGAATTACAAGTGATTTGTGCAACGAGTGCTTTTGGTATGGGAATTGATAAAAATGATATTCGTTATGTCATTCATTATCATTTGCCAAGTAATTTAGAAAATTATTTACAGGAAATTGGCCGGGCCGGTCGTGATGGTAAGCAGAGTTTGGCAGTTCTTCTATATGCAAATGGCGACGAAATGATTCAACGACAATTAACAGGCATTGATGTTCCACCAATTACAATCTTAGAGCAGATTAAGGATGGGAAGTTGTCAGCAAGTATTTTGGGAGATCAAGCATCTTTATTTGAGTTTTATCTTGAACATTCTTTTACACCCCAGCAAATAATTACAATGTTTGAGCGACGTAAAATTCAAACAGAAAAAGAGTTACAGGAAATGGTTGCTTATATCAAAGAAGATGGCTGTAAACGTGAATATCTTTTAAAATACTTTGGTGAGCAATTTGATGGTTCAAATGAGTTTTGTTGTGATTATGAGTTTCCAGATTGGTCAACTAAACTGATTTTGCCGGTCAGTCAGTTAATTTCTGAAAACACCAAAAGGGAATGGGAAGACCACTTGAAGGCCCTATTAAATATTACCGAAAATTAAAGTTTAGCGTTGTTGCTAGACAATCATCAAAAGTTTGCGATACAATCAGAATGTTAATTCTCAAAATAAGGAGGCATGATTACTTTGAGTGAGGAACGGAAAGAGAGCCGACGGGCTAATGATGAATTATGGGATAAAAAATTTACAGATAACGAAGACCTTGATAGTGACGGCCATTTGTCACGAACAGAACATCGTAAGCAACGATCCCATAATTCAATGATTACTACGATCTTAATCGTGTTAATTATTATTCTTGCTGCTACACCACTTATTTATTGGATTAATAATAAACAGTCCTTTAATCATCCGGTAAAGACTGAACAAGTAGCTACCAGTTCTGAAAACAGTAAAAAAAAAGAGTCTCACAGTTCGAGTACCTCTAGTGAGCACTCAAAGAAGGAATCTAGTGTAAGCAGTAGTAAATCCTCTTCTTCAAGTATTGAAGAATCAAGTTCGATGCAAACCAGCCAAAGTTACAGTGCTCCGCAAAGCAGTAGTAGCTATTATCGGTATAGTAGTAGTTATCGTTACGGTAATGGGTATCAAAACCGGACTACTGCTAATCGCTATAGTAGCTATCAACAGCGTTATAATAATAACCAAACCTATAATCGCTATAATAATACAGAAAACACAAATCGTTATCGTTAAAATAGAGTATCGGCAGTAATTTTCTGGTAAAGTAGTGTATTGAATTAAAAATAGAGGAGTGAATAACTAATAATGTGTAAGAGATTGCAAGTAGCAATTGATGGTCCGGCCTCAGCAGGAAAGAGTACGGTAGCCAAATTAGTAGCAAAAAAATTTAATTATATTTATTGTGATACCGGTGCAATGTACCGGGCAGTTACATTAGAAGCATTAAATAAGGATATTGACCCTAGAGATGATGAAAGGGTTGCTGAAATTGCTCGGCAAATAAAAATTGATTTTGAACCCGGTAAAACCGAACAAAGAGTTTTCTTAGATGGTAAGGAAGTGACTCATGACATCCGGTTGCCGAAAGTAGCGGCAAATGTATCTGCTGTGGCGGCAATTCCAGCTGTTCGCGAAGAGATGACTAAGCAACAGCGGAAAATTGCTGAAAATGGTGGAATTGTGATGGATGGACGGGATATTGGTACAACTGTTTTGCCACAAGCACCAGTAAAAGTATTCATGGTAGCGAGTGCTTATGAACGGGCGCGACGACGATATGCTGAAAACCAAGCAAAGAGGATTAATACAGCGTCGCTTGAAGAATTACAAAAAGCAATTGAATTAAGGGATAAAAAAGATTCAACGCGAAAAGTTTCACCTCTTACACAAGCGCCCGATGCAATCAAATTGGATACAACAAATATGACAATTGATGAAGTTGTAAACGAAATCAGTAAAATAATTAAAAAAACACAAGATGAATTAGCCTAAATACTGGAAATGTGAAATAAATTTTAGTAAAATATAATTTAGAGTTGATTGTTGCAAGGAGGATTTTTTTTAATGGCTGAAAACAACGAAAATAAAAACGATATGTTAGAAGCACTTGATAGCATTGAACAAGTTAAGGTGGGCGATGTTGTCAAGGGTGAAGTTTTGGCAATCGATGACGATCGTCAAGCTATCGTTGGTATTAAAGATGCAGGGGTTGAAGGTGTCGTCCCTGCTAAGGAATTATCAACCAAGCCAGTTGAAGACATCAATGATGCTGTAAAAGTAGGTGACGAATTAGAATTAGTTGTCATTTCTAAAATCGGTAACGATAAGGAAAATGGTAGCTACCTTCTTTCTCACCGTCGTCTTGAAGCCCGTAAGGTATGGGATGACATTCAAAAGAAATTTGATGAAGGTGAACACATTACCGCCAAAGTCACCCAAGCCGTTAAGGGTGGATTAGTCGTTGATGCTGGAGTTCGTGGCTTCGTCCCTGCTTCAATGATTACTGATCACTATGTTGAAGACCTTAATCAATTTAAGGGTCAAGAACTTGAATTTAAGATTGTTGAAATCGAACCAAGCGAAAACCGTTTGATTCTTTCACACAAGGAAATTATTCAAGCTCAACACGAAAAGGCTGCTGAAAAGGTATTTGCTGAATTACAACCAGGCGATGTTGTTGAAGGTAAAGTTGCACGAATGACTAATTTTGGTGCATTTATTGACCTCGGCGGCGTTGATGGATTAGTTCACGTTTCTGAAATTTCATACGATCACGTTGACAAACCTTCTGATGTATTGACTGCTGGTCAAGATGTTAAGGTTAAGGTATTGAGTGTGGATCCTGAACGTGAACGAATTTCATTATCCATTAAGCAAACTTTACCAGGACCATGGGATGATATTGAAGATAAGGCTCCAGTAGACAGTGTATTAACTGGTACTGTTAAGCGTTTAACTAGCTTTGGTGCTTTCGTTGAAGTATTCCCTGGTGTTGAAGGTTTAGTTCACATTTCACAAATCTCACATAAGCATATTGCTACACCTGCAGATGTTCTTAAGCCAGGTCAAGAAGTTCAAGTTAAGGTAATCAATGTTGATCCTGAGCATCAACGTCTTGGCTTATCAATGAAGGCTCTTGAAGAACGTCCAAAGGAAGACGAAAACAACAATAACAATGGTGAAAACTACCGTGGTCGTCGTCGTTCACGTCGTAACAATAATAACCGGAGCTTCATGAACAATGCTCCAGAAGAAGAAAGTGGCTTCTCAATGGGTGACTTAATTGGTGACAAGCTTAAGGACCTACGGAACTAGTTTCTTAAATTAATTATCTTTTAAGGGGGAAGTGACATGATTGTTACTTCCTCTTTAATCATTTAAAATAAAATGAAAGAAGGTGGAAAGATTGGCAAATCCAATCGTGGCAGTTGTTGGTCGTCCAAACGTTGGAAAATCAACATTATTCAATCGTATTGCAGGAGAACGAATTTCAATTGTGGAAGACACTCCTGGTGTTACTCGAGATCGTATTTATGCTCATGCTGAATGGTTAGGAAAACATTTTAGCATGATTGATACTGGTGGGATTGAAATATCAGATCAACCATTATTAACACAAATTCGTCAACAAGCAGAAGTTGCTATTGATGAAGCGGATGTAATAATCTTTGTTGTCGATGTAGAAAATGGAGTGACTGATGCTGATGAACAAGTAGCACGAATTTTATATCGCTCTAATAAACCAGTGGTTCTAGCTGTTAATAAAGTCGATAATCCAGAACGGCGTAGTGATGTTTATGATTATTATTCCCTTGGTTTAGGTGAGCCGTATGCAGTTTCAAGTGTTCACGGTATTGGAATGGGTGACCTTTTGGATGCTGTTATTAAAGAGTTTCCTGAGAACGCCGCTAATGATGAAGATGACTCTATTCACTTTAGCTTTATAGGACGTCCTAATGTAGGTAAATCATCACTAGTTAATGCAATTTTAGGTGAGAACCGAGTAATTGTATCTAACGTTGCAGGAACCACTCGTGATGCCATTAATACTCAATTTGAAACAGCAGATGGACAAAAATTTACAATGGTTGATACTGCTGGAATCCGTAAAAAAGGAAAAATTTACGAAAATACAGAGCGTTATTCATTAATGCGTTCTATGCGAGCAATTGATGATAGTGATGTTGTACTTGTTGTCCTAAATGCAGAAGAAGGTATTCGCGAATTAGATAAGCATATTGCTGGATATGCCCACGAAGCAGGATGTGGGGTTATTATCGTTGTCAATAAGTGGGATACATTAAAAGAAAAAGACCACCGAACGATGACTGACTTCACCAATTTGATTCGGCAAGAATTTCAGTATCTCAGTTATGCACCAATTGTTTTCGTTTCAGCAAAGACAAAGCAACGATTAAATCAATTACCTGGATTAATCGAAGAAGTATATCAACATCATCGTCAACGGATTCAATCGGCCGTCTTAAATGATGTTTTAATGGATGCAATTGCTGCCAATCCGACTCCAACACAAAATGGTCGGCGTTTACGAGTATACTATGGGACACAGGTTGTAACTGAGCCACCAACGTTTGTTATCTTTGTTAATGATCCAGAGTTAATGCATTTTTCCTATGAGCGTTATTTGGAAAACCAAATTCGGAAGGCTTTTGACTTTTCTGGTACCCCGATTCATTTAATCAAACGCCAACGACAGTAAAAGTTAAAGAATTCATTGTAAAATGAAAAAACATTAAAAATGCGGATAGAAGTTGTGAAAACCGCTTGTCAGCAGGCTTTCACTATGCTAATCTTAACAATGAAATGATACGAACTTCTCGTAGTTATTTCGTTAATTTTGGACCACTCAAAATTAACATTCACAGACGTGAGTTTAACACTCTCGTTATTTGTGGGAGGTGAAACAACATGGCAAACAAAGCAGAATTAGTAAGCAATGTTGCTACTGCAACTGGCTTAACCAAGAAGGATGCTACTGCAGCTGTAGATGCTGTTTTCAGTTCAATTCAAGCATCTTTAGCTAAGGGTGAAAAGGTTCAATTGATTGGCTTCGGTAACTTCGAAGTACGTCAACGTGCTGCACGTAAGGGCCGCAACCCACAAACTGGAGAAGAAATCAACATTCCTGCAAGCAAGGTACCAGCATTCAAGCCTGGTAAAGCTTTAAAGGACGCTGTTAAGTAATTAACAGTTAAATGTTAGGAGAGACTAGGAAAGAATTTGTTCTTCCCAGTCTCTTTTCTTTTTAAAGTCGTGTTCAATGCTTAAAATCATCGATTGTGATATATTTAAAAGTGATAGTAAAAGGAGGGCATAATATGACCTACTCAGAACAAATGCTTGATCAATTAGAAGCAGGGAAGTTAAAAGAAGCCCAAAACTCATTTAAACTTGCACTGATTAATGATGATGATGATATGTTATTTAGCCTTGCTGAAGAATTATATGCATTGGGTTTTCTTCAACAAGCACGGACGATTTACTTAAAATTATTAGATCGTTATCCAGATGAAGATGAATTAAAGACTAACTTAGCGACGATTGCGATTGATGAGGGACATAATGACGAAGCTTTATCCTACTTGGCCCAGATTAATCCGAACTCGCCGGCTTATGTTCAATCATTACTGGTTGCGGCTGATTTATATCAAACTGAGGAAGAATTTGAAGTAACGGAGGACAAGTTAAAAGAAGCTTATGCATTGGCTCCAGATGAACCGGCTGTTGAATTTGCACTCGGTGAATTTTATTTTATGGTTGGTCAATATTCTGAAGCAATCCAATATTACTTCCAACTAATTAAAAATGGGTATACTGACTTTGCGAAAGTTGATATTGCTGGACGTCTAGGTATCTGTTACGCTCAGAGCGGTCAATTTAAGAAGGCTTTAGGATACTTCGATCAGGTTAAACCGGAATACCAGACTAGTGATATTCGTTTCCAAAAGGGATTGACCCAACTCCAATTAGGAGATACTGAAAAGGCAATAAAAACTTTAGAGGATCTTATCAATGATGATAACCAATATGCATCTGCTTATCCTGAACTAGCAAAGGCGTATGAAAAGGAAAATAAGTATCAGCAAGCATTACGAGTTGTTCAAGAAGGGCTCAGTGTTGATCAATATAATGAATACCTTTATTCACTAGCGGCTGAAATTACCAGTCACCTTGGCGATCAAAAGTTAATGAAGAAATACTTGGTAAAGGCGCATGAACTTGATCCAGAGAATATGACGATCACTTTGCAATATAGTAATTTCTTGCTTCACCAACACGATGATGAGGCAAATATTAAGCTTTTAAGTCCATTGGTAAAAGAAGATGAAACTGATCCACAATTATATTGGAATCTAGCACGGTCATATCAACGAACTGATCAGCTTGAATTAGCCGGAAAATATTATGAAGCTGCTTTACCGGCTTATAGTGAAAATCCAACATTCTTAAAAGAACTAATTAATTACTACCGCGAAACTGGTGAAACTGATAAGTTAATGGATGAATTGGAACACTATCTCCGGTTAGTTCCAACAGACACTGAAATGCAAGATCTCTATGACCAATATGAAGATTACAAATAATTTTTAATTTAAATGAGACAGGAAACGTTAACGATTTTAACCGTTCTTTACGCTTCCCGTCTCTTTTTAGTAGTAAATTAATTTGTTATAATCAACTTTGATTATCAAAATGAGGACATGATTAAATGAAAATAAAACAATTACCAGCTATATTTGAACCAGCACGCCCTGTCTTGCAGAAAATAGAGGACGCTGGCTATGAAGCATATTTTGTTGGCGGTTGTGTCCGTGACACTATCTTGCATGATGAGATTCATGATATAGATATAGCAACGAGTGCTTACCCTAGTGAAATAAAGACGATTTTTAACCATACCGTGGACACCGGAATTGAACATGGTACAGTTATGATTCTTGACCATGGAACTGGATATGAAACCACTACTTTTAGAACCGAGTCAGGTTACCAGGACTATCGTCGCCCTGATAAAGTGACTTTTGTTCGTTCATTAAGCGAAGATTTACAGCGTCGTGACTTCACAATTAATGCTCTCGCACTACGCGAAGATGGGGAAGTAATTGACCTGTTCAATGGATTAGAAGACCTCCAAAAACATCTTATTAAAGCGGTTGGTAACCCTAATGAACGTTTTCACGAAGACGCTTTACGGATGATGCGGGCCGTGCGTTTTGCCAGTAAACTTGATTTTGTCATTGATACTGCAACATTAAAAGGGATTAAAGAAAATGCACCATTATTAGAAAAAATTGCAGTTGAACGAATCCGAGTTGAGTTGGAAAAACTATTACTAGGTCAAAATCCAGTAGCCGGCTTAAAAGATTTTATTGCGACCGGATTATACTACTATTGTCCAGGATTGGAAAATGCCCAAGATGCTTTGTCTGCGTTGCTAATCCTTAACCAATGGCATTTGGAAAATGAGGCTCAATTGTGGTCAGTTTTAAGCTTACAACTTCAGCTTGATCAAAAAGAAATTGGTAAATTCTTAAAGAAGTGGAAGACAGCAAATGATTTAATTGCCCAGGTCAAAAAAGTAGTTCCAGCAGTCCAAGCAATTCGCCAACGTACGCTTACGCCATCGCTAATGTTTAATACCGGTGAAACAGCCCTCCATGATGCTAACCAAGTAGCTAAGTTATATGGATGGGCAATTAATGATGAAGAATTGCAAAAAGCTTATCAAAAGTTACCAATTAAAAACGCTAAAGAATTAGCAATTGATGGTCGAGTATTAATTACTAAAGCAGGCGTAAAACCGGGACCATTGATGGGGAAGATTCTTCAGCAATTAACGCTAGCAGTGGTAAATGGTGAAATAGCTAATGACGCAACCACCTTATTAAAAAAAGTAGAAGAGATAACGAAAGAGGGATAATATGCAAACAATGCGTGCAGAGGGTCTAACTAGCACATACGGTGAAAAGACCTTATTTGATAATATTTCGTTTATTATCAATGAAAATGATCGAATCGGACTGATTGGTGTTAATGGGAGTGGAAAAACAAGTCTTCTCAACGTAATTAGTGGCGAAGTAAACCCAGAAGGCGGCGGTCAGATTACTAAACCTAATGATTATACGATCGGTTATTTAAAGCAGCAGCCTGAACTTGATGAAAATAGGACAATTATGGAAGCTGTTTTTGAAGGTAAACAACCAGTCTTTGAAACAATTCGTCAATATGAGTTGGCTCTTGAACGCTTTACAAAACACCCAGAAGATCCACAGGCAATCGACCGGTACACAAAAATGCAGGCACGGATGGACCAAGAAGATGCATGGGAAGCGGATAGCCGGGTAAAAACGATTCTGACCCAATTAAAGATAAAAGATGTAAGTCAAAAAATTGCTCAACTTTCTGGAGGGCAAAAGAAACGGGTTGGGTTAGCGCAAGTCTTGATTCAACAACCAGACCTCTTATTACTCGATGAACCGACTAACCACTTAGACCTTGATTCGG
Source organism: Limosilactobacillus agrestis (assembly GCF_014145585.1). Taxonomy (GTDB): domain Bacteria; phylum Bacillota; class Bacilli; order Lactobacillales; family Lactobacillaceae; genus Limosilactobacillus; species Limosilactobacillus agrestis. Next base: position 186,511 of record NZ_JACIVF010000053.1, read on the forward strand.
TAGTTTGGCTCCAGGATTTCCTTCGCAGTTATAAGGGAGCTGTCCTTGTTGTTACCCATGATCGCTACTTCCTTGATCAAATAACGAATCATATCTGGGAACTATCTTTTGGTAAACTTTATCACTACGAGGGAAATTATCAGGACTTTGTAGCGAAAAAGGCGGAACGAGTAGAGTTAGCTAAGGATACTGAGAAAAAGAATCAACAGTTATATAAGAAAGAATTAGCCTGGATGCGGACAGGTGCAAAGGCCCGTTCTACAAAACAAAAGGGACGGATCAATCGTTTCCACGAATTAGAAGGAAAAATTGGGAACCTTAAAACTGATGAAGATATTGCTATCAATCTTGGTTCACAACGGCTAGGAAAAGATGTTATTCAATTTAAGGATGCCAACTTAAAATTTGATAATCACCAAATTCTCCATGACTTCAATTGGCTTGTTCAAGCAGGTGATCGAATTGGGATTACTGGAGAAAACGGGGCGGGTAAGACCAGCCTATTAAATGTGATTGCCCAACGTGTCCCATTAGATAGTGGTGTCCTTAAGATTGGAGAAACCGTTAAGTTAGGATATTATACTCAGCAAACAGAAGGAATTGATAATGATAAGCGGATGATCAGTTTCTTATCTGAAATTGCCGATAATGTTACTGATAAGGATGGAAATAAGCTAAGTGTTACCCAGTTATTAGAGCGCTTCTTATTTCCACGTTTTATGCACGGTACTTTGATTAGAAAACTTTCCGGGGGTGAAAAGCGACGGTTATACCTCTTGAAGATCTTAATGCAGCAGCCCAATGTCCTATTGTTAGATGAACCGACTAATGACCTTGATATTGGAACATTAACAGTTCTTGAAGATTATTTAGATAATTTTGCAGGGACCGTAATTACGGTTTCTCATGATCGCTATTTCTTAGATAAAGTGGCTGATAATTTGCTAGTCTTCAACGGAAATGGAGATATTGAGCGTTATACGGGACGGTTTACTGATTATTTAACTGCTAAAAAAGAAGCAGCAGATAAAGCTAAAGAGGTCAAAAATGATCAAAAGGCCAATGCTAAAAAGAAGATAAGTGAACAAGACTCAGCCAAAAAAGAAAAAACAAAGCTTACTTATGCTGAACAACTCGAGTGGGATCATATTGATGAAGAATTAGATGCCCTTGATCAACAGCACCAGCAATTAGAAAATGAAATGGCTGAAGCAGCAAGTGATTATACGAAAATTGCTAAGTTACAAAAGCAGTTAAATGAAATCCAAGAAAAAATTGATGAAAAGACAGCTCGTTGGGAGTATTTAAGCACATACGTTGACGAGTAAAGGGAGGGATAAATAACGATGGCAACAAATGTAAATGAAGAGCAATATTTGGACTTAATTCGTTATGTGTTAGCGAATGGACATCAAAAGAGCGATCGGACGGGGACAGGTACTAAATCTGTTTTTGGATATCAGATGCGGTTTGACCTAAACAAAGGTTTTCCTATTTTAACTACCAAGAAAGTCCCATTTGGCTTGATTAAGAGTGAATTACTATGGTTTTTACGAGGTGACACTAATATTCGTTTCTTACTTCAACATAAGAATCATATCTGGGATGAATGGGCGTTTAAAAAGTGGGTGGAAAGTGATGAATATCAAGGCCCAGACATGACGGACTTTGGTCATCGCTGGCTGAAAGATCCAGAGTTTAAGAAGCTCTATCTTCAAGAAAAGAAAGCTTTTTGTCAGCGAATTCTTGAAGATGATGATTTTGCTCAAAAATATGGTAACTTAGGACTGGTTTATGGAAGTCAGTGGCGGAAATGGAAGACAAGTCAGGGCGATACAATTGATCAAATTGCTAACGTTATCCATCAGATTAAAACTACCCCTGATTCACGGCGGATGATTGTTTCAGCTTGGAACCCAGAAGATGTTCCTTCAATGGCGCTTCCTCCATGCCATACAATGTTCCAATTTTATGTTAATGATGGAAAGCTTAGTTGTCAGCTCTATCAACGAAGCGCCGACATCTTTTTAGGTGTACCATTCAATATTGCTAGTTATGCTCTACTGACGCATATGATTGCTCATCAATGTGGCCTAAAGCCTGGTGAGTTTGTCCATACATTAGGGGATGCTCACATTTATCTGAACCATCTTGATCAAGTTAAAGAACAATTGACAAGAACACCTCATGAGGCTCCTAAATTGATTTTACCTGCCGAACCAAAACCAATTGATCAATATGAAATGAGTGATATTAAGTTAGAAGGTTATACTCATGAGCCTGCCATCAAGGCTCCTGTAGCAGTTTAAAAGGAGTGGTTCAAGATGAGTGAGCTAAATTTAATTTGGGCAGAAGATTTAAATGGGTGGATCGGCAAAGATAATACAATTCCGTGGCATGTTTCTGCCGATATGAAGCATTTTAAAACAAAGACTACTAATCACCCAATTATAATGGGGCGAAAAACTTTTGCCTCCCTTAGAAATAAACCATTGCCTAAGCGGGAAAATATTGTGCTTACCAGTCAGGATATAGATGTTAGAGGGGTTAAGATTGTTCATTCTTTAACAGCACTGAAAGAATATCTAAACTTAAATCCAGACGAGTATTTTGTAATCGGTGGGGCAATGATCTATCAACAATTACTCCCACTGGCGACAAAACTAACAAGAACCGTAATAAATAAACAAATTGTTGGGGACACAAAAATGCCAACGATCGATTATGATCGTTGGCACTTAGTGAATTCTAGTAATTATGAAAAAGATGATCAACTAATTTGTCGCTTTGAAGAATGGGAGCTAAACGTATAACAGAATTGAAAAGTACATTAATATCGTTCCGATGAGAACAAAAATATGCCAAATTAAATGGGTATATGCAGTTGGACGGCTATAGAAGAGGGCGCCCAGAGTAAAAGCAAGACCGCCTAGTAAAAGTAAACCAAAGCCAACTGGTCCAAGAGCACGCCAGAGAGGCATGAAGGCCACTAGACATAGCCACCCCATAAAAATGTAAATAATTGTTGAATACTTACTTTTATGTTTTAACCAAATACATTTATATACGATTCCAATAACGGATAGTCCCCAAATCACACCAAAAATTGTCCAGCCTAACCAACCGCGAATACTAACTAAACAATAGGGAGTATAAGTAGCGGCAATAAGAACAAAAATCATTGAATGATCAAGGATTTGAAAAACTCTTTTAGCCCGTGTAAAGATCAATGCATGAAATAAGGTTGACGAAAGGTAAAAAAGAATTAAAGCACTTCCGTAAATAGTAAAGGTAACAATTCTCATGGGACTACCGGTATGAATAGCTCTGATAATTAATAAGATCAAGCCGGCAATCGATAATCCTGCCCCAATTCCATGAGTAATTGCATTACCAATTTCTATTAGTAAGGTACGCCGATCTCTTGTCTCTTTTTGTGCATCCATCAAAAAACCCCTTTCAAAAGACCAATGAATTTTTAAAATATTTTTGTTATACTAAATAAATAGTAATTGGTCCTACAAATTAAGATAAAATTGAGTATAATAGTAATTAAAATGAATTATCTAGTTCTCAGTACTAGATAATTATAGCACAAATTATTCAGGAAGAGGCGTAAGTTTCATGGCAAAAATAAAAATTGTTTGTGATTCATCAGCTGGATTAACTGATGAAGAGATAAAAAAATATGACATTACAATTATACCATTAAGTGTAATGATCGATGGAACGGTATACGTTGAACGTGAGACAATTACAAACGAACAGTTCCCTGAAATGATGAAGAATGCTAAGTCACTACCAAAGACTTCACAACCACCAATTGGAAAGTTTGTAGATGCCTTTGATAAGCTCGGCGAAGATGGTAGTGAAGTATTATGCGTTACAATGATGGAATCAATTAGCGGGACTATCCATGCGGCTGAACAAGCGGCCGGAATGACAAAGACAAAAGTTACAGTATATGATTCCCAATCTACGGATCAAGTGATGGGCTTTGAAATAATTGAAGCGGCCCAAGTAATTGCAGACGGTGGTAGTGTTGAAGATGCTATTGCTAAGATGAAAGAAGTACTTAGTAAATCCGAACTATACTTAGCAATTGACAACCTTGACAATTTAGTTGCTGGTGGACGAATCAGTAAATTTGCTGGGGCTATTTCTAATCTATTAAATATTAAGGTCATGCTCCATGTGTATGATGGCCAGATTCATATTGAATCAAAAGGCCGGGGCATTAAATCAATTCATAAAGAATGGGATAAGATTTTAGATGAAATGGCTCGCGGACCAAAAGTTAAGCGAATTGGGATTTCGCATGTCGATGCTGGCAAAGAAGTAGAACGCTTATTAGCACAACTAAAAGAACTTTATCCAGATATTGATGTTACTATTCGCGAGACAGTACCAATTATTGCAACTCATACTGGAATGGGTGCTTGTTGTTTGCTATACTATACAGAATAATCTTTGATAAAAATAGGTGGAGGCTGAGAAAAATGGAAATTTTTCCCAGCCTTTATCTTCTTAAAATTTTAAAATAAAGGACTATAGATAGATGAAAAAGTGGACTAAATGGCTATTATTATCACTTTTGACTATTCTGATTATTGGTGGGGGATGGTATACCGTTAACCACTTGAGAAATTTAACAAGTAATAGTTCAAAAGTTGTTACACCAAAGTACATTGAAAAGAAGAATGTAAAGATGGTTGCTTTAGGTGACTCCCTTACTCACGGTCAGGGGGATGAAGATAATAATGGGGGGTATGTTGGGGTAATAAAGGAGAAGATCGAACATCATTACCATCAAACCAAGGTTACTACCGTAAATTACGGGGTCACAGGAGATCGATCCGACCAGATTCTTGATCGGTTAAATCAGCAAGCTCAATTGCGCAGTGATTTAAGGAGCGCGGATGTAATTACGATGACTGTTGGTGGAAATGACCTGATGCAGATCCTCGAAAAAAACGTAATGGGTTCTGAACGGCAAGTTACCAGGAGTGTTGAAAACGGTGAAAAAACTTATCAACAAAAATTGATTAAGCTATTTGATGCAGTTCGAAAGGAAAATCCCAAGGCCCCAATTTTTGTGATGAGCATTTATAATCCCTTCTATACCTATTTTCCCGATGTCACAGTCATTAACCAGTCAATTAATCAATGGAACCAAACTACGCAAGATGCGATGAATAATTATAAGTTAATGTATTTTGTGAACATTGATAAGTTGATGTCATACGGCCAATATCAGACTAAGAGTCAGCAACAACAGCTGATCAAGGAAGAAGAAAAGGCTAATCAAGGGCAGGTAAGTCAAAAGCGGGTTATTGAAATTATGAATCATAAGGATAAGAACCTTAATAAATATATTTCAACAGAGGATAATTTTCATCCTAATCATACGGGATACGTCAAAATTGCTGATCAATTGTTTAAGGTAATGCAAAAACATGATAGTTGGGAATTCACACGGAGGTAAAAATGAAAAATTCTGAAGGAAAAAAGATTAATTGGTGGAAGTGGGCCTTTTTTTGTTTAGTAGCTCTGATTGTAATTAGTTGTGGGGTTGTATTAAATAAAGTGACTGCTCCTACGCCAGCCACAACGATGAGCAAAGCTGTAAAACCGAGTGATTCATCGGTGACAGTTGAATTAAATAAAAAACAAGTAAATGCTTTAGCTGCTAACTACCTGAATCAGTTTCTAAAAGGCCAAAAAATTCGTTATGATTTTATTGTTGGTGATCAGTACGCTACGCTAACAGGGAATACTAAGTTTCTAGGGGCTAAGGTGCGATTTGCTATTAACTTTATCCCTGAACGGTTAAACAACGGAAATGTCTTGTTGCGTGCTAAGGGGCTTTCGGTTGGACGGTTAAATATTCCGATCAAATTTGTGATGGGTTACATTGCAAAGAATTATAATATTCCTAAATGGGTCACAATTAATCCACAAAAGAAGACGGTTTTATTAGATCTTAATCGTTATAGTAAGCACCGTTCTCTTAAATATTCGGCGCAGGAAATTAATATGCAAGAAGGACGGTTTAAATTTTTAATCACTGTTCCAACAAATAATAAATAAATACTTGGAGGAAATAAAAATGAGAATGAGCTTTTATCAATTTTTAATGACTCAACGAAACCCTAATAGTGCAGATGAAGTTCAACAGTTTGCAAACAATGCTTTTTTGGATAGTACTTTTCCTAAGCATTCAGAAAATTTTGATGAAATTTCACATTATTTAGAAGAAAATGCGAACTATTTACCATCAATGACAATTTATGATGAAGCGTGGCAACGGTATATTGATGCAATGAATTAGAAAAGAAAAGGAGAAAGTCAAATGGCAACAATTCAATGGTTCCCAGGACACATGGCAAAAGCATTACGACAAATTCGTGAGCAAATGCCACTAGTAGATATTTTATTTGAGCTAGTTGATGCGCGTGTCCCTTATTCGTCGCAAAATCCAGAAGTGGCACTAGCGGCAGGAGAAAAGCCAAAACTTTTAATTATGACAAAGACGGATTTGGCAGACCAGAAACGCCTAAATGAATGGATTAACTACTTCAAGCAACATAATCAACCAGTTCTTGCCCTTGATTCACGGCAAAATAACGTGGCAAAAGTTGTAACAGCTAAAAGTAAAGAGATATTGAAAGATAAATTGGCAGAAGAAAAAGCCAAGGGAATGAAAAAGAGGCCAATTCGAGCAATGTGTGTTGGAGTTCCCAATGTAGGGAAATCAACCCTTTTAAATCACTTGGTAAAAAAGAACGTAGCAGCTACAGGAAATCGTCCCGGTGTTACTACTGGGCAACAATGGCTACGGTCATCCTCGGAATTGGAATTGCTCGATACTCCTGGTGTCCTTTGGCATAAATTTGCTACTCCTAAACAAGGGATAATGTTGGCTTTAACAGGGGCAATTAAAGATAGCTTATACGCAAAGGATGATGTAGCGTTGTTTGCCCTTGATTACTTGCGGCAATATCAGCCAGAAGTGTTAAAGCAACGTTACCACTTAACTGATGCAGATCTGGATGAATCGGTTGCTAATCCGGATTTACTATTAACGATTACTGCTAAAATGGGCTTTCGTGATGATTATGATCGAGCTAGTGAACGGTTGATTTTTGACTTGCGAAAGGGAAAATTAGGACCAATCACTTTGGAAGTACCAGCTGACCTAAATGAGGATGGACTAAATGAATAAGGAAACCATTAGTCAAATTAAGGCCCGTTTACAAACTATTACAGATGCAACTGATCCTTACTTGCAAACTATTCGTGATGATTCGCGTAAGGGTGTTCAAACGGCAATTCAGCAATTTGAACACCGGCTTGCACGGCATAAGGAAGCTGAAGAGGCGTTCAAAAAGCGATTCAAATACGAAAAGTACTACTGGAAAAATGGATGTCAGTATATTGCCGGAATGGATGAAGTAGGAAGAGGACCATTGGCTGGGCCAGTGGTTACTTGTGCGGTCATCCTAAATGCAGATTTTGATCTGATAGGGGTAACAGATTCTAAACAATTAACTAGACATGAACGGGAAAATTTATATTTACGGATTGTTGATGAGGCAGTTGAGGTTAGCATCGCGGTGAATGATGCGCCAGTGATTGATCAAATGAATATTTATGCGGCTACCCAAGATGCAATGATTCGAGCAGTTAACCACCTTCGCCATCGACCAGACCATCTGATTGTTGATGCTGTCCCGTTAGCAATTGATATTCCCCAGACAACTTTAATTAAGGGGGATCAAAAGAGTATTAGTGTTGCTGCAGCTAGTATTGTCGCAAAAGAATATCGGGATCACTTAATGCGGGATTATGATTATGTTTATCCAGGATATGGCTTTGCACAAAATATGGGTTATGGAACGAAAGAACATTTAGCCGGCTTAGAAAAACTGGGGACCACTCCTATTCACCGGTGTTCTTTTAATCCCGTTCCAAAATATTTAAATTAAAAAATGCATTTTCAAAAAGCCTTCGTATATAAATATAGGGAGGCTTTTTTATGTTACAAGTAAATGATTTTCTATTACGGTTAAGTTTATGTCGTGGAATTGGTTTAGTTTCAAAGTATCGTCTATGGGAGTGTGCTCAACAAGCGCGATGCTTTAATAATATTGACTATTTAATTGATCACGCAAATGTTAGCCTGCGAAGTGTATCGTCATTGAAAAATAACTGGACAAGTTCAGCGCTTGATCAAGTGGTAGCCTTAAACAGTCAGGAAAAGTTTATTACGATTGCGGATCCGTTATATCCGACCACCCTGAAAGAAACGTACTGTCCGCCCTTGGTTTTATTTTATCGTGGTAATCTAAGTTTGCTCCATCAGCCTTCAATTGGTGTTGTTGGCACTAGGCAGGTAACTAATTATGGACAGAGCGCTTTACGAGGATTATTGCCCCCAGTAATTAAACGCCAAATAGTAGTAATCAGTGGTTTAGCGCAGGGAGTAGATAGTTTTAGCCATGAACTTGCACTAAAATATGGCGGGGCGACTATTGGGGTGATTGGGACTGGTTTAGATCAGGCTTACCCACGAAATCATCAGGCCCTTCAAGATGAGGTTGCCAGACAAGGATTAGTAATCTCTGAGTATGGGCGGGGTGAACCACCGGTGGCTTTCCACTTCCCGGAGCGAAACCGAATTATTGCAGGTTTAAGCGAAGTAATTTTGGTTGTCGAGGCAAAGAAAAGGAGTGGGAGTTTAATCACGGCTAATATCGGCTTAGATGAAAATCGGTCTGTATGCGCTATTCCTGGAAGGATAGATGCTCCCTTATCAGTAGGATGTAACAGTTTAATCGCAGCTGGTGCGAAACCAATTCTCAGCGCCCAGGATCTGCTAGATGAGTTTCGGCTGTATACTTCGAGGGCTTGATTTCTGGTGAGAAGTTGATTAAAATATTTTGTTCAGTTAGAGATTATATTTGACAGATGGTAGTCAAATGGATTAATAATATTATTGAATGAAATATTAAAAATGTTAGGAGCCTACCAGAATGGCAACCAAAACAACTAAATCAACGGCAAAAAAGACAACTCGTCGCCGTTCAAAAATAAAAAAAAATCTGGTGATCGTGGAGTCACCATCAAAGGCAAAAACAATCGGTAAATTTTTAGGCCGGTCCTATAAGGTTGTGGCTAGTTTAGGCCATATTCGAGACTTACCAAAAAGCCGGATGGGAGTAGATATTGAAAATGACTACACCCCTGACTATATTTCAATTCGGGGGAAGGGTGATGTAATTAAGGAACTACGAAAGGATGCTAAAAATGCAAAAGCCGTATATCTTGCATCTGACCCGGACCGTGAAGGGGAAGCAATTGCCTGGCATGTTTCAAATATTTTAAAGCTTGATGATGATCAAAAAAACCGGGTTACCTTTAACGAAATTACTAAGGATGCTGTTAAAGAAGCTTTTAAGGAACCTCGAGAAATTAATATGGATCTCGTGGATGCCCAACAGGCACGACGGGTATTGGATCGATTAGTTGGATATTCAATTAGCCCAATTTTATGGAAAAAAGTTAAAAAGGGTTTAAGTGCTGGTCGTGTTCAATCAGTTGCTCTTTATTTGATTATTCAACGTGAAAATGAAATTAAGAACTTTAAACCAGAGGAATACTGGACAATTGATGCTGATTTCAAAAAGGGAAAAGAAGAATTCAAGGCTAGTTTTTACGGTGAAAATGGTAAAAAGGTTTCCTTGAAGAATAATGATGATGTCCAGGCAATTCTTTCTAAAATTGATAAAAAGAAAGATTTTGATGTTACTAAGGTAACAAAAAAAGAACGTCGTCGGCAACCACAGCCACCATATACAACTTCGACCATGCAACAGGATGCTAACCGTCGTTTGAACTTCCGAACGCGAAAGACAATGATGGCAGCCCAAATGTTATATGAAGGAATCGACATTAAAGAAGGGGCACCGGTTGGTTTAATTACCTATATGCGGACGGACTCAACTCGGGTGGCCTCAATTGCTAAGCATGAAGCGTCTAACTATATCCATGAAAACTATGGAGCGGAATATGCTGCAATAAAGCCAGTTAAGGGGAAATTACCTGAAGGGGCACAAGATGCTCATGAAGCAATTCGACCAACTTCGGTCTATCGGACCCCAGCTAAAATGAAGCAATATTTAACTCCTGACCAATATAAACTTTATAATTTGATTTGGTCACGGTTTGTGGCTAGTCAAATGACTGCAGAAGTAATTGATACGATGAGTGTTAACCTTCAGCAAAATGGGGTCGATTTCCGCGCAAATGGATCTAAAGTTAAGTTCCCTGGGTTTACGAAGGTATATAAGCGAGGAGCAGAAAAAGATAACTTGTTGCCAGAATTAACTGAAGGTGACAAAGCGAAAATGATAAAGGACGATCCAGCTCAGCACTTTACTCAACCACCTGCTCGTTATACAGAAGCAGCCCTTATTAAAACCTTGGAAGAAAATGGCGTTGGCCGTCCATCAACCTATGCCCCAACTCTTGATACGATTCAGCGCCGTTATTATGTTCGCCTTGTATCACGCCACTTTGAGCCAACTGAATTGGGTGAAATAGTCAACCGAATTATTGAAAAACAATTCCCTGATATTGTCAATGTCCAATTTACTGCCGGTATTGAAGGAAAACTTGATGAGATTGAAGAAGGTAAGCAGAACTGGATTAATGTTGTTGATAAGTTTTATCAACCATTCTCAAAAGAAGTTGATGCGGCTGAAGAAGAAGTTGATAAGATTGAGATGAAAGATGAGCTTGCTGGAACAGATTGTGAAATTTGTGGAGCTCCAATGGTTATTAAAATGGGTCGTTATGGTAAGTTTTATGCATGTTCTCGCTTCCCAAATTGTCGAAATACTAAGGCAATTGTAAAAGATACCGGAATTACATGTCCAAAATGTGGCCAAGGGACGGTTGTTGAACGAAAATCAAAGAAGAACCGAACTTTCTATGGTTGTTCCCGTTATCCAGATTGTGACTTTGTTTCATGGGATAAACCGATTGGACGGAATTGTCCTAAGGATGGGCATTTTCTTGTTGAAAAGAAGGTTAAAGGTGGCAAACAGGTTGTCTGTCCAAATGGAGATTACAAAGAAGAAATTCAGAAGTAAAATATCACTTTGCTTTTTACTAAATTTTACTTAAGTATTTATTGAAAAGGTTTCCAAAATCTGCTATTGTGCGTTTGGAACCTTTTTTATATACTTAATGTTAAACGATTATCAATTGAAGGGATCGATAACAATGATTACTTTACAAAACCAACAATTAACTGTGCAAATTGATGAATTAGGTGCTCAATTACATAGTATTAAACGGCAGGATAACGAAATTGAATACTTATGGCAGGGGGATCCCGCTTCATGGAATCGGCAGGCACCAATCCTCTTTCCGTTCGTTGGCCGCTTAAAAGATGATCAATACCAATATAACAACCAAACTTATCATCAAACGCAACATGGTTTTGCACGTGATCGAAAATTTCAAGTTATTGATCAAACATCATCGGTGGTTGTGATGGAACAGCATGATGATAATGAAACTAAGAAGGCTTTTCCTTTTTCATTTAGTCTTCAGGTAAAATTTGAATTAATTGTTGATAAGATTGCAATCAGCTATGCGGTGAAAAACCCGAGTGGGAATGAAACCTTAATCTATGCTATTGGCGCACACCCTGGTTTTAATATGCCATTAACTAGTGTTGGTAGTTTTGAACAAACAGAATTAAGTGTTAAACCGGCAACAGAATATTCACGGATCGTTTTAGATGGCGCCTATAACGATTCGGCTCATCCAAAATTGATTGATATGAAGGATTCGTTATCACTTAATCATGATCTTTTTAATAAGGATGCTATTATTTTCAAAACAGATGGTGGCCATTTTACAGCCAAATTAACAGATACTGTTGCTAATCATGGGGTTGTAGTTGATACCTTTAATACGGAATACGTGGGTGTTTGGTCACAATATCCAAGTACAGCTCCATTTGTATGTGTGGAACCATGGTGGGGAATAGCTGATAATGTCAACGCTGATGGGTTACTCCTTCATAAGCAGGGGATGCACCGCCTTGCACCAAATGAAACAGATAATTATCACTTTAGCATTAAGCCATTTTAACGAAAAAATAGGAGACTGTGAAAATTCTCATTTCCAGTCTCCTATTTATTTTGTTTCTTTTCTCGTAAATAATAGCCAAGGCCAAAACTTACCATCGATTCTTTTCCTGATAAAATTCGGTGAATATTTGATCGGTGGCGGTAAAAGACCACTCCGGTTAATATTCCTGCTACGATTGCTAAAATCCACGCATGAATGAAGAGGGCAATAATGAAAATTGCACTAATACCTACCATACTGGCGGCACTAACCATACTTGTTAAGCACAAAGCAAAAATAAAAATCAAACAGGCAACAACAAAGAGGAGGGGATTATAAGCTAATAGAATCCCCGCACTAGTTGCCACAGCCTTCCCACCATGAAAATTATCAAATATCGATACAGTGTGACCAAGGCTAGCGAAGAGTCCGATTAATAGTGGATTAACTGTTCCCGATATCCCTAAAAAATATGGCTGACTAGCGGCAAGGGTTCCTTTTAGAACATCAATCACTAAAACGACTACACCCGCCTTAAAGCCCAATGTCCGAAAGGTATTTGTTGTTCCAATATTCCCGCTGCCTAACTTACGAATATCCTTATGATAAATATACTTACCGATCCAGAGGCCAGTTGGGATTGAACCTAATAGGTAAGCGATAATAATCATCCCAATAATTTCAAAAATCATATAAATAGCTCCTTAATAATAGCTTATACAGCTTTTAAGCATAGCATGAATATTTGATTTTAACCACTAGGAAGACATAATTTGCCAATCTACCAAGTTTTCAGTATCATTTTAATTATGAATTGAAATTGTAGCCAGTTTAGCTTTACAATTAACAAATGTAAATGGTAAAATAATTTTCCGAACATACGTTTAGGTATAATATTGGCAATGGGAGGTCATTTTGTGGCCAAAGAAGAAGTAAAATATGATGCCTCATCCATACAAGTATTAAAAGGACTTGAGGCGGTACGAAAAAGACCAGGGATGTATATTGGATCGACTGATTCACGTGGATTGCACCACCTGGTATATGAAATAGTGGATAATGCCGTTGATGAAGCGTTATCCGGGTATGGTGATGAGATTAACGTCACCATTGAAGCAGATAATGCGATTACAGTTCAAGATCATGGTCGAGGGATGCCGGTTGGGATGCATGCTTCCGGTAAGCCTACGCCCGAAGTTATTATGACGGTTCTTCATGCTGGAGGAAAGTTTGGTCAGTCAGATGGCTATAAGACTTCAGGGGGCCTTCATGGTGTGGGGGCTTCTGTAGTAAATGCCTTATCATCACATTTAACGCTGACAATTGTCCGTGATCATGTCCGTTACCAAGAAATTTTTAAGGATGGCGGTCAACCAGTTGGGACATTGAAAAAATTAGGAAAAACCAAAGCGGAGAACGGAACGACCGTCTCATTTAAGCCGGACCCAAAGATTTTTTCAACTACTGTTTATGACTATAATACCTTAGCTAATCGGCTTCGTGAGTCAGCCTTTTTATTGAAGGGGATTAAGATTACCCTTACCGATAAGCGGGCTGGTCAAGAGAAACAAGATGTATTCCAGTTCGACAATGGAATTCAAGAGTTCGTTTCTTATCTTAACGAGGGTAAGGACGTTTTAGGAAAGACGCTCTACTTTGATGGAAAGCAAGATGGAGTTGAAGTTGAAGTAGCAGCTCAATATAATGATGGTTATTCTGAGAGCTTGTTATCATTTGTCAACAATGTCCGAACTCCAGATGGTGGTACTCATGAAGCCGGCTTCCGGAGTGCCTGGACGAAGACTTTCAATGAATATGCAAAAAAGGTTGGCCTGTTAAAAGCTAATGATAAAAATCTAGAAGGTAGTGATGTTCGGGAAGGGTTAACAGCGGTTATCTCTGTTCGGATTCCAGAACGTCTACTTCAATTTGAAGGCCAGACAAAGGATAAACTGGGTACTCCTGAAGCACGGAAAATTGTTGATGCAATTGTCAGTGAGCAGCTTAATTATGCCCTAATGGAAAACGGTGACTTTGCCCAGATGCTAATTCGGAAGGCATTAAAAGCACGTGAAGCCCGAGAAGCTGCCCGCAAAGCCCGTAACCAAGCCCGTGGTGGTAAACGAAAGGGTAAAAAGGAACGTAATCTTTCTGGAAAATTGACTCCTGCCCAATCAAAAAATGCTAAGAAAAATGAATTATTCCTAGTCGAAGGGGATTCGGCCGGTGGTTCAGCTAAGCAGGGGCGTGACCGTAAATTCCAAGCAATTTTACCATTACGCGGAAAAGTGCTAAATACAGAAAAGGCGAAGTTAGATGATGTCTTAAAAAACGAAGAATTGAATACAATTATCTATACTGTTGGTGCTGGTGCTGGTTCTGAATTTAATGTTGAAGATTCAAACTACGATAAGATTATTATTATGACTGATGCCGATGATGATGGTGCTCATATTCAGATTCTTCTACTTACCTTCTTCTATAAGTATATGCGACCAATGATCGAAGCAGGAAAGGTCTATATTGCTCTTCCACCACTTTATCGTTTGCAACGGGGACGAGGCGCTAAGACTAATATCACGTATGCATGGACTAATGAAGAATTAACAAAATTGACTGAAAAGATGGGCAAGGGAGCACAATTACAACGGTTCAAAGGGCTTGGTGAAATGAATGCTGATCAGTTGTGGGAAACGACGATGAATCCAGAAACTCGGACACTAATCCAAGTTCGTATCAAGGATGCTGAATTAGCTGAGCGTCGTGTAACTACCTTGATGGGTAATAAGGTTGAACCACGGCGAGAATGGATTGAAGAAAATGTCCAATTCACGTTAGCCGATGATCAAGAATCTGATAAATTAGTTGAGAATAAAGGGCAATTACCTCCAACTAAAGAGCCTACCATTAGTACATGGAATAAATAGAGAAGGGAATCAAGTTTTGTGAGAAACGGAAAAATTGAACATATGACACTCGAACAGATCATGGGTGATCGTTTTGGGCGTTATTCAAAATCAATTATTCAAGAACGAGCTTTGCCTGATATTCGTGATGGATTAAAACCGGTTCAGCGCCGGATTTTATTTGCCATGAATAAGGATGGAAATACTTATGACAAAGGATTTCGTAAGTCTGCTAAATCAGTCGGAAACGTAATGGGTAACTTCCACCCCCACGGTGATAGTTCAATTTATGAAGCATTAGTTCGGTTAAGTCAGGATTGGAAATTACGTGAACCCCTGATTGAAATGCATGGTAATAATGGATCAATGGATGGTGATCCACCAGCTGCCATGCGTTATACTGAAGCCCGGCTTAGTAAAATAGCAGGTTTAATGCTTCAAGATATCGACAAAGATACAGTTGAGATGGCTTTAAACTTTGACGATACTGAAAAGGAACCGACAGTTTTACCAGCACGTATTCCGAACTTACTCGTTAATGGGGCAACTGGAATTTCTGCTGGATATGCTACTGAAATTCCAACGCATAATTTAAGTGAAGTTCTTGATGCACTGATTTATCTTATCAAGCATCCAACTGCTTCTTTGGATAAGCTAATGGAATTTATTCCTGGTCCTGATTTTCCAACTGGTGGAATTATTCAGGGAATTGATGGAATTCGCAAGGCTTACCAGACTGGCCGTGGTCGGGTTGTCGTACGAGCAAAAACGGAGATTGAAACCTTGCGGGGTGGTCGGCAACAAATTAATGTGACGGAGATTCCTTATGAAGTAAATAAGGCGCAATTAGTTAAACGAATAAATGATCTTCGCCTTGCTAAAAGAGTTGAGGGGATTGCAGAAGCACGAGATGAAACTGATCGTAGTGGATTGCGGATTGCAATTGAACTAAAACGTGGAGCAAATGCAAATGGGATCCTCAATTATTTATTGAAGAACACTGATTTACAGATCAACTATAATTTCAATATGGTTGCGATTGATGACCAACGACCAATGCGGGTTGGGTTGAAAAGAATCTTGACTTCTTATCTCGAATTCCAAAAAGAGATTATTCGTCGCCGGACACAATATAACTTAACGAAGGCCCAGCAGCGTTTGCATATTGTTGAAGGGCTAATCAAAGCTCTTTCAATTTTGGATAAAGTCATTAAAACGATTCGGGGAAGTAAGAATCGTAAGGACGCAAAGGAAAATTTAGTAAAAGAATATAACTTCACACCTGAACAGGCCGAAGCAATTGTTACTCTGCAACTTTATCGCTTAACAAATACGGATGTAACTGAGCTAGAAAAAGAACAAAAGCAATTAAATTCGCGGATTAATGAATATCAGTTAATCCTAACTAACGAAAATGAGTTAGCAAACGTTCTTACTAAGGAAATTAGGTCCATTAAGAAGGAATTTGGCAATTCACGACGGACTAAGATTGAAAATCATGTTGAAAAGCTTGAGATTGATACTAAAGTTACGGTCGCAAACGAAGATGTTGTGGTCTTAGTATCACATGCCGGCTACATCAAACGAAGTAGCATTCGTTCCTTCAAGGCCTCGGAAGAAGAAGAAAACGGTCTTAGAGAAGATGATTATCCATTATTGATTCAACAAACGAACACGTTATCGCATTTATTTATGTTTACCAACCTTGGGCACATTATTTACCGACCAATTCATGAAATTGCGGATGCGCGGTGGAAGGATACTGGCGAACATATCTCACAAACAATAGGCTTAGCAGATAATGAAGAGATCATTAAAGCAATGATTTTTGATAAACTGGATCAGCCAGGAACAATTATCATGGGAACCAGCGATGGTCAAGTAAAGCAAACGGCATTTAATGACTATAAGCCGGGTTCTCGTTACAAGAGTCATGCAAGCGTTGCAATTAAACTACGGGATAATGCACAAGTTGTAAATGTTGATTACTATGAACCAACAAATGAGAATCGTTCATTACTAACAATTAGTCGCCAAGGATATGCAGTACGGTATGATGTCGCGGATGTTCCTGTAACAGGAATCCGGACAGCTGGTGTACGGGCTATTAACTTGAAAGATGATGACCAAGTGGCAGACCAAATTTTGGTTAAAGATGGTCAAAATATTGCTGTGATTACCCAACGAGGAGCATTTAAGGAAATACCAGTTGATGAGATTGAGGTTGGGGCACGAGCACGACGAGGAGAACTTGTTCTTCGTCGATTGAAATCCCATCCTCATGAAATTGCAGACTTCCTTGCTTACGATCATGACTATCAGGGAGCATTTGAGGTTATTACTAATCGGCCGGCATTCCAAGATATAATGGTTACTGATCACCATTTAAGTTCGATTAAATCAAACGGGACCTTTGTAATTGATACGGATACACAGGGGAAACCAGTAAAACTTCGAATGAAAGAAACGAATGTTTTATCTGAAGAACCTGTTAGCCAAAACTGAAAAGAGGACGGAGATTTTGGCATATATTAAAGAAATTCGTGATCTAGTTGGGCACCGTCCCCTAATAATGACTAGTGCTTCAGGAGCACTATTGGATGGACAGGGAGCTGTCCTGCTTCAGAAACGAGCTGATACTGGTGATTGGGGCTTTCCAGGCGGTTATATGGAATTTGGCGAATCTTTTGAGCAAACGGTAAAGCGAGAATTTAAAGAAGATGCGGGAATTGAAATTGTGCCTATCAAACGACTAGCAATTCTTGATCAGGATTTTTACACTTATCCTAATGGTGACCGGGTTCAACCAGTTAATGCTTTTTACTTAGTTAAGGAAGGTAGTGCTAAGCATTATCGACCAAAAATTACAGAAACAACGGCTACTGAATATTTTCCTTTAGATGAAGAACCGCCGCGCTTCTTCAATAATCAGCATGGACAAATGTGGCAGATCTTAAAGAATTTTATTCATAAATAAGGAAGATATTTAATAAATATTCTTTAATCTGTCAACTTCCATGATAGAATAGGGATGTAGATTGGTTCACATCCTAGAAATAATTAGGATTAAAGTAGTGAACAAACAGGAGGAATTTATATGAGCAAAGAATTAGTATTTGGACACCAAAAGCCTGATACAGATGCGATTACCGCTGCAATGGCATTTTCATACTTCCAAAACCAATTGGGATACGAAACTGAAGCAGTTGCTTTAGGTGAACCAAATGATGAGACTAAGTTTGCATTGAAGACTTTCGGTATGAAAGCACCACGCGTAATCGAAACCGCTGCAAACGAGGTAGACAAGGTAATGCTTGTTGACCACAACGAACCACAACAAAGTGTTAGTGATATTGATAAGGTCACTGTAACGCACTTAGTTGATCACCACCGGATTGCCGGCTTTGAAACTGCCCAACCACTCTGGGCAACTGTTCGCCCTTATGGTTGTGTAAGTACAATCATTACAGAATTGTTCCAAGAAAAGCACATTAATATTCCTGCTGACTTGGCTGGGATGATGCTTTCTGCTATTATTTCTGATACCTTACTTCTGAAGTCCCCAACTACAACTGACCACGACCGTGAAGCTGTTAAGTACTTGGCACGGATCGCTGGTGTTGAAGATTACGAAAAGTATGGTATTGAAATGCTTAAGGCTGGCACTAACCTTGGTGCTAAGTCTGATGCTGATATCGTTGATGGTGATGCTAAAACCTTTGAACTTGGTGGCAAGAAGGTTCGTATCGGTCAAGTTAACACTGTTGATCTAGATGATGTTTTTGCTCGTCAAGCTGATCTAGAAAGTCAAATGCAAAGTTTAATGGATGACAACGATTATGATTTATTCTTATTAATCGCTACGAACATCTTAAACAGTGATTCAGAATTATTGGTTATTGGTAATCCTGCTGAAAAGGTAGAAGCAGCCTTTGGTAAGAAGCTTAACGAAAACAAGCGGATGAATTTACCAGGTGTTGTATCACGGAAGAAGCAAGTTGTTCCTCCTTTGACTGATGCATTCGAAGGTTAATAACTAAATCAATCAAAAAACTGAGCAAAATTGTATAATTTTGCTCAGTTTTTGAGCTTTAAATTTCACAGCTTATTCTTAATTAGTTAAAATATAAGTACTGATTTTAGGAAACGGGGTTGATATTAATGAATATCACATTTACTGATCAAGCTGTTGAGCGTTTACAACGTTATGAATTATCGTCTAAAAAGATGCTCCTAGATTTTGATGATGGAGTTGGTCCCTTTTCCGCAGTTGGGAGTTGCAGTTTAGATGGTGATTATCGACTAATTCTTGTTAAAGTGGATTTGGATACCCCGGACTATAATGAAAAAATCACCTCTAATCTAGGGGATCTTTTTATTAAAGGTCATACAGCAGTTCAATTTGATGATGAAATGGAAGTAAGGTTTAATCCTCAATACTTTACAATGCCACTTGTCAGCCCTAAACGTGTTTTAACCGATAATCTTGAAGTCCTGGATCTTAGTAATACAAATTTAAATTCTCAAATTGATCGAGCACATGATTGCTAGGAACATACTAAGGGAGCGTGCTAGAAGCCCAATGCGACTTCATGATCACGCTCCCTTATTGCTTTTAAAGAATAATCCTGAAGATAAAAGTGATAATAATTGCAAAAATTCCAATAATTGTTGCATAGGAAAAATGTTTACGGTGAGCTGGCTTAATTAATGCTTGTCTCCCCATAAAAATTGTAAATAAGGCCCATAAAAAAGTAGCAATAAGTAAAATATATAATTTCCAAGTAACGGGGAGATGGTGGTAAAAATCTCCGTAAAATACCATCATGCCGATAAACATTACAAAGGCATAGGCATAGTTATCGCGGTGAAAGTTAAAATTAAAAAGATAAGCAAATACGAAAAATAATAAAATACTGATAGTATCGTTTAAAATCATATCCTATACACATCTCCTTATGACTTTTATTATAGTCATTAACAGGATAAAGATAAAATATTAAGAAGTAATCGCAAATAATATGATATGATTATCTTGTTAAAATTAATGAAGGCGGTGTTTGCAGTGAAGAAAAAAGTTATGCGGCGAGAAATAAAATTATTAACTGAAGAAAACCAACAATTGCGTCGATACACCTTATTAGCTTCAATCGGAATTTTATTAAGTATGATGATGGGGTTAGCTCGAATGGTTCAAAAAAATTAGTTTAGTAAAACCTTTAGAGGAAAGTAGATTGGAGTTAGCATACCGAAAAGCTGCACTTGAAGATTTACCAAAATTGTTGAAATTTATAATCAAATTATTCCATCATGATTAGCTACTGCGGATCTTATCTCGATAGCAATTGACGAACGGAAAGAATGGTTTGAATCATTTGGTTTTACTCAATGGAGCTTTTACCACAAGTGGCCGAGCTTGATGGTATTAAACGTGATTTAGGTATTTTAGGGCGTCATTTTAAATGATTATTTATTATGCAAACAAAGAGGCTGGAAAACAATCCAACCTCTTTGTTATTTTTAAATTCGAATGCTCAGCTATCCTTGCAAGGGGTGAGTTTTTTTCCTTTATTTCGTATCTTTTCCCACTTCTTCTTTTGTTTTAATGTCATTGATATGCAGCTCAAACTTAACTAAATTTAAGCCGGTCATTTTATTGATTGCATACTGTACCTCAGAACAAACAGCCTTAAAAATTTCTGGAGCGCTTTTACCATATTCGATGGTTGCCTCCATTTTTAATGCAACTTGCTTTTCGCCAACGTCGGCATCAATTCCCTTTGTTGGATTACTTCCGGAAGTTACTTTATCTGCTAATTCACTAAACATATTTCCGTCAAGGGAAAGGATCCCAGGAACTTTATTAGCGGTGATTCCAGCAATTTTTTCAATTACTTGATCATCGAATGTTAATTGCTCGTCGATTGCTTTATTATTTGTAGTGGTTGTCATGTTAATTCCTCCTCGAATTAGTTGGCAAATTTATTTAACATTTTTATTGCAAGCTTATTCAATGAATAGCCTTTTGCATCAAGAATATAGCCGATTCCGCCTAAGATAGTGATAGTTAATAGAATGCCAATCATTGGGAAGAAGCCCCACATAATCCAACTAATACTAATGAGCAGTCCTAATATAACGCCAATTGTAGCAAGTTTCATAGAGTACCTCCTTTTTAAATAATGTTAACTGATTCTCGGTTTGAGTAGGGACTTAGCTTAATGTGTAATTTATTAAGATCAATATCGAAATCCCGTTTAAGGTTTTCTTTAATTGTCTGGAGCAGTACTGTATGAATTAGTTTTGGATTGGTTCTCTTAGAAAGCATTCCATGAATGGTAACGTCTGCATTATGGTTATTGCGGTGCATTTTGAGTTTAATTACGGGGTTATAAAGGTCAAATTTAGCAATTGAAGTAGTTAAGCTGTGTTCAACTGCATGCTGATCAATTTGAACTTTATTAGCACCATCCTTAGCGATTGTCATTTGTTTAGTTGTTGTTGGGCGAAGAACGGCAATTGCTATTACGGTTAAAGCAACAATGATTAAAAATACTGCAACTCCTGCTGAGAAACTTTGACCAATGGGACTGTGAAGCCAATCATTAATTGGAATCGTCCAAGTTTGATTACGATAAAACCATAACAAGACAACAACGATTCCAACGATTACCTGTAGCATCATCACAAATGAGATCCACCATTTTTTCCATGCGGCCATTAGTACCACTTCCTTTCTATGAAACTTTTATCCAAATATATTTTTGCTATGAATTAATCATAACATGGATGAAAACGATTTACATTGATTTAAAAAACACTAAAGGTAATATTAAGAACCTATTAACAGAATAGTCATAATTAAGAAAACCATCCTACAATAAGATAATTGTTGTAGGATGGCATTTATTTATTATTTATTTTGTCTTTCTTGAAGTTTTGCAATTTCAGAATAAGCAGGAGCGAGCATCTCTTCAATTTGTTGGAAGAGCGGAGTATAGCGTTGATATACTTTTACTGCGGTTGGATCCGGTTGATAAGGACTGACCTTACCAATGAACTTTTGTGGCGTATTCAGACTATCGATCATTCCCAAACTTTGCATAGCCATAACTACTGACCCGAGGCAACCAGATTCAAATGAGTCTGGAACATTAACAGGACAGTTTAAGATATCTGCAAGCATTTGACGCCATACTTTTGAACGGGCAAAGCCACCGGTTGCAGTAACACTCGCTGGTTCACCTACTAGTGCACGGACAGCTTGAAAGACAGTCGCAATATTCATGCTAATTCCTTCCATCACAGCCCGTAACATGTCAGCTCGTGTATGAATTTGTGATAGCCCAAAGAAACTACCACGGGCTTTGGCATTCCATAATGGAGCTCGCTCACCGCCAAGAAATGGGTGAAAGAGGAGGCCATGAGCGCCAGCAGGGACGCCTTCGATGACATGATTTGCTAAAGTATAAGGATCCACCTGTTCGTTTTTTACTGCACTACTATCAACAAGATGTTTTACTGCCCATTCATAGACATCACCACCGTTATTAAGCGGACCACCAACAACCCACAACCCTTTATTAATAGCATAGCAGAAGAGGCGCCGTTCTGGATCAATAACAGGATGATCAGTTACGACTCGTACAGCTGCAGAAGTACCAATTGTAATTGCAACTGTATTTTGCTTAGTTGCACCAACACCGATATTTGAAAGAGCACCATCATAGGCCCCATAAATAAATGGCGTATCAGCCGGTACTCCTAATTTTTCTTGGACTTCGGGAACTAAGCCAACTGCTTGAGTTGTTCCATCGACAATTTCAGGTAGTTGGTCCTTGGTTATCCCCGCAACTTGAAGTGCCTGTTCATCCCACTCACAAGTTTTGAGGTTCATTAAGCCAGTTGAAGAAGCAATGGACATATCAACCTTAAATTCATTAAACAACCGGTAGAAAAGGTATGCCTTGATATCAGCAAAATATGCTGCACGATTAAACAAATTTGGTTCATCTTCTTGTAACCAGAGGAGTTTTGTCAACGTTGACATGGGGTGAACAGGAACCCCTGTCTTCATGTATAATTGTTGCCCTTCAGTCATCATTTTGAGGTTGTCTGCCGCGCGTTGAGCTCGACTATCGGCCCAAGTAATTAACCGTGAAAGGGGCTTCTTTTTTTTATCTAATAAGAGGAGGCTTTGATTTGCACTTGAAATTGAGACTGCCAGTAGTTTCCCAGTACTGAGGTCAGCTGCTGCCGCAACATCGTGGATAGCTCGTTCAGCAGCATTAATTACTTCTTCTGGTTCTTGCTCTGCCATTCCCGCGGCATTGCGGTGTAACTCGTAGCCATGGTTAGTTTGTGTGATCACCTGCGCATCTTGATCATATAAAACAGCCTTTGTGCTAGAGGTTCCAACATCAACACCAATTATGTAGTTCATTTATTGTTCTCCTTTAAAAACTCAATTTAATTCTCTTTGTAATATTATATGCTAAAGTGACTGGTGTGCAACGATTTCAACCGGTAAAAGGGTAGTAGAACTGATTGTACTTTGTTGTTTAATTTGCTTTAATAGCTTATTAGCTGCTAAGTTACCCATTAACTCCATATCTTGCTTCAATAAAAAGATCCCCTTAGCGACATACTGCGACCATTCCCAATCGTCAAAGCTAACTAAGCCAAGATCATCGGGAAAGGAAAGATTTAGTTCTTTGAAAATTGCTAAAAGGTCAAATAAAATGGGGCCCATTAATGAAACAACCGCAGTTTTTCCTTCCAGCTCATTTAATTGTTGCAAGAATGTTTTGGTAAGCCACTGCTGATCATGTCCCCGAGTTTCAATATTGTGATAACTCAGGCCATGATCAGTGGCTGCCACTTTTAAACCAGCAATCCGGGGAATTTGACCTGATGCTTCCGCAAAGTGCGCACTGACAGTTAGAATATTCTGATAATCATTTTGATAAAGAATCTTACCGAGGTTATAACAAGCATCACGATTCGCAGAAGTTACTTTGCCAACTGTAGAAGGCTGGTCATCAACTTCGCGGTCAACGATAACAAGCGGAATATCGTTTTGAATAGCAGGAGCAAATTGACTGAAGTGGCGTGAATTGGGTTGAACAATAATTCCGTCAACGCGTTGCTGATATAGACGTTGAAGGGCACGGCTTTCGTTTTCCCGTGAATTATTCGTATTCATGAGGAGAATATCATAACCCGCTTGTTGCAAAACATCATCGATCCCTTTAGCAAGTAAAGATGAAAAGGGATTAGAAATATCTCCAACGAGGATTCCAACAACGTGACTGTGAGTTTGCCGAAGTTGGCGAGCAGAGGCAGTTGGAACAAAGTGAAGGTCTTTAATTGCTTTTTCTACTCGTTTACGTGTTGCTGGGCGCATTTTGTCATAACGACCATTGATAATACGCGAAACGGTAGTCGTTGAAACACCAGCTGCTTTAGCAACATCAGCGATAGTAGTATGTTGCGTCATTTGTTTATTCATCATCCTTATTAGTTCTCTTATTAAGGATACCAAACCATATAAAAAGCGTCACTAGCTAATTCGCTAGGACGCTCAAATTGACTTAAATAAATAGTGAAATGGCGTAAACAGCTCCCAAACCTGCAAGTGCTAAGACGGAAGTTAAGGTTGTCCATGAAAGTAAAGTTTCTTTTAATGAAAGACCAAAGTATTCTTTGATCATCCAAAAACCTGCATCATTAACGTGTCCACAGAAGACAGAACCGGCACCGATGGCAAGAACCATTAATGTTGCCATTACGGAATTACCGCCAAATTGATGTGCCATTGGAACAACAAGGCCAGCAGCAGTCATTGCAGCAACAGTTGATGATCCGAGTGACATCCGCAGCAGCGCTGTAATTAACCATGCAGCGAGGATTGGAGAAATATTAGTTTGGGCGAATAAACTAGAAATGTATTTTGAGATTCCACCATCGACAAGAACTTGCTTGAAGGCGCCACCACCACCGATGATCAAAAGCATTACAGAGATTTGCTTGATTGAGTCGGCGAGAGCAGTTGAAATATCTTCCATTTTCTTGTTTCGCCATAATCCCATGGTAAAGATTGCGAAGATTAATGAAAGAAGCATTGCAAGGTCAGGGGCACCGATAAATTGGATGAATTCATTAAGTGGATTGTTCTTAGGGAAAATGAACGAACAAATAGTAGCGATAGCAATTAAGATAACTGGCATCATTGCAGTCAGAACGGAGATACCGAATTTGGGGGTTTCTTCAAGCTTAAATTCTTTATATTCGCCTAGAACTGAGATATCAATATTTTTACGGTAAACACGAGGATACACTTTTTGTAATACCCAGTTATAAACTGGACCAGCAATAATGATTGTTGGGATTGCGGCTAAAATACCAAGTAGCAATACGTGTCCAAGGTTAGCCCCAAGAATATCCGTGATTGCGGTTGGAGCCGGGTGTGGTGGTAAGAAGGCGTGCGTAACGTTCAAGGTTGCGGCCATTGGAATCCCAAGGTACATCAACGGCATATCAAGTTCGCGGGCAATGATAAAGATGATTGGTAAAACAACGACAAGACCAACTTCAAAGAATAGTGCTAACCCGATGATAAAAGACGCAAGGATAACTGCAACCTGGATCCAACGTCGACCAAATTTATTAATCAGGGTTGTCGCAATTCGATAGCCACCACCGGCATCAGAAACTAATTTACCAAGCATTGAACCAAAACCGAAGATGATAGCTAAGTGTCCAAGTTGGCCACCAATCCCAGTTTCAATAGTCTGGGAAATTTTTGTAAGTGGTAATCCGAGTAACAAACCGACGATGAATGATGTGATTACTAAACCAACGAAAGTATTCATCTTTAGTTTAACGATCATGAAGACTAAGAGAATAACCCCGATTAAAACGATAAGTAAAGGCATAGTAATTGACCTCCTAATGAGTAGTAGATTGTTGTTGTAATTTAGCGATTGTCGAATATGCTGGTGTTAATAATCCTTCGACCTGTTTGAAGAGTGGTAAGTAATTTTGATAAATATTAACTGCTTCTTGATTTGGTTGATAAGAACTGATATCACCAATTAATGTTTTAATAATTTCATAATTTTCGATCATTCCTAAGCTTTTCATTGCCATGGTAATTGCGCCGAGGCAACCAGATTCAAATGAGTTAGGAATGTTAACGGGGCAGTTTAAGACATCTGCTAACATCTGCCGCCAAACTTCGGCGCGCGCAAAACCACCAGTTGCAGTTACACTGGCAGGCTTACCAACAAGGTCACGAACCGCTTGGAAAACTGTTGCAATATTCATACAAATTCCTTCCATTACTGATCGCAGCATATCCGCACGGGTATGGATGTGAGAAAGGCCAAAGAAACTACCACGGGCATTAGCGTCCCATAACGGGGCCCGTTCACCACCAAGAAATGGATGGAACAGTAAGCCGTGAGCGCCGGCGGGTACACCTTCAATAACCTGGTTAGCAAGGGTGTAAGGATCAATGTTCTCATTTTTGACTGCACTGGCATCAACCAAATGTTTAACGGCCCATTGATAGACATCGCCACCATTATTAAGTGGACCCCCAATTACCCATAATCCTTTATCAACGGCGTAACAGAAAAGTCGTTGTTGAGGGTCGATCACGGGATGATCAGTGACAACTCGCACGCCAGCTGAAGTACCAATAGTAATTGCTACAGTGTTTTGTTTGATGGCACCTACACCTAAGTTAGATAAGGCACCGTCGAAAGCACCATAGACAAATGGTGTATCAGCGGGGATGCCCATCTTTGCTTGTGCTTCTGCTGTTAGGCCAATCGCCTGGGTGGTTCCATTTACAATTTCTGGTAATTGTGAACGGTCTACATTAGTGAGTTCCAATGCTTGATCATCCCAGTCACACGTATTGATGTTCATCATTCCTGTGCATGAGGCGATAGAAACATCAACCTTAAACGTATTGAAAAACTGGTGGAAGAGGTAGGATTTGATATCACCAAAATAAGCAGTTTGAGCAACCTTATCTGCTTGCGTCTTATTGAGCCACATAATCTTGGTCAATGGGGACATTGGGTGAATAGGTGTACCTGTTTTAGCATAGATTTGTTGACCAGCAGGACTATTCTTTAATTCGTTTGCGACATCACGCGCACGAGTATCGGCCCAAGTAATTACCCGGGAAAGAGGTTTAAAATTCTTGTCGAGCATGATTACACTTTGATTAGCACTAGAGAATGATACCGCTAACAATTTTCCGGTTGTTAAATCTGCTTTTTTTGCCGCGTTATAAATAACTTTTTCGACTGCTTCGATAATTGCCGCTGGGTCTTGTTCAGCCATTCCACTAGCATCGCGGTAAAGGGAATAACCTTGACTAAATTGATCTAACACAGTTGCATTTTGGTCATAAAGGACTGCTTTGGTAGAAGTAGTTCCAACATCGACACCAATAAAATAATTCATTGTAGTAATTCTCCCTTTATTTGATTGAAAACGCTTTAGTTTATCGTTACACCTAATAATATAATAGTTGATGTAAGCGATGTCAATAGCTTGTTTGATTATTAGTTTATCGATTTCCTGAATTAGAAAATAAAAATAATTGCATACAAATATTGAGGTATGATACTATTAGTTGCTTAATTTATTATGGTTTAGCTCTAAGCAACGATTTTAGGGAGGGATTACAATGAAAATCCGGAAAGCAACAATGGCAGATTTAGATGTAGTAGTAGATATTTTACGTGATGGACGTAATCAGTTAGCTGAGCGAGGCGTTGATCAATGGCAGGGAGATTATCCGAACGTTACCCATGTAAAAGAAGATATTGAGAATGGTTATGCTTATCTCGTTAAAGCAGATGATGGACAAACAGTTGGCACTTTAGCAATTGTTGAAGCACCGGATCATTTTTATGATAACCTTAACGGGGAATGGCTAATTAATACTGAAAATTATGTTGTAATCCACCGCGTAGCTATTCACTCCCAGCATGCAGGAAAGGGCTATGCATCTAGATTATTTTTGAGCTTGATTGAATATTTGGAGACTGAACGTCCAGAAATCGAATCAATTCGTTTGAGTACAAATGAAAATAATATGGCAATGCAACGAATCGCAACTAAGAGTGGTTTTAAAAAAGTAGGGACCCTCCATGGTGCTTTTCGGCCAAGTGAATTATCATATGTTTATGAGTTGTTAACAAAAGTGCGGGTAGCATAAAAAAGAGGAAGGCGTTGAGTTTGTAACACCTTCCTCTTTAATTTAATTATTTTTCATTGATTTTCTTAGCATATTCGCGAGCATTGTAAAGTTCGTAGACCACCCATGTTTCGATAAGGGTAATGACACAGATGAGAATAGCCGTATACGTATCTGGCAAAATGAAAAGTAGCAATAAGAAAATCCATGAAATCCATGACCATTGAGTTTCAATTGTGACGATTCGCCGCACCCGTTTAGTAGGTTCAATACGACCGGATTGGTTAAAAATAGTCCGAATTTGATAAAAATAACGAACTTCAAAAATACTTTCGATAATAAAAATTGCCGTTAAAATGATTAATAGAATGTTCATCATAAATAAGAGCCCCTTGTCTTTCAATTTATCTCTAATTTTAGAACTCTTGGATAAGAGAAGCAATTTAAATATACTATCTAAACTTGGAGGCATTGTAATTTAGGTTTTATTCTTTCTTTAGTAATTCCATTAGGGTTTAGCTTATCTTATTCTGTTTCCACTAACTAATGCAGAATAACACTCAAACTGAGGTTAAAATTGATGCTCAAAGTTCAAAAACGATGAAGATCAATCAGCTCTTGTAATTGCACAACAAGTTAAGAATCGGCAAATTGATAGTCAACAGCTAGTTGATGATACATATCAAAAAATAGTGGAAAATAAGGATCTTAACAGTGTGATTTATCAAGATTCAGTAAATGTAAGGCAACAAGTGAATAGTTTGCCAAATACAACCACTAGTTCAGAACAACCCTTCTATGGAGTACCAATTTTAATTAAAGGTTTTGGACAAGCATATAAAGATTATCCGGATACGTTTGAATGAGTTTCCATATATGAAAAATAATCGTTATGGTTATGCTAAAAATTTTGATAAACATTTTTGACTAATTCTGTGCATAATTTATAATATTGAGTAGGAAGAAAATTCTTGGATTGATATAGGAGGAAATAAGTATGTCATTGATGCAAAATACCTCAGAAATTAACAAGACTGATGGGCAGGTATACTTAATTACTTTATTGCGGAAGAGTACAAACATGCCACAATACATTGACCATATGATTTATGAAACTGCAGAAGGTGGTCAAAAATTCATGGCGCACTTAGTCGAAGCTTTTTCACGAGCAGGTTACCGGGAAAAGAAGCTTAGCGACGACAAGTACAATCTCGATAACGGACTTGATAAGATCACTTTACGAGGGTCGTATCAACCTATTTATAAGGGATAATTAAGGTTAATCAAATTAAAAGAGCTGATGCTACATTGGAAGCACCAGCTCTTTTAATTTGAATTAGTCATCATTTCGTAATGACGGAACCGTAATATCGTTGTCGTAGTTAGCACTCCACCAACCTTGTTTATTGATGTAACCACTTGGCAAGCAAAGGATAACTAAGAAGATTATCTCAATGACCGAGAAGATAGTTTCCATAACTGCACTATTGTTGCTTGTAAAGATAAGCGAAAGCAACCAAAATACTAATACAGTCCAGCCTGTTAAACCGGTATCACGAACCCGCCGGACACAAATAGCAATTCCAGGAATAATAATAGCAATGGCGAATACCGCAATAACAAAGAGCAAGAAGATTAAGAATCCAACGCCATGATTATAGCCGTTCATAATCGAAGTAACAGAAGCAAAACCAGCGATTACTAGTAAGAAATATAAAATAACAAAAATGATGAAATTAACTAATACTGGCCACCAAAAATCAGCCCGCGTTGAAGTAGCCCGGTACTTAAAGGCGTTTTGCCAGTAGTATTTGTAAGCTTTAAACATACAATTCTCCTCCTTTGATATATTACATTTTGATTATAGCATTTTTGTGGGGCTGTAAATTGATTTATAGTTTAGAGAAGAAAAGAATTCTTAGCTATAGTTCCTAACAACAAGCTAAAAATAAAATCCTTAAATGTTTTTACTTACGTTGCATAGGAGTGTTATTTTTTCTTATAATGTTAAAGAATATCAAGTTAAAGTAGGTTATTAAATGACTATTTGGAAGAGCGAACTAGCATTTGAAAATGAATTAATTAACCATCTTAGTAATTTAGGTGGAACTAAGCAATGGGAATATTTACCGCAAATTAAAACAACAGATCAATTGTGGGATAACTTTAAGCAGATCCTCGAGCAACATAATCAAGACCGCCTAGAGAAACCATTATCGCCAACGGAATTTAATCAAGTGAAGGCGATAATCAATAAGTTAAATACTCCCTATGAAGCAGGGCAGTTTCTATATGGGACTAATGGGATATCACAAATTGAAATTGATCGTGATGATGGTAAACACGTATATTTAACAGTCTTTGACCAGGATCAAATAGGCGCTGGGAATACTGTTTATCAAATTGTTAATCAGATCGAACGTCCTGCAGTGATTCCTGGACGGAAGGATCGTCGTTTTGATGTAACAATGTTAATTAATGGGTTGCCAATTATCCAAATTGAGGAAAAAGCTGATGGCCGCGATGCTAAAGAAGCGTTAAACCAAATGCATCAATATATTGAAGAGGACCAATACTCAGATATTTTTGGTACCCTTCAAATTTTGGTGGCGTTAACACCACATGATGCACGTTACATGGCTAATACAACTGCTGATAAGTTTAATACTGATTTTGCTTTTCAATGGCAACGAGCAGAGGATAATAAACCAGTGCTAGATGCAATGCAATTTGCGGATCTGATGTTATCAATTCCGATGGCCCATCAAATGGCAACAAATTATATGATTTTGGATGGAACGCCCCGTCACCAAATGATAAAGATTATGCGGCCATATCAAGTTTATGCAACAAAACGGGTCATTAACAAAATTCGTGAGCATACGTTTGGGATTGATGATCAACGAATCGGATATGTTTGGCATACAACTGGATCTGGTAAAACCATCAGTTCATTTAAGGCTGCCTGGCTTGCATCACGATTACCTAATGTTGATAAAGTTGTATTTATGGTTGATCGAGTGGCCTTAACTAACCAAACAGTTGATGAATATATGGCGTACGATCCTGAAAATACTGAAGGAAGTAATGGGGGAGTAGTTACTGACACTGCTAATCGGTGGGCATTAGCTAATAAATTGAAGCGTAAAGGAAACGGAATTATTGTAACTTCTACTCAAAAGATGGATGCAATGGTTAGAAGCAAGGACTTCAAGCCTATTGATAAGAATCTTGTCTTTATTGTTGATGAAGCTCACCGCTCAACTTCTGGAGAAATGCTGCAAAGAATTCGGAAAGCTTTTCCTAAATCGGCCTGGGTTGGTTATACTGGGACTCCTGTATTTGCGAAAGAGAATGGCAAATCTAAAACGCCGACAACTCGTGATATCTTTGGGGATGTTATTCATACTTATACAATTCAAGATGCTATTAAAGATGGTAATGTTCTTGGATTCAAGGTGGATTTTGAAACAACATTAACTGAAAAAGTACTGCGGGAACAGTATCTGCCAGAGTATTTTAAGGCTCGCTATCCTAAGATGACAGATGGGGAAATTCAAGAACGAATCGCCAATATGAATGAAAATGATATGGACGATAAGGTTGAGCCAAGTGTCTATGATGAAAATCATAAGCATATTGAATTAGTTGTTGAGGATATCTTAAAAAATTGGAATAAACGGTCTGTTAATGGTAAATACAATGCAATCCTTACTACTCATGTTGGCGGCGGGAAAGCATCGACGCCAATGGCAATGGCGTATTATAACGAATTTAAGAAACAAAATGCTAAAAGGGAACATCCATTACGAATCGGAATTACCTTTAGTCAAGATACGTCCAATGGTGATAATCAGCTAGAGACAAATGATTCCTTACGTGAAGCAATGCAAGACTACAATGAAATGTTTGGTACGAGCTTTAATGATAAGCAGGTTAAAGAATATACAGAACAAGTAGTTTCGCGATTGAATCGGACAATTGATGATGGTAAATATTTTGATCTTGTGATCGTTGTTGACCAATTATTAACAGGATTTAATGCACCACAATTAAATACTCTTTACGTAGATCGAACATTAAAGGGTGCAGCTTTGATCCAAGCATATTCGCGAACAAATCGAGTTCAAGATATGCAAACTAAGCCATTCGGCCGAATTGTAAATTACCGGTGGCCTAAACATACGGAAAAATTAATGAAAAGTGCATTAGCAAAATATGCAAATCGTAACTCCGCTAACATTCAAGAAGAACTTTTTAACGATGAAGGTAAAAACGATGGTGTTATTGCTCCTTCCTATGGTGAAGTTAAGAAAGAGTTGCATAAGGTTGTAAATAGGTTAGCTAGTTTTTCAGAAGATTTTACTGATATTCCAGCAAGCGAAAATGCACAAGAACAAATGTATAAAGACTTACGCCAATACAACCATTTGATGGCAATTGCCAAACAAGATGACAAATATGACGATACACGCCCTGAAGAATTATTAACCTCATTGGGGATGAGCTTGGATGATGAAGAAATCTTAACAACCACTTTAGCAAATCGGCTAAAAACAAAAATTGCTAAAAGACATCATATTGATTTCTCGCAAGTTGACCTCCAAATGGAACACGTTAAAGAAGTGAAGGTTAATTGGGATTATCTTGAAGGTTTAATTGTCGAGGTAATGAATAAGTATCACAATAACGACATTGAGGGTGCTAAAAAATCCGCTGAAGAAGTAAAGATTATTTCCGATAAATTAGAAGATCGGGGATATGCGGCCAAGATTCTAAGATTTATTAAGGATCTCTTCAAAGGAAAGGTTAAATTTGAATATCCAGTTCAGCAAAAGCACGTTAAGAAATTGATTGCGCAAAACAATGAAGGTCAGCAACGTTCTGCTATTTTTGAGTATAAGAAAAAGTGGGGACTAGCTGATATTGAAGATTCACATTTAATAAATGAAATCTTAGATAAGCATGTCATTGGTGCCGATGACCTAAACGGAAATGGAGAGCTTGACAACATCGTCATGGAAGGTCAATCGGTATACAAGACTGATGCTGAAGCTGAAGAGGTTAAAGAACTCTCAAGGATAAAATATCGAACGAAATTACGTCATTCTATCAATGAGTTTGCAGATGAACTAAAGAAAAAGTTTTAGGAGTTTTTTGAAGTGAATAAAGCACAAGAAATAACAAGTCAATTATGGGAAATGGCAAACCGCTTACGGAGCAATATGGATGCCAGCGAATATCGAAATTACATTTTAGGTTTTATGTTTTATCGGTATCTCTCAGAACACCAAGAAAAAAGTATGGTTGAAAATAAATTGATCGATGTCGCAGAGGGTCAGAGTGTAAATGACGCATATAAAGAACAAGCAAGTGGTGAAGACTTAAATGATTATTTAAAAGAAATTGCTTCTTCGCTTGGTTATGCGATTGCTCCGGAATATACATGGGCAACAATTGTCGATAAGGTCAATAATAATACAATTGCTCCCTCAGACTATCAAGATATGTTAGATAGTTTTAACCATAATCTAAGCCTTAATCGGAATGCTAAAGTAGATTTTCATGGAATATTTGATGATATGAACCTAGGTAATTCTCGTCTAGGTAATTCAACATCAGCGCGGGCAAAGGCATTGACTGATATCGTTAATTTAGTAGACCAAGTTGAATATAGAGATGAAAATGGTAAAGATATTTTAGGAGATATTTATACATATCTAATTAAAGAATTTGCCGGAAATTCAGGAAAAAAAGCTGGAGAATTCTATACCCCACACCAGGTTTCTGAAGTATTAGCTAAATTAGCTACATCAAGTTTAGATCCTGAATTGGAATCCCCAGAAGTATATGACTTTGCTTGTGGAAGTGGATCACTACTATTAACAGTAAAAGATCAGCTCAAGAATAAAGTTGCACAGAAGAAGTTAAAGTATGCCGGACAAGAATTAAACACGACAACTTATAATTTAGCGCGGATGAATTTAATGATGCACGATGTTCGTTATCAAAACATGACGCTAAAAAATGCAGACACGCTTGAAATGGATTGGCCTGATGGTGTAGACGAACATGGGATAGATCATCCGCATAGTTTTGATATTGTTGTGGCTAATCCACCTTATTCTGCACGGTGGGATAACAATGATAGTAAGTTAAAAGATCCTCGTTTTAAAGAGTATGGAGCATTGGCGCCTAAGACAAAAGCCGACTATGCCTTTCTTTTGCATGGCCTATATCACTTAAAACAAGATGGAACGATGGCAATTGTTTTACCACACGGGGTTCTATTCCGTGGTGCTAAGGAAGCGCAGATTCGGAAAGCTTTATTAGATAAAAATCAGATTGATGCAATTATTGGGTTACCAGCAAACTTGTTCTATTCAACGGGAATTCCGACGGTTGTGCTTGTTTTGAAGAAGAATAAAGAAAATAAAGATGTATTATTTATTGACGCAAGTAAAAACTTTGAAAAGGGTAAGAATCAAAACGTCTTACGAAAAGAAGATATTAATAAGATAATTGATACATATAAGGAAAGAAAAGATGTTGATAAGTATGCTCATGTGGCAACAATCGATGAAATTAAAGAAAACGACTATAACCTTAATATTCCGCGATATGTTGACACATTTGAGCCTGAACCACCAGTTGATCTTGGGAAGTTAACAAAAGAAATGGAAGAGACTCAAAAAGAGATTGAACAGACCCAAAGTGAGCTTTTGGGGATGATGAAAGAGCTAACTTCAAAAGACGAGAAGACCCAAAACGACTTAAACGAATTTATCAAAATGTTAGAAAACGAGGTAAGGCGTAATGGATAAAAAGCCCGAAAAATTGGTACCTGAAGTCCGTTTTAAAGGATTTACTGATGATTGGGAGCAGCGTAAGTTGGGGGAAGTAGGAAAAACTTTTACTGGTTTATCGGGTAAAACAAAAGAAGACTTTGGACATGGTAATGCATACTTTGTAACGTATATGAATGTCTATTCTAATCCAATTTCTAATTCTAATATGGTTGAAAATGTGGAGATAGATACTAAACAACAGGAAGTAAAAAAAGGAGACGTTTTCTTTACTACTTCTTCTGAAACTCCTGAAGAAGTTGGAATGAGTTCTGTATGGTTAGATGATAAACCAAATACTTATTTGAATAGTTTTTGCTTTGGATTTAGACCTATGAGAAATATATTTAACTTTTACTACCTAGCCTACCTACTTAGATCAAATAATATCAGGAATAAGATGATAATACTTGCACAAGGGATATCTAGGTATAACATCTCTAAAAATAAAGTGATGGAATTAGAAGTAGCCATACCTAAAATTAAAGAACAACAAAAAATAGGAGAATTTTTCAAACAATTAGATTCCCTCATCACTCTCCAGCAACGAAAATTGGAAATATTGATTAAATTAAAACAATCATTTCTTACAAAAAGTATGGCAAATAATTTGGATAAGAACCCAGAATTATATTTTAATTCAGCTTCGATTAAATGGTTAAAGCAAAAATTATCAAATTTAACTATTAAAGAGTTTAAAGGAAACACTAAACTTAATGATACAAAACCAGGAAAGACAGAATATCTGGATGCAGAAAGATTAAATGGTAATGCTCCTTTATTTATAGATAAACCAATCAATACATTAAAAAGTGATATTTTAATACTGTGGGATGGCTCTAAAGCAGGAAGTGTTTATTATGGCTTTGAGGGGAGTCTAGGTTCAACTTTGAAAGCTATAAGATTAAATCCTAAACTGGTAAATTCTTTTTTCGTATATCAGCAACTTAAAAGTAAACAGGATGTTATTTTTAATAAATATCGAACACCTAACATTCCACATGTTATTAAAAATTTTACTAAGGTATACCCTATTTATTTTCCATCTATGGCAGTTCAAAATAAAATTGCTAGATTTTTAGGTAATTTAGATGCTCTTATTGAGATACAACAAAAGTCTATAAAGGATTATAAAGGTATTAAAAAATATCTTCTTCAAAAGCTCTTTATCTAATTAATTGCATAAAGCATAACCTCCAACAAATAATACATTTGTGTTTTTGACACTAGATTATTTATTGGAGGTTTTATTATGTCTCGGAAACACTACAGTACAAAGCTATTTTATAAATACTACATGGACTGGATTAAGCTTTATAAGGAAAAAGCAGTTCGAAAAGTAACGTTGGATAAATATTACTTAACACATCGAAAAATTAAAGAGCTTGCACCAGAGTTACATATGAATGAACTTACGCGCCAATCATATCAAAAATTGTTAAATAACTATGCTGCTACTCACGAAAAACAAACTACTCTTGATTTTCATCATCACCTAAAAGCAGCCTTAGTTGATGCATTAGACGAAGGATTACTGGAACATGACCCCACACGGCGTGCAATTATAAAGGGAGTTGATCCTAGCAATAAAAAGAATAAATTTTTGAACCTTTATGAATTGCAAAAGTTACTCCGTCATCTTGATCTAGGTGATGAATTAAACTGGGATTGGTTTATCTTACTAGTATCAAAGACTGGCTTACGATTTGCGGAAGCGTTAGCCTTAACTCCAGAAGATTTTGATTTTGAAAGGCAACAAATTATCGTTAATAAATCTTGGAATTATAAAACACCAATTGGTAATTTTCAAAAAACTAAGAACGAATCTTCAAACCGCGTTGTCATGGTCGATTGGCACCTTATGAATCAATTTAAGTCACTTATTCGAAATAAAGAAAGTGATTGGCCAATTTTTGTGCCACACAATAAAAGAGTATTTAATTCTACTGTTAATGGCTTATTGGAAAAATATTGTTATAAATTAGATATACCAACTATTTCGGTTCATGGTTTACGCCATACCCATGCCTCATTATTACTTTATGAAGGAGTGTCAGTTGCTAGTGTTGCCAAAAGACTAGGTCACGCCAACACTACAACGACCCAAGAAACTTATATTCATATTATTGAGGAACTTGAAAATAAAGATAATGATAAAGTCTTACATCATCTATCTCAACTGAACTAAACAAAAAGTGGTACCAGTAAAATAAATGCTGATACCACTATTTTTAGATGAAAAGCTTTTGTAAGAGATACTTTTTTAAGGTAGTTAGTTGAGTAAGCTTGTTTTGCTGGTGAGTGATGAGATTGTCAATATGCATTAAAACTTTATAGATACTTATTTACTCTGGTAAAACTGGAGTATTAATTTTTAATGCTAAGATACTTCGCTTTGAGATATTAAATCTAGAGATACCTTGGGCAAGTGGATAAATTAGTTTGCGCATTTGAGGAGAACGAAGATAATAAGTAAGAAAAAAAGAATTAACGTAATTAGACTTTGGTCTTATTCCAAAACAAAAACTATTTAAATAAATATCTGTCCCAGCTTCAGAAGACCAAACGGAATTTAATGCTACTTCGCTTGGTACTTCAGATGAAATAGTAAAAAGCAAGTCTCCTTTTAACACTTTATTTTGCTTAGAATCAACTTCTATTTGCTCAACTCCATCCGAAACTGCAACTTCATTATTGTGAACATTTAAATAGGTTATATATCTCGCTTTACCATGCCCAAAATCATCTTTACTTTTTCCAGTGAGACCTGAGTATATTTTTGCACTTATATCTTCTAAACTATGCTGCCTCCAGTCACTATCAAAATTTTCAAACCTTAAAACTGGTTGTTTGCTATTTTTACTAACGAATAATTGTTGTAACATTGCCGTTTTTAACTGCTTTAATTGTTTCAATTTTCGTTGCTGGAGGGTGACAAAATAAGTTACCGTATCCATAAGTTTAGCTATCAATTTTTCTTCTTCAGTTTCAGTAACTTTAATTTCTAAATTTTTAATATCATTTGAACTAATTGATTCAAATGTAGAACCTGAACTAAGCTTTTCCCAAGTCCTATCCAATAGTTTTGTTTGTAATAAATAATATAAATATTTATTTCCATCAATAGCCGCAACTCCACGACCAATAACTGCATCCATGTTTGCCATGGCTAAATAACCAACAGGCGCCCTTACAGTCATTATAAATTCTCCCTTATGCACTTGTTTAGTTACTTCCTTTGTCCAAACTCTAGGAGAAATTTCATTTGATTTTAAATCAGCATTTCCTTGAACAAGCACATAATCATTCGGATTATCTGTATAATTTTTACTACTAGGAGACTGTCCCATCGTAACTTTAGCAACATCTCCCAACTTACGCTGCTCCCATCCTTTATTAATCTTAGGTTGAGAAAATAATTATGAATAAATAGAAAAAATTATTTTCTCTAGCTTAGAAAAAATTCAACTAAAAAGAAAAAGCACCCTGTGACAGATGCTTTTGAAGTGCAAGAAAAAAGTTAGACAAAATTAAAATATTAGGCTGCTAAGGCATGATTTCGGTATTCGACCGGAGCCATGCCTTTTGTTTTTAAGGTTGTTCTAACATGATTAAAATATTGAACATATTCTTGAGAAAGTTCGCTTAATTCTGCAATATCCTTACAAGACAGAAATCCTGCTAGTAACTCAGTCTTAAATAAGTGAAAGAAACTTTCTACTGGGGCGTTATCCAGGCAATTTCCCTTCTGTGACATACTTTGAATAAACTGGTGATCCGCCAATTTTTGGGTATAGTAACC
Organism: Limosilactobacillus agrestis; assembly: GCF_014145585.1. Lineage (GTDB taxonomy): Bacteria > Bacillota > Bacilli > Lactobacillales > Lactobacillaceae > Limosilactobacillus > Limosilactobacillus agrestis. Next base: position 225,433 of record NZ_JACIVF010000053.1, read on the forward strand.
TAACTGGTAATGGCAGCCCTGATCCGAATGGATAATTGGATAAGCATTATCAGGTAGATTGGTAATTAATTCTTCTACGGTTTTTACAATCAGTTCTTTGTTCGGACTAATACCTATTTGAAAAGCTAGAATCTCTTGACTCGCTTCATCAATCATCGCTGAGATATAAGCCCACTGATGGTTAGCTAAGCGGACCTGTGTCACGTCAGTATGAATAACATGATAGGGACGTTTTTCATTGAAGTTTTGTTTTAACCGATTGTCCGCAATCTTACCAACCGTACCATGGTAAGATGAATACTTCCCATTACGATGGCGATTATATAAGGTTACTTGAATATTTAATTCCCGCATTAACTTGCGAATAGTATCCCCACTCAGGTGTAATCCTATTTGATCCAGCTCCATTTGAATACGACGATAGCCCGCGGTCCAACGTCCACGAAGTCTAAACCGTTGGGCAATCTTTAGAATTTGAACTTTAGCTTCTTCATATTTATCGTGGGAGTGGGCAATTCGTTTACGTTCATCATGATAGGTTGCCTTGGCAAGCCCAATGGCTTTGAGAAGATCGCCAATCTTATAGCGCAGTTTCTTTGGTCGCTGTGATTGATCGTCCCTGATCTGATCCACTATTTGGGTTTTCTTCCTGGCTTTGAGGGTCCGAACAGGGACAGCGATTTTTTTAGGATATCACGCTCCATTTTAGTATCATAAAGTTCTTGGTTCTTCTTCGCTAATTCTTCCTTTAATCGTTCCAGCTCACTCTTATTAGCGAGCTGACGAGCCTGTTTTTTAGTATGTTTCACTTTAGACGGCCTACCTTTCGGGTGAGGCTTCAAAGCTGTAATACCGTCCCGTTCAAATTGCGAGCGCCAGCTCGAAACTTGCGCTGTTAAAATATCAAAGCGAGCGGCAACTTCAGCCATCGAATCCTCATGAGTTTGGTAGTAGTCTATCACATTTAGTTTAAAATCGGTGGTAAATATTCGTTTATGCCGCCGTTTTTTTAGTGTATCGATTCCCCTCAATTGGTATCTCTGAATCCATTCTGCGATACGTCGCCCACTAATTTGATATTTCTTACTTAAATCATTAGTACTTTGTGAAGTCGAAAGGTATT
>NZ_JACIVF010000054.1 GCF_014145585.1 Limosilactobacillus agrestis
CCCCGCAATTTTGGTCCGTTGGTCTAGTTGGTTTAGGACGCATCCCTGTCACGGATGAGATCACGAGTTCGAGTCTCGTACGGACCGTTTATATTTAGATATCTGTCAACTGGTATGGTTGACTGAAAATACTCCCTACGAAAATGTAGGGGGTATTTTTTTACGAAAAAAATACAATCAATTCTTAAAAAGAAAAATTTTGGATTGGCAAAACCATAACAAGTTCATTTTAGCGTTTTGATTTTGCGATTGATACCTTTTAACGGCCCGGTAGAGTAGTCAAACTTAGCGCTATTTAAGACAAATTTCATATTATGACGTAAGGTTTGAATGGTTGTATCCATTTCTGTATTTGTTTTTGGTAATCTAAGATGGTTGATTCTAATAATTCACTATCACGCTCTTTTAGCGCTTTGATAATATCTTGGTAAGTTTGGTACACTTCAGCGAACTTAGAAAATTTACTAGTAATGAGATCAACAGCGTTTTGGCGAGTCATATATTCATTAACACCGCGAAGAAAGATTACTTTTTCGGGTTGAAGTTCTTCAGCCTTTTTGTGGAATAGCTTCCAATATGACTTCACAATTTTATATTCACGGCTTGTTTATCAAGGTGTTTTAGGATAGAAATACGATAATTATCCAAAGCACGGCCAGCTAATTGTACAAGGTGAAAGCGATCAATGATAATGTTGGCATTAGGGAAAAGGCGATAGATGAAGCTTTGATATTGAGCATTTAAATCAATTACAATTGATTGAACGCATGCGCGTTCGGCCTTTGAATAACGATTTTCAAAATAATCAACAATGGTAGGTGATAGACAGTCCTGTAACTTTGTGACAATTTGGTAAGTTTCAGCATCGCAACAAATAAAGGACATCACAGACTTAGTTGAACGAAATTTGTCAAAACATAGATGCTTAGGCAACTTAGCCACACGGTAGTGTGGTTCCATGCGCTCTAAAATTGTATGACGAATACTGCTAGGAGAGCAGTGACACATTTCAGCAATAAGCTGACCAGATAGTCCTTTACGAGCTAAACGCATAATTTGGTTCTTGAGATCACTGGATAAGGTTTGATTTTCTTTGGTTAAATTAGTAACAGCTCCAAAGGTAGTATGGCATGAATTACATTTATAGCGCTGTTTACGAAGCTCTAGTTCATATCTTCTCTCGTTTAAACTAGCAAGTCGTACATGAGTTTTGCGAAATAACTGTAGGAAAGCCACAGTTACGACAACGATTAACAGGATAAGAAAGAGTAGCTTTGATTAAAGCTATATACTCTTTAACAGAATTATTATTGTGCTCAGCCTCTTCAACAGAAATAACTTTAATATTTTTATCTTTAATTCCAAGAATATTTAGGATAGAATCATTATGGGATATTTGTTTAACCTTCTTTTATGATTTTTGTGGTGAATTGATTGTATAACGAGGGGACAGCAAATGTCCTCTTTTTTTGTAAAAAAATCTGGCATGGAATTTTTGTCCATACCAGAAAGTTTATACCTTTTTATAACTGATTCATTAAAAAATAGGTTTATATATTTCATCATAATAACTATTATCTGAACCCATACTGGTAAAGTTCTTTAAGGATGTGAAAGTTTCACTTTCCTTCCATGCAGTTAGGGTTTCAAAATCAGCCCAAGCAGTAAGTAAAACCAAAGTGGTAGCTTCCACTTTATTATCAACGCTAAGCATATAACCACCATTCATGTCAGCCGGTTCAGTTAATACCTTTTGAAGTGTATTGTAAAGAAGCTTTTGACGATCACCGTTTACTTGGAATGATTGATAGTAAAACATTCCATTTAATTGTGCATCCAGCGTTGAATCAAGAGTTGTTAATTTTACTGGTGACTGAAAAATGGTATCTTTTCCAGAAAGGTCAAATAATGCTAATTTCCTTGTATGGGTAGTTGCTTGCATTAACTTAAAGTGCCGTTCAGGATATTTATCAATTATTGATTGTAAAATTTGTCGTGAACCAAATGTTAAGCTAATTTTTGTTAACATATTAATTCCTCCTTAGAAGTTAGTAGTTATATTTATTATAGTACAACTTAATGTAAAATAATTAAATTGTAAATTAAATTAATTATCTACTTTATTTTGGTAAAGTGTAAATAGTAAATCGACTTACAAAAAATTAATAATTTTTATTATATTACTTTAATATTAGTTGAATAGGGGGTATAATAAAAATTGTATTAATGAATGTTCTAGTTTTACTTAATAAAGGAGGCCACTAACGAGATGGTTACACTATATACGTCTCCAAGTTGCACGTCTTGTCGTAAAGCACGTGCCTGGCTAAAAGAACATGATATTGCTTTTAAGGAACGGAATATTTTTTCTGAACCATTGTCTTTAAATGAAATCAAGAATATTTTACGGATGACTGAAGATGGTACTGAAGATATTATTTCAAAGCGGTCTAAAGCTTACCAAAAGTTGAGTGTAGATCTTAATGATTTGTCGATGAAGGACCTGTTTAAGTTAATTAGTAAAAATCCAGGGTTATTACGACGTCCTATTGTTATCGATGATAAACGGCTTCAAGTAGGTTACAATGAAGACGAAATTCGTCGCTTCTTACCTCGAAAGGTTCGTGAACTTGAATTAGTAGAGGCTCAAGAAAAAGCAAATATGATTTGATTGATAAAATATGGAAAGTGGAATGCTTTCCTTTTTTTATTCTTTTAACTGAGTAACTTTACTTTTATGCGAAAATCCTTACAATAGAATTAACATCTAGTTTTGGTAAAAGGAGGTGCTGCTCAATGGAGATGGAACGCATTAATGAAAATACTATTCGCGTTTTGGTAGATAATGATGATTTATCTGCTCGGGGTATCACCATTTTGGACTTACTTGGTGATCATCAGCAAATTGAGGATTTCTTTTATAGTATCCTAAAAGAAGTAGATAGTGATCATCAATTCCAAAACAACGATGCGGTTACTTTTCAGGTGATGCCCACTAATAATGGCTTAGAATTATTTATTAGTAAAAATGATTCTAATTTTGCTGGGAATGAACAGCATGGCCCAATTAATGACCAGGTGTCCAAATATATTAAGCAACATTTAATTCAAAAAAATAGTCCGGGTCAAGATCAAAGAAAAACAGCAATTAATGATTCAGAAGATAATGAAATTCAACACACTAACTGGCAAGTAATTACATTTGATTCTTTTGAAGATTTAGTTGATTTTGCGAAGATTGCCGAGGGTGATGATATTTCATCATATTTATACAAGTACAATGATTTATATTATTTAGCAATTGCTTATTCTGATTCTATTTTGAATAGTAATGATGTTAAAGATCAACTTGCTCTTGCTTATGAATATGGAAATCCCACGGCAACAACGGTTGATTTTCTAAGTGAACATGGAAAGAAAATAATGTCAGTGTCTGCCTTACATTTAATTCGACACTATTTCGAATAAGCTGCGTTTGAGTTTATACTCAACGTAGCTTTTTTTCGTGCAAAATTGTGTGATTTCCGTATATAAATATATAGGGGGATTAAATGTTAATTGCAGTTCATAACGATCAATTAGTATTAGCTGAAAATGCAAAAAGCGAGTTGGAGTATTATTGTCCAGGATGTAGGAAGGGAGTGATCTTGCGACAGGGAACACATAAGATTACCCATTATGCCCATAAGAAGAGAAATGAGTGTGGCTTTAGCGAGGGTGAAACATTAGAACATTTAAAAGGGAAAAAACAAATTTATCAATGGGCACAAAAACATCATTGGAATCCGCAATTAGAAGTCTATTTTCCAACAATTGCTCAACGACCAGATATTCTTTTGAAAATTAATGGACAAACTGTAGCAATTGAATTTCAATGTAGTCCCTTAAGCCTTGAAAGGTTGTTAGCACGTAATGAAGGGTATCGTCAGTTAAAAATTCCGGTTTGGTGGATATTAGGATCACCTTATTTGCATAACTTGAGAAATAAAAAAATTGTTCAGTTTACGCAAATTGTAAAAAAACAGTTTGTTCTCCTATTTTGGGATGTGAAAAAGGCTCAATTAGTTATAAATCAGAAATATCGGCGTTGCTCTTACAGCCGGTTAAAATATGATAAAAAAACTATTTTAATGAAGCAAATTGAAATGTTGAAAAAGAAACAGTATCATTTTCCAAGTAAAGAAATAAAAGAACTATCATTAACTACCTTTAAACATACTGGACATGCTTTGTCTGAATGCCCGCTGGTATGTCATGATCTCATTGCAAGTTGGCCAGCAATGGCTATTCCAGTTATTATTTGGCGAATTGGTGTAATATTAGAACTAACGAAGTATCCTTTGTTTTATTTTTGGAAGAAGAAGGAATGGGAAAACTTATTAATGAAGGTAAACGAAAGTGATTGGTTAATTCCTGGTTGTTTATCTCCAGAAATGATTCGTAATAATGTTATCGACCAATATACAAGTGAATTAATTGACTATAAAATAATTTTAAAAAAAGATAATCAGTTTGTTTTAGTTCATCGTCCTCAATGGTTTAATGATTCACAGTTGAAACTACAGCTAATAAATGATAAAAGGAGATCATAATATGCAACATACTTGTACAATGTTTTTAGCAGGAAAGGATGCTACGATTGACGGGTCAACTATAGTTTGTCGTGAGGAAGATTATGGTAATGCATTTGATCCTCAAAGATTTGTATTAGTAACACCAGAAAGACAGCCACGTAAATATCAGAGCAAAGCAACTAATTTTAAAATTAATTTACCAGTTCCTAAGCTAAAATATACTTCTACGCCTGACGCTGACGATAAAGATGGAATTTTTGGCGCAGGTGGTATCAATGGTGTAAATGTCGCGATGAGTGCAACTGAAACTATTACTACTAATGCCCGGATATTAGCAGTAGATCCTTATAATACTTTAACCGGAATTGGCGAAGAAGATTTTGTAACATTAGTTCTTCCTTATATTAAGAGTGCTCAAGATGGTGTTAAGAAACTAGGAAGCTTATTAGAAAAGTATGGTACTTATGAGGCAAATGCGATAGCTTTTAGTGATAATAACGAAGTGTGGTATATGGAGACGATTGGTGGTCATCATTGGGCAGCTATTAAAATTCCCGACAATGCCTATGTGATTGCTCCTAATCGATTTAATATTACTAATTTTGATTTTGCGGATTCCACCACAATGAGTTCACCAAATTTGAAACAGTGGATTGATCAAAATAAGTTAAATCCTAGTCAGGACGAATACAATTTAAGACATATTTGTGGAAGCGCAACTGCTACTGATACTGTCTATAACAACCCGCGAGCGTGGTATGTTCAGCAACAACTAGGGACGATAAATGCTAATCCGCAAAGTAACAACCTTCCATTCATTTGTTATGCAAAAGAAAAGTTGACTGTAACTACGATTAAGAAACTAATGAGTTCTCATTATCAAGGGACAGCTTTTGATCCGTATCATTTACAAAGAGATAAAGCACCATTTAGGTCAATTGCATTAAACCGAAACTTAGAATTACATATCCTACAAATACGTAATAATGTTCCTGCAAATATTGCAGGTATTCATTGGTTAGCGTTTGGCCCTAATACTTTTAATGCTGTAGTCCCCTTTTATGCAAATATTGACGATACACCAATATCATATCGAAATACTAGTACTGAATATTCAATAGACGATATGTATTGGCTCACCCATACAATTGCTGCCCTTGGAGATCAAAATTATCGTCAAGCACAAAGTATTGAAGAAAATTTTGAATTACAAGTAATGGCAAAAACAATGAATATTCAAAAAAATACGGATAAGGAAATAGTAAAGCACCGTGATGTAAGTGCATTTTTAACCACGATTAATAATCGGATGGCAGAAATTGCGGTAGGTGAAAGTAGAAAATTACTAGGGGAACTAGTAAAGCTTGCTTTTTCAAAAGAACGATTGCAATTCTAGGTAGAAAATAAAAAAGATTGGATAGGTGGTGCTATAATGAAATACCAACTTTTCCAATCTCTTTTTTATTAATTATTTTGTATAATTTGTAGCTTCGGCGGACGATATTGGTTTGCTAATTCATCTAGGGATGCAGAGTGAGCCAATTTTCCGCTTTTAAATGCGTTTATTAAAGTATTGTAGTCAAAATTTGGAATCATTAGGCCGTAATCAGAATCTTTGGTGTTAAAAACGACAGCAGTGGCCGTTTCTGATACGCCTAGATCACTTGCAATTTTTTGATCTTGACGAAAAGCCTGCTTAGCAAGTTGACTTTGCCGATCTTCAAAAAACATTTCTAAGTCAAGGTGTGAATCATGTGCAATTTTATTAATTAATTCATCGTTGTAATCCAAGCCTTGGTTAATGAGCGCAGATTGTAATTGTAATAGATAATGCCGTCCACGTTTTCGTCCTTGGAAGAGGGCTGCTTTATAATCTAATATTACTTGGTTAAGGGTTTTTGATACTTGGTGTCTTATAGCAAGATCATGAGGATTAAGATGATAATATTTAAGTGTGTTATCGATCGTTTTCATATTGAATAGTGGTACAAATTGATAACTAACTTTTGTATTTAAATCACGATCAATTTTTAATACGTCTTTTTCACACCGTAAACAGCGCATTCCTAATGGATTCACAAAAAGATGAAGTTCGAGCATAATTAACCCCTCCGATCATTTGTATACTCAAAATCCTAATCCTGTGAACATAATTATTTTTGCAAATATCTAACTATTTGTAAAGAATTTAGTTTTAAGATAATTACAAGAGTTATTATTATAAATGTGCTAAAATATACGGAGATTTAACAGGAGGCTGGATTATGATTGAAGATTGGCAGCATTTTTTATTGCCATATCAGCAAGCCGTAAATGAACTAAAAGTCAAATTACGGGGGATGCGAAAGCAATTTCAAGACCAAACGCAACATTCTCCGATTGAATTTGTAACTGGACGAGTAAAGCCAGTTGATAGTATTAAAGAAAAAATGGTTAGACGACATGTGCAAGAGAATCGACTGGAACAAGATATGCAAGACATTGCTGGTTTACGAATTATGTGTCAATTTGTAGAAGATATTTATAAGGTAGTTGACTTGTTACGGCAGCGAAGTGATATGACTATTTTAGAAGAACGAGATTACGTTACTAATGTTAAACCGAGTGGATATCGTTCCTATCATATTGTTATTGAATATCCGGTGCAATTAATTACTGGAGAAAAAAGAATATTAGCTGAAATTCAAGTACGTACCCTTGCAATGAACTTTTGGGCAACGGTAGAACATTCTTTAAATTATAAATATCAAGGTGAGTTTCCTGAAGAGTTATCTGCAAGGTTACAAAGAGCCGCAGAGGCAGCATTTAAACTTGATAATGAAATGTCAGAGATTCGAGAAGAAATAAAGGAAGCACAGACATTGTTTTCTAAGCGGAGGTCAAATTCTATTAATGAAGATTAGTTAAAGGAGTAAGTTATGAGAATTGGAATATATAATAATGAAACAGCAGAATCTCAACGAGTGACAAAAGTTTTAAAAGCCGAAATGAAACGGGCGGGTTTAATTTATGTCGAAAAAAATCCAGAAGTTGTAATAACAATCGGTGGGGATGGCACTTTGTTATCAGCTTTTCATCATTATCAAAAAGATTTAAATAACATTCGCTTTGTTGGAATTCATACTGGACACTTAGGATTTTATACGGATTGGCGGAGTTTTGAAATTGATGATCTGGTTGATAGTTTAGTAAAAGACAGTGGACAGGCGGTTTCATATCCGTTACTTGATATGAAAGCTACTTATTCTGATGGACAGACAGAGAATTATATTGCACTTAATGAATCAACAATTCGGAATGTTACACGAACAATGGTATGCGATGTATTCATTAATAATCATCTGTTTGAAAACTTTCGTGGAGATGGGTTATGCATTTCAACTCCGACCGGTTCAACTGCTTATAATAAATCAGTTGGAGGTGCTATTGTTGATCCGAATAGTGTTGGGTTTCAGTTAGCTGAAATGGCTTCACTTAACAATCGGGTTTTTCGGACCTTAGGCTCACCGATTATTTTTGGTGCTGATGCTGAGTTAATTTTGCGTTTGCGCGATGAAAATGGTCATGTGCTCACATGCGATCGTGATCAATTGATGCTTAAAAGCGAAAAAGACCGGTATCTGACTGAATTATCTTATAAAGTTTCTAAGCAACGAATATATTTTGCTCAATACCGGCATAATAATTTCTGGAATCGAGTAAAGGACTCATTTATTGGTGGAGTACATTAATGGAATTTAATTGGATATATGATCATTGCACACCGCGGAAGTTACGATCGGCATTAAAAATGTATGGGGTTTCTTCTTCGTTATTAAAAGTAGCTATATACCATGGGGGAAAAATGCAAATAAACGGGGTAGATAAGTGGGCTATCGATACTGTTAATTACCACGATAAGATAACATTAATCCTTCCTCCAGAAATTGCTAATGATAATGTAGATGTCAGTGAGGCACCTATCAATATCATTTATGAAGATCAGGATTTTTTAATAATGAATAAGCCAGCAGGAGTAGCAACGGTTCCTGCTCATAATGTTCCAGTGGCCGATAGTTTGGTGAATCGGGTAAAAGGATACTATAGGCGACAAAATTATGAAAATCAGGTTACCCATGTTGCAACACGGTTAGACCGTGACACCAGTGGCTTAGTTGTTTTTCCTAAACACCGTTTTGCTCATGCTGTCCTAGATGAACAGTTAAAAAAACATTTGGTTAAGAAAAATTATCTTGCTCTAATTAAAGGAAAAGTTCCTGCAGAGCATGGTTACATTGATGCGCCAATTCAACGTGATCCCAATTCATTTGTAAAAAGAATGGTGGGAAAGGAAGGGAAGGCGTCTGTAACTGAATACTGGTGCCAAGAACGTAATATTCAAGCAAGCCTTATTAAAATTAGGCTGCATACAGGGCGGACACACCAAATTCGCGTTCATTTTGCTAATCTTGGTTTTCCATTAATTGGCGATAAGATGTATGGTGAAGAATCAGGGCTAATTGCAAGACAAGCGCTTCATTGTTATTGGCTAAGTTTTTATAGTCCATTTAAAGGGAAAAGTATTACTGTTTCGGCACCATTGCCAAATGATTTTAAAAACGCTAAAAATATGCTTTTAAGTACAAAAGGATGTTAGTAATTGAATTAACCAGTAGAAAATTGAGAGTGGAAAACAACTTCTCAACAAGGCAGTGGACTGAGTACGAGCCTTGTGGCAAGGTGAGGCTAGTTCCACTTTATCTTACTATGAAAGCAGTTGAGGCTGAGGTAAAACAAAATTTTTCTTCTAGTCTCGATTTTTTTATAAAATGTATTGCAAATAATAAAAAAATAGAGTATAATAGAATTCTACCTTCAACAAGGTATTAATGAACAATCATATCTATTAGTATGATTAAGAGTAAATATGATTGTAAAATCAATAACTTTTGGAAAAATTATCTAAAAAATCATTGATTTTCAACTGACTATATGATATATTAATAAAGTTGCTGATTAAGTTATCGATCAAAAGAAATTCAAAATTAATTAAAATTTCTTCTTGACAAGCTAATCTAATATATGATATAATTAATGTGTTGATTAGCTGCTTAGTTAGTTAACAGGTAGACCTTTGAAAACTGAACAAAGTTTCGACGAATCAAATGTGTAGGGTCTTCAATCACGATGTGATTTGAAGCA
>NZ_JACIVF010000055.1 GCF_014145585.1 Limosilactobacillus agrestis
TTTGGAAGAGAAAAGATAGGATTTAGTTTTGAGAGCACAAGCTCTCGTCCGCAAGGACAAAGAGTGTGGTGATGATGGCTTGAAGGATACACCTGTTCCCATGCCGAACACAGAAGTTAAGCTTCAACACGCCGAAAGTAGTTGGGGGATCGCTCCCTGCGAGGATAGGACGTTGCCATGCGATCAAAACGTGAACCGATTAAACGATTCGCGTCTTTTCTTTAATAACAATTTCTGGTATAATTGGTTAGGAATTGTTATTATGCTGACTTAGCTCAGTTGGCAGAGCACGTCACTAGTAATGATGAGGTCGGAGGTTCGAATCCTCTAGTCAGCATAGTCAAACATTTACAATGTTTAATAAAGCTTGATATATCAATGTTTTACGTAGATATGTCAAGCTTTATTTTTTTAGATTTTATACTATTTGACACAGGTATGACACACGATTTAGTTCTGTGTGTCTGGAATTAACTTCGAGAAGTTGTAAACTACTGATATGACAGGCTTTAGGCCTGTTTTTTTGTGTGTCCATAAGATACTTCAATATTGTATAATAACAATAGTTATACATAATGGAGGGAATGATCATGACATATAGTTCTTTGTCTGAAGAAGATGTCAAAAATAGATATATAACTCCGGCCATTAATAAAGCTGGGTGGAAAGCTTCCGATTATTTGATGGAATATGCTTATACTGATGGGCGAATTAATGTTATCGGAAATAGTGTAAAAAAGGGTAAACGAAAGAAAATAGATTACTTGTTGAATTATCAACCTAATGTACCAATAGCCATTGTGGAAGCAAAGGATCTAAATCATGATTATGGTCATGGTATGCAACAGGGAATTGGTTATGCTCAAGGACTAAAAGTTGCTAAAAATTTAGAGGTACCATTTGTCTATGCTACTAATGGAGAAAAGTTTTTAGAACATGATATGATTACCGGTAAAGAACGGACCATTACCATGAATGAATTTCCCTCTAAGGAAACATTATGGGATCGTTTGAAATTAGAGAAGGGACTCACAGAAGACCAAGTTAAGATTATCAATGAACCATATTATTCTTCTCGTGATGTTTTTTCTCCCCGTTATTATCAACGGATTGCAATTAATCGAACTGTTGAAGCAATTGCAAGCGGTAGGCGGCGAGTTATGTTAGTTATGGCTACCGGAACAGGGAAGACCTATACAGCCTTTCAGATTGTCTACCGATTGTTAAAAGCTGGAATTAAGAAACGGGTACTATACTTAGCTGATCGGAATATCCTGGTAGATCAGACCATGGTTGGTGATTTTGCACCGTTATTAGATAAGTCAACTAAGGTACAAGGTGGACAGATGGATAGTTCTTATCAGATTCACTTTGCCTTATATCAACAGTTAGCAGGAAATGATGAAGATGAGGGTCACGAGCCATTTAGACAATTAAAGCCTGATTTCTTTGATATGGTAGTTATTGATGAGGCTCACCGTGGATCAGCAAAGAAAAATAGTCAGTGGCGGAAGATATTAGATTACTTCGATGGACCGAAAGTTACTCATTTTGGGATGACAGCTACACCGCGGAATGATAAAGAAGCTTCGAACGTTGATTACTTTGGGGAGCCAATCTATACATATTCGTTAAAACAAGGAATTGATGATGGTTTCCTAGCTCCTTATCGCGTTATTCGAGTAAATCTTGATGTGGATGTGAATGGATTCCGCCCAACTAAAAATGAAAAAGATGCCTTAGGTCAGACAATTGAAGACCGGGTTTATACTACACGCGACTTTGATCGTGATATTGTGATTGATGACCGTACAAAAAAGGTTGCTAAATATGTTAGTGATTACTTAAAACGGAATCATGCGCGATTTGATAAAACGATAATCTTCTGTGATACGATCGATCACGCTGAGCGAATGCGGCAGGCTTTAGTGAATGAAAATAACGATTTAGTAGCAAAAAATCCAAATTATATTATGAAGATTACCGGTGATGATAAGGAAGGAAAATCTCAACTAGGTAATTTTGAAGATACCGCTAGTAAATATCCTGTGATTGTTACGACTTCTAAACTGTTAACAACGGGTGTTAACGTTAAGACCTGTAAATTAATTGTTTTAGACCAAAATTTGAATTCGATGACTGAATTTAAGCAGATTATTGGCCGAGGTACACGATTAGATGAGAAACATGGTAAACAATTCTTTACCATTATTGATTTCAAAGGCGCTTCGCGATTATTTGCTGATCCAGCATTTGACGGTGAACCAATTGAGGAGATCGATGGGAATAGGCCACAGACAGTCACACACCGTCCCGGTAGTAGTGATCCAACATCCCCTTCTGATGGTGATCCTGGTGATATTGTTGCAGAACCACGGCCGGTTTATTTGGTAACTAATAAGAAAGTTAAAGTGATTAACGATCAAGTTAGTTATATGGATGAAAATGGTGATTTAATAACTACCTCGTTACGTGACTTTACAAAGAAGAATATGTTAGGCCAGTACGCTTCTTTAGATGATTTTACTAGGAAGTGGCGTAATGCAGATAATAAGCAGCGATTATTGGATAAAATGGAAGATAATGGGATTTTCTATAAGCAGATTATCAATGATGAGAAGCTCAAGAATATGGATCCATTCGATGTACTAGTTCATTTAGCTTACAATCAACGTCCGTTGACAAAAGCTGAACGGATCAGCCATGTTAAGCATTCAGGTAAATTAGAGCAGTACCAAGGGGCCGCTCGGGAAGTTCTGGATACTTTACTAAATAAGTATGAAATGGATGGGATCCAGGACTTAGAAAGTAATGAAGTGCTAAACTTACCAGAGTTTGAAAAGTTTGGTGGGCCAGTAAAGATCATCTTTAAGATCTTTGGTGGAAAGAACCAATATCAAGACGCAGTTAAAACTGTTAAGGATGAAATTTATAGTTAATAGGTGAATATGTTATATGGCAAGAGCAAATACACAGTTTGTTAAAAGAATACAAGACATTATGCGAAATGATCCCGGTATCAACGGGGACGCACAGAGAATTGAGCAGTTATCATGGATCCTTTTTCTAAAAGTTTATGATGATCGAGAAATGATTTGGGAAATTAGTCGGGATAATTATCTTTCAATTATTCCTGCTGGGTTCCATTGGCATGAGTGGGCAGTTGACAATAAAGACGGACAGAGCCTAACCGGAGATGAGCTGCTCGATTTTGTAAATAACAAGTTATTACCAGCATTAAAGGAAATTACGGTAACTCCAGATACACCAATTAGCAAGGCCATTGTAAAGGATGCCTTTATTGATGCTAATAACTATATGAAAAACGGGATTTTACTACGACAGGTTCTGAATGTAGTTAATGATGTTGATTTTACAGATCCCAAAGATCGGCACTTATTCAATGATATTTACGAGGGGATTCTAAAAGAGCTACAGAGTGCTGGTAATTCGGGGGAATTTTATACCCCACGGGCACTAACTGATTTCATTGCTGAAACGCTTAAGCCTAAGCTAGGCGAGAAGATGGCCGATTTAGCTTGTGGGACTGGTGGTTTCTTAACTAGTACACTTAACTTGCTACGTCCACAGGTAAAAACGGTAGAGGACCGCGATCAATATAATCATGCCGTCTTTGGAATTGAGAAAAAGGGACAACCGTATATTCTGGCAGTAACGAATTTACTATTACATGATGTTGATGATCCGGATATTATTCATGGTAATTCACTTGAACGCCGGGTCACAGAATACGAAGATGACGAGAAATTCGATATTATCATGATGAATCCACCATTTGGGGGATCCGAGCTGCCGATTATCAAACAGAATTTCCCAAATGATTTACAGAGTAGTGAAACAGCTGACTTGTTCTTAGCGTTAATCATGTATCGCTTGAAAGACAACGGTCGAGTAGGGATTATCTTGCCTGATGGCTTCCTGTTTGGGGATGATGGTGCTAAGACCAATATTAAGAAACGGATGTTGCATGATTTTAACTTACACACCATTATTCGGTTACCAGGAAGTATTTTCTCACCTTATACGTCAATCGCAACTAATATTTTGTTTTTTGATAAGACTAAGCCAACAGAAGAAACGTGGTTCTATCGCCTAGATATGCCAAAGGGTTATAAGCACTTTTCAAAGACCCGGCCGATGAAGTTAGAACATTTCGACCCAGTACGCGAATGGTGGAACAATCGTCATGAAATTAAAGAAGGCGATAATTATAAGTCACGTGCTTATACAGTCAAAGAATTAGAAGATAACAATTATAACTTTGACTTGTGCGGCTTTCCAACTGAAACGGAAGAAGTATTGCCACCTCAAGAATTAATGCAGCAGTACAGTCAAGAACGAGCACAGCTAAACGCCCAGATTGATAAGACGCTAGGTGCAATTAAACAATTGTTAGAGGAGGATGACTAATGACTCCGGAACAATTGAAAGCCTCGATTTTGCAGCAGGCAATGGAAGGAAAACTAGTTAAGCAAGATCCAAATGATCTTTCTGCTATTGCTCAATTACAATCTTCACGGATAAAAATAGAAAAAGCAGTAAAAAATAAAGAATTACGTAAAGAAAAGTATGTAAAAGCAGAGAATACTGGTAATTATCCTCAAAATTGGGCAATAGCAAGGTTAAAGGAAATTTGTACAAAAAATAATACCTCTATTAAAAGAGGACCATTTGGTAGTTCTATTACAAAAAGTATGTTTGTTCCAAAGGGAAAAAATACCTTTAAGGTTTATGAGCAGGGTAATGCCATTAGAAAGAATATTAGTTATGGGTCTTACTATATTACTAGAGAAAAATATGAAACTCTTAAATCTTTTAAGGTTGAACCGGGAGATATTATTATAAGCTGTGCTGGCACAATTGGGAAAGCTTATATACTACCGCCTAATATTGAGCAGGGAATAATTAATCAGGCATTATTGAAACTTACGCTTGATACGGATTTAATTGATAAAAAATTCTTTTTACTGGAGCTTGAATCTATTTCCACTAAGCTAAAACTTCATTCAAAAGGATCAGCCATAAAAAATTTAGCTTCTTTAAAATTTTTAAAAAATGAAGTCGAATTTCCACTTCCGCCATTAGAAGAACAGAGGCGAATTGTAGCTAAGATTGAAAAACTGATGCCGCTGGTTGATGAATATGCTGAATCATACAACCAATTGACCAAGATTGATGCTAACTTCAACGACCGGATGAAACAGTCAATTTTGAAATATGCCATGGAAGGTAAGCTGGTTAAGCAAGATTCTAATGATGAACCAGCTAGCGTGTTAGTAAAGCAGATTGCGGACGAGAAGGCCCGGCTAATTAAAGAAAAGAAGATTAAACGGACAAAGAAGTTGCCAGCAATTACGGACGAAGAAAAACCGTTTGATATTCCCGATAGTTGGGAATGGGTAAGATTTGGAAACTTGGTGAACTTTAATTTAGGAAAAACACCTAAAAAAACAGATAATATCTATTGGTCTAATGGGGAAATTCCGTGGGTTTCTATTTCTGATATGCAAAAGCCAACCTTAAATAAGACAAAGCTAAAAATTAGTAATGTTGCAATGACCGAGGTATTCAAGGGAAAAATAGTACCCACCGGAACATTGTTAATGAGTTTTAAATTAAGTATTGGAAAAGTAACAATTTTAAACTTAGATGCTGTGCATAATGAAGCAATTATTGATATTCACCCGTATGTTGACAATAACAATATACAAAGAAACTATCTTTTTTGGGTATTACCATTTATTAGTAATATGAGTCAAACAAATACAGCAATTAAGGGTAAGACACTTAATAAAACACTGCTTAATAGTATGTTAATTCCCTTACCGCCTATAGAAGAACAAAAGCGAATTGTTGAGAAGATAGATCAATTTATGAAGTTATTAGACAATGAGCCTCTATAGTTGCCACACTTACTTAGGGCCTATCATTAGTGATTATTAATTTGAAAAGGGATTGACAAATTAACTGCATAGCTAATTTTTTAGTAGCAGAAGGGGAATACTTTATATTGACGATTGACCTTAATTGAACTGTTTCATCGTCTACATTTGCGTTAAAGCACAGGTCGAGAGAATTTTTTAAAAGTTGTCTTTTAGCCAAAAATTTTAATAAACCATTTTGAATTTGAACGTTTATATCTTGACTATTGTCATTATTATAAATTTGTAACAAAGCACCAAGTAATTTTATTTGTCCAATTTTAGTAATCGAAACACGGGTAAGATCGTTGATATGATTTATCAAATAGTCTGTGGGATTATCTAGTTTATCAAAATTTTGAATAGCTATAGTAGAATACTCAGTTGCTATCAATGAAATATAGTTATTTTTTACAGTATTATTAGGGAACAAAACTGTTCCATATCTTTTTTGGAAAATAATCTCAATAGCTTTGATAGTATGAAGACTAGTCGGATTATTGTTAGTTTCTAATGACATCATTCTAGATAATTTGGAAGCAGATATACCTACACCAGCGAGTTCAATTATGCTGATAAGGTCTTTTCCTTTAAGATTATTTTTTGCAGTGAAAGAACGTAGTTGAAGTGCAGTAATTGCAGACATTTCTTAACAATCATGAGCTCATTTTCCTTTCTTCATTTATTAATTCGAATTAACTTCATTGTTATATAAATTCAATTTTTTATGGTGATCACTCCAGAAGTGCGAAAATGCCAATTTTAGAAAATTAATTAATAAAAAAGTTGCAGATTTAAGGCCAAAATTAGGCCGAGAATTTGCAACTTTTTTTGTACTAAAAATATGAAAATAAAGATGTTGTTTGATGGTTTTATCGAAAGGAAGGATAAGTTATGAATCTAAATATCAATGGGATTAATGTACTAAACGGTTACGTGATTAAAGCATTAGGTATTTCGACAAGAACCGCTCACTCAGAGTATGGTAACCAGGATGATGTAGCGAAGTATCCAGAACGGGTGACCTTTATTGTAAAATCAACACCTGATGGCCGAAATGTTGGGCAACGGTTTTCTGCATATCTAAAAACCAGCGATGGAATCGAGTTGCAACGAGAAATGACTATTGGTCAAGATGTTGAAATCATTGATCCTAAGATTACAGTGTGGGCTCGAAAATCGTTTGTTAATATCACTGTTCGAGCTAAGGGGGTTGATTTCAAGTGAATCGGTTCAGTTCAATAGATCAAAAACTTGAAAGTACTTGTGAACAAGCATTAGCTATGTGTTTATCAACTCCAGATAATCCAATTGGGAATAGCATTCAAATTAAAATTGATATTGATGGGGAAGTTAAAGGATTATGGGTGCTTATCAAGTCGCCAAGCCCGTTGGTTCCTGACGAGGAACTTTATCATCGAGTTTATGCAATCTTATACTACTGTCTGATTCCAGCCTATACGCTTTGTAGTAGCCAAATGATTGTTCGTACCTTCCCGGGTAGTGATTTGTCAATGGCTAGGGGATTCTGGTATATGATTCGTCCAGGTACTCCAACAAGATTAGTAGGTACAATTCATCAAATTATGGATGGTATAGACGATATGGAGATTCCATTAGAGAAGAATTTAGTTATAGATACAAGTAAAGTTGCACATATCTTTATTGCAGGAAATACAGGGTCAGGAAAAACTTATGCTGTATTAACACTTGTTCGTCTTTTATTGTTTTCAAATAAAAGAAAATCAAATTGTCCCACTCGGCGGGTAATGATAATTGATCCTAAGAAGTCAACAATGGCACGCTTTTTCAAGAAATCAAAAGACGTTGATTTGCTGTTACCAACAACTGGAGAACGAGCAGAGGATTTCATATTAAAAGTTAATGCTAAGCTGCAACAAATTCTGACTGATATTAGCAATATACAAGATGAGTTATATGAAAAATCATCAAAGCCTGATTGTGATTATAGAATTTTGGGAGAAAATGCTGTCGAGAATTACCTGGTGATTGATGAGCTTGAGAGCATTACTGCGGGAGTGAAGCGGACTTTGGTTAACGAATTTCAAAGTTTATTAACCAAAATAGCACTAACAGGACGTGAAGCAGGATGGCATTTACTACTATCGTCTCAAGTTGCTTCTGTCGGTAACGGTGTAACTGGTGCCACATTGAGTAGTTCTGCAAGGGCTCAGATGACCTTACGTATTCAGTTAGGCCGCTTGGATCAATCTAACATTGTTCAACTTTTTCCAGAATTGCGAGATGGCGGGATACCTCTACCCCTTGGTGGTAAAGGAAGCGGAATAGTTTCTGTTGCTGATGGAGAAATGGATCACTTTGGAGTTTCACCGATTTTAATGCCTACAATTTTGAATCTGGAAGGAGATTAAATTATGGATCCACAAACGAACGAAGAATTACAACGGCTGGGTATTATCTCTAGTAATAAGGCCAATGGGGTTAGTTGGTTAAATAATTTAATCTCTAATTTCATCATTGGAATAACGGTGTGTGTGGTGTTACTTCTAGTAGGATGGTTACTATTTCAACACTACTATTTCCGCGGTAGCGACCATTATTTAAATCGAGCGTTACGTGCCAAGCTCAAAGTACCAGCTAATGTATATGATGCTGGGAACTATATCAAGATGCAGGCTAATTTCCGTGCGAACTTTGTTAGAGTGTTTGTCTTTAGAAATCAAGTGAAACTAGTAATTCCTCTTAATTTTTTATTCTGCTTTAGATCATCTATCTCGTTAGAAGATTATTTTGACGAATTACTTATCAGTAAATCGTTCAGCCATTTTTTGAAGAACCACTTTCCAAATTTTGTTTTTGGACAACCAGAATATGGTGATAGAGCTATTGTGATTATTGGCTATCCTCGCCAGTAGTATATGTAGGATTGGCTCTGCTTTTATAAAGCAAAACGCCAAATCCTACATACATTTTATAGTGAAGAATAAAGACAAAACAAACGACCAAATGGCGTAGTACCAACAATCCGGGGCTTGTTTGTCGGATTGTTGAAGATGACAAAAAATAGGCTGAAACGTTGATGTATCAATGAATAGGAGGGGTATAAGTGGGAGAAGCCAAGAAGACACCTCGTTCGGCTGTGATGATGTTCGTACAGCAAGAAGAATATTTTGAGGACAAGAATAACCCATTAGAATATTTGCGGCGGTGTTGTAAAACTTTGGAGAAGGAACATGATCTATATCAGTGGGCGATTATCAAGCATGATCGTGATGTTGATATTGAGGGTAACATGGTAAAGCCACATTTTCATATTGGACTTGTATTTAACAAAAGAGTTTCAGTATCTGTGGCTGCTAAAGCTTTTCATACCACATCAGAACATTTTGCGATTTTTACTAAGCGTGGTACGAGTACTAAGATGGCAGCTATCAATGTGATGTTGTATCTATGTCACCGGACTAAGAATTCGGCAAAAAAGTACCAATATGATTTAAACACTGTTACTGCTAATTTTAACTATGTGCGATACGTTGAAAATGTACAAAGCAATTATGATGGCTTTCAATTATTAGATCAGGTTAGCGGTGGATTATTGAGTTATGAGAAGGCAAAGGATATTTTTAGAGCTAAAGGCGCTAAGATATTTCTACAGTTCTCAAAAAAATTGGATGATATTAAAGATGATTTGGATGAGCAAAATTATAAAGACTGGGTCCGAACCAAAAAGCAAGCAGGTAAGCCATTAAAGACGGTATGGCTGTCGGGACCAAGTGGATTGGGTAAAACGCGGTATGCGGTTGATTTCGCACGAGTTAATGCACTGTCTTGTTTTGTGACCAGTGGTTGGCGTGATCCATTCGAAAATTATAACGGGCAGAAAGTTCTTATCCTCGATGAAATAAGGCCTCATTCTGTTAATTATCAGGATCTTTTACAATTACTAGATCCGTATAACTTTGAAAAGATGTTATCTGCCCGATATCACAATGTTCTTTTTAAGTCGGATGTAATTATAGTCACCAGTGTTTATAGTCCTCTCGATTTTTATCAAGAATTAAATGTTAGTGATAAGAAGATTGACACTTTTGATCAGCTAAATCGTCGTTTGGGAAGTATATCCTTTTTTACTGATAGTGAGGTGCAAGAGATCCAATATTTGCGTAAAACAACTTCAAGTGAATGGCGATACAAGAAACTATCAAGTTTTCAAAATAAATATCGTCATAAATCTAAGAAACAACTACAAAGGTTTAGTCTCCACGATCTAAATAAATATGCTGAACAATTAAATAAACAGGGTGGTGATTAAAATGTTCGGTACCAATATTTTGAATGGGAAGCAATTAAGAGATTATCTTCATATCAGCACTACCATGTTGTATCAACTTATTAGAGAAGGGCTACCTTATCATCAATTAACGAATAACAGTCGCAAGTATTATAATCGCGCAGAAATTGTAGAGTGGCTGATGAAACATGGCTATCATGCTCAATCGACGTGGACAAAATAGTTACGAAGTTGTAAGCTAGATAAGGTAGCTTGCAACTTCTCTTTTTTATGGTAAAGAGAGGTTATACTATGATTAAAAAGAAAACAGTTGGTGCTCATAAAGGCCAATGGATGGTTCGTATCCAGCCACGTGACAAAGTAACCGGAAAGCAAATTAGCTGGCCGATTAAATATGTTGCAACAAAAAAAGAAGCTAAACTTACTGAAAGCCAAATGTGGGCTGAATACAAGTCAGGCCTTGATATTGGAAAGGCTTCTGATACCTTTAGCGAGGATTTTGATAACTTTGTGAATCAGAAGAAAAATTTGATTTCGCCAGTTACTTTTCGTGATTGGCACTATTCAGCCACTGTATTTAAGCAGTACTTTGGTAATGCTAAGATTAGTGATATAACTGAGCAGTCAGTTGGGCGGTTTGCTCGTCAGTTCGTTAAAGATCATCATTCAACTGTTGGTCGGGCTACGGTAATCGCCCATCGGTTAACACATATGAGGAACTTTTTTAAGCCACTTGAGGGTACGGTTGTTAAAATTAATCCTGTTCCGGAGAAGGCTTTATCTAAGTTCTTTAAGAAAAGTGAGTTTGATGTCGGTAAAAAGAGATATGTTTTCTCTAATGAAGAATTAGAGTTAATCCGGCAGCAGTTATTATTAGAAATTAATCGCGCTTCTATTAATAACATTGGTACTAGGTTAGCCATATGGATTGCCTTAGAGACGGGGATGCGTCCGGGAGAAATTCAAGCGGTTAGATTTAGTAATGTTACCGATAAAGATGGCTATTCTGTATTTAAGATCAATGATAGTTGGTCTGATTATACAAAGTCATTCAATGGTGCCTTAAAATCCAGGCCGCATGGGTATTACCGATACACCGTTCCGATTAGTCATCAGCTAGTTCAATTTTTAGAGGAATACTATAAGCAAGTAGTAGCCTTTCTTAAAGAAAAAGCACTTCCTTTAGATAATGAATTAGTCCTTGTTAATCTTCATGACTATAGGTCAGTAACTGAAGGGCGTCCCATTACTCAACGTAGTATGAATCTAATGTTAGATAAGATATGTAATGAGTTAGGGATTGATGGTGGGGATGCACAATTATCAATGTATTCATTTCGGCACACAATTTGCACGAAACTAGCTAATAAACCAGGGATCAGTTATCCATGGGCAGCGGAGCGAATGGGACATAGTTTAGCCGTATTTATGAGGACTTATGTTCATAGTGATCGTGATATGGATAAGAAGATGATGGACGCTTGGATGTCCTGACACACGATTGACACGCAAATGTATACAGAAGACGTTAAAAATATTGATATAGAGGCACTGAAAGGAATTAACCTCCGTGCTTCTAGTCAGCACTATAAAGAGTCTAATAGCCTATTCTGACGGTATTTTCAGTCGTTAGAATAGGCTATTTTACGTTATAAAACATTATCGACTTCTCACTTTTTTCTCACGTGACAATTTAACTTGTTGTTTTGATCTACGGCGAATCGCTGTACCCTAATATTGTCAGGCGTTTAGACAAATTTGGCGTGTGAAAATATGAGAAATGAGGGTAAAATTTGTTGATTTGAGCTGAAATATCCAGGTATTTTCTACATATCCAATGTTATTAATTGGATATGTAGAAAATTTCGTAGAAACTACATGTATCTATTAATTTAATGAGTTTCGCATCCATAATTATTGATACCGAATAATGTTATAGTATAATATGAAGAGGAAAGCTTAAGATAACGGCATTTGTAGAGGGCCAAATTTGGTAGAAAAGGCAATTAAACGCAAGTTGTCTATCAAAAGTCTACCCAAAATACCAACAGACTATACGGCAAAAGGGACTGCGTAAATTCGAATTACGTAGTCCCTTTTGTTAATTTATTCTTAGCGCTAGTAATATAATTTTTCTCAATAGTTTTATATATTATTTAATTAGTGCTACTTAGAAGACTATAAGGTAGTGATTTGAATTTGATTTTTGTCGGTTAATAAAGGTAGTCAACATATCCTCACTATAATAAGATACTATTCTTTTTCAAATTCTAATAGTTTGTTAGTTCTTGATATACCAACGTTTTGCGAAAATATATTAAGGACTATTTTTGTTTATTTAAGAATATCATGCACACAGGAAAGCTTGTGCATGATTTTGCATTGGGAAATTTGTTGGATCTATTGATTTAATAAGCTTTGCATCCATTTTTTGCGTGCATTTTAATTAAAATTAGTATTTTACAGAAAATTCAGAAGTAATTAGAAAAAATTTTAGATAAACGCTGATATTCTATCTAATAGAATTATTTAGATAACTTAAAGGAATAATCAAAAAATGCGAATTATAATTCTGCTTGAATAAGTCAGGAAATTATAATTCGCATTCTTTTTCTTTAGGGGTAAATAGTTAGACTACGTGATTAATCTGGCTTTATTGGCGTATAGCGTAACCATAGCGTTCCATCATCATATGTATGAATCTTCCTGGGCTTGAAGGCAATTGGTTGAGAATTATTCATATAGACAGAATTGAATAATCGAGCGGTATTAGTGGCACCATCAACAACTGGAGCCATGACAATACTGATTTCGTCTACTAATCCTTGAGTTAAGAAACTCCAATTGAGAATTCCACCGCCACCAAGCAAAAGGTTCTTTAGGCCATAACATCTGGATAACTTTTCTAGCATTAGGGGAAAGGCGATTTCCTTTTGTCCAGCAATTAGGTAAGGAATTCCGTTTCTACGAAGGAAATCTTTGTAGTCGTCTGAAGTCTGTTCAGATAATATTTCAATAATAACGGCGTCCTGACCGCCATAACTTTCGGTCTTCTTTTGCCAACCAATTTCGCCACGTGGGTCTATGGATATGTAGTAACGTTTGGCACCGAGACCGGTAATGAAGTCGCCCGCTGGGACAGGAGCATGCTCTTGGAAGTCTGGTGCCTCATGATTATTGAAACCATCAATGGAGGAATTTTTTCCATAAATCCATCCATCGAAATGAAAACTGTTTGCAGAATTATCATTGAATCCAATTTGCTTAAACAGGTCAGATGAAAATTTAGCCTGTTTACTTTTACCAAATTTACCAGTGATTCGACCATCGAGTGATGAATAAATGTGTAACGTTATGCGTGGCCTTGCCATTGATTAGAGCGCTCCTTCCTTAACTTATTTGCCTTCGTAATCAGTAATAGAGTCCAAAATCTTCATCGGCGTGAATTCATTGATGTGGTATTCGGCCTTATCAGGGTAAAAAGGATCTTCGCTTAAAATCTTGTCTAAATACTTTCGATCACTTAAACCCACAAGGATAATTCCTGCATCTTGGTATGTCTTTGATGGCCCCACCATCAAGAAGGTTCCTTTTACCACATAATTCTTAAACCATTCCTGGTGCTTTTTCATTAAAGTGTTTTTTTCATCATCAGAAAGCTGGTTGCTTTTAATTCGAATATCTACTAAAAACATTTCAACTATTCCTCCTCATATGTTCCTAATTTAGGAATGTTTTCTTCTTCTAAGTACTTAACATAGTTGGTTACTTGATTAGCAAGATCAGCGTCGCTAATTGAAGTAGCACCGACAGTAATGAAGGGCTTCAGGTATTTAGTCCCAATCATAGAACTAGTAGCCTGGAAAGGCCGTAGTAATTCCGTAACGGTGTAATTTTTACCATCGTGGTGGTATGCAGAAGTAGGGGCACCCGGTGAAACTGCGAGCATTAATTCCTTCCCATGGAGCTTGTCACCGGTAGAACCATAAGCCCAACCGTGTTCAAATACCTTGTCTTCCCATTCCTTGAGAAGAGCCGGGCTGCTATACCAGTACATTGGGAATTGCAGAACAATTCGATCGGTACTTTCTAGTACTGCTTGTTCTTTATTTACATTAATCTCACCGTCCGGGTAAAGATCATAAAGGTTACGAACAGTAATTCCGGCATTCTTGGCTCCAGAAGCGAGCGCCTTGTTTACTCTTGAGTCTTTATAGTCAGGGTGAAATAAGAAAATAGTGGTTTTCATTGAGGTTATTCTCCTTTATTTTTGAGTGTAATTGTGACATTTCCCTTACCGAGCTTGTTTGCTACAGACGAGAAGTTATTAACGTGACCAATTCGGGTGTAACTGTAACTGGTCTTGAAGTCTTTGTAGAAAAGGACGATGCAGTTAGAGTCGTATAGCATAATGTCGCCCTTCTTGATATTCTTAACGGCCTTATCATTCGAAGGCAGACGTTTAGATAAATTATGAAAACGTTCGTTACCATTCAACTCATTCATCTTCATTGTCAATGGGAGACGGGAAGATAATGCTTTAACAGTTGCGTTATTTTCAGTTGTTACTTGATAGTTTTTTCCATTATATGAAAGGACAATTTCATTATTCATATGATGTGTTGCTCCTTCTTTTTTATTTGCGCTAGCTATTCCTGGGATAAGCATTAATCCAAGAATGATAGCAACTATCAAATGAAAATTCTTAAAGATAAGAATCACCTCCTGCTCACTTACCAATAGTAACTAGTTACTATGACTATGTCTAATATACATTTTATATATAAAAGCATGCATTTGATTTATATATAACTTTAAAACATATTTTTTGATTAGATATAAATATTTTATATTTATAGTTTTTGATGATAATCTAAGTTTCAGAAAATATTTGAAATTTAATTTCAGACGAAAGGACAGACATAATGAAAAACAAGAGCAGCTTTTTAATTTTGATTTTAACAATTGGTGTATTTGGCATTATTAACACTGAAATGGGAATTATCGGTATTCTTCCATTAATTGCCAAAGTATTTAATGTATCAGTTTCAACAGCCGGATTCTTAGTAAGTGGTTTTGCCTTAGGGGTGGCTATCGCTGGTCCAACAATGCCACTGCTTTTCTCAAACGTTAATCGGAAGACAGCCATGATGCTATCATTAGGAATCTTCTGTATCAGTAACGTTGTTTCAATCTTTACGCATAGCTTCACTATATTAATGATTGCCCGGATCATCCCAGCATTTTTCCAACCGGTTTATGTTTCAATGGCCTTTACGATGGCCGCACAAGCAGTCGAAGAGGCACATGCTCAACAAGCGGTTGCCAAAGTTTTCGTTGGTGTTTCTGCCGGAATGGTTTTAGGGGTACCAGTTACTAGTTTCATTGCTAATAACTTCTCGTTTGCTGCCGCCATGTCATTCTTTGCCGTAATCAATATTTTGGTCTTCCTGTTCACGATCTTTGTTGTTCCTTCAATGCCGGTAATCGAAACTACTAGTTACGGAAGTCAACTAAGTGTCCTTAAGAGTCCAGTGATGATTTTGGCAATTGCCTCAGTAATTGGGTTGAACGCCGCTGTCTTCGGCTTTTATAGCTATATGTCGGACTTTTTGAGTTCAGTAAGCCAATTCTCAACTAACATTGTCAGCACGCTGTTGCTGGTATATGGGGTGGCCAATATTGTTGGTAACATCATTGCGGGGAATACTTTGAGCATCAAGCCTGTTAAGACTGTAATGGTTGTGCCAGTAATTACATTCATCAGTTACTTAGTGTTGTTCTTTACAGGAAGGATTTCAATTTTAGCCGCTGTACTGATCTTTATTGTCGGTGTACTGGCCGGGCTAATCGCTAATATTAACCAGTACCTGATTAATTCTGCAGCTCCCAAGGCGCCAGATTTTGCCAATGGTCTTTTCCTGACTTCAACTAATTTAGGTACAACCATTGGAACGGCCGTCTGCGGAGCGCTCTTGAATACCTTTAACACTAGTTTTACTCTACTTGGATCATTAGTCTTTATCGTTCTTAGTTACGTTATGTTGCTTATTCAAAGAAAGGTTGCCTAAGGATAGTTTGAGGGAACCTATAAGAAATAAAAAAGTTCAGAGCGAAAATAATCGCTCTGAACTTTTTTATTACTCTAAGAATAGAACCATGTTTATACATAGTCTCAGAGGATTTAATACCATGTAAAAATGAGCTAAGCAAATTTACTTAGCTCATTTTTGGAGTCATTTAAGAAGCTTGGTAATCCTTGCGGGAACACCGGCAACCATGGTGTCTTTTGGAACGTTGTGTGTTACTACTGATCCGGCAGCAACAACAGCATTTTCACTAATGGTAATCCCAGGAACAATTACGGCGTTGGCACCTATCCAGGCATTCTGGCGAATATAAACTGGCTTTAGATCAACGTGATGACGATCTTGTGGGTTCAGTGGATGATTGACAGTGGCGATTGTTACCTTTGGGCCAATCAAGACATTATTACCGATGTAAACACCACCAAGATCAGTCATCATCACACCACTATTGATAAAGATATTCTTACCAAGATGAATGTTACGACCAAAATCTGTGTAGAACGGGAGTCGCACTTCGACAGAAGAGTCAATTCGTTGATTGGTAATTACTGAAAGCTGCTTACGAATCTCTTGTTGGTCAGCCGTTCCATTATTTAACTTTTGCAATAAGAGCTGATTTTGTGCAACTAACTTTTGGACGTGTTGCATATCATCATAATTAAGATTGAGCGCAGTGATAATATTACCTCCTACTTGTATTTATCTAATTGAATTTATTCTAGCAAGGGACTAGAATAATGTTAAATACTCATATCAAATGATTAAATATAACAAAAAAATATGGAGGACATCATGGAGCTTCGGGTACTTCGTTACTTTATTGCAATTGTCAAGGATGGCAATATCTCTTCAGCAGCGAAGAGGTTACACATATCACAGCCAGCTTTATCACGGCAGATCATGGATTTGGAGATGGAATTAGGAGTAACATTGTTTGAGCGTGGCCACCGTCAGATTAAGCTTACTCAGGAAGGGTACTATTTATATGAACGTGCTCAGGACATTGTAGCGATGGTGAACACCACCGAATACAGTCTACAGTCCCGGGACGTTATCAGTGGAACACTTGATATTGGTGGAGGGGAAAGTCCTGCGATGAAGATTGTAATGGAGACCATCAACGATATTTTACAGGAACATCCTGAAGTACAAGTCAATCTTGTCAGTGGGAATGCTAATAGTATTGAAAAGCGTTTGGAGAGTGGCTTGATTGAATTTGGGGTAGTTATGGGTACTCATAATTTACAAAATTATAATTCACTAGTACTTCCCCAAAAGAACCGCTGGGGGATTTTGTTACGTAAAGATGAGCCACTAGCTCAAAAAGATGTAATTGCTCCCGAAGATCTTATTGGCCACGCATTGATTACGTCATATGAGACTAATAATGGTGATGCCTTTCGGGAGTGGGCAGGATCATTAGTTAATCAGCTGACCTTTGTGGGACACTACAATTTGATCAATAATGCTACATTATTAGTAAAAACAGGTTCCTGCTTTGCACTAACGTATGAGAATCTAGTTCAAGATGATTCGCTTGTCTTCTGTCCACTTTATCCAGAGGTCACTGATCTTAACACCTTGATTTGGAATCGAGATCACCAGTTATCTAATCTGAGTCGTTTGTTTATCGATAAAATCCAGAAAAAAGTTAAAACTACTAAGTAAATAAGGAATTCGCTGGCTAGTGTGGCTAGGCGAATTCCTTATTTTAGTCAACGTATAATTTTTTGCATATTTTTAGATAGAGAATAAATATTTAACATTATATATAGAATACCTTATACTTCGAACAATTAAATTAGAGCTATAACATTAGCGACTGATTTAATATTTAGTCGAAAGTGAGGAAAAATATGTACAAAAGAGTTATTGGCTTCATTATCGTCATTATAGTCGTGGTTAGCGCGGTTATTGGCTTTAATGGCCACCAACAACACCAAAGTCAACAGGCCGCTTCCAATTCTAGTTCTGCTAGTGCAACAAAAACTGTTAAGACGAAGGTCAAGACTGGCGGTAAGGTAACAATGAGCGGAACCAATTATAAGATTTTGATTGTATATTTCTCAAGGCGCAAGGGTGTTGCAGGAGGAATGCTTAAGGTTGGAAACACAGCACGAGTGGCGGGCTTTATCCAGCAGCACACCAATGGTGATACTTATGAAATTGTTCCGAAAAAAACATACCCGTCTGGGAACGAAGCGACTAATGATTTAGGTCAGGAAGAGCAGCAGGAAAACGCCCGCCCGGCGATTAAAAATGCCATTCCTAATGTAAAATAGTACGATACGGTCTTCATCGGTGCGCCAATCTGGTGGGGCGAATACCCGATGATTGTCCGGACCTTTATGGACAACGTTGACTTAAATGGTAAGACTGTTATTCCGTTCACAACCTCTGAAGAATCTGGGCTTGGTAACACCACTGAAGTTTTACATAAGGCATATCCACACGCTAGGGTTCGTAAAGGATTTACCGCCGAGGGGAATGCAGTTCATGATAACCCAAGCAGTATCCAACCGCGAGTAGATAAGTGGCTTAGTAGGTTAGGCTATTAATTAAACAGAAAGTTGGCTTTTTCATGATAAAACGCAAGGGTTATGAATTAATACTATGATTTGTTTTACTCGTAGTATTGCCTTCACCGTTAATTTATCTACTTAACACTGGAATGATTGATAGTCTTGACCATTTGGCAGTCTATGATTTTGGAATTGTTGCTTATGTCTTGTGGCTGGGGAGCGTATTCCTTGCCACCCGTTAGTTAATCGGATCGGAATGCCTGGCTTATATATGATTCACGGAATCGCAGGTGTGCTTGCGCTTTTGGCAGCAACTATTCATAAATTTAGCTCAACAACTTTCCACCCAATTATTAGAAATACTGGGAATGGGGCCTGGTACTTGGCAATTATTGTTTTGCTATTTGCTATCCTCTTTTTATCCGGTTGGTTAACCGAAGGATCGCGGGTGTTTTATCGGTTGAAGAAGAGACTAGAGCATGTATTTAACCATCAGTTAAATATCTGGATTCACCGGCTTAATTTCGTCGTAATCGGATTGATCTGGTTACATGTTCATGTCATTCCTCGTTGGGCTAGCGTCCCATACTTTGCACTCGTATTTGATATTTATACGATTGTGTTCATTGGAGTGTATACTTATCAGAAAATTATCGGTAATGAACGAAAGACAGGAATAGTCGTTGAAAATAAATCATTAACGCCGACAATTCAAAAGATAACGGTTAAGTTGAATCAAGATGTAAACACTTATAATGCAGGTGATTTTTACTTCTTATCCTTTAATAGTAAAAGTATACCAAAAGAATCTCACCCTTTCTCTATTGCCTCGCCAGTAAATCAAGAGCACATTAATTTCTTGATTTAAAAATTAGGGGATTACACCGAAAAAATTGATAAAGTAGAGATTGGTACGCTGGTTCATTTGGAAGGACTACTTGTCATGTATGCATTAAGTACAGGAATTGCCCCCTAATGATAACGTCGTCAGGCTTTTTGAATGGTTGGCTTATCAACGTCGACTAATTTCATTGAGCCTTTTTCAGCAAATACAGCAGATTTCATTTATAAACTGCTCCTTTCATGTTTAATTCAGTTAAAAGTATATTCTTCAATTAATAATATGACTAATATTTAATTACGATATAGAATTATGCATTTTTATTATGAATCACTACAAAAAATGGGTATTTAACTTTTAATTCTTTCTTCCTTAAAGTAGTAATTGTAAGAAAGGAAAAAGTAGGTGAATTACCTTGAATGAAAAAGTATTTATCACTGGCTCAAGTACTGGTTTAGGAATGCTCGCTGCTAAAGAATTGATTAAGGATGGCTATGAGGTCTACTTACACGCTCGTAACGCTGAACGAGCAAAGAACGCCCTGGAGGAATGCTCTCAGGCAAAGGATGTATTGATTGGTGATCTGAGTCATCTTGATGGGCTGCAAAAAGTTGCTAAAGAAATTAATGACTTGGGTGAATTCTCTACGATCATTCATAATGCTGGAGTTTATACAGCCAATTCTAATCTAACTTTTCGCGTAAATGTACTAGCACCATATGTTTTAACTAGCTTAATTCATAAGCCAAAACAACTTATCTATATTGCATCTAATATGCACATGGATGCGAAGTTAAATATTGGGGAAATTGCGAATGATCTAAGCTATTCAGGATCTAAACTAGCGATTCTGTTACTAATGAAAAAAGTGGCAAGACTCTATCCACATGTAAAGGTAAGTGCGGTTGATCCTGGTTGGGTACCAACACGAATGGGGGGCCAAGCAGCGCCTGATAGCTTAATGGATGGGTATGAAACTCAGGTATGGTTAACTGAAGCCAGGGACAATATTGTAACGGGAAACTATTATTACCACCAGAGAATTCAGAACTATGATCAAAGAGTCGATTCAACTATTTTGCAAGATAAACTAGTAAACTCGTTGTATCAACTAACTGGTTTTAAGTTATAGAAAAGAGATGAGTATTTTGAAAAAGAGTTTTAAATTATTAATAACAAGTGTAGTAGTAATCGTCGGCTTTATTGGCATTACAAGCTTCCATCACGTATCGGCAGCAACAAATTATGTTCAATCTGATGTACCAACCATCTTTGTTCATGGTTGGGGAAGCAGCTCCCATGCGGAAGAAAAAATGGCTAACGCTGCCCGGAACGCTGGAGTAACTAGGACAGTTGTTCGGGCAAATGTTAGCCGGAATGGAAAAGTAACTTTCAGTCGTACTGTTCCATCTAATGCAGTTAATCCAATAGTTGAGGTTAACTTAGAAGATAATAAGCTAGCCGGATACGGTGCAGATGGTAATTGGACTAGCGGTTATCATCATGGTGCTCATTACGTGAAGAATGTCGTACAAGCCTTAGAAAAGCAACACCATTATGACACAATTAATTTGGTTGGTCATTCAATGGGGAACTTAGAGATAATCTACTATATCAACGATAACATCAATAATAAGAACTTACCTAAGATTAACCACTTAGTTGCAATTGCCGGTCATTACAATGGTTTAATGCAACAAAAGAAAGCACAAAAGGCGAAAATTGATCAAAATGGTCAACCTAATTGGGAAGATCCAACTTATAAGGCTTTACTCGGCTTACAGCAGGACTTCCCAACAAATACGCGGGTCTTAAATATTTATGGTGACCTTGCGAATGGCAGCCATTCGGATTCAGCGGTTCCTGTCAATTCGGCTAAGTCACTTAAATATTTGGTAAGTAATCGCGCTAAATCTTATCGTGAAGTTGAGATTAAGGGTAAGAATGCCCAACACAGTAAGTTGCACAATAATCAGCAAGTGAATAGGGAACTAATTAGTTTCTTGTGGGAGAAATAATTAAGTTAAGAGGGTGCTGGCAATGGATCATTTAGTCCAGCTCACAGCTAGAGTATATCGAAGCAAGATTGCTTACATTTTGCGTCATACTTTGCGCGTCATGTTTCCAATTATTCTGGTAGGAAGTTTCGCAGCTGTATTGCGATTTACATTTTTCTCACCTTCGGGATATATTTCCACGATGGATATCAGTCAACTGGTATGGTTGACTGAAAATACTTTCTACGAAAATGTAGGGGGTATTTTTTTACGAAAAAAAATACAATCAATTCTTAAAAAGAAAAATTTTTGATTGGCGAAACCATAACAAGTTCGTTTTAGCGTTTTGATTTTGCGATTGATACCTTCTAACGGGCCCGTTAGAGTAGTCAAACTTAGCGCTATTTAAGATAAATTTTATATTATGACGTAAGGTTTGAATGGTTGTATCCATTTCTGTATTTGTTTTTGGTAATCAAGGAGGTACCTCAATAAAAACCGAAAATATAGGTGAATTTTTGAATTCAATGTATGTCATTGCTGATAAGTATCAAGGAAAATTTGAAGGAATTGCAGTCTGTGCTCCTGGAAAAATTGATACCAAGAAGAAAATTATTCATTTTGGTGGGGCCTTACCATTTTTGGATGGCTTAAACTTAGAAAAAACTTTAGGTAACAAATATCACGTACCCGTAGGAGCAGAAAATGATGGTAAAGTTGCTGCATTATGCGAACAGTGGTTAGGGGAACTGCATGAAGTAAATACTGCTGCAGTATTAACACTTGGAAATGGTGTTGGTGGTGGTATCTTAATTGATAATCGGGTACTACATGGGCGTAATTTTCAGGCTGATGAACTTAGTTGGATCCAATTAAAGTGCTGGCTTACAAGATATGAATGCTTATATAGATAGTTCATGTTCAGCCGGCAAGATGGTAAAAGCAGCTTAGCCAGATAAACTTTATGAGCTTTACTATTAATAAATTTAGTAAAGAAATCAAGAAAAATAATATTTTTATCTTTAATATCAAGAGAAAATTTAATACAACCATTAAAAGAGGACATAGCATAACTCCTAAGAAACTTAATTGAATTGGTCGAAAAAGGATTTTAAGTCAAAGAGAGGCTGTGGACTCTATTTTTATATCAAAAAATCCTGTCAACAGAATACCATAAGATATTCCATCAACAGGAAAAAGTATAGAGCCAAAATTTCAGAATGCTTTTTTATTTACTAACTTTATTAAGCCAATTAATTAACAAGCTAGCCACTTGTTTTTGTTGATTGGCATTAGAAATAGTAGCGTGTCCATCACCTTTTTGATGACCATAAGAGCCAAAATTACCATGATTACCGCCTTTAATTGTTTGGTAGCTAGTATTTTTTGGCTGATATTTTTTATTTATTTGGTATTTTTGCCAATTTAGGACTTTATCATGACTAGCGGTAATAGAAAGCACAGCTAAATTAGTTTTATCTAAACGTCCTTTTTCATCTGCGTAAGCACCAAGTAAGAAAATACCACGCAGATATTTATTATGACTACCATGGCCATAACGACTAGCCATTGCTCCACCGAGAGAGTGACCACCAACAACATAATTTTTATTTTTTCCTGCTAGTTTATCAGCTGCATTAACATTAAAGAAAGCAAGATTTAAGGGAAAGTGAACGATTTTAACTGGATAGCCTGCATCTGCCACTTGTTTGGCCCAGATTGAATATGAATCTGGTTCAACTAACGCACCAGTATAAAAAATGACCGTCATCTTATTATGCCGTGCTTTAAAAACTGTCGCTTTATTAGTTTGACTAGCAGTTTGGGCTACTTTTTGAGCTGCAGATGAGGGATGATAAGTTGAAAAATGAAGCCATCCCGCTGCTGCTACTAGTAAGATCACAATGATACTGATGATGACAATTATAACTTTTTTGGCCTTTTTCATTATTTTTAATCCTGTTCTTCCTTATGTAGATTCTTAACCTGTTGGGCATTGATATCAAAACTGATATTTGCTTGGTTAACTTGAGCTAATTTTTCACCTAGAAAATTTAGATTAGTTAGGTTTTTGGCAAGTTCCTGACCAATTGTAGTTAGAGAATAGACCACTTTAGGAGGTATAGTACCATAACTTTTTTTAGTGATAATTCCATCTTCTTCCAATTGATTAAGCTGTTCGGTTAATACTTTTTTAGAAATCTTAGTATGATTAACGTCATTTTCGTATTTAAGTAATTCTAGATAACGATAATCTCTCAGTCCCAATGCACAAATAATAGAAACTTTCCATTTTCCCGTAATTACTTTTAAGAGATAGTTAGTACCCATATGAAAATTATTCGTCAAACTCTTCACCACTTTTAATTTATACTTTTTGGTTACTATTATACTTCAAAGTAACTACTTACTTTATACAAGCATAATAATTATAATAACTGTGTGTATTTTCAGTCATTTCAATAAAATAGTTTGTAGTTTTGGGAGGTAACATTAATGAAGTACTTCAAAAAAAATATCGGTAACCATGGTGCTTATGCCAAATATTATCTTCAAGAACGTAGTGAAGAAGTTGATCCGCAACGTAAATTTCCAACTATGGTTATTTGTCCCGGTGGAGCTTTTATGATGACCTCTTTTCGTGAAGATGAGGCAGTCACTTTACGTTTTTTGGATGAAGGCTTTAATGTGGTAGTAGTCCATTATGCAACTGATGGAGCAGATAAATACTTAGGTAAAAGTAGTGCCCAGCTTCCAAAAAAACCAGCAAGTCTATTTCCGAATTCTTTAGTTGAGGTTGCTCAAGCGGTTAGCTATCTCAAAGAACATGCGACTGATTGGGGAGTTAATGAAAATTATATTTGTGTCGGTGGTTTTTCGGCGGGAGCTAATATTGCTGCACAGTTAGGTGTGTATTGGCAAGAAGAATGGTTAGAAAAGTTAGTTGGTAAGTCTAAAGAATTGTATCGCCCAACACATTTAATGTTAGGTTATGGCGCATATGATTTATCAGATAAGGGTAATTCACGTTATACTAAAATGCCAGAGATTATGAGTTATGCTCGTCATGCTTTATTCGGAACAGTTGATCCGGCAGAAGAACAATTGGATAAAGTAAATCCTATAAAACATATTAGTACTTTTACACCACCGACATTTTTATGGCAAACTGTAAAAGACGAAATTATTAATGTTCAGGGAACGATTGATTTTGAGCAGGCTCTATTTAATAAAAATGTTCCGTTTGAAGCTCATATTTTTAATGAGGGTGGTCATGGTCTCTCGTTGGCTGACTTAAGAACAGGTAATGATCAAAAACAAGTTAATTTTCAGGTAAGTAAGTGGTTTGATCTCTTTATTGAGTGGTTAGCTCCTCATAAAAGTCAAAGGGCTACTTTCTTTTCAGCAGATTAATTATGAGGTGATTCAAATGGTAAAAATAGATCTTGATTTTGTAAAAGAA
The DNA here is from genome assembly GCF_014145585.1 of Limosilactobacillus agrestis. Taxonomy (GTDB): domain Bacteria; phylum Bacillota; class Bacilli; order Lactobacillales; family Lactobacillaceae; genus Limosilactobacillus; species Limosilactobacillus agrestis. Next base: position 25,128 of record NZ_JACIVF010000055.1, read on the forward strand.
TTAACTCTTAAAGAGCGTGCAGAACTAGTTACAGGAAAGGATTTCTGGTTTACTGCTAGTGTTCCTGGAGTTAAATCAATGATGATGACTGATGGACCATCAGGTTTAAGAAAGCAGGCCGATGGTGCTGATGCGTTAGGAATTAATGCGAGTGTTGATGCAGTTTGTTTCCCAAGTTCAGCTTTAACAGCAAGTTCTTTTGATGAAAAGATGCTGTTTAAATTAGGAGAAAATCTGGGAATAGCAGCAAGTGCAGAAAATGTTGGTGTGTTATTAGGACCGGGAGTAAATATTAAACGTAGTCCTTTGGCAGGGCGAAATTTTGAATACTTTTCTGAAGACCCCTTGTTAACTGGAAAAATGGGAGTTGCCTACGTAAAGGGCGTTCAAAGTAAAGGAGTTGGAGTAAGTGTAAAACACTTTGCGGCTAATAATCGTGAAGACCAACGCTTTACTTCATCTTCAAATATTGATGAACGTACCTTACGTGAAATATATCTTTCTCAATTTGAAAGAATTGTTACTGAGGCACAACCCGCTACAATTATGTGTTCTTATAATCGTTTAAATGGAGTACTTAATTCCCAAAATCAACATCTTTTAACTGATATTCTTCGCAATGAATGGGGTTTTGAGGGCTTTGTAATGTCTGATTGGGGCGCAGTAGCTGATCATGTAGCGGCATTAAAAGCCGGCTTAGATTTAGAAATGCCTGGTAAAGGGCAAGCTTCAGTTGATGAAATTGTGACTGCAGTTAAGGAAGGTCAATTAGACGAAGCTACTTTAAATCGCTCTGTGTTACGCATATTAAAGATAGTTGAAAAATGGGGTAAAAATCATGCTGAAAAAGTAAATTATGATAAGGATCAACAACATGAATTTGCTCGTAAATTAGCAGATGAAAGTATTATTCTTTTAAAAAATGAAAATCAGCAACTTCCACTTAATACTGAAAAATCGATTGCTATTATTGGGGAATTAGCACAAAAGCCTCGCTATGAAGGTGGCGGTAGCTCTCATGTTAATGCTCACCATTTAGTTACACCTCTTGAAGCCGCCCCTGAAAATACTAAATATGCTCCTGGCTATGACTTAACTACTGATAAGGTAGACACTGAACTGGAAAGCAAGGCCGTTAACTTAGCAAAAGAAAATGATCAAATAGTTTTCTTTGCTGGTTTTCCAGAAGAAATGGAAACAGAAGGTTTTGATAAGAAGTCAATTGCTTTGCCAAAAAATCAAAATCATCTGTTAACTGAAATTATTAAGGTTAATCCAAATGTGGTAGTAGTTTTAGAAAATGGTTCAGTTGTTGAAATCCCTTGGGCTAATCGAGTACCAGCAATTGTAGAAACTTATTTAGCTGGTGAAGCAGTAGGTGAGGCTACGTGGGATATCTTAACTGGTAAAGTTAATCCGTCAGGAAAATTATCCGAAACTTTTCCAATTAAGTTAGCTGATAATCCAACCTACTTAACCTTTGATGCCAGCAAAAAAGAAGAAAATTATCATGAAGGAATTTTTGTCGGCTATCGTTATTATGATTCTAAAGGTATTCCCGTACGTTTCCCATTTGGACATGGATTAAGTTATACCAAGTTTGAGTATAGTGATTTACAAATTACTGAAAAAGAAAATAGGGTTGAAGTCAATTTTGAGATTAAGAATGTAGGGCAAAGGTCAGGTAAAGAAGTAGCACAGCTATATGTAGGAAATAAGACTAGTTTTATTGAAAAACCAAAGAAAGAATTAAGGGCATTCACTAAAGTTAACCTTGAGCCAGGAGAAAGTAAAAAGGTGCCGCTTTTTTTAACTCGACGAGATTTTGCTTGGTACAATACTGAAAATAATAGTTGGCAAATTGATAATGGTAGCTATGAAATTTTTGTCGGATCTTCTGTTGCTGACATTAGACTTAAGGATAAATTTACTTTAACAATTGGTACAACTCCGACAGTTAAAATTAATCGCGATACTTATATTAATGAAGTTATTAATAGTAAAGATCCAGTAGTTAAAAAAGCATTACAGACATCTGGTCTAGGAAGTGAACTAGAAAAAATGCTAAATCCAGAAAATGAAGCTATTTTTGCTAATATGCCATTACGTGCACTAGGAATGGTAAATATTCCTGAAAAAATGGTAAAGGATTTTATTGCAGAAGCTAATTAAGGAGAAAAATTTAATGAAAGTATTAGTAATTTTAGGTAGTACACGACGTCCAGGTACTTCAACTACTTTAGCAGAAGCTTTTGTTAAAGGCGCACAAGAAGCGGGGCATGAAGTTACGGTTTATGATGCCGCAAAGAATCCAATTACTCCAATGCATGTTGATGCTAATAATCGTGCAATTCCAGGAGATAAAAATACTCAATATTATCTGCGTTTATTAGAAGAAACTGATGCAGTAGTCTTTGCTACACCACTTTATTACTTCGGTATGAGCGCCCAAATGAAGGCAGCCGTTGATCGCTTTTATGAAGATGATTATGGCCTAATGGGCAATAAGTATGGAGTTTTACTTGCCACTGCTTGGGGTGATAGTTTCCGATTTGACAATTTAGTTGGTCATTATCATGCGATTCTTCACTATATGAAGTGGGTTGATGCGGGCTACATTACGGCTCAATGGTCTGATAATGTGGATTTGTTAAAACGTCATGACTATATTGAACAAGCATATAAGCTTGGACGTCATTTAGGTGAACCGATTAGATAAGATAGGAGAATAGAAAATGAAAAGTAAAAAATTTGGTGATAAGATATATCTTCGTTTAGATAAAGGCGATGAAGTATTAAAGAGCGTACTTCAAACCTGCCAAGAACAAAAAATTAGTTCAGCAACTTTTTCTGGAATTGGTGCTTGTGACAAAGTCGTAATCGGTACTTATCTTCCAGAAAAACAAGATTTTTTACTTCATACTAAAGAAGGAATGTTAGAAATGATTAGCTTAATGGGAAATGTAACGCACAATGCTGATCATACTAAATTAAATATTCATGCTCATGGGATGTTTTCATATCTTGATGCTAAAACTAATACTATTCAGTATTTTGGTGGCGATTTAAAATCATCCCGAATTATGTATACTGGTGAAATTGTCATTGAACCTGTAATAGGTGGTGAGATATCTAAGCAATTTGACCCTAACGTTGGTATAGATGTCTGGCATTTTGAAGAAGATAGATAATTATATGTTAAGAAAGGAAATATAGATGTTAGAAAAAAATAAAACAGCTCTATTAGTAATTGATATGCAAAATGATAATATAAGTGCTGGAGGTAAATCAGAAGGTACTGGTGCCGTAGAACATGCTCAAAAGCAAAAAATTGTTCCTCATATTAGTCAATTAATCAGCGCTGCTCATGAAAATAATATTCCCGTGATTCATAATCAATTTGTAGTTAAAAATGATGGGAAGGCAATCGGGAGTAATGCACCGATATTTATAAATATGAAAAATAATCAGAGTGCATTTAGCGGTACTTGGGGTGCAGAAACGGTTGATGGAATTGACATTGCCCCAGAAGATTTTGTACTTCAGCGTGATCGAATGAGTGCATTTCACGGTACAGAATTAAATACTATTTTGAAAAATTTAGATATTGATACGATCATAATTACTGGTGTCTGGACTAATATGGCTGTAGAGCATACTGCTAGAGATGGTGCTGATTATGGTTATAAAGTTATAGTAGTTCCTGATGCTACTGCTACTATTAACGATGAATGGCAATCAGCTGCAATGAACTATGCGATGAATAACGTAGCAACAAAAATGCTAACTGAAGAAATTATCAAAGAATTATAATAACTAAAAGCATCCCCTAAAAATGGAGTTAATTGTTAGACAAGAAATCTAACAATTATGAGGCACTTCAATTATGGTTTAAAAAACACATCAGGATACATCTTTCTGAACTTACATAGAGTTATAAATCAATTAGCTCAAATAACCAATTGCCAGTTACACAAGGCGGCTTAAATGACGGACTAAAAGAAGCATGTAATAAGGCTGGGATTGAACAACAAGAAAATTACATTTTAGCTCTGTATTCTCTGCGAGTATATTTAAGTAGTCTGCTTGGAAATAACAATCGCATTTCTAATATGTATGCTTGTCAGAGAATGGGGAAAAACACGATTCAAGTTTTTCTTTCAACTCATGTCCTGGCATTCAGCATTTTTGGAATTTGCAAAGTTTATTAGTTCTTGATATATCAACTTTTTACAAAGATGTATTAAGAACTATTTTTGTTTATTATGGGGTTTATATCCATTTTATATATCCAAATCATGATTTGAAATATTGGATGTGACATAAGTCAGGTTAAGACAAATAGCACAGTACAACAATAACCTCCAATGTTCGGTTTTACCGAGCGTTGGAGGTCATTGTTGCATACGGGGACTCCCAGAGTCTAGTCTCATGTCTCCACAGGACTCGATCCTAGGTGCGAACGATACTCAGCCCGTCGTACTAATTATCGTCCTAGCTTAGCTCACCGCTAGGCAGCGATATTTATCATAAGTTACCTTTGCCAAGCTGTGATCGATACTTTTCCAATCATATGACCATTTTCAACAGGACTATGAGCTTTCCTGAGATTAGAAGAAAATTAAAAGCCTACATTTAAATGCGTCCTCTAGTCTGGAAATCAACTTTAGAACTTACTATATTAAATATATTTTTCTCTTAAACTTTGCCTAAGACACAATATTCCCTGTGCAGTATAATTAAGGAAACTTCCTTAAAGAAAGGGGGGAGCATGATGAGTGAAGATATTTCTTTATTCTCTGCTAATGAGCCAGTAAATCATCCCTTTAAACAACCGTTAGCAGATCGGATGCGACCACAAAAATTATCTGAAATGGTTGGACAAGAGCATTTGTTGGCAGTGGGGAAGCCTCTTCGCCAAATTATTGACCAGCATATTCCAATTCCATTAATCTTATGGGGACCCCCGGGGACCGGAAAAACAACTTTAGCACATGTGATTGCTAATGAGTTGCACTATTCCTTTGAACAGTTCAATGCCAGTATTGAAAATAAGCAACAGCTAACAAAACTAATTAACCGTCACCCAGACGAATCTTTTGTCCTCTTATTAGATGAAATTCACCGTCTTACTAAGCCGTTACAGGACTATTTATTGCCTTATTTAGAAAATGGTCATATCCTTCTAATTGGAGCAACGACAGAAAATCCGATCCTTTCATTGGTTCCTGCTATTCGCTCTCGCTGTCAGATATTTGAATTTCATCCGCTTAAAACATCAGATGTCCAACAAATGATCGAACGAGCGGCCCACCAAGTCTTTGACTATGAGATTCCTTTAGAGATTGCGCATATGATTGCAAATACTGGCAATGGGGATGTACGAACGGCCCTAAATGTTTTAGATACCCTATATGCAATGTATCAAAAGGATTTAACCCTTGGGCAAGTGAAAAACTTTAGCCGCCAACAACACTTAACCTATGACAAGGATGCAACTCAACATTATGATTATTTGTCAGCATGGCGTGATTCAATTGAGGGTTCAGATGCGGATGCTGCCCTTTATTATTTAGCAGTTTTACTTGAGGCGGGTGATCTGGAATCAGTAGTTCGAAGTTTAAAGGATATGAGTGCTTTAGACCTTGGTTTAGCAGATCCCGCCCGAGCAACTCAAGTAATTACGTTAGCGAATACTGCTTTAGAAATTGGCTTACCGCGTGCTACTACCCATGCTGCAATGGCAACGATGCTTTTAGCGATTAGTCCACGTTCTGATTCAGTAATGCAGGCTTATAAACGAGCAGCCAAGGATGCAAAAGATGCTAGTCAGCACCCAATGCCGAGTTATCTCCGAGATGTTCATTACAAGGGGGCGGATAAGTTACGTGGTGCTGGATTAATGAAAAATATGTTTGATGAGCCACGGAAAGTTGCCAAACAACCTTATCTACCTGCTGATTTAATTGGCCGTCATTATTATGAACCCGCCCCTAATAAATCAGAACAAAAACTATATTATCAGTACCAAAAGCTATTCGAGTACATTTATCAGCAACCGTTTAGGCCAAACAAAAATACAAGTCACTTTGATCATTTTAATCCGTACTAGTAATGCAACAGGTATTAACGATTTTTGTTAACTTGAGCTGGTGATCGACTTACTTCTTTGTGCATGTCTCCGTAAAAAAGATGATGCAAAAACTTTGACCAGATTTGATATAAAGCCACTGGCAACGCAGATTAAGTGTTACTAGTGGCTTTATTAATTACATTGGTTGGCCGGTTGAGATTTCAAAGCCAGCTGTTACAGGAATTACTTCTCCCGTTATTGCACTAGCAGCAGGGCTAGCGACAAAATAAATTGCAGCAGCAACTTCTTCAGGTTCAACAATTCGATTTAATGGACTATTCTTTGCAAATTTTTGTTTATCTTGATGAAAAAGCGGGGTATTGGTAGGACCAGGTGCAACAACGTTTACGCGAATATTATTCTTACCGTAATCAATTGCCATTGCCCGAGTCATGTTAATAATTGCTCCTTTGGCGGCATTATAAGCAACCATAGCTCGATCGCCAGCCATTCCTGAGACAGAGGAAATGTTGACGATACTCCCATGATCTTGTTCAATCATTGTTGGCAAGAAGGCCTTGCTAATGAGAAAAGTCCCTTTAACATCAACATCAAAGATTTTATCCCAATCTTCCTCACTTGTTTCATGAACTTCGCCGTGAATAACGATTCCCGCATTATTGACAAGTACATCAACGGTTGTAAATTTATTGAGGATTGTTTGCTTAACATGTTCAACCTCGCTTGATTTACTAATATCAGCTTGAATAAAAGCAACTTGTGCCGGAGAATACGTTTCGCCTAGGCGCCGTTCAACTTGCATCCCTTTTTCTGCATTGCGACCGATAAGCACCGTATTCCACCCGTTTTTGAGAAAAACATCAGCAGTGGCAAGGCCAATTCCAGAGGTTCCACCAGTAATAATAACTGTTTGCATATATAAAACTCCTCTCTAATCTTTTTTATAATTATGGCATTTTTGGCTGGATTTAGCTATTTGTTAGAAAAGTCTTTATAATAAAATAAAGATGAGGAGGAAATGTAATGAATACAGCAACCTTAAAAGCGCTCCAGACTTGGCTTCATGGACGTGGTTATACATTAGAACAAGGAGCTTCACAACTAATTCTTAAATATAATGGGAAAGAGCGAGCAGTTATTACACCGCCTGATCGCTATCAAGTGAAAGATCTTGATCTGGATTTTAATGACTGGGTTGAGTTCAATAAGTGTATTCGCAATATTCGCCATTATTTAGCCAGTAATGACTAGAAAGCCTTTTCTTTGGCAAAAATACTTCCTCGTGATAGAGTTATTCATGAAAGGAATATAGTCCAAGGAGGGATAGTCATGATAAGAGTTGGAATAATTGGTGCTTCTGGAATGGCTGGTAGTGCAATCTATAAATTAGCATCGACAAAAAAAGATTTGAATGTGACTGGAATTGTTCGAAACGAGAGTAAGGCAAGAAAGATCCTTGGTGACGATGCCAATTTGATTAGTGGTGATATTTTCGCCTTAAATGATAGTTTGCTATCACGGTTTGATGTGATTGTTGATGCATATGGTACTAGTCCAGAGAATGCGGATCGGCAAGTAAGACTGGCTGAGAAATTAGTAGTTTTAGCCCGGAAACATAAAATTCGGTTAATTTTCATCCTCGGTGCCGGAAGCCTTAAAACTGGTAAGGATAAGCACCTATTTGTTGATGATATTGAAAAAATGCCCGGTGCTCAGACATGGATTAATGCACCACGCCAGCAGTTAAAAGAGTTAGAGTACCTTGAAACCGTTTCTGATATTGACTGGTTAGGCATTTCACCATCAGCAATATTTGAAGCTGGCGCTGCTACTAATTATATTCTTGGTCAGGATGAATTATTATTTAACGAACAAAATAAATCAAAGGTAACTACGGGGACAATGGCGAAGTTAGTGGTCAATGAAATTTTAGCGCCACGCCACCATCGTGAACGAATTACCGTTATTGATGCGGAATAGTTATTAGAACTAAAGCAAATACTAAAAGGCATGAGAACGCAAATTAATTCTCATGCCTTTTAATAATATTAGTCAACTAATTTTCCAATAATTGGAAGTTTCGAAACCGGTGAATACTTTTTAGCTGCTTGTTGATAGGTAACATCCGATAGGTCATGACCAAAAACGTTGCCGTGAATTTCCGCGCCTTTCCATTCTGGAACTTCAGAAACATCATAAACATTTCCGCGTACTCCAATATATGCCGGACGACCTTCTTGGCCATTATATTGCGCTAATTCATTGTGAGTAAATAACCGCATAATAATCCCTCCTCTATAAGAAGCTGGGAATCGACTCGGCCTCTTCTTGTCTGAGTGTAATAACATATGAAAATCGATGACGAGTTTATTCGTTATCTTATCATCACTATAACACGAAAATGGGAATGATATCTGAAATTCAATTTATTCAGCGACTAAGTTTGCAGCAGGGCTTTGGACTGGGACCTTTACAAGCATTCCTGCAATAACCGTTAGGATGGTAACGAGGAATGGGAAAAATGTCCACGGAATAAAACTTAATGGATTAATTTGTAAGGTACTAGCGATGAATACCCCAGAAACACTCCATGGGACAATTGCGTTGACTGCGGCCCCTGCGTCATTGAGAATCCGAGTTAAATCAACCCGTTTTAAGCCTAATTTATCAAATGACGGGAGAAATGATTGACCGGGAAGAATAATTGCAAGGTAGTGTTCCCCAACAAGGAGGTTAACCCCAATACAGGTAAGGGCTGTGGAGAATGCTAATCGACCAGGCGTCTTTACAATCCCAGTTAAGTGATTAATGATGGCGCTAATAATATTGAACTTGATCAATAAGCCACCTAAAGCAAGCGCGAAGATAATTAGGGCTAGAGAAGTAAGCATACTAGAGATACCACCTTTAGAAAGCAATATATCGATTGTCTTATCACCGGTATGGGAAACGTAACCAGTCATGATGGTATTAGTAATCGTAGTGAGGCTGGTTTTAGGTGCATGAATCCAGCCAAGTACGACCGCAAAGAGTGAGCCAAGGCCAAGGGAAGGGATAGCTGGAACTTGGAAAATAGCTAACACGATTAGGAGAAGAACAGGGAGAAGAGCCCATGTTGAGATCCAGAACCCATTTTGTAAACCGGCCATCATTTGGTGAACGGCGCCTAAGCTAACATTTTTGGAGTTCAATCCTAGGAAGGTGTAAAGAATAAGACAGATTGCCCAGGCGGGAATATCGGTGGTGAGTAGGGATTTAATGTGCTGGTAGATACTGATTTCACCAACACTGGCAGCAAGGTTTGTAGTTCCTGAAAGCGGGGAAATATTCGAACCACAAAAGGCCCCTGAAATAATTACTCCCGCAGTTAAACCGGGGTTAATTTTAAGGGTTGCACCAATGCCAATAAAGGCGATCCCCATTGTCGATACAGTTGTAAATGAGCTTCCACAAGCAACCCCAACAAGGGTACAAACGATAAAAACTGTTGGCAAAAAGAACTTTACGGAAATAATCTCAAATCCAAAGTACATAATTGTTGGAATAGTTCCTGAGAAAATCCAGGTAGCAATTAAGACGCCGATTGAAAGAAAGATAATGAGAGGGTCAACGCCGGCTCGCAAACCATGACGCATTCCATCCATCACGGTATTCCATTTAAATCCACGAATTCGCCCATAAACAGCGAGCAAAACAAATGAAATAAATAGTGGTGCTTGTGGTTCTTGGTGTTTAAAAATAATGGGGTAGCCTAAGATACATAATATTACGCCAAGAATAAGTAAACTTTCGCTAAAGCCAATCACTGGCTCAGAACTATTTTTTGATTTATTAATAGTTTTCATTGTGTAATTCTCCTTGTTTTTTAATAAAAAATACCAACTAGATCAGCGGCATTTGCTTAATCTAGTTGGTATTACGGTAGTATAAAAAATCGCGGAAAACTACACGCCCTTACTAGATCAATGTACCTAGCAAAGGACTCATTAAAACAACCCTGCTTAGGTACGAACACCGCTGTCCGTACCTAGATGAGTACAGACAATTATGCACGGTAAGCATAGTTGTTATAATACTTAGTTGAAGTTAATGAGTGTTGAATCATGTTAGTCGTTCCTTTCAAGTTAAGTTGTAATTATTAAAACATTCTAATCAAAATTTGTCAAACTCTAATTTTAGAATTCACCAGAAATATCCTTATCAGAAAATGAATGAGGATCAGGGACAAAAGAAATATCAGTGTCAATTATTCCGAATTTTTCTCGCATTACATTTTCGATGTGTTCTGATAATTGAAAACTTTTGAGAATCGTCATTTTAGCGTTAACCATTACGGAAGCATCAAGCGTGACCACGTTTCCGTTATAGTGAGCTTTTAGTTCGACAACTTTTACAACGTGCGGAATATTGGTGATTGTTTGACGGTATTCCTGTTCAGCCCGGGGATCAAAGTAGTCGGTTAAGTTAAGACTGCTTTCAAAGAAAATTTTTAGTCCAGAATATAGAATAAAGAAACCGACGACAATACTGGTAGCACCATCAAGCCAACGAAGGTTAAAGAGGAGGGCACCACCAATTGAAATCAAGGTTCCAATACTTGTGAAGGCATCGCTCAGGCTATCTTGGGCAGAAGCAAGCAACGCGGCGTTTTTTAACTTAAGTCCTGTTTGTCGATTCATATACCAAACGACTAACATAATAACTGACGCGATCCCCGCCCCGATCAATGCGACTGGTTGTGGAACTACTCGACTTGCAGGATTGAGGAGACTTTTAATGCCATCGATGATAACGCTTAAAGCAATCGCAACCATCACGACCGCTGTGACAAGGGAAAAAATTGTCTCATAACGCCAACGAACAAATTGTACTCGTTGGTCAGATCCCATATGTGCTTGATAATTTCCAGAAGGCAGCCGTGCGCCAATGATATCATCATCATCGACATCCTGGGCGATGTGTAAGCCCATCATCAGTAAAAAGGTCGAGATAATTCCCGAAAGGTTGTTGAAAGCATCGGCTCGTAACGTCTGTGATTTACTTATTTCAGCTAACCAGTACTCGATAATTGAAATAACAACATAAGCAATCAAGTTATAAATTAAATGGTGTTGGGAAGCTCGAATCTTCGCTAGTTCGGTTGCTTGCGTTTTCTCCCAGTTATTCATTTCTTTGGTTGTATGTCTTTTAAATTTAGTCATTAATTTAAGAACTTCCTTGGTTAATAAAATCAGTTTAATTGTAACGCAAAAAATAAAAGCCGAGAAAACGATTTTCTCAGCTTTTACTAAAAATAATAATGAAAATAATTGCTAGGCCCGGTTATTAATTACGTGGGCGCATGTTGCAATAATCAGTCCCATAAAACTTACTACAGCGATCATATTACTCATAATTGACATCATATTGAACAACTCCTTTACATAATTAAAATATTTTTTACAGCACAACCAATTACAGTTGCCTTTTTGGAAAACAAATTATAATAATTGTTTTCCCCTCTCCACCAAGTATTGTAACAGGTCTAAGCAGTAGTGACGATAATAATTAGCTAAGCTTTTAATGAGCTTTTTTACGAAAGGAGGGAATGATTATAAGTAAAATATTATAAGTAACTATCATATGAATTAATAAATTTTAATTCTTAAGAAAAGTCGAGTTATTTATTTATAAAGTTAAGCTATCCAGCCAATTTGTTTAATTCTTTTAATGCTAGAGGGAATTTTATGAAGCCGTCACTAGTTAAAAAGTGCCCGCCTTTTTCTTTAACTATGAGTTTTGCTCTAATTTTATTAGCGACCGCAATGCTATTTTGATAAGGAACGATTGGGTCATCTTTATAAGTATGAGTTCTTCATTATTACGACTCCTATTTCATAAAGTGTTTCAATACTACCATGCCGATGATTAATAATAAAATGGCAATCGAATTAGTAAGAATTTCATAAGGCTGACCGTGAGCGGCAATTAGTCCCCGGATTAAAGCCATAATTCCTAAGCTTAATAAAAAATCGACCGCAATCCGGCCATGATGTTTTAGCGCGGCAATTATCATTGTCATAAATGAAAAGAAAAGAAAGAAGACGATAACGCGATCCAAAATCTTAAAAATGACATGGTCCGTATTTCCCGCTTGCATAAGAGGAATCAGCGAAAAAGTTTCCGTAAATAAAATAATAGTTAATAAAATTCCTAGAATTGCTAGTGCACCGATTGTACATAGACGCAAAATATGACTAAAATTAGCTGCTAATTTATATATTTTTTTCATTCTCTAATACTCCTCAAGAAAACGCTTTATCTATAGAATAGCAATGATAAAGAAATTTAGCTAATATTTAACAAAATAGCCATTAAAAATATGCGATACTTAAAGATAGAGGATAAAAGGAGGAGTGAGAAATGCGAAAACCCTTTATTGCAGCTAATTGGAAGATGCATAAAAATGTCCAAGAATCGGTTGAATTTGTGGACGCAATTAAAGGAAAGCTACCGGATCCGCAAGAAATTGAAGTCGGAATTGCGGCCCAAGCTTTTGCATTACCCAGTATGGTTCACGCTGCTGATGATTCAGGATTAAAGATAATCGCGCAAAATGCGGCGGCTGAATATTCGGGAGCTTTCACTGGTGAAATTAGCTTACGAGGTTTAGCTGACGCTGGTGTTTCATATGTAATGTTAGGACATATTGAACGTCGCCATTTATTTCATGAGGATAATGAGTTGGTTAATCGGAAAGTATTGGCAGCCCTCCAAATGGGTGTTACCCCGATAATTTGTACGGATGAAACGATGGTTCAGAAAGAAGTTAATGGTGAAATCCACTACGTTTTCCAACAATTGATGAGCGTATTGAGGGGCGTTTCTCTTGATCAAATTAAAAATGTAGTCGTTTCCTATGAACCAAGTTGGGCAGTAGGATATGGTCAGCACGCTAATCCAGTTCTTGCTGAAGAAGGATGCCGTCAAATTCGGCGAACGATTGCTGATAACTATACATATGAGATTGCTGATAAGATCCGGATCCTATATGGGGGCAGTGTCAATCCAGATAATATCGGAATGATTATGAACAAGCCAGATGTGGATGGGGTTTTAATCGGTCGGGCAAGTTTAGATGTTGATAATTTCTTGCGGATGGTCAATTATTTAAAAAAGGACCAAGAAAAATAAAAAAAGTCTTTCTCTTTACCGTCATTTTGTGTTATAGTTATTAACAGTTGTTATGGCGGTATTGGTGAAGTTTGGTTAACACACCGGTTTGTGGGTCCGGCACGCGTGGGTTCGAATCCCACATACCGCCCTGACCTAGCGCGATGGCAAAGGATTTTTCCTTTGCTGTCGCGTTTTTTTGTATTCTCTGTTTTATGAATTTTAATTGATAACATCAAAGAAAGTAACTTAAAATAGAAACGGTATAAGGTGGAGAAAGAAAAAGGGGCTTTAATTATGAAAAACATACAAATTGGTGGAACAAGCTGGGAAGTATCGAATGTTGCATTGGGTATTATGCGAATGGGGACATTAGCAGTGCCCAAAGCGATCGATGCCTTAGAAGCCGCCCACGATGCTGGAATAAACTTTATTGATTCAGCTGATATTTATGGCAACGACCCACAGTTAGGACGCGGATCTTCGGAAATTCATTTTGGTGAAGCGTTAAAGAAAAGTAGTCTTACTCGTGATGACTTTTACATTCAATCAAAAGGAGGCCTTTTTGCGAACGAGGATAATAAAATAACGCGGTATGATTCGTCAAAGAAGCATTTAATCGCTGCTGTTGATGGGATTTTGCAACGGATGGGAATTGATTATCTTGATTCATTTTTGATTCATCGTCCAGACCCCTTAATGGAGCCCGCAGAGATAGCAGCAGCCTTTGACCAACTTCAATCATCTGGGAAAGTCCGCCATTTTGGAGTATCGAATTTTAACCCGCAACAAATCGCGCTCCTTCAAGCGGCGACAAACCAACGGCTTTTGATTGACCAGGTACAATTTGGCTTAAAGCATACGGGGATGATTGATTTTGGCCTGCATACGAACATGACTGATGATGCTGCAATCAATCATGATGGGGGATTATTAGAGTACACGCGTCGAAAACGGATGACGATTCAAACATGGTCACCTTTCCAATATGGCACATTTGCTGGGACATTTATTAATAATGATCAATTCTCTGAACTAAATGCAATGTTAGAAACTCTTGCGCAAAAATATAAGGTAAGTAAAAATGCAATTGCCGTTGCATGGATTTTGCGTCACCCTGCGCATATGCAAGTGTTGCTTGGCACTATGACGCCAGCTCATATTATTGACAGTGCTAAGGGGAGCGATATTACGTTGACAAGTCAAGAATGGTATGACCTATATCTTGCGGCCGGGAATGATTTGCCATAATGAAAAAAGATTATCTTCAGTTCTATCAGCATATTACAGCTCCTTTTTATCGACACCCGTGGACAATTCCTTTATTACGAGCGATTAATAAATTTGTTGTGTGGGTTATGTACATTGCCTATATCGTTATATTGGTGTGGGTAGGGAAAAATGATGTCTTTAAAGCAGGCCATTTTCTACTTATTCCTGGCATTGGCTTTATCCTACTTTCTTTTATTCGTCAACGGATTGATGCGCCACGACCATATGAAAAATTTCCGATTAATCCCTTAATTTTACGGCAAAAAACTGGTGATTCACTGCCTAGTCGTCATGTTTTTTCGGCGACTGTTATTGCGATGTGTGGATTAAGGTTAAATTTGATTTTAGGAATGATCTTACTCACTTTAGCTGTTGTTTCAGCTATTACGAGAGTGATTGGCGGAGTTCATTTTCTCCGTGATGTTGTTATCGGGTTTGTTTGTGGCTTTATTTGTGGTTTGTTTTTATTTCTTGTCTAATTTTTAGAAAGGTGTATTTCATGAACAATTCAGTCTTGCAAGACGCAATTTTGAATGGGCTTATTAGTAATCAATATCAAGGCAATATGTTACTAGGTCCGCAATTATTAACCAATAATCAATCATCGACAATTTGGCAAACGTTACGGCACGAATTACTGTCATGTAAAAGTTTTACGTGGTCAGTCGCCTTTATTACGTTAGACATGTTGGTTCCATTTAAGGCAGTGATGGCTGACTTAGCACAGCAGGGAGTACATGGGACCATCATTACCAGTGATTATTTGAATTTTAATCACCCCGCGATGTTTGAAGAATTGCAAAAAATTCCTAATTTAACGGTCAGGATTGCTGATATTAATGGATTTCACACTAAGGGGTATTTATTTGATCATGGGGAATATCAGACCGTAATTATTGGGAGTGCTAATTTTACACGGTCTGCTTTGTTAGTTAATAAGGAGTGGAATTTGAAATTAAGTTCCCGCCAAGAAGGAAGCTTTTTTCAACAACTAACGGCGGAATTAAATGCTGTTAAACATGAGAGTACTGTTCTAACATCAGAGTGGATTGCGAAGTATCGCAAGAATTGGCAACCACCAAAGACTAGGGTGACGCAACCGGAAAAATTAAAACCAATTGAGCCTAATCAAATGCAACAGGCCGCTTTAGGACAATTAAGTACTCTGATAAAAACTGGCGCAAAGAAAGGACTGGTTGTTTCAGCAACTGGAACTGGAAAAACATATCTAGGGGCGTTTGCGGTTAAAAAATATCAACCGCGTCGTTTTTTATATATCGTTCATCGAGAACAGATTGCCAAAAAATCGTTAGCTAGTTTTCAACGAGTTATTGGTGGAAAGAAAACTGATTATGGGTTACTGACAGGTAATCGCCATGATTGGAATGCTAAATATTTATTTGCAACTGTTCAAACACTGAGCCAGCAATCAGTTTTGGATAAGCTCAAAGCAACCGAATTTGACTACATTTTGATCGATGAGGCCCATCGTGCAGCAGCACCTAGTTATCAACGAATTTTAAACCACTTTATGCCGCAGTTTTGGTTGGGGATGACTGCAACCCCTGAACGAATGGATAATCAAGATGTATTTAAGTTGTTTGATTATCATTTGGCCTACGAAATTCGTCTGAAAGATGCATTGGTTGCTAAAATGTTGACTCCCTTTCATTATGTAGGGGTCACCGATTATGAAGTTGATGGCGAAGTTATTACCGAGACTTCTAAGTTAAATCAATTGGTTGCTGCAAAACGGGTTAATTATGTTCTTAGTCAATTAGACTACTATGGATACTGTGGGGATCAGCCTCGTGGATTAGTATTTTGTAGTCGTCAGACAGAAGCAAAAGAATTGGCAGTCCAATTTAATGCGGCTGACCATCCTGCGATTGCATTAACGAATCAAAGCAGCAGTCAAGAGCGGGCAAAGGCAGTTGAACAATTGGAAGCAGGAAAGATTGAGTATGTCATTACCGTCGATCTTTTTAATGAAGGAGTCGATATTCCATCAGTAAATCAGATTGTAATGATGCGCAATACCCAGTCACCAATTGTTTTTACCCAACAACTAGGGCGCGGATTGCGTAAATACCCTGGTAAAGATTTTGTGACAGTAATTGATTTTATTGGAAATTATCAGCATAACTACATGATTCCACTTGCACTTAACCAGGATAATAGTCGAAGTAAGGATCGAGCGCGTTGTGAAATTAAGGTGCCAACAAATTTTGATGTTTCAACTATTAACTTTACGAAGGTTGCCGAAGAACAAATTTTAGCCTCCCTTGATAAGGTTAAATTGGACTCGATGCGTGAATTACGGCAGGCATACCATGATTTAACTAACCAACTAGGGAAAACACCGTTGCTGAATGACTTTTATCGTTATGGTTCTGTTGATCCCCGAGTATTTGCGCAAAATGCCCAACTCAACCATTATGGTGACTTTTTAGAGAAGATGGGGACCGAACTTAAATTAACTAATTATGAGCGACAAGTACTGGCCTTTTTAACTAAAGAGCTTCTTAATGGTAAACGGCCACATGAATTGATCTTCCTTCAATGTTTACTTCGTGGTACATGTTCAATTGATGCTTTTAAAGCAGAACTAAAACAACAAAATATTCGGGTTTCACCAGCTGTTTTACAATCAGTTGACGATATTTTAAGTTTACGCTTCTTTAATGTAAAAGCCGGTAAACAATTAAAAAAAGATCAGTATGGCGGGCTTCCTCTGGTTGATCATCCAGATTTATTAACATATCAGTTTAATTCAAAAATTCGAGAAGGGTTGAAAAGGCATAATGATTTTAAGCGATTGTTTATGGATGTATTAACGACGGGGCTTGAAATCACTAAACAATATGATTTTAAGCATGCATTTACACTTTATCAGCAATATGATCGAAAAGATGTTTGTCGTTTGTTAAATTGGCCCCTCGACGTAAGTGCTCCGTTATATGGGTATCGGGTAGCAGAAGATGTGTGTCCGATTTTCATTACCTACCATAAGGATGCGGAAGAAAAAAGAAATGCTATCTATAATAATCAATTACAAGATGGCCGTTCCTTGCGCTGGTATACCCGGGCACCTCGTCATCTTTCATCTGATGAAGTACAGCGGCTGCTTGCGGGGGTAAAAGAAGGTAAACCACAAGTAAAGTTACACTTATTTGTAAAACAGAGTGATGCGGTTGGCAAAGAGTTTTATTATTTAGGCCCTGCTTATATTCAACCAGACTCAGTAAGAGAAGAATTAGTTGGTCCAAAGAAAAAAGCGGCAGTGGGGATGGATTTGGTATTAGAACAATCGCTAACTTCCGCGATGATGAGTTTATTAGCGATGTAAACGCAACCATATTACTTTTATTTTTTACCAAATCTTCTATAATTGAAGAAGTAGAAAGAAGATGAAGATTATGGCAAAAGGAAAGGTAAAAACTAGTGATAAGCGCTCAGTTCGGGATGTTAAATTAGATGAGTTAGCTGGCTTATTAAATGAATTTGACGTCAATACAATGGGGGCATTAGTAAAGTCCTTAAAGAAGAGTCAAAAGAAGAATAAGCAAAGCAAAAAAGATGAATTACGTGATACCATTGAGCGACAACAAGAACATATCGATGAACAAAAGGACACGATTGATCAACTTAATAATCATATTTCCAAACTAATTGATCGTCTTGATAATAAGCTGTAAAAAATGAGACTGAGAGAAAATAAAACTTTTCTCTCAGTCTCAACTATTTTTACGAATAATATCAAAATAACAGGGCATTAGCTTTGCGTTGCCACAAGGCTCGAATTTAAGTACGAACGCTAATCCTATACTTGTACTAATTACCGTTCTAGCTTAGAGTACCGCCTTGTTGAGAAGATTATTTCCCACGTTCATTTTTTATTGGTCACTTTTATTTACTGGTTGCTTAAATAAATCATTGAATGCTTCGCTGATTGTTGGGTGAGTATAGATTTGGTCACGAAGCATTTGATAGGGAAGCTTTGCCCGCATTGCAAGCACAATCATGTTGATAATTTCTTGTGCTTCCTGGACGTAAAGGGTAGCGCCAATAATTAAGTTTGTTTGGGGATCTACTAGTACTTTAAGCAGTCCACGGGTATCCTTCAGTACTTTTGCTTTTGGAATTGCAGTAACAGGCATTTTAAAGAGAAGGTAATTTTTCCCTTGTTTTTGTGCTTCTTTTTCTGTTAAGCCAACTTGCGCAAGGGAAGGTTCAATAAAGACATTGGTTGGGACGATTAAGCGATCACTAACTCGCCGTTCCTTATTACCGAATAATTCTTCTTTAATAATCCGGAAGTCATCAAGGGAAATGTAAGTGAATTGGGGACCGCCTTTAACATCCCCGAGTGCCCACACATTCGGAACACTAGTATGGAGGAGGTCATCGACAACAATTGCCCCGTTTTGAGCAACCTTGATATCTGTGTTTTGCAAATCAAGACCTGCCGTTGCGGGTTTTCGTCCGGTTGCCACTAAAATCTTATCGGCAAAAATGGTTGTTTCACGATTGTCTGCTCTGGCAAAAGTAATCGCAGCTTGCTCATCTTGTTCGCTAATTGCTTTAATATCAGCCCCAACTTCAAAACGAACTCCGTTATCCCTAAAGTTTTGAATTACCATTTCAGCTACATCATCATCTTCACGTGGTAGTAAAGTCTTATGGTGATCAAGAACTGTGACGTGTGAACCAAAGGAAGTAAACATATTTGCAAATTCTAGACCAATATAACCGCCACCGATAATCACAAGTTCACGTGGCAACTTAGGCTGGTCCATTGCTTGGGTAGAATTCATAAGAAATGGACTATCCTTCAATCCAGGAATGTCAGGGATGGTTGGTGTTGCACCAGTATTGATGAAAATACGTTCGCCCTTGTAGGAAAGCGTTTGCCCATCTGGAGTTTGCACATCAATCGTGTGGTTACCAGTAAAATGAGCGGTTCCATCTAAAACAGTGATATGATCTTCACTTGCTAACATTTGATAATTTTTTTGCCGAAGTTGGGATGTCATCACATTTTTTCCATCGATTGCGTCTTCAAATGAGGTTCCATGAGCAGCTTCAATAATTAGCCGTTTGGAGGGAAGGCAAGCAATATTAATGCAGGTTCCCCCGTACATTTGCTTCGATTTTTCAATAATAAGCACTTGTTCCCCATGTTGAGCGAGAAACTTCGCAAGCGTTTTTCCGCCCTTGCCAAACCCGATAATAATATTCTTGACTGTTTCCATTAAAAAGCCTCCAAAGTTGAAATCATTTTACATACTTTGAAATTATACTAAGAATAAACGCTTTGTCACTTAAAACGCTTAAATGAGACAAATGTGCAGTTTGCATTTTACTGAACAAAGTGTTAGGATGATATCGTAAATATATTAGTCCCAACTGCAGTCAGAACTTGTATATTAAAAAAACGTATTTGATAAAATATTGTACATTATTGATCATAAAGAGTGTGCTATCGAAATAAAACGTTTTACTGATTTACAAATAGTTTTGATTGAGGAGAGATTATAATGAAAGCTGCGCATTTAGTAGAACACCCCAAAAAAGTAAATGAAAAGAAACCAGTTATTCAAGAGACCAAGTTTATCGACATCTTGAGTAAAGTTGCAACAGTTGTAGCTATTTTGATGTATGTATCTTACATTTCACAGATTAAGAATAATTTGGCAGGAAATTATGGTGCTCCTTTACAACCATTAGTGGCAGCGCTTAACTGTACGTTATGGTGCATTTATGCTTACTTCAAACAACAACGTGATTGGCCAGTCTTCTGGGCAAATTTCCCTGGCATTATTTTTGGCTTAATCACCTTTATCACATGTTTACATTAGGAAAAATAGGATTGAGAGAAAATGAGATTTTCTCCAATCCTATTTTTTATACGCTAATTCTCAACTCTATGATATAATTAATCGAACATATGTTTAGAGGTGAGTAGAGATGCTAAAAGATGGGATGCCAGTAGTTCACTTTAGTTCTTTTGCGCCGGTGACAGAGATGATTTTACAGTCGTTGCCGGTTGAAAGGAACAAAGAGGCTCAGAAAGCGCCAGCCATTAAAAACTTTGATCAATTGCGTCAACGATTAAATAGTCAAGCACGATTTCTTATTTTGGACCTTGAGTTTTTTCAAGATCAGCAGAAGCATCGAAATGGAGTTGCCCAGATTGCAGGGAGAATGTTTGAAACACAAAGCAGCTTTAATTACTACCTCTATGCTCAGAATATGTCTGCTGAGCGGCAATTGGCTTTTTTACGACAATATGACCTTCGCATTTCGGAAGTAAATGAATATGAGGTTAGACAGATTTTTAACCGGATTTTTCATTTCATTGCGGTAGAACGCCCTGACTATATTGTGAGTTGGGATAATGGAACTGACTTTGAATCGTTGAATTATGAAGCAAATCGATTAAAGATTAGGAAAGAGGATCGCCCTTGGCGCACAATTCAGTCGTTAGATCTGGAAAAATTAGTTGCTAAAGAAGTATGGAAAAGTAAAAGTGGGATCAGTCTGGAAAAGATGTGCCGTTTGTTGCATCTTCCCCGGGTTAAATACCATCAAGCCCAAAATGATGTGATAGCGATTGAACAAATCTTGAAATTTTATGCTCGCGATTTAGAGCGTGAATTAAATTATCGATGATCGTTACCAAAACTTAAAATTTAGTTCATGATTTATCCCGATTGACTTTTTATAATTAGTAACAGTTGAAAGAAGGTGAACGAGATAAATTTCATTTTTCGACTGCTTAAGCGGATATTTATAATAGGACTTTTAGTAGGTGGAGGATGGCTTTATTTCAATGATGCACGGGTTCAAGCAACTGCAAACCAAACTGCATGGAACGTTCGTGATCGTATTGCTAAGTTAATTGGCAAAGACGATACAAATTCAAACGATAATTCTAATCTGCACTTAAACGATGCAAATAACGGTTCTTCTAAAAATGAACAAGAACCAACGACAGAACAACAAACGAGTACACAAACTTCGATTCCGTCTACTGGACGATGGGCGACTAATCAAGCAACGGTTTATGTAAATACAAATAATGCTCAACTTGATGCAGCTACTAATACAGCAATTCAAAACTGGAATCAAACCGGGGCATTTACATTCAAACCAGTAAACAATCAAAGCAAAGCGGATATTGTTGTAACGACGATGAACCGCTCTGATTCAAATGCTGCTGGGTTAACGAAGACGTCCTCAAATTCGTTGACAAGAAGATTTATGCATGCAACGGTGTATTTAAATACATATTATTTAACTGACCCAAGCTATGGCTATAGTCAGGAACGAATTGTTAATACAGCCGAACACGAACTGGGACATGCGATTGGACTTGATCATACCAATGCTGTTTCGGTAATGCAGCCTGCTGGATCATTCTATACGATTCAACCAGATGATGTGCAAGCGGTACAAAAACTATATGCTAATAATAAATAAAAATAGCGAGACTGAAGAAATGAATTTCTTTCAGCCTCGTTATTATATTTAGTCTATCATTTTCTGCGCTTTTAGTGCCCACAGGATAGAAACAGTATCAATTATTTCTTGTAACATGGCGCCGAAAAAGGCTGGAATAATTCCGGTACTAGCAATAAGCATTAGGATAGTACAGATTGCAATTCCGATTAGGACCGCTTGTTTTGCGATTCGCAGAGTTTCCTGAGAAATGCTAACGGCTTTTGCGACTCGCGAAAGGTCGTCTTTTAGGATGACAACTGCAGCGGATTCACTAGCAGCAGTTGATCCGTGAGCCCCCATTGCAATTCCAACATCAGCTGTCACAAGAGAAGGTGCGTCATTTACGCCATCGCCAACCATGAAGACAGGGTGTTCATTTGTTGGAATGGCTTTAAGTGCATTGATTTTATCTTGTGGAAGAAGGTCGGCTTTAACTTGGGTGATCCCTACTTGTTGAGCAACTTTATCTGCAATAACAGCTTGGTCTCCCGTTAACATTAGAGGGAATGTTATACGCAGTGGCGTAAGAAAGCAGTGAGCGTGCTAGGATATGTGATGATTGTTGTTCGGCGCTTGCTGCATAATGGAGGAGCTGAGCTGAATCGATTTTTCCTGTTGGTAAGATTTTATCAACGGTCAATTGACCACTTGTAATAGTTCCAGTTTTATCAAATGCACCAGTTTTAGCAACTGCTAGTTTTTCCAGCACACTCCCTGTTTTGACAACAATTCCATTTCGTGAAGCTCGGCTCATTCCAGAAACCATTGCCACAGGAGCCGCAAGGATTAGTGGACATGGAGAAGCGACAACGAGAACCTCCGCGAATCGTTCAGGACGACCAGAAAGTACCCATGCGAGTGAAGAGATGACAATGGCCATAATCGTAAAAGGCACGGCATATCGGTCAGCTAGGCGAACAAAGTGGGCAGGAGTTGATTCAGCTTCTTTAACCAATTTCACAAGTTGCTGATATTGACTATCCTTGGCTAGTTTGGTGACCTGTAAAGCAACAGCATTATCACCATTAACTGATCCTGACATCACTTCATCACCAGCAGCTTTTAAAACTGGCCGTGATTCACCAGTTAATGACGATTCATCAATCAATCCTTCACCGTTTTTAATAATTCCATCGACTGGTACTAATTCTCCGGGCTTAACGATGAGTTGTTCGCCAACTTTGACATCGTTAACTGGAGTATCACTGGTTTTACCATTAGTGATTAAATGCGCCGTTTGTGGTGAATTATTAAGTAATGCTTTTAATTCAGTACTTGCTTTTTTAGCGGCATAATCTTCTAAGGCATCTCCTCCGGTTAACATTACAAGAATAACCATGGCTGCCCAGTATTCGCTAACGGCTAGCGTTGCGATGACGGCCATAATAGCAAGCAGATCAACGCCATATTTACCACTACGGATAGTTTGATCATGCCAATAAACATTGAAAAAGCAACAATTGCCCCAACGACTGTAACTAAAATTTGTGCAAAGAGGTGTAAGTGGAATCCAAATTGGAGGATAACTGCAATTGCTGCGATTACTAAGATGATGATTAATTTTTGCTTATTAGATAATTTCTTCATAATACCCCCGCTTAGTTTCTAATACTTTTTACACTTTAACTATAGGTTTTTTATGCAGTGATATAATAAAAAATAGAAATATTAAGGAAACTGGTGGAAAATAATGCAAAATGGACAATCTTATCAACGAATTTTTGTATTGATAATTGATTCATTAGGAATTGGGGCAACTGCAGACGCAAATCATTTTGAAAGTTTAGGGGCTGATACGCTAGGCCATCTTGGGGAGCATTTTCGAATACGGCTACAACTACCGACTCTTCAGAAAATGGGTCTTGGGAACTTGCACCCGATTATGGGGATGCCTTCGCTTGAAAATCCGTCTGCGGCTTACGGGCAAATGAGTTCAATCTCAACAGGCCTGAGTGATCGTGAAAGTCAGTGGGAGATGATGGGCTTGGCAACTACAGCTGAATCTGATGTTTTTATTACTGGCGTACCGCTGGAAATAGCAACTAATTTTGCACGAAAAGCAAAGCGTCCTCTTTTAAGTAATTCCTTAATGAATATCCGCACGGCATTGAGAAATTATGGTCGTGAACAATTGGCCACAGGCGGTCTATTATTAGCAACGGCTACTTCTTCGAGTGTTTGGTTAATTGCCCATGAACATACTATTTCGGTTGCCGAATTAAAAGAAGATTGTCAGATTTTGCGAACAATGCTCGATAACTCTCCGTATACTATTGAAAATGTAAATGGCCTTCTTTTTAGTGGAAACCGGCCGGCTAATTTTTATCCCCAAGAACTTTATAAATTTCCTTTAGCTCCATCGAGTCCAACGGTTATTGATTGTCTCTTGAAAGAAGGCTATGCGGTGAAATTAATCGGGAGAAGCACCCAGTTCTTTGATTTGGCTCGTAATGAAATAACCTGGAATAATAAAGAGAGTTTTGTTCAGTTACAAGAGCTGATCGGTAAAAAATTTACAGGTGTTTGTATAGCAGAAGTAGGAGAGATAGAGCGATTTGGTAAAGCGCGTAATCCTGAAGGCTTTGGAACGGAATTAATGCGAATTGATCAAGAGCTTACAAAAATTATCGATAAACTGCAAAGTGATGATTTACTAATCGTGACGGGGAACTTTGGAAATGACCCTACTTATCCAGGTGAAAAACATACTCGTGAATATGTGCCGTTACTTATAACATCCCCGCAAATTAAACAAAATGTTTCTCTCGGTGGCAGAAGTTTTAGCGATATTGGTGCAACAATTCTTGATAATTATGACTTAGAAAATAAGTTGCCGGTTGGTAATAGTTTTTTAAAAGAATTATTTTCTGCATATCAATAAAAGAGGATGGAAAAATTCTGATTTTCCATCCTCTTTTATCTATTTTAACGATGAAATTTATAGTAAATAGCAATTCCCATAATCAAAAGAAGGACAAGGGCAGCAAGACGTGGGTTTGTTTTAAATAATTCGTGCATTGCATGAATTTGTCCAATACCAAGGGGAAGAGTAAACATAGAAAAGACACCCTTTCAAAATTTACTTAAGCGCTTAGTAGTTTTTTATAAGGAATTCTTTCATATCTGTTGGTTGATGTCCAGTGATATGCGCAAAATCGTCAGTAACGTGGTTCATCAATCCCATTGCAGCTGCTTGGTACATAGAAGCAAGTTCGTTTCCGTCACCCTCAGCAGCGTAAATTTCAGCAAATTTTTTTATAGTAACAGGGTCATAGCCGATTCTTTCACCCGTAACATTAGTCATAATATAACTAAGTTCTGGCATTGTATAATTCTTGCTCATGGTAAGGAGATAATTTTGACCCTTATCTCGCAAGTATGGTTTGACTGCTACCTTGGCGATAGCTTCAGCACTATCTTGACGGGAAATAAAACTCATTGCCTGGTCACCGACTGGGTAAATGATGTTGTGTCGTTCGATTAATTCTGGAAGGTAAGGAACGAGGGGGTCAGCATATAGCGAATTTTTAACAACAGCATATTTAAGGCCGGAACTGGCAAGTCGGGCAGGTAAGTATGCGTAGTAACCAGCCATTTGGAATGGGTTATTATATTGATCTGCAATAAAACTAACATCAACTAAATTATGAACATCGGCCTTAAACATTGCGGTTAATGAGTTTTCAAATTCATCAATTCGATCCTTAACTAGGTAAGTGATGCTTGGAATGTAGATAACAACATCGATTCCGCTAAAAGCTGCCGTCATCTTAGCGACGTCATGATAGTCAATTGCGGCAATTTCATATCCGACATCTTTGAATTGGGAAGCTTTGGCAGGATTGTGAACGCCGACGCGGATGTTATCTGAAGATGTAAGTTTGCTTAATTGCTTAACAACGTGTTGACCAAGGTGCCCGGTTGCACCAGTAACCATATACTTCATTATTAGTTCCTTCTTTCTTTTTCAGCATCTTTTATTGCTTGTTTAACGCGAATAGTGTCGATTACATCTTGTAAACTGGTTCTTGCAAGTTTAGCTTTCGCCGCTGTTTCTGCTTGCTGGTAAAATCCGTTAAGTGTCTCTTGAATATTTCCGCCAACGATGCATTGTGGATTTGTTCGTTCATCAATCGTAAATAGGTGAGCATCTCCTTCGATCGCAAGAAAAATATCATAGAGTGAGATGTTTTCGGGTGATTTTGCAAGCACTGGATCTGCTGCCCCGTGGACAGTATTGATTAATCCAGCTTTATTGAGCGCACTCATCAAACGTCGGACGACAACTGGTGAAGTTTCAATGCTGCTGGCAATATTATTACTTGTTAAGGGGATAACTCCTTGATAAATATTAATGAAAGCAAGAATATGGATGCTATCACTAAAACGGGTTGAAATTTTCATATTATCATTCCTTTGATAAAGATTGTAATTTATGCAGTTACATGATGTCAAGGGAATGAATTAGCGGTTTTCTTGACAATCATTTTTGATAGATATAGTATTATTTTATTAATTGAAACTTATTTAGTTACAAATAAGGAGAAAATAAATGAGATTTAAGAAAATCGTTGCTCTTTCATTATTAAGCATTGCTGGTTTACTAACAGGTACTATTATGCCAGCGGTAGCAAGTGCGGCCAGCAATAAACCAATTATTGTGGGGTCAAAAAACGTCTCGGAAAGTAAGACTGTCAGTGAAATTTATGCGCTTGCACTTGAACATGAGGGCTATAAGGTTACTCGGAAACCCAATATTTCAAATAATGTGATTTTTAGTGCAACGCAAAAAGGCGAAGTTGATGTTTATCCTGATTATACGGGAACAATTGTAGAGACATACCTTAAAAAGAAGGGAACCGGCAAGAGTGCTAGTCAAATGGCAAAATTAGCACATGATGGTATTCAAAAAGACGGCTTAACGACATTTAAGTACGCACCAGGTGATAATCGCCAAGGTGTAGCAATGCCAACTAAGGATGCGAAGAAGTACCATATTACCAATTTAAGTGAACTGCAAAAGAATGCAAAGAAGATTAACTTTGCTTCACAGGGTGAGTTCGAAAAACGTGCTGATGCCCTTCCAGAAATGGATAAGGTTTATGGTAAGTTTGATTTTAAGTCAATTAAAGACTATGACGTAAATTTACTCTATAAGATTATGGAACAAGGAAAAGCACAAGCAGCTCCGGTTTCAACAACCGATGGTCAATTGGCAACAAGTAAGTTTACTTTACTAAAGGATAATAAGAATATCTGGCCGCCATATAATTTAGTACCAGTAGTAAATAAAAAGGCTGTCAAAAGTCATCCCAAAATGGAACAAGCCTTAAATAAAGTTGATGCGAAGTTAACAACTAAACAATTAACAGATCTAAATAAAAAAGTTAACGTTGACGGACAGAATTATAGGACCGTTGCTAAAAATTGGTATAATCAAAATATGAAATAAGTACCAAAGGGGCAGATAACTAGTTTTTATTGCTAGATATTTGCTCCTTCGTTATAGGTAATAGATGGGGAGTGGTAGCTTGTTCGGGCAAATAATTCAATATTTTCAAACAAACAGCGGACAATATTGGCAATATGTTGGTCAGCATATAGTTCTTACCGTTGTAACGCTAGTGATTTCAATGATCATTGCACTGCCATTAGGATATATTGGTTCGCAAATAAAACCAGTTGCTCAATTTTGTGTGATATTTGCTCAATTGTTACGAATCATTCCTAGTTTGGCATTACTGTTTTTATTAATTCCATTTATTGGAACGGGGGTTGTACCCGCATTAATTGCTTTGATTGTTTTAGCGCTTCCGCCGTTGCTAATAAATACAATTCTCGGCTTTAATGAAGTAAGTCCGTTATATAAGGAAGTGGGAAAAGCCCTCGGAATGGATCAGCGTCAGTTACGCCGACAAATAGAGATTCCCCTTGCGTTGCCTTATATTTTAAACGGAATAAAACTAGCATTGGTTGAAACTATTGCTAGTGCAACCTTAGCTACTTACATTGGTGCTGGTGGATTGGGAACCCTAATATTTACTGGCTTAGGCTTATACGATATGAGTTATGTGGTAATTGGCGCAGTAAGTGTTGCTATTTTATCCTTACTGGCAATGATTAGCTTTGATTTTTTAATTAGAAAGGTACAAAAGCATGACAGAACCAATTATTCAATTTAAACATGTTGAAAAGTGTTTTAACGATCAAACGGTGATTCCTGATCTCAATTTTACGGTCAACAAGGGTGAATTTATCACGATTCTTGGTTCATCTGGTTCAGGGAAAACTACTACCTTGAAAATGATTAATGGGTTGATATCGCCGAGTGCTGGTGAAATATTAATTGATGGACACAAACTTAAGAAACTAAATCTGGTCGAATTGCGTCGTCACATGGGATATGTTGTTCAACAGATAGGATTATTTCCTCATATGACAATTGGGCAAAATATTGCAGTTGTACCTAAGATGCTTCATTGGGATAAGGAAGCAATTAATAGCCGTGTTACTGAATTGCTAAACCTTGTTCAACTAAATCCCGCTGAATATATAAACCGCTATCCCCAACAATTATCTGGTGGCCAGCAACAGCGAGTGGGAGTAGCAAGGGCATTAGCAACTAATCCGCCGTATGTATTATTTGATGAACCTTTTGGCGCACTGGATGCTTTAACAAGAATGGAATTGCAACGAGAAGTGAAAAAGATTCATGAATCATTGGGGGACAAAACATTTATGTTTGTAACTCATGATATTAACGAAGCTTTATTTTTAGGACAACGAGTAATGATTATGCATGAAGGACAAATTGTCCAATTTGCCACTCCGGAAGAAATTGTTTGTCATCCAGCAACTGAATTTGTTGAGAAACTGTTAGGAACGATTCGACAGAACCAAGATTTGTGGAGGCGACAATATGATTGAATATTGGAATGAAAATTGGCCAACAATGCTTGATGATATGCAGCAACATGCAACAATGGTTCTTTCCTCACTGGTAATTGCCTTAGTAATTGCAGTTGTAATAATCTTATTGTTCTTGCGGCGTGAAAAATGGCTTAATAGTTTGATCTATTTCTTTTCGCTCTTATATTCAATCCCAAGTTTTGCATTTTTTGCCTTACTTTTACCGATTTCTGGATTGGGCATGAAGACCGCAATTATTGTTTTAACGATCTACTCTGAATATGTCCTATTACGTTCCTTTATTACGGGAATCCGTGGAGTTGATCCCCAATTAATTGAAGTTGGTGTTGGAATGGGGATGACATCTCAACAGGTTTTTCGCCAAATTCAATTACCGCTAGCGTTACCGGCAATTTTCAGTGGAATCCAAGTGGCACTAGCCTCGACAATGGCAATGGCAACTATTGCAGCAACGATCAATGCTGGTGGCCTTGGTCAATTATTGTTTGAAGGACTGCAGGGGCAACAGGTAGTGCCAATTTTGTGGGGAACAGTTTTAACAATGGCTTTGACGTTAGTGTGCGCAGGAATTGTTCAATTGATTTCGTGGATATTGTTGCATCGTTGGAAAGGAGTATTGGATAAATGAAAGCAGTGGTAATTGAAAAAGCTGGTGACCCTGAACAGTTAATCTATAAGGATGTGCCACGTCCAGAAGTAAAAAATGGTTGGTCTTTGGTAAAAGTGATGGGATTCGGAATAAATCATTCAGAAATCTTTACGCGTAAGGGGTTATCACCATCTGTTAAATTTCCGCGGATATTAGGAATTGAATGTGTAGGAATAATTGAAGAAACTACTGACCCTAAAAGATTACCCCAAGGACAGAAAGTTATTTCAATCATGGGTGAAATGGGACGGGCTTTTGATGGCTCTTATGCTGAATACGTATTATTACCGAATGAACAAATTTATCCAGTCCACACAAGCTTAGATTGGGCAGATTTAGCGGCTGTCCCAGAGACTTACTATACGGCTTATGGATCATTGTTAAATTTACAACTCACTGAAAAAGATAACGTTTTAGTTCGTGGTGCAAGTAGTGGTGTCGGGATTGCGTTTCTTAAGCTTGCCAAAGCGCTTTATCCAGGGATTACTGTAGTCGGTTCTTCACGTCATGTAGAAAAAGAACAACAACTTTTGAATGCTGGCTTTGATCATATTGTACTTGAGAAAAATAGAAAACTAGTAACTGACCAAGTATTTACTAAAATTTTTGAATTAGTTGGTCCAGTAACAATAAAAGATAGTTTTAAGCATCTTAGAGAAAAAGGCATTGTATGTAGTAGCGGTCAACTGGGGAATCAATGGTATCTTGAAAACTTTGACCCAATAACTGATTTAGCTCCTAATTCGTATTTAACAAGTTTTTATTCTGGAAATGTTGATGAGGAAAAGTTAAACCAACTTTTAGCGCTAATTGTCGAAAAAGACATCGATGTAACGCCAAGCAGAGTTTTTCATTTAGATCAGCTTCCCCAGGCACATGAGTATCTTGAAAGTACAAATGGCCTTGGAAAAGTCGTTGTATTAAATAAATGGGCAAGAAATTAGTAGTATTCACTGAGAATTCGTATAATCAAAGTAGGTAGCGGAACTGAGGAGGGTGCTCAATGGATAAGAATAAATTAAGAAAATTAACACCAATGCAATATGCCGTGACTCAAATGGGCGCTACTGAAAAACCATATAGTGGGAAATATGATCGATTTGATGAACCGGGCATTTATGTTGATGTTGTTAGTGGTGAACCATTGTTTTCATCATTAGATAAATACGATGCAGGGTGCGGCTGGCCAGCATTTACTAAACCAATTAAGAAGCGTGTTCTTACAGAAAAGCGCGATCAATCATTTGGAATGGAGCGGACTGAGGTAAGAAGTAAGGAAGCTGATTCGCATCTCGGGCATGTCTTTACTGATGGCCCAACGGATCAAGGAGGGTTGCGCTATTGCATTAATTCAGCAGCCTTGCAGTTTGTTCCAGTTGAAAAGATGCAGGAAGAAGGCTATGGTGAGTATTTGAGTTTATTTGATAAATAGAAAAATGAGGATGGAAGAAAATTTCTCCTATCCTCATTTTTGTTTTCTACGAATAGTCAAGTATATTAAGGTGTTTCTTTGAGATTAATTTAAGAAAAAACTATTTAGATAGTTAAGGTAGTTTAAAAAGGGAATTTAAGGTATAACAAAATAAACTCATGAACTAGATTTATTTTTCATGGGTTGTAGAATAATAGTAAGAATCAATCCTAAATTATGCTTTGGCTATTTGATAATTATAAGATTGATTGTATTTTACAAGATGATAAATCGTTCTGAGAAGGCGATGTATCGCGGCAATGGCAATTTTCTTAGTCCCTGGCTGAGAAGATTGCCTTTTCCTTTTCTGATAAAAGTCGTTAATATGATTAGGATGAAAGTGACTAGCGACCGCAATATTTTGGATGGATCTAAATAGAATTTTACGAGCGACTGCGTCACCACGTTTACTAATATGATCGGTAGCAACGAAGTTGCCCGATTCATAATGTCTAAGATCAATTCCAATATAGGCATTAAGTGCATTACTACTGTGAAAGCGGCGAATATCACCTAATTCACCGATTAAAGAAGTAACGGTTCGTACACCAAAGCCAGGAATACTTAATAGTAAATCATATTCAGGTAAATTTTCTGCTTCGTGTTGCATTTCTGAAATGATCTTATCTTTTTCATGGACTTCCTCAACGATGCGTTTAGTTAAGTACTGAATTTGTTCGTAAACATAGGAATTGTCATTAACAACCGGATAAGCTTCTTTAGC
This sequence comes from Limosilactobacillus agrestis, assembly GCF_014145585.1. Lineage (GTDB taxonomy): Bacteria > Bacillota > Bacilli > Lactobacillales > Lactobacillaceae > Limosilactobacillus > Limosilactobacillus agrestis. Next base: position 56,926 of record NZ_JACIVF010000055.1, read on the forward strand.
AAGTGATATTAGCTTTTTGGTAATACAGGTGGCGCGGTTAGTTGATATAACTTTATTAGTGCTATCCTGGATAAGCGAACGTAAATCAGTAAACGAAGTTTTAAGAACCTGTGAAGGACAGGAAAAACGCATCACAATTGCCCAATATAGCTCGTTATTAGTATTACTAAATAATGACTCCAATTGAGGGAAAGTAAGTTGTAAGGCACGATGTAGCCGATTTTTATGGTTAACAACATCTCGACTTACTTCTTGGTAAAAGCGGCTAAGATCGTGTAACTGTTCATATACTGGGGCCTGCTTATAAGATAAAGAGCGGTGAATAATGAAACTAGTTTGAGCTAGGTTAAGAGCGTCAGCTCGATCAGTTTTATAGGGACGTAAACTATCGAGTTGCTTTTTAGCAGTTAAAGGGTTAAGCATCGTATAATTAAACTCATTACAATCAAGAAAGTGTTGAAGAGTACGAGAATAAATACCGGTCGCCTCAAAAACCACTTCAGGTTGATGGAAGACCTTAAGGAGCTTTAATAAATTATCTAATCCAGGACGATCAAGTGTTAGTTTACACTCATCAACTTTTACTTTATTAACTACAATTGCCAAGTTAATTATATGTTTACTAACATCAATCCCAAATACAGTACGCATTTTATCATCTCCAAATGAAGTAGAATCACAAAAAGTCTATTAAATCTAATTTTCAATACACGACTTAAGAGCCAACAGACTAAGAGCAGATTAAGAATAGACTTGTGAAGTTGCCAGTTTTAAATCCGACGTCAAGCGTCATACAAAAGTACGACATGTCAACTTCACCCCTACTTTAACAAAAAAG
>NZ_JACIVF010000056.1 GCF_014145585.1 Limosilactobacillus agrestis
TTGAAAGCCTGACTTATTTGCTCCTTCAATGTAAGGATAAACATTTTGAACATCATTCCGTCCAAGGCCCTTATTCGTAATCTCTTGGCGGTAAAGTTCTTGACCATTATTATCAAGAACGATCAACCATTCATATGGTTTATTGGCTGCTTGACTGCTTGCGTGCCATCCACTCAAGCTAACCTGATTGGCCGTTACGTGAATATTATCAAAGCTACCAGCGTTTGTTGGGTAATCTTGACTGTACTGATCACTGTAATTTTGGTTAGCATCATCACCAGCAAACCGCATAATTACCTTCAGGGTGCCGTTTGCCTTAGCTGGATCCACCTTAAAGTTAACATCAAAGCCACTCTTTTGTGAGTTGTAAATGCTTGGATAAACTTTAGCTACGTCGAGACGGTCAGTTAAGTCAACATGTACTCGATCAATTTCACTGCCATCATTCAATAAAATAAGGTAAGCATTAGGCTTATTAATTGATTGATCGCTGACCATCCAGCCTTTCACATTGTAGCCATTATTAGTCTTGGTAAAGCTATCAACATAAGAAGCTTGTTGATCTAACGTTACAGGATTAAACCAATAATCAGTAGTCTTACTTTGACCATTATCCCCATTACCACTATCTAACGACGAGTAACGACTAACAAGACTATAGCTATGACCTGGAGTAAGGTTTACCGTACCAAAATTAGCATTAAAGCCGGATTGCCCAGCTGTTGCTACTGTAGGATAAACCTTTGCCACATCGGGACGAGCAACATTAGTGACCTTAATGGACTTAACTTGCGTCTTATTTGTATTATCAAATAAGATCAAGTAGTGATTATTTTCGATTTGCGAATAATCAGTTGCATGCCACCCGGTAACAGTCAACTGACCATTACTAAGGTTAAATGAATCAAGGCTCCCTTGATTACTAGTGTTAGCTGGCGCAAACTTCTTAGGGGCATACCAGTAACTAACATAGTTTCCTTCACCATTAGCAGCATCGCTATAACGACTGATAATTTGAAGTTCATGAGTTAAGTCAATTCCAGCAAGTGAGAAGGCCGTACTAAAGCCAGAATCTTTGGCATTAATTACTTGGGAATAAGCTTTCGCTACATCGGGACGAGCAGTCGGTTCTACTTTTACCCGGGTAATCTCATGACCAGCGGTACGATCATATAAAATCACATAGTGATTAGTTTTACCTAATGCCTTATTAGTAGCATTCCAACCTGAAACTTGAAGTTGATTATCTTTAACGTCAAAATTATCAAGATAAGCATAATTTCCCTTGTCAAGGTTAATCGGTTGAGACCAATTATCAACATGATCCCCTTCACCATTAACGGCATCACTATAGCGACTCACAACGTGAATCTGGTCATCAACGCTCTTAACCTTACTCCAGTCCAGACTATTCATTGTTGCTTGGTAACCGGAATCCTTAGCGTTAACCACATCTGGATAAGCTTTGGCAACATCAGGACGCGCTACATTTTCTGTTACCTGAGTGCGGCCCAATTCGGTATTAGTAGTACTATCATAAGCCACTAAATAACGGTTGTCTTTGCCTGCTGCTTGATTAGTTGCTTGCCATCCACTAACATGCAAATCATTATTATTAACAACTTGAGCAGCATCAAGGTAGCCATAGTTACCATTATCTTTAGCCTGGGCTGCTTTTTCTTGGTTAGCTAGATTTTCTTGACTACTCTCAGTAGTAAGCGCAGTAAGTTGCGCTACCGGAGCTGTCGCATCAACAGTATCTGCTTTTACATTCGTATTTCCCAATACCAATCCGGCTGAAACAGCTGCGACAGCTAATGCCATTGCGCACCAATTTTTACCATCTTTATATAATTTATAGTGTTTCTTTATTTCCATTGTTATCTCCCATAACTCCCTACAAAAAAGCCACTTAATGTTAATTAACAATAAGCAGCTTTTTTATTACTTAGAACCATTCCGGATTAAATCCAATGGGTTTAACCAAGTACCATTATTGTTAAATGAGTTAGCCAAAGCAATATTAAAGTTGTGTTGACGAGTAACACCAATGTGAACATGGGATGTATCACGACGACCAATTACATCACCAGTGTTAATTTGTTGTCCCACTTGAACTTGGATATTGTTCCGGTTAGAGAATGCTTCTTGATAAACAGTAAGATATTCACCAGTATCAACTAATACATACCAATCTAAGCCGGCAGTATAGCTAATTTGTGTAACCTTTCCACCGTGAATAGCATGAACCTCTGCACCTGGATGATCAATTGAACCAAAGTCTAGGCCATCATGGAAACCGTTACGTCGGAATTGGCCACCTGCATTTACCCCAAATAATTGAGCACCGGAAAAGTGACCTTCACCAATATTAGGGAATGGCCAGCCCCACTTATCATTTTCCACTGCAACACCATTATTTCCGAAGTCATATGACTTACCATCAACTGTATGGGTACCAGTGAACATAGCACCAGTAGATGGATCAAAGTAGTAATTATTATTGTTAATATTTGCCCAACCTGTTTGTTTAGCACCTGTTCGTGGATCATAGTAATAAGTAGAACCATTTTCATTTTGGAATTCAGAATGAACAGATACTAAATCAGAATAATAATCAACATAATTACCCTCACCATTAGCTTGGTTAGAGAAGCGGTGAATCAAACGAACCGCTTTATGATTAATTTGATCATTAAGGTTTACAACAGTTTCAAACCCTGACTTATCACTGTTCTCAAGCCATGGATAAACTTTTTGAACATCATCCCGAGTAATATTCTTTGTATTCACAGCCTGACGAGCTAGTTCATGACCATTTTGGTCTAAAACAATAATAAATTGGTAATCTTTTCCATTAGCTTGGGTACTTGCATGCCAACCAGCAACCTTAATTTGGTTATCAGCTACATCAACATTATCGAAATAACCAGTATTAGTAGCATATTTGCTAGTATATTGATCACTGTAATTACTGTTTCCATCTTCTGAACTAGTAAAACGTAAAACAAAAGAAAGTTCACCGTTTAAACTAGTTGGATCAACGTTCAAGTCTGTACTAAAGCCGCTCTTACGACTGTTGTAAATACTTGGATAAACAGCTGCTACATCTGAACGATCGGTTAATGTTACTTTACTCCGAGTAACCTCTTTACCATTATCAAGTAGAATAACATAAGCATTTGATCGATTAATTGCATAGTCACTTGCCATCCATCCATTTACATGAAAACCTTTATTTCCATTTTGGGTAAATGAATCAATACTATAACGAGCTTGATCAAACTTAAGATCATTGAACCAATAATCAACGTAGTGACCAGTACCACCATTACCGTTTGCAGAAGTAGAATAACGGCTAACAAGTGAGTATTCATGACCAGGAATAATAGTGTCAGCATTAAAAGCACCACTAAAGCCAGATTGATTAGCTGTTTGAATGTTCTTAAAGGCATTTGCAACATCTGTACGATCAATTTGAGTAGCATTAATAACTCCAGCTTGCTTTTTAGCTGTTTGGTCAAATAGAATCAAGAAATGATTAGGGGCAATGGTAGAAGCATCATTTGCATGCCATCCATTAACTACTAATTGTCCATTGCTAAAGTTAGCACTATCAAGGTATCCTTGATTTTCACGACTAGTTGGTGCAAACCAGTAATCTACTCGATCACCTTCACCATTTTCAGCGTTACTATAACGACTAATTACTTGTAATTGATCACTAGCATCAAAAGACAATTTCGATAAATCAAAGGTTACGTTAAAGCCAGACTTAGTAGCATTATTAATATTTGAATATGCTTTTTGAACATCTGGACGTTGACTAGCCGATTCATCTACTAACTGGCGGCTAAGTTCGCGACTCTTAGTTGTGTCATAAAGAATTACATAGTGGTAATCTTTATTATTTGCTTGGTTAGTTGCATTCCAACCACTAACATGTAATTGGTCATTTTCAGTATGCATATCATCTAGCCAAGCATAGTTACCTTGGTCAAAAGTAAATGCTGGATACCAATAATCAACATGATTACCTTCACCATTAGAAGCATCACTATACCGGCTGATTACACTAATAGAATGGTTAGTATAATCTTCATTAGTTGTATTTAACTTAATAGTAGAGTTAAAGCCGGAATTATCAGCATTGGTTGCATCTGGATAGGCTTGGGCAACATCCGGTCGACTAACATTTTCAACTTGTTGACGACCTATTTCTGTATTGGCCGTATTATCATACGCAATTACATAATGGTAAGGCTTGTCTATAGCTTGGTTAGTTGCTTGCCAACCACTAACTTGTAGTTCGTTGTTTGATAAACTAACTGAATCTAAATAACCATAATTGTTAGGATTTTGTGGTTGAGTTGCTTCTTTATATTGTACTTCTTGATTATTGTCCGGTGTTGAAACAACATTATAATTTTCTGTGCTCTGAGTAGCTTCATTAGCTTGTGAACTAACTGCTACTCCGTTATATGTATTTGGTGTTTGTACATCAACTGTGGAGACATTTGGTTGTTCATTAGTTGTTTGTTGAGGAGTAACTGGTTGTTGAACATCAGTTGTTTGATCATCAGCAGCAGCATTTCCACTTAACAGGAATAAAGCTCCTCCACATACAGTAAGGGTAGATAAAACTTTTGATTTTAAATGACTAGGTTTAAAAATAAGCTTGTCCTCCATAAAATTAAAACCGAATTGTAACTTAAATACTTAATTTTCTCACGATTAATATCATACTGGTTGTGCTTTCTCCTTGCAAATCAACAAAAAAGCCTACAAAAGCCTTAAATAACAGCTTTTGTAGGTAATCGTAACTATTAAGATATATATTTTTAACTTAATTGTAATAATCGTTAATCATGCTTGACTAATCATTGTTGTAAACAAAAAAATCATTTACCTTCCTAATATGCACCCTCACTCTTAAAGATACTAATAATATTCTTAAACATTATTTTCGTGTCAAATCCAAGTGAAGCCTCATCAACATACTCTAATTCAACATCACAACGTTCGGGATAAGGAATATTACTCCGCCCACTTGATTGCCAGAGTCCCATTGCTCCTGGCTTTACTGATAAAAACTTATCAACCCGATCACCATACTCTGCTAATTCAGCCTTTACAACTGGGCGGGGTCCAATAATACTCATCTCACCACGCAAGATATTAATAAACTGGGGAATTTCATCAATGGATGTTTTCCGTAACCACCGCCCTAAACGAGTAATCCGGGGGTCTTCTTCTGGCTCTAGTTTATAGTTATTTGCCACATATTTAGCATAAAGCTCAGGATCATTTTCCAAAATTTTATCTGCATTCACAACCATTGAACGGAACTTATAAATCTTAAAGGGCTTGCCATGCCAGCCGATCCGTTCTTGTTTATAAAACAATGGTCCCTTATTATCACCAAAGCGATTCATTATAAAAACAGCTAAAAATACTGGGCTAAAGCAAACTAGTGCTCCTGACGATAACACAATATCAAAGAACCTCTTCCAGAAAAGGTAGCTCTTAGATTGTTGATTAATTTTTACCTTCTCATTCATGATCCTCAATCCTACTTCTTCTCTTTAATAATATAGATCGGTCGTTTCTTTGTCTGCATATAGATCCGACCAATGTAACGACCAACTATTCCAAGGCAAAGTAATTGAATACCACCGAGGAATAAAATGATACAAACCATTGACGCCCATCCAAAAGCACTACTAGATGGTTCAAGAATCTTTCGAATAACAACAATAATCATGCCAATAATGGAGATAAATGCCGTTGATCCACCAGCCCAGGTAGCAAGTGCCAAGGGGGCCTCAGAAAAATCAGTGATCCCGTCAATTGCATATTTAATTAATTTCCAGGTTGACCAATCGGTTGTTCCTGCTACCCGTTCGACATTTTTATAGGGAAGGTATTTAGTCTTAAAACCAACCCAGTTAAAAATTCCCTTTGAGAACCGGTTGTATTCAGTTAACGATAACACGGCATCCACCATCTGGCGGGTCATCATCCGATAGTCCCGGGCTCCAGAGACAATTTTGGTATCAGAAATCTTATTGATAACATTATAGAATTGGTTAGAAAGGAAAGATTTAAACTTCGCCTCACCCTTTCGATCTGTCCGCCGCATCCCTACACAATCATATTCACCACTAGAAATATCCTTATACATCTCCGGTAAATATTCTGGTGGATCCTGTAAATCAGCATCCATCACAACAATGTAATCCCCCGTGGCTGCCTGAAGCCCCGCATAGAGACCAGCCTCTTTCCCAAAATTTCGTGAAAAAGAAACATAATGAACCCGTTCTGGATCTTGTGCGTGTAATTTTCGTAGCTCTGCCAAAGTGTCATCACTCGATCCATCATTGACAAACCAATATTCCGTTTCTACCGACATCTGTTTAACCACTTTTTCAACAGCTGGGTAGAAAAGCGGAATAGCTTCTTCCTCGTTATAACAAGGTACAACTATTGATAATTTTGGCATCCCCGTATCTCCAATCGTTAGTGTTCACCATGACCGGTGACTTTACGTTTTAAGAATTTTGCAATCTTTAATGGCCAATTTTGCTTTTCCAGAAATACTCGGTTAACCTCCACTACCTTATATTGCGGATTAGTCAACAACCAAGTATCTAGTAAAAGCTCACTCAAGAAGCCAAAGACCCGCTGTTCATATGGTGTATAGTCAGAATAATCAACTTTTTTCTCAACTTCACCTAACACATCAAACAACCAGGTACAATATTCATCTAGCGGCTGCTTCTTCATAATCATCATGTTGAAATAATGAGCTGACGTCTGTTTCATCACCTTTTCAAAGGCAGGTAAATATTGAGGATATTTATCCTTTAATACCTGCCGGGTAATTTCAAGCGGCTCATGCTCATGAACATGAAGATAGTGCGATTCGTTTGTTTCAATGTAATAATGCCGTTTCTTGGGCAAGATTACATCGGCATCTTTTAATAATTCTTCAACTTGTTTCTGATTGAGAATGGTGGAAAGATCCCTTGAGTGCCCCAGCGTTAAGTAACGACGGTAGTGAACTAACCCTAATGCATCAACATCAAGGTTTTTCCACCCCCAGTACAAAGCTGTTAGCTCATTGTAGTGCGGATTCTTTTTTGAAATATTATCTCCGGTATTATCACCCTGAAATGTATGGTTAACAGTCGGGTGAATCTCTTTACCAACAAAAACTGGTAAATACATTGGATCATCTGGCATCCGATAATTTTTATGGACAGCCACTAAGATTTTAATATTCACTATTGTACTCCTAATTATTGTTTTTAAACATAATCATTAAAAATAATACCAGTAATTTCTAATCTTGGAAAGTTATTATTGTAAATCTTGCGCATCTAACCAACTTTGGACGTCATCAAGGTCAAAACCCTTCCGATACATTGCCTGCTTAAAATGCTGGTCACGCTCATATCCTTGATAACGCCGAGTACGATGCCATTGCTTCTCCGCTTCTTTCGCTAAAAGGTCATTCTCCTGTTCTAGATCAGGTTGTGGAACCACTTCATCCTTAATTATTTCATACACACTACCAGCGAATCCTTTTGTCATGAGTCCCTGCTGTACTTTTTGTTCTCGTCGTCGCTCTGGCTGGTTCCGATAACGACGAAATAACTTTACCGCTAGCTTCTTTGCTAATTCTGCTTGAACTTCGGGAGTAAATTGCGTCAAAGCATCATCAATATCGTTTTCGCCAATCCCTTTTTGTCGTAAGTGTTGACGAACCATCCCAGGTCCCTTTAAGTCCGTATTAATCACCGTGCGGACGTAAGAAGCCGCATAGGCATGATCATCGATTAACTGTTGACCCCGTAGCTTTTTTAAGATTGGCTCAACAAACTCTTCAGGCGTATTAATTTCTTTTAATTTCTTAATGATGTCACTTTCCGTTCGCATCTGGTAAGACAGATAGTCCAGCATCCGTGAATAAGCCTTTGCTTGCTGGTTAGCAGTTGCAATAGCCGCAATTTGCTTTTCATCTAGCTCCGTTCCCTTCATTAGACGGAACTGAATTAAAACACTTTCTGCAACCGGAAAAGCATACTTACCATCAAGGTATATATTATATTGCCCCTTCCGTTTTTGCACCTCAATTTTCGAAATTTTTGCCATTTTTAAATTTCTCCTTAACATTCTCAATTTTCAATCGTTTATAAAGGTGTAAGCAGTGGCCGCTACTTAACAAATCAAATTAAACAAAGGAAGTTTTTATCATGCAAATGGTTCGTAATTTCAAGTCCGCTAAAATTCAACTTACCCTCACCAACAGTGAACATCCCAAGGGCGTTAAACATCCCTTTAATAACATTATCGAGGATGTTACTAATGAGCAGGTAGCACAATTTAGTGCGGCAATTGAAATGCTTACTGCCGAAAAATGCCTTGATACAGACATTATCGTTACTAATCAAGTCGCAATGAACAACTAATCTCAAGGAGGAAATTAACTTATGCGTACATTAAACTTAACTTTCAAGGGTAGTCTTGGTAAAAAGCATTCATTAAAGTTAACCTATGCCAGTGGCGAACTTGATGCTGAAACAGTTCGTAAAGCAATGCAAGAAATTGCGCAAACCCACCTCTTTATTAAAGAAGGTGAAGATATCTACCAACAACCCCTTTCTGCGAAGTACGTTGATACAGTTTCAACCGTTATCTTTAACGACGAGCAAAAGTAATTAAATATTGAGTTCTAAAGATTTTCAACATTTGGGAGGCTGGGAGAAAACAAAAGTTTTCTCCCAGCCTCTACTTTTTTCACGAAAAATAGTAAAATAATGTGGAACTAACTTAGCCCACCGCCTTGTCGAGAAGGTTATTTTCTACTTCCATCTGTATTCTTTCTTTCTACTAGTTGCCAGAAGTGTTTCTTAGCGTGTAATTCACCTTCATGACATTCTTGTAGAGCAGCATTCAAAGCCGCCCCCAGCATGATGATGTAACCGGAAAAGTCCAGCCATACCATCATGGCAATAAAGGCTCCAATCGTCTTATACGAGATTACTCCGTGACTAAATAATAAGGTATAGAGCGAGAATAAACGTGACAATCCCATCCATAATAAGGAAGCTAAGAATGAACCGGCAAGGGCATAACGCAATCGCACCTTTGCATTAGGAACAAAGTAGTATAAAAGAGTAAGAGCGATAAATAAAACAACAAAAGTTACTGGCCACCGCAAAGAACTAAAAAGCGAAATATAATCCCGCCGGAAATTAAAAATCGGCTGAATACTTTTAAGAACTTGTTCTCCAAAACCGTATAAGATAATAATAATAAAGATAACTACCAAGAGGACAATCATCCACACAAAAGAAACAATCCGGTTCATTACCGGATTTTGATTTTCCGCGATCCCATACGCATGGTTAACGCTCCGTTGAAAAGCAGCAATCCCCTGACTAGTCGACCAAAGCGCAATTAAAGCCCCAGTCGTCAAAATGCCACCACTCCCTCGCCGTAAAAAATCAAAAATTAACGGCTGAATAAAGTCATAAACAGATTCGGGAATTGCTGTAGAGAGGTAAGCCAAAATTGTTTTAGCATTAATTCCAATCATCGGTAGTAAATTTCCCACTACCATCACGGCAGGGAAAATAGATAACAAGGTATAGTAAGCTAAGACAGCAGCAGAGTTTGAAATCTGGGCCATTGTAATATGTTGGATTAATAACGCAATAAATGTCTTGCCTTTGCCCGGTTCCTTGTCCATAATAACCTCCGAAAATATTTTATAGGTTTAATTATAACAAACTGCACACAGGACAAATATTACATTAAAGTAAAAAAGAAAAGGCTAAAAGCAAATTATTTTCATAAAACATATAGCGCAGTACAACAAAGGCCTCCATCACTCGGTAACCCGAACGATGGAGGCCTATTGTTATTTATAGGGGCTCCCAGAGGATAGCTTCGCGTCGAAAAGCGAAGTCACAATCGACTTCTGGCTCGCTCCTTTTTCACTTTTTTATTTAGCAATATTATGACGCTTTGCGGAGATTTGATAGAAGACTAATGCAACAATTGCAAAGAAGATTGGTCCAGCAAGTGTCCAGAAAGCTGTTTGATAATCTTTTTGTAATAATGGTTGAACAAATGTAAAGACAATTCCGACAATTAAAATCAATTCAACGAAACATACTAATACATCCGTCCAGAAACGATTCTTAAAGACAACGAATGGCCGGTCAAGATTCTTCTTCGCTTTGAAGAATGGGAAGGCCCCGATTAAGAAGATATATGGGAAACAAGTTGAAACGTTCGCCATATCAGTCAAAATCAAGTAGAACTGTTGAGCAGCATTTCCACCAAAAGCAACCAAGAAAACAATAATTGAAACAATAATTGCTTGAAGCCACATTGCATTTGCCGGCATCCCCGCCTTATTAAGTTTCGTAAGTTTCTTTGGCCATAAATCTGGGTTAGAACCAAGAATAAATGCCTTGATTGGAGAATAAAGCAGAATAAACAATGCGCCCAAGAAACCGAGAGTCTGGGCAAAAGCAACGATCCGTGTCATGATAAGTCCAAAAGTAAGGGCTGCCCCATGTGACCAACCAAGTGCGTTTCCCATGGTAACCCCTAATTGATTAAAGACAACATAGGTAACATTACCAAGGTTAACACTGCTCTTAGTCAAAGTTTGTTGATAATTTACTGACCAACCGAGCATAAAAATCATTAAAACATAAGCACCAATCGTAAAGATACTTGCAATGATCAAGCCACGAGGGAATGTCTTTTCAGGATTCTTCATACTATCAGTAACAGAACCTAATGATTCCATTCCCCCATAAGCAAAAATAGCATAAACAACAAATGAAATAATAGCAATTGGTGTCTGGAATTGTGGATTAGGTGAAGTAATAAAAGATGAAGCACCATGAATTGGTTGCTTTAAGATCCCCTTATCGGCAACTAAAACAATAACACTGACAATAACAAAAATAATGTTAACAACAATTGTAAAAATTCCACCAAGTGAACCAACTTTAGCAATTGCTGTCATCCCTCGTGAACTACACCAAGTTGTACCGAGAATTAATAGGATCCCAAGTATCCCAATCAGTTGAGTCGACGTCAGCCCAAATGCATGCCATTGTTGGGTGGTATCCTTACCAAAAAGCAACGCCGAAAATGTAATCCAAATCCGTGACGCTGTTGATACCATCCATACAATCCACGATGCTAACCAGACAAAAGTACCGACAAAAGCAATCCGTTCGCCCACTGAACCGGCTAGCCAGGAATAAATCCCCCCTTTAGCATTCTTAAATGCAGAACCATATTCTGCCATCATTAAACCACAAGGAAAGAAGAAACAAATTCCTGCTAGTGCATACCAAATAATACTACCATAACCCATTTGTAAGTAGGCGTTTGAAACATTCCCAAAACCAAAAATGGCGGTAATGATCATCGTCACTAATCCAAAGGTAGTAATCATCTTTTTACTACTACTCTGTTCGTCCAAGATAATACCTCCAAAGCTTTATACTTCTTAAATAAAAATAAGAAATTATTTAATAATTATTAGTATAGTCGTCTTTTAAAAAAATGAAAGTCTTTTGTTAATAATTCACATTATTTTATACTACTTTTTGTATTTTTATGCTTATTTAGCAAAATTTATTCACACGTTTGTATATTAAGTTATAATTGATGTATAATATTTCCATCACTTAATAAGTGTTTTCACATTTAATCTTAATGGTATTGATAGCAATTTCCGACGTTAGTACGATTTGATTAAGAAAATTTATTTAATTTTCACTCTAATATATAGATCGTGAGGTGGAGTAAATGAGTGAGAAAAAAGGTATTAATACGACAGAATTGACCCTTTTAATTGTAGGATCAACAATTGGTTCGGGTGTCTTTGGTATTACCAGTGATTTAGCTACCGCAGCTGCTCCAGGCCCAGCAATTATTGCCTGGATAATCGTAGGTATTGGCGTTTTAACTTTAGTTCTCTCCCTAACTAATCTTTCGCAAAAACGGCCAGATCTTGATTCGGGGATTTTCAGTTATGCGGCAGCGGCTTTTGGTCCGTTGGGCGAGTTTATTTCTGGTTGGGCATACTGGCTTTCCGCATGGCTTGGTAACATTGCCTTTGCGACGATTATGATGAGCGCTCTAGGAACATTTTTCCCGAACCTATTTGCCAATGGTCAAAACCTATTTTCCATTATTATTGCCATTATTTTAACCTGGGTTTTGACATTCTTAGTAAATCGGGGGATCGAATCGGCAGCCTTCATTAATTCGATTGGGACTATCTGCAAAATTGTTCCATTAATTATCTTTGTTATCTGCGTGATTCTTGGTTTTAAAGCTAGGATATTTACCGCTGATTTCTGGGGAAATGTAACTCAGAATCTTAGTTCAAAAATCGAAACTAGTTCTATCTATGGACAAGTAAAGGCCTCAATTATGGTAATGATGTGGCTATTTGTCGGGGTTGAAGGTGCCTCTGTCCTTTCTAGTCGTGCTAAAACGCGGACCGATGCAGAACGTGCTTCCATCTTCGGCCTGATAAGCTTACTTGTTATCTACATTATAGTGTCTATTTTGCCATACGGGGTCATGACCCGGGCACAATTAGCTGCTGGTGGCCAACCAGCACTGGGAGCTATCATGCAACACTTAGTTGGAACATGGGGTGCAGCCCTTATCAGTATTGGATTAATCATCTCAGTTTTAGTTTCGTGGCTCTCGTGGACAATGCTACCAGCTGAATCATTAATGCTAATGGCTGATGATGAAACGCTCCCAACATCTTGGGGTAAGCTAAACAACAAAAAAGCTCCCACACGGGCATTAGTAATCACCGGGGTTCTTCAATCAGTCTTCCTCTTCTCTTTACTTTTCACTACCTATGCTTACAACTTTGCATATACGCTTTGTACGGCCGCCATTTTGATCTGTTACCTTCTTGTTGGCATTTACCAGATAATGTACAGTTGGCAACACCAAGAATGGGGACAATTTGTCATTGGACTAATCGCCACCCTCTTTGAATTGATGGCGATGGTTCTTTCGGGCTGGAAGGAAATAATGGTGGTTTCGGTCGGCTTTATTCCGGGATTTTTCTTCTATGTCCAAGCATGTCAGGAATTCCACCACACAGTCTCTATAAAAGAAAAGTGGGCCATGGGCATTATCGCTGTCTTTGCAGTTATTTCCTTAGTATTAGTAATCAACGGAACAATTTCAATTAATTAAAGGAGGAAAAAATCATGGTAGAAATAGCACATTTCGGTGTCGAAGCATGGTTAAACAAATGGGAAAAGAGTGCAACTTATGATATTTCACAAAGTACAATCGCCTCTTTAAGCATGCACGATCTCTTAAATTTAGATGGCAACAATGGGGAAGAATTTTATGAGATGCTTGATAAGCAGCAAATGAACTACGGGTGGATTGAAGGATCACCCGAGTTTAAGGAAGAAGTTGCTAAATTATACCAACACGTCGATCCAGAAAATATCTTACAAACAAATGGAGCTACCGGGGCAAATATTTTAGCCCTCTATGCCTTAATTAATCCAGGCGATCATGTCATTGCCGAATACCCTTCTTACCAACAACTCTACGATATTCCCAAATCGTTAGGAGCGGATGTCGATTACTGGCATATTCATGAAGAAGACAATTGGTATCCCGGAATTGATGAGCTAAAGACAATGGTTAAACCGACTACTAAAATGATTTGTCTAAACAATGCGAATAATCCTACAGGCACGGTCCTGGATAAGGACTTCCTTGAACAAGTGTTGAGATTGCCAAGTCTGTCGACGCTTATGTCCTTGTTGATGAGGTTTACCTTCCCCTTGATCATCCTGAAAAATTTACTTCTATCATTGACCTCTACGATAAAGGAATCGCTACTAATTCCCTCTCAAAGACTTATTCAGTTCCTGGTGTACGAATTGGGTGGACAGCTACTAATGCTGAACTTGCCGACCTCTTCCGTAAGTTCCGTGATTACACCATGATCTGTGGAGGGGTCTTCAATGATCAGTTAGCCACCTATGTTTTACGTCACCGTGATCAAGTACTCGCACGGAACCGGAAGTTAGTTCTTGGTAACTTGGCAATCTATAAGGATTGGATTGAACATGAAGACCGGGCAAGTGTAGTAATGCCACAAGCAGTCTCTACTTCATTTCCAAAGCTTGATGTGCCAATTGATATTCATACTTTCTGTGAAAACTTACTTCATGATGAAGGAGTGCTCCTTGTTCCTGGTGATGCTTTTGATACTCCTGGTCACGTTCGCCTCGGCTACTGTGCACCAGAGGCAACCCTAAAAGAAGGATTAAAACGACTTTCAAGGTATCTGCACCGACACGATTAGCCTAAATAATGCAATGTAATCACCATGTTAACTTCCTCTTAGTTATGCAGAATTTCATATATAAGTACAAATAAAGACGTGCTAGAATTGTAAAAGGATTTTTTTTATTTTAATTAGGAGGAAGTACATATGAAATTTTGCCCAAAATGTGGGAAAAAGAAAAAAGACGGTGCTAAATTTTGTTCTAATTGTGGTTATAGTTTTACTCAATCCACCAATACGACTAAGCCTACTAACTCAGCTAAATCCACTAATCCTCGTAACCAACAAGCAGTGCTAATAAATTCAAAGAAAAATACTTATAAGCTAGCTTGGCTAATTGGACTCACGAGCTTAGTAGTCGTTGTCTGCATCATTGGAGGTACCTGGTTATTCTTCGGGCACAAAGATCCGGTTGCTACCAATTCAAGTACTGCGGTTGCGCAGAGTACAAATACTAATACGCAATCCAATAATACAACGGTACAAAACAGCACAGGATCAACGGACACCACAACGAATAATTCTGTTAAATTATCATCCGATATTGGTCCACGCGAGACGGCCGCCGCGATAGCTTATTATGCTGACCAAACTGGCCTTGATGGCTGGGATGGTTACCTCGCTGATAATAATGGCATTACGGTTATCTTAAACTCTAATGATACATTAACTAACCTGGTAGCCGAAAAAGGTCAAGGAATGGTGTATGGAATTCTTAATGAACATCATGACTACACTGGAGTAACGAAAAATGTGTATACTATTGATGAAGATAATACCGTTAATATTTACCATTTATCAAGTGATGATAGTCGGGATAGTCCCGCCGTACCACTTAAGAGTGTCTCAAAGGATGAAATTATCGAATACATCAATGATCATGGCTTTGCTCCAGATGTTAAAAAATTAGGTTCTAAAGTTACTCTTGATCAAGAATAATAAACTTACTACCCAAATAGTTATACAGAAATTTTACGGCTTATCTTAATATAAAAACCATATTTAAGTAAAAAGAAGGAGGCTGGGAGAAAACTTTATTTTCTCCCAGCCTCAACTGTTTTCACGAGCAATAACAAGATAACGTGGCACTAGCACTAGCTTCGTGTCACCACAAGGTTCGAGTCTTAGTACGAACGGATCACCAGCCCATCCTGATTATGTCTATTCAAACTGTTTAGCAACTTTTTCCGCAATTTTACGATAATGGTCAAGGTATTTAGCATAATTATCATCGTACATGTAATCAGCATCGGCCTCAGGATCTTGCGAGGTCAAAATCTTCGGACCATCATTAGTAATGACTAATGTATGTTCGTATTGACAGCTCCACCCACCATCAGCAGTCTTGGCTAGCCAACCACTAGGATCACTAGTATCAGCTTCCCAAGTACCAGTATTAATCATTGGTTCAACAGTAATGGTCATGCCATTACGAAGACGGGTCCCTTGACCGTGTTCGCCGTAATGTGGCACCATTGGATCTTCATGCATTGTTGGTTGAATACCATGACCAACAAATTCCCGAACATCCCCATAGCCATTTTCATCTTCTGTATAGTGTTGAATTACTGCACCAATATCACCAATCCGGTTACCAGGAATACATTGATCAATTCCCATAAATAGTGACTTCTTCGTAACGTCCATTAACTTTTGGATTTCAGGAGAAACTTCTCCTACCGCATAGCTCCAGCAAGAGTCACTGAAAGCACCGTCAACACTGACAACTGTATCAACCTTTACTAAGTCACCCTTCTTTAAGATTAACTTCTTCCGAGGGAACCCATGGCAAATTTCATCATTCACACTAACACAGGTAGCGTATTTGTATCCCTCAAAGCCGATTTGTTCAGCTTTAGCCCCAGCAGCCTTGAAGTACTTCCGAGCGAATTCTTCAATCTTCCAACTTGAGATACCAGGCTTAATAATTTTGCGAAGGCCAAGGTGCATTGCCGCTAAGGCTGCCCCCGCTTTTTCCATTGCATCGATTTCTCGAGGTGATTTTAAACTAATCATTTTCGCAATCTCCTTATTTACAATCTAACATAAATAGTATACCACTTGTCTGCCCTGATATCGTAAACCGTGCTATACTATATGAACGTTATAAATTTAATGGAGGTTATAAAATGGCAAAAGCACTTGTAGTATACGCAACCATTACTGGTAATAATGAAGACGTTGCGGATATCATCACTGACGCTCTTGAAGATTTAGGAGTAGAAGTCGATGAAGTTGAAATGACAATGGCTGATCCAGCTGACTTTGAAGAAGCTGATATTTGCGTGATCTGTCCTTACACTTATGATGAAGGGGCTCTTCCCGAAGAAGGAATTGACTTTTATGAAGACCTACAAGAAGAACAACTAGCAGGCAAAGTATATGGGGTTGCTGGCTCTGGTGACACTTTCTACGGGGATGACTTCTGTGTTGCCGTTGATAAATTTGGGGATGCGCTTGCTAAAACTGGTGCAACTAAGGGCGCTGAAAACGTTAAAGTTAACCTTGCACCAGATGAGGAAGATATTCAAAAACTCGATGCCTTTGCTAAGCAATTGGTAGAAAAGGCGGCTAAACTGAATGATTAAGGATCTATGGATAAAATATAAGTCAATCATCGCCTACCTTTTCTGGGGCGTTGTCACAACGGTGGTTAACTTAGCAGTGTTCCAGATTTTGAGTTCTGGAATCCACTGGAATTACCAAGTAGCTAATGTTATTGCCTGGTTTTTATCGGTTTTAGTAGCTTACTTCACTAACAAAGTCTGGGTATTCGGATCACATTACACTACTGTTAGCGACTTTATTGTTGAGTTTCTTCGCTTCTATTTTTATCGGGGGCTCACTCTTGTATTAGATATAATTATTATGTACGTTGGTGTTTCTTTATTAGGATTCAACGATCCGCTTCAACAATTTATCGTTAAAGTTATTGATAATGTTCTTGTGGTAATTGCCAATTATATTTTCTCGAAGTGGTTAATCTTCAGAGATAACCGCGATATTGCAGATAAATAAAATAAACAGGCCGGTAAAAATCTCGTTTTGTGACGTGTACCCTTAAAGTTGGAACCTGTATGTTCTTGCTTTAAAATTGAATAAATATTTTTCTAGGCAACTAGATTCTGCTCATATTGAAGTGGA
>NZ_JACIVF010000057.1 GCF_014145585.1 Limosilactobacillus agrestis
GGGAGATAACAATGGAAATAAAGAAACACTATAAATTATATAAAGATGGTAAAAATTGGTGCGCAATGGCATTAGCTGTCGCAGCTGTTTCAGCCGGATTGGTATTGGGAAATACGAATGTAAAAGCAGATACTGTTGATGCGACAGCTCCGGTAGCGCAACTTACTGCGCTTACTACTGAGAGTAGTCAAGAAAATCTAGCTAACCAAGAAAAAGCAGCCCAGGCTAAAGATAATGGTAACTATGGCTACCTTGATGCTGCTCAAGTTGTTAATAATAATGATTTGCATGTTAGTGGATGGCAAGCAACTAATCAAGCAGCAGGCAAAGACAACCGTTATTTAGTGGCTTATGATAGTACTACTAATACCGAATTGGGCCGCACTCAGGTAACAGAAAATGTAGCGCGTCCTGATGTTGCCAAAGCTTATCCAGATGTGGTTAACGCTAAGGATTCCGGTTACCAAGCAACAATGAATAGTCTGGACTGGAGTAAGGTTAAGAGCGTTGATGACCAGATTCACGTTGTGAGTCGCTATAGTGATGCCGTTAATGGTGAAGGGGATCATGTTGATAATTGGTCTCAACCGATTAACCTTGACAAGGGAAATTATGCTTATCTTGATAATTTTGACGTTAAAGATAATCAACTTCAAGTTTCAGGTTGGAATGCTACTAATAAGGCATTAGGTAAAACTAATCACTATGTGATTTTATATGATCGTACCGCTGGTCATGAGATTACCCGGGTAAAAGTAGAACCGACTGCTCGTCCCGATGTAGCGAAAGCTTATTCCCAAGTAATTAATGCCAAAGATTCTGGCTTTAGTACGGCCTTCTCACTTGCTGGAATTGACTTAACTCATGAACTTCAAATTATCAGTCGTTATAGCGATGCTGCTAATGGTGAAGGAAACTATGTTAGTTACTGGTATGCCCCTAAGAAGTTTGCGCCAGCTAACACTAGTAATCAAGGGAGCCTTGATTCATTTAACCTTAGTAATGGTCAGTTGACTGTTACCGGGTGGCATGCAACTGATTATTCGCAAATCGAAAATAATCACTACTTGATCTTATTTGATAATACAAATAAGACGCAAGTTAAGTCCATTAAGGTCACTAATGTTGCTCGTCCCGATGTGGCAAAGGTTTATCCTACAGTAGCAACAGCTGGGCAATCCGGCTTTAATGCTAATTTTGGTACGGTAAACCTTACTCCAGGTCATAGCTATAGTCTTGTTAGTCGTTACTCGTCGTTAGATAGTGGTAATGGGGATAATGGTCAAAGTAAGACTACTGATTATTGGTTTAATCCTGTAACGTTAGATCAACAAGCTTCTTATGTTGATAGCTTTACCAAGACTAATAATGGCTACAATGTGAAAGGCTGGATGGTCAGCGATCAATCAATTAATAAGCCTAATGCTTACCTTATTTTATTGAATGATGGCAGTGAAATTGATCGAGTACATGTTGACTTAACTGACCGTCTCGACGTAGCTAAAGTTTATCCAAGCATTTACAACTCACAAAAGAGTGGCTTTGATGTTAACTTTAAGGTGGATCCAGCTAAGGCAAACGGCACCCTGAAGGTAATTATGCGGTTTGCTGGTGATGATGCTAACCAAAATTACAGTGATCAGTACAGTCAAGATTACCCAACAAACGCTGGTAGCTTTGATAATATTCACGTAACGGCCAATCAGGTTAGCTTGAGTGGATGGCACGCAAGCAGTCAAGCAGCCAATAAACCATATGAATGGTTGATCGTTCTTGATAATAATGGTCAAGAACTTTACCGCCAAGAGATTACGAATAAGGGCCTTGGACGGAATGATGTTCAAAATGTTTATCCTTACATTGAAGGAGCAAATAAGTCAGGCTTTCAAATTGTGATTCCGACTCAAGAAAATATGCTCCACAAAGTAGTTAAAATTATTAACCGATTAACGGATGATCCAGCCGGCAATGGTAATTATATTGATATTGTATCTGGACCGGTTTCTATTCTTTCAGGAGTCCAATCTGAAGGCCGTAAAACGACTACCTACAATGATAATGGACAAATTGTTGCAGTTTATAATGATGCGGAGGTTATTAGTCAACTTCCGGAATTACCAACTGGTTGTGAAATTACAGCAGTAACAATGATGCTTCAGTATGCAGGTTATAATGTCAATAAAGTTCAATTGGCTAATATCATGCCACGGAGCAATAATGGAGATTATGGGTTTGTGGGTAATCCATTTAGTCCAAGTGGGTGGTGGATTTTTCCCACTGGGATTGCACCAGTAGTTGACCGTTTCGTTGGTCATCATGAAATTATGACAGGTGCATCGATGCAACGTATTCAGGATAAACTGAAGCAAGGACATTTAGTAGTTGCATGGGTTGCCAATGTCAATGGATTTGTAAATCATGCATTGGCATTAACTGGTTATGATGCAGGTCGCTTATTCTACAATAATCCTTGGACGGGAAGAAAAGAAAGCATGACATATGGTGAATTTTACCAACACTGGAATGCTGATAAACAGCGAGCAATTAGTTATTAAGATTGACTTTAATTAGTGGCGCAAATAATCAAGATGGTTTACAATAAGTGCATAAGATACATGGATCCTAAACGGAGGAATTAACTAAATGAAAATTAAACGACTTTTACTAAGCAGTTCTGTATTATTAATGACCACTTTAGGCTTAGCTGGTTGTGCAAGCAGTACAAACAAATCTGCTTCTAGTGACAGTTCGTCTAAAGAGACGACCTCAAAAGTTACTGAGAGTCGCAAAAGTTCTGCAAAAGCTAAAGATTCAACTAAATCAAGTAGTAAAAAGAATGCCGCTTCATCTAAAGTTAGTGATGATGATGTAGCCAAGATTGATTCTAATAGTAGTTCAAATACTACTTCTCAAAATGCAAATTCATCTAAGGCAACGAGTTCATCACAATCTTCTGCTACAAGTACGACAAAGTCATCTACTTCTAGTCAACAATCTTCAAGTAATAAGGCTAATCAAAGCAGCGAAATTCAACTGGGCTTAAGTGACGTTGCGGTTTGGACAGATGAAAATGGCGTTACTCATCATGTGGATAGTGATGGCATGGATCGACAAACAACGAACGGTAGTGACCAAATTACTTATAATGATTGGTCAGGTAGTTTACCAAGCAATGCAAAGGTTGTGCAAGCTCACTAATCTAGAAAAAAAGAATGTAATGAAAAAGTTATTAAATTCATTGCATTCTTTTTTATTGTCTAGAATTTTAATTTATATAATTGCATGCTAAAATGAATTGGTTCACCAAAATTATAGGAGATTAACAAATGGAACAGAAGAAACATTTTAAATTATATAAAAGTGGAAAGCAATGGATAACAGCTGCAATTGCAACGGTTGCAGTATCCACTGGAATAATTTTAGGAGGGGTGGCACAAGCTGATACTACAGACCCTGCTGATAATCAGTCAGTTGCTACTCAACCTATTTCTGACCAACAAGAAAATACTAATAATAGTAATAACAATAAACAGACACAAACCTTAAAAACTGTTACTAATGAGTCTGTTGCAGAAATAAATCCTCCTCAAGAATCTGTTAGTAATAACGAAACCCCTTCTAAAGAACCATCAACTTTAGAAGTTACCCCCAGTCAAACTCAAAGCTATGATCAAAATGATAATGGTAGTTATGGAAATTTTGATTCTATTGAAGTGAATAATAATCAATTACATGTTACTGGATGGCAAGCTACGAATCAGGCGGCTGCATATGGTAATCAAAATCGATTTTTAATTGTAATTGGTCATAATGATAAAGGTGAGCAAGCCGAACTGGGCCGGACAAAATTAAACGATCAAACTATTGTTCAACGTCCAGATGTTAAAAATATTCATAATGTCTATAATGCTGAAAATTCTGGCTTTGATGCAAAAATACAATTAGATACTAATAAACTAAATACCTATCGAAATGCAATTCAAATTGTTAGTCGTTATAGCGGGTCTGCTGATGGTAACAGTCAGTTTGTAGATTATGTCTCCGCCCCAGTCATTTTTGATCGTCAAAATTATGCTTGGCTAGATGAAATGGGAGTTGTTAATAATCAACTTCATGTAACAGGATGGAATGCTACTAATAAAGCATTAGGCAAAGATAATCATTATATTATTTTGTTTGATCGGACTCTTGGCCATGAAATTACTCGTAAAAAAGTAAATAATGTTTCTCGGATTGATGTTGCGGAAGCTTATCCTCAAGTTATTAATGCTGAGCAATCTGGTTTTACAGCTGATTTTTCTTTAGATAATCTTGACTTAACTCATGAATTGCAAATTATTAGCCGTTACAGTGACGCAGATAACGGAGAAGGAAATTATGTTAGCTATTGGCTTGCCCCTCAACGTTTGTTACCACAGGAAGTAGTTAATCAAGGATATATTGATCAATTTAATATAAGCAAAAATGGGAAAGTAACTGTTACAGGGTGGCATGCTAGTGATGTTGCTACTGTTGAAAATAATCGTTTCTTAATTCTTTTTGATCAAACGGTAGGTCATCAAATTACTTCAACTAAAATAAATAATGTTACTCGTCCAGACGTTGCCCAAGCATATCCTAATATTAAAGGTGCTTTAGATTCAGGCTTTAATGCAACGTTTGAGGTTAATCCAGCAGATATTATTTTTGGACATCAATATTCTATCGTCAGCCGTTATTCTACAGATCCAAATGGTAATGGAAATGATGGAAAGAGAACAGATTTTTGGTCTCCATCAATTGTTCTTAATCAATCTGCTAATGCTATTGATCAACTTTATTTAACTAATAATGGTATTCATGTTACTGGATGGATGGCTAGTGATGCCTCAACCACTCAAAATCATCCATATATCTTAGTAATGAATAATGGAAAAGAAATTACGCGTAAAGCCGTTCAACTAAGTACTCGTTCAGATGTTGCTAAAGTTTATCCTTCAATCTTTAATAGTGAGAATAGTGGATTTAACACAACAATTAATTTACCTAAAGAAATTGATCTATTCCAACTTAAAGACGTTCAAATTCTTTTAAGATTTAGCGCGGCCGATGATGGTAATCCTACTGCTACTTTACTGGTAACAGATCAATGGAGTAATAAATACGATCTGACTGCTAATCAAGGAAGCTTTGATTATGTTAAAGTTAATGATAATACAGTTGAAGTCCAGGGATGGCATGCCAGCAACTTATCATATGGGAAACCATATCAATATATTATAGTTCTTCAAAATGGAAGAGAAATTGGTCGTTCCATTGTAATGGGTTCGGAAGGTAACTTAGTTCGTCCAGATGTAGAACGTGTATTTCCAGGTATTTTGAATAGTGGACAATCTGGATTCCAAAGTTCAGTAGTGCTAAATACAGACTTAAGAAATACTGCTATTCAATTGATTCATCGTTTTACTGATGATCCGGTAGGAAATGGTAATTACATTGATATTAATTCGCCAGTATATGTTGTAAAGGATAGCTATCAAACAAGTGGAAGCTTTAATAGTGATTCTATGCGTGCTAAGCGTGATTTAACCGCTCAGCGAATTGCTCAAAAATTGATGCACCAACAAGGGATTAGTATTCTTTATGATTGGACTAATCAAAATAATAACTATCAAGAATTAACCATCCATGACATTGCCCAAGAACTTGCTCAAGGTGATGTAAATAATGATAGTAAAGTAATTAATGAAAAGCTTCATAATAATGCTTTGCTTGATGGTAATGTTATTTCAACAGCAATATATGATTTACCACAAACGATGGATTATAATCAACTTGCTGATAATTTTATCAATAATTTACCGACTGACGTGACACTAAACAATAGTGTAGTAGGAGTGGGGGTAACAAATAATAAATTAGCGATTGTTTTATTTAAACCAGGCGAACAAGCACTAACTGAAAAGGCTACTTCTAATTTAATGGGACAAGTCGCTGAAACATACAAAAATGCTGGTGTAACAGTTGAGGTAGAGAACGGACTTCAAACGGGAGCAGAAATCAGCAAAACCGATTTAGGCGAAGCGTTTAAGCAAGTAAGCCCGATGTTATTAACTGGTGAAAAGGGAACAGGGATCAGTTACGATACTCTTAAGACGATTTTTGCGGCACTTCCTGGAAATTCGACTGTTCTTGAAGGAAGTAAGAATTACTATAATAATAACGATGCTTATCATTATCAATTCTGGCTTGCTGGTCAAACTGCTGATGATAAACTCAACAATTTCTTAGCACTCAATAAGAATGCTAAATATGGTGATCAATTAAAAGTTGCGTATACTGCTACGCTTGTCTATGGTTCTGAAACTGGTTCGCAGACAGAAAATGTTAATATGACGCCAACGAGTAAAAAAACTGCTGACGAGGTTGCATTGGCTTATCAAAATGGAACAGAGACTGGTGCACGCTATGAAACAGTTAAAGTGGATCCAATTCCAAACATGAAACAAGATACAATTCGTGGAGTAGACGTTTCAAGCTACCTAGCTTTAGTTAAAAATGGAGTTCAATTCTATGACTTTGATGGACAACCAGCTGACTTAATGAAGGTCCTTGCTGATGCAGGCGTTAATTATATTCGTATCCGGATGTGGGTGGACCCATATAATGCTGCTGGGGAATCGTATGGTGGTGGAATTGATGACGAAGCAACTGTTTTACAGATTGCAGAAAATGCTAAAAAGTATGGAATGAAAGTACTTTTAGGACTACATTATTCTGATTTCTGGGCTGATCCAGCTACACAATTAGTTCCAAAGCAATGGAAAAACCTTGATGATAAAGATCTTAATGATGAAATATACCTTTATACTAAGAAATTAGTAAATGATTTTACAAAGGCTGGGGTTAATATTGACATGGCCCAACTTGGTAATGAAATTACAAAGGGAATTCTCGGTGTTCGCAATGAAGCCGAAGATGTCAATGTTTGGCAAACAGAACCACAAGTTAGTCGGATGACAAGTTACATTAGTTCTGCTTCTCGGGCATTCCGAGAAAGCAGTCCAGATACTCAATTAGCAATTCATATTGAGACACCGGACATGCACAATTATGATATGATTATGAGTGCCTTGCAGATGCATAATGTTGATTATGATGTTCTTGGGTCTTCTTACTATCCATTTTGGGGATGGGGTGGCAATAATCCTGATAATATTGCTAATGTAGAGAAAATGATTAAAGACAAGTATGGCAAAAAGTTTATGATTGCAGAAAGCGGTTGGCCATTTACTTTGGAAAATGCTGACGGAACTCCTAATAATGTTAGCTGGGATCCTGGTCATTATGCTGTAAGTCCTCAAGGGCAAGTTGATGAAATTGGCGCAATGTATAAAGCAATTTTAAGCAACGATAATGGTCTAGGAGCATTTTACTGGGAACCAGCCTGGATTCCGGTAAAAGCTGGTTGGAATAACTGGGAATATAATAAGCTAATGGGGGATGTCCAAGGTACTGGCTGGGCATCAATTAATGCGCGTGGCTATTACCCTGATTCAAAGATCATGTATGAAGGGAAACCAGCTTCAGGTGGAACTTCTTGGGATAATAACACTCTTTTTGATGATCGAGGTTACCCACTTCAATCATTAATGATGTATAAAGGATTTTTAACTGGTTATGTTTCTCCTGCAAATGTTACGAGTCCGCTTAATGCTAAGATCAATGCCTTATATAAAGCAGATGGGATTAATTTAACAAATCCATTAAAGATTGGCGATACTTTAGATTTAAATAATGTATTAAATCAAGAAGGTCAACAGTTATTAAATGGGACTCAAAATACTAGTATTAGTGAAACATCTTTAAAGGTTATTTTCAATAATTTTCGAGATGGCTTTAAGAGCGAGAATTATGTTGATGAAGCTGGTAATAAGTATCATTATGAATTTTGGCTAGATGGTAACAGTACTGCGGAAAAACTTAGTAATTTTCTTAAAGCTAATCAAAATGCTAAATATGGTGTTCCATTAACAGTTAATTATAGTGCGACGCTTGTTGCTGATAAGCAGGTTGAAACGGTCACATCTCCAGTAAATGCAACTGTTTCTGAAGTATGGGGAATTGATGGAGTATCAATTGATCATCCACTTAAAACAGGCGATTCATTACCGGCAGAGGAATTATCGTCTCTTCAGAAAACTGTTGCTGCTGCTCTAACTGGTGAGAAAGGTACAATAATAAATACACAGGCATTTGACAATCTTGCAAAAGTACTTCCAGGAACATATGGGACAACGGGAGTACTTTCTGGACAAAAAATATATACATTAAAAGATGGTAATCAATATCATTATGAATATTGGTTAACGACCGCCAGTTTACAGACTGCTAACCAAGGCGCTAAATATGGGGATCCGATTAATCTTACATATTCAGCTTCATTAAAATGGATTGATCCATCAAACAAATAATTGATTAGAGAAAAAGTGGTTCAAAGAGAGATCTTAGAACTACTTTTTTATTACAAAAACTTTACTAAAAGATTACAAGAATACTTAAATAGTCTTAAATTATGATAAATATTTCAAAGCTTCACAAACACTGTAGTAATGTAGTATTATACAAAAGTATGTAAAAGTTATGATATGGAGAGAACAATGAAAAAATATGATTATCTAGTAGTAGGCGCGGGCCTTTTTGGGGCGACTTTTGCCTATGAAGCTGCTAAACGTGGTAAGCGCGTAAAGGTGATTGAAAAACGAGACCATATTGCTGGTAATATTTACACTAAAGCAATAGATGGTATTCAGGTTCATCAATATGGGGCCCATATTTTCCATACGTCTAATAAGGAAGTGTGGGATTATGTGAACCAGTTTGCAGAATTCAATCGATATACAAATAGTCCAGTAGCTAACTACAAGGGCGAAATGTACAACCTCCCATTTAATATGAATACTTTTAGCCAGATGTGGGGGGTACGGACACCAGCAGAAGCAATGGCAAAAATTAACGAGCAACGCCAAGAGATGGCAGGTAAAGAGCCACAGAATTTGGAAGAACAAGCCATTTCGTTAATTGGCCGTGATATTTATGAAAAGCTCATCAAAGGTTATACTGAAAAACAGTGGGGACAAAAGGCAACTGAATTGCCAGCCTTTATTATTCGGCGACTTCCAGTGCGGTTAATTTATGATAATAACTACTTTAACGATACTTACCAAGGAATTCCAATTGGGGGCTATACCCAAATTGTCGAAAAAATGCTTGATAGTGATTTGATTGATGTTGAAACTGGAGTAGACTTCTTTGATAAGAAGGACGAATACCTTAAAGATTATCCCAAGGTTGTCTTTACCGGGATGATTGATCAATTCTTTGACTACCAGTTAGGTGAATTACAATACCGTAGTTTACGCTTTGAAACTGAGGAAAAGAACATTGGCAATTATCAAGGTAATGCGGTAATTAACTATACTGATGCCGAAATACCATATACTCGGATTATTGAACATAAGCACTTTGAATTCGGGAAGGGTGATAAGGATAAGACAGTGATTACTCGTGAATATCCTGCTGACTGGCATCGGGGTGATGAACCATATTACCCAATTAATAATCAACGGAATAACGAACTTTATAAGCAATATGCAAAATTAGCGAACGAAGAGGCTAATAATGTGATCTTCGGTGGCCGTTTAGGTCAATATCGTTACTACAACATGGATCAAGTATTACATGCAGCATTGACAGCTGTTAACAAGGAGTTTGATTAGTAGCCATGAAGGTTATTAAGAATTATTTGTATAATGTTGTCTATCAAATATTATTACTGTTAGTACCGTTAATTACTGTTCCTTATATTTCACGTGTACTGGGACCGGAACTTGTAGGTATCAATTCTTATACAAACAGTTGGATGACCTTCTTTATGCTTGTTGGACAAATGGGAATTGCACTTTATGGTAATCGTGAAGTTGCCTATCATCGTGAAAATCCTATTGAACGTTCAAAAATCTTTTGGGGAATTGAGACGCTTCAAGGAATGACAATTTTACTAGCATTAATAGCTTATCTTGCAGCGGTACTCCTATTTAGTACTACTTTTAAACATTATTTTTTACTTCAATCTTTTTGGATTATTGCAGCTGGATTGGATGTTTCTTGGTATTTTATGGGAATGGAAAACTTTCAACGGATTGTTTTCCGAAATATGCTAGTAAAATTGGCTTCAGTTGCTTTAATTTTTCTTTTAATTAAAAATCAAAGTGACCTAGGAAAGTATATTGCCTTATTGGGATTATCAAATCTTGCTGGTAACTTAACTTTATGGCCATATTTGAAAGATGAAATTAAATGGGTTCCAATTAGCACGTGGCACCCGTTTAAACATTTTTATCCCGCGCTATTGCTTTTTATTCCAACGATTACTACTCAAGTATACTTAGTTGTTAATCGACTTATGCTTGGGCGTATGTCAACGCAAAACCAACTAGGGCAGTTTCAGAACACTGACCAAATCATTAAGGTTGTTTTAGCAGTTGCGACTGCTTCTGGGCAAGTGATGTTACCTCATATTGCTAACAAATTTTCTAAAGGTGATGTTAAGGGAATTCGGGAGAGTTTGTATAATTCTTTTGATTTTATAACAGCAATTGCAGTGCCAATGATGTTTGGAATTATGGCAATTGCTCAACCATTTGCTCCATGGTTTTTAGGACGACAATATGATGCGGCTGGAACTTTAATGATGTTTGAAGCGCCAGTTATCTTATTTATTGCTTGGAGTAATGTTACAGGAACGCAATATTTAATGCCGATTAATCGCACGAAAGAATATACGGTTTCAGTTACATTAGGGGCTGTTGTTAATATTATTGCAAACCTTTTCTTAATTGCTTTGTGGGGAGCTAAAGGTGCAACAATCGCTACAGATATTTCAGAGTTAACAGTAACAGCAATTCAATTATTTTATATTAGAGGGACTATTGAACGTAGACGGCTCTTTAAGAACAGCTGGAAATATATAATAAGTGGTGGATTAATGTTCATTGTCGTTTACCGTTTGGCTTTAATTATTAATATGACTGTTATTAATTTGGCTATAGAAGTACTTGTCGGCATGATTGTATACTTGCTTGGCATTATTTTGCTTAAGGCGCCAATTGTTGACCAAGCTATTGACTTAATTCAAAGGCGACGAAAATAATAAAAGTGAGGAAAATATATGAATTATCAATCGGTAATTGTTACCTATAA
Source organism: Limosilactobacillus agrestis (assembly GCF_014145585.1). Taxonomy (GTDB): domain Bacteria; phylum Bacillota; class Bacilli; order Lactobacillales; family Lactobacillaceae; genus Limosilactobacillus; species Limosilactobacillus agrestis. The sequence goes on from NZ_JACIVF010000057.1 coordinate 11,242, forward strand.
TAGAAAAGATAAACTTATTGAAGCATTAAATTCGTTGCTAAACCAGAAAGTACCGCCAATTAGGATTATTCTTATTGATAATCATTCAACAGATGGTACAGAAAAGAAACTTAAAGAGACGGGACTGTTAAGACATCCTAAAATAGTCTACATTCAGATGCCGCAAAATTATGGAGGCTCTGGGGGCTTTTATCATGGTATTGAAGAAGCAATGAAATATACAGACTTTGACTTTTTATCATTATCAGATGATGATGCGATATATAAATCTAATTTTTTTGAACTAATTTCGAATTGTCAAAAAACGCATCCTGAAATAAAAGCATTTTGTGGAACGGTAGAATATGAAGATGGCACGATTCAAATTGATCATCGTCGTAGAGTATTAGAAGCTAGATGGTATCGACAAGAAGATATTCCTGCTTCAGAATATAATCAAAACTTTGAAGTTGATTTGTTGTCATTTGTTGGGTGTGTAATCAGTAGAGATATTTTGAAAAGAATAGGACTGCCCGAAAAAGATTATTTTATATATTATGATGATACCGAATATTCGTTACGAATTCGTAAGTATAGTAAGATCATTAACGTATCAGATGCAATTATTGTTCATAAGACTCCTAAAAAAGATCCAGCAAAGCAGAATGTTATTAATTGGAAGAATTATTATGAAATGAGAAACTCAATGTTGATGAAAGAAAAACATTCGGACTGGAAATGGCTAAAACTGTACTTTTATCAATACTATTTAAAATTGTGCATTAGGATATTATTTAACAATGTATATAAAGGGCAACGGAGACAAGCCCTCTATACTTATTACCACGGTTTTAAGGATGCTTTAAGAAATAAGAAGGGAAAAAATGACCTATTTACCCCTTAAATAATCTAAATATCATTATTCGAGATAGGAGAAAATAATAGTGAATACCTACTTAAAAGATAAAGTTAGATGGGTAAATAATAAAGTAATTAGCGGGGAGCAGTTATTCTTTTTTGCATTTACGATAAGTTTAATTGCTTCTTTTGTTGTGAATACTACATTTATGATTTATTTGCGAATTAATCAGGTTAATTGGTTTAATTACTTTGCATTATTTTTGCTTGTAATTAAAATTTATATATTTGATAGTTTTAATTGGAAAGAATATATTGCAATAACAATTACTCTAGCATTGGCATTTTTCTCATGGAAAAATACTCAAATAAATACAGTAATGATAATGTTTGGCTTTATACTAGGTGCAAAAAACATTAATTTTAATAAGATAGTTAGACATTACTTTAATGTTAATTTTGTTCTATTATTGTTAATCATACTATATTCTTTACTAGGAATTATTCGTAATTTAGCATTCTTTCGTGGAGATGTATTTAGATATAGTCTTGGAATAGATTACTCAACTGATTTATCAGCCTACGTATTCTATTTATGTTTAGCATATTGCTACCTAAATTATCGGTCATTAAATTGGAAAAAGTTTATTGGAATTCTAATTATAGATACTATTATGTATCTCATCACAAATACTCGTGTGGATACATTTCTGATTCTATTGATAGTTCCTGTTATAGTGTTAGCAACAAGTTCAGTTAAAACGAAAATAAAGAAATTTATTGTCTCTTCGTTTTGGTATTTGAACATTATCCTACCATATACTTTTGTCCTCCTTACGTATTACTTTACGTTTGGAAATTCAACAATGGTAAAACTAAATAGAATATTATCAGGACGTTTAACGTATGGAGAAGAAGGCTTTGAAAAATATGGAGTAACACTATTTGGACAAAAAATTGCTGAGCATGGATGGGGAGGCGCAAAGGGTCTTACAATGATGAAAAACAATCCCTTTGGGTATTTCTATATTGATTCTTCATTCATTAGGCTACTAATTATAAATGGTGCACTGTTAGGAGTAATCACTCTTTTCATAATTGCATTTATTTCAATTAGGGAAACAATTCATCATGATTACCTATTGCCGAGTATACTTTTTCTTGTAGTATTAAGTAGTATGATTGACCAACACTTATTAGAAATTACTTATGATCCATTCTTATTATCATTTTTATCAATTGTTCCCTTTAACTTAAACGGAGGTTCGCAAAATGACAAAATCAAATAAATTTACGGTTGGTAAAATTAACCAAATTATATGGAAAAATATTCTTATTATCATAGTTTTTACAGTCCTTTGTGGATTAATAGGTGGATTATATGCAAAGCATAAAAGGAATACATCGTATCTTGCTAAATCGAGTGTAATTATCGAAGCTAATCTGCAAAATACTGATTATAAAAATTCGGCAATTATGGCTGAAAAAGGGATGATGAAAACTTATGAAGAGATTGTGAATAATCAAGAAACAATGAAGAAAGCGCAAAAATATCTTCCAAAGAAAATAAAAAAACAATATTCAGCAGATCAATTAGGAGCGGCTGTAAACGTTGATTCAAATCCAGACTCGCTTATTCTAAACATCAATGCAAAGACGAGCGAGGCAAAGAATTCTGTAGAAATTACTAATGCTGTTGCTAAAGCCTCGACAAAGCAATTGCCTCAATATAGTCCTAATCGCATTAAAGTAAGAGTAGTAAATAGAGCAAATAACGATAATATTCATTCAGTCACTACTCCATCTATAAAGAAATATGCAGTTTTAGGAGCAGCTTTAGGATTGTTAATTGGAATGATTATTTCATTTAGCGTATCTACTTGGAAAAATATTTAATTATTAAAGAGGCAAAAATATGGCTGAAGATACAGTAGCAATTTTAATGTCTACTTATAATGGTGAGAAATACCTTAAGGAACAGATTGAATCAATTATTACTCAAAGTTTTTCAAACTGGCAGTTGTACATTAGAGATGATGGTTCTACTGATCATACTGTAAGTATAATTAATGAGTTTGTTCATAAGGATAAAAGAATTAATTTTTTAAATGCTAAATTTGATAAAAATCTTGGTGTTACAAGATCATTTATGAAACTTTTAGAATCTACTGAGGCCAATTATTATATGTTTTCAGATCAAGACGATTATTGGAAACAAGATAAGGTAAAGTTAACTCTAAAGAAAATGCAAGACGCGGAAAAATTTTTTAACTATAAGCCTATCTGTGTTCATACCAACTTAACAATTGTTGATAATAACCTTAATGGTAATTTATTAATGAAAAAACCAGAAGATACGTGGTCTGGTTTTAAACAATTACTATTTAAAAATTGCGTAACAGGATGCACAATGATGATTAACCAAGCATTAAAGAGGCAAATTAATTTTAACGATAAAAAATTGGTTAATGTGTATCTGCATGATTGGTGGATTGCATTAATTGCAGCTGCTTTTGGTAAGGTAATATATTTAGAAGAACCAACTATTTTGTATCGTCAACATGTTGGTAATCTAGTTGGCAGTAATATCAAAGGAACTGCCTGGTATAATAATACAGTTAGTGATCCTGTTAATGAGCGCGTTATTCAATCTATGCGAATGATTAGAGATTTTTGGAATGTTTATGGTAATCAGCTTCAAGGAACGAATAAAAAATATACTGAAAAATATGCTAAATTAATCGGTCACGCTAACTTATTAAGAAATTTCATTACTGTTTTACACTATCCACCGGTAAGACCAACAATTCGGGGAGATATTTTATTTGGCTTTCTGGTTGTTAAAAATTTCAAGGAAATAAATCAATTAGAGATTGATAAGGAGAAAAAATGACTATTCAAGATAAATTATTTTCTATTATTACAATTGTTAATAAAGAAAAAATATATGAAGGATTCTTAAAAAACTTAAAAGAGCAAGAAGGAGTTCAATATGAGCTAATTAAGATTAATAATGATCATAATCAGTTTTCATCAGCTAGGGAAGCTTATAATGATGCTATGAAAAAAGCTCATGGAGATTACTTTATTTTCTTGCATCCAGATATGCGCTTTCTAGATAAATTTGCATTGAAAGATGCATTAGAGCAAATTGTGCAGATTGATGATTTAGGAGTAGCAGGAGTTTCCGGTTGCCCATTTGAATTGCATCATCATAAATCAACAATTTTGACTACGATTGTTCAAGGAGATCCTTATTACCATTTTGGAAAATCAATTGACAAAGTTACAGAGGTTCAAACTGTTGACGAATGTTTTTTTGTTATGACAAGGGATTTTTGTGAAAATCATCCATTCACAGATGTCAAAGGATGGCATATGTATGCAGTAGAACAATGTTTAATTGCTTTACTAAATAATAAGAAAAATTATGTTATTCCTGCTCGAATGTGGCATTATTCTCCTGGTAATTCTGAAAACTGGCAGTATGTTCAAACAGGTCGTGAAATAGTAAAGCGCTATGGTTCGCACTTTACATCAATTAATACGACAATGACAACGTGGAATACTCATAGCAAACTAAATTTAATTGTCATACCACCATTGAAATTAGTTAAGCATAAGATTTGGCGCAAATTTAATTTATAAAAGTAGTGGTATAAATGATGAATAAAAAAATTGCTGCGGTAGTTGTGACGTATAACCGTAAAAAATTATTGGCTGAATGTATCAATGCATTATTAGCCCAAACATATCGTAATTTAGATATTCTCGTAATTGATAATGCTAGTACTGATGGGACGAGGGAAATAGTAGAAGCATTTAAGAATCCTCAAATTAGGTATATTAACACGGGTGAAAATCTTGGCGGAGCTGGTGGCTTTCAATTTGGAGTTAAGCAAGGCGCTAATGCTGAATATGACTATTTATGGTTGATGGATGATGATTCAATTCCAACACCAAATGCGTTGGAAAAACTAATAGAAACTGCTGACACAGTTGGTAATTTTGGATTTTTATCAAGTAAAGTCCTTTGGAAGAACCAATCACTTTGTAAAATGAATATTCCTAAAGTTTCCTTAAACCATAAATTAACTAACTTTAATGGTAATAAACCTAAGAAAATTATTATGGGGACGTTTGTTTCTTTCTTAGTGCCGGTTAAAGTGGTAAAAGAGATTGGGCTACCAATTAAGGAATTCTTTATTTGGGCTGATGATTTTGAGTATTCGCGAAGAATTTCACGGAAATATTCGGCTTACTTCGTTCCTGAGAGTATTGTAATCCATAAGTGTAAATCCAATACAGGAAGTAATATTGTTAATGATAGTTCTAAGCGGTTTAATCGTTATCGATATGCATATCGCAATGAAGTCTACTTATATCGTCGCGAGGGAATAGCTGGATGGAATCATTTACTTTTAAAGACGGGGTTGCATCTTACTAAGGTGATCTTAAAAGCACCGGATAATAAGAAAACACGGTTAAAAATCATTTGTGAGTCAACATTAAAGGGATTAAGTTTTAATCCTAAGATTGAATATATAAATAATGGGAAAGAAAAAAATGAGTAAAAATAATAGAAAGTACTTTATGTATCTCAATGCAATTCTATCTTCCTTTGCAGTTGTAGTATTACATACAGTAGCTAATCCAGTGAGTCTTGGTATTGCTAAAATTCAACCAACTTTTTATGTAATATTGTGTCTTATCATTGGTATCGTCTTTTCTTACGGGGTACCAATGTTTTTTATGCAATCAGGAGCAAATATATTAAGTTACCGAAATCGTTATGATACTAAGACCTTTTTTCATAAACGAATTAATAAAGTGGTGGTCCCCTTTGTTGTCTGGAGTATATTAGGTTTCTTATTAATCTACGGGCATAATGGTGGAACTCTGAATATTAAGGCTTTTATTCAGGGATTCCTATCGGGAACATTGGTTGGTCCATATTGGTTTTTTTATAATATTATTGGTTTCTATTTATGCGCACCGTTTGTTTCCTTGATTATTATTCATGGTAATAGAAGTTTAATTAAGTATACTATCCTATTAATGGTGACTGTTAATACAATTTTACCGGTAATAAGTCTTGTTACTAAAACAAATAATTTATTTGGATTATCGGTGCCATTTGTTGGCTCTTATGCGCAATATTTTATTGCTGGTTGGTATCTAACTAATAATGAAATATCAAAGAAGCGTACGTGCCAGATATACTTTTTAGCAATCATTATGTTACTTTTTGAAATTGGAGCAACAATTTATTTTACCTTTTTCTATCGTCATCTAGCCGTATTAAATTATCCTGGTGGAATTGTAAAAACATTTGGTGATATTTCAATGTTCCCATCTTTTTGTGTAATGTGTTCGCTGTTTTTATTTTTAAAAGATCGAGAACCACAGTTAAAAGTATCAACTCATAAGAATATTTTAGTTATACTAGCTGGCTTAACTTTCGGAATTTATTTAATTCATCCATTTGTTATTACGTGGGTACTAAATCCATTAAATAGTTTAGTTCATTTACCGTTAATAATAATGATAATAACAGATCCAATTTTTGTATTTATATTAAGTGGAACAATAACTTTTACTATGAAAAAAGTTAAGTTAATAAATAAACTTGTACCATAATTTGAAAGTAGAGAAGGTAGAATGAAAAAGATTATTTATTTATTATTGATAGTAGCATCCTTTGGAATGAATATAACATATCCAGAAAATGTGGATGTGATAAGGATTAATAGTAATCAGTGCATTTCATTATTTTTTCTAATATGGGTAGGTTGCTTATTTTACATGGTCAAAAAAAATAAGATAAATATTCAAATTAAATCTGTGTGGATATTTGGCTTTATTTTATCTGTAATCTATAATGCAACATTTATTGCCAATAATTTAAGTGATAGTGCCTATTTGACAGGTTTGGTTAATATATTATTAACTATGTTTGCCTTATTTAGTTGGACAATAATTTTTTCACTTACTTTATCTGTAATACAAAAGTATTTTGGATTCAATATTGTAAATTGGCATACACCAAAGACAATATATATATGGTTAATACTTGTAATTATTTGGATAATCTCAATTGCTGGGTTCCTTCCTGGACAAATATCATGGGACGGTGTACGTCAATTTTGCGAATTTGAAAGGACAAAAATAGCATATTTAAATTTCAAATATATACCAACCAATCATCATCCATGGTTCACAACGATAATTTTTGGTACTTTGTTTAATGTTGGAAGATCTTTATTTGGTGTTAATTTTGGTATATTTTTGGTTGTTTTATTTCAATTTATTATATCGAGTGTAATATATACATTTGTGATTAAATATGTATTTGAAAAGACAGGTAAATATGGCGGAATTGGTGCATTTATACTTTTTGCTTCACCTATATTTAGCTCATATGCTATAACCATCGATAAGAGTACTCTTTATTACGCATTTGCGGCCTGGTTTTATTTGATGTTTACTAAAATTTTTGAAAAAATAAAAATTTCCCAATTAAAATGGGATGATATTTTATACTATTGTTTAGCCAGTTCACTGTTTGGGTTGTTTAGAAATGATTCTTTTTTTATTGTGATTATAGCAACGGTCGTTCTAATTTTTCTTTCGATAAGTAAAAAGAGAAATTTAATGTTAATAATGGTTTCTATATTTGTAATTTTAGGAATTCATTTTGGCTGGAATAGCTATTTAAATCTAAAAAATGTCGTAAAGAGTTCACCTTCTGAGGCATTAACCTTGCCAACACGTCAATTAAGCTATATTTATTTACACGATAAAAATTCTTTAACGAAAAATGAACTTAAAATAATTAATAGGATAACACCACTATCAAAAATAAGTCAAAATTTTGATATTAATAATGGTGATAATCTGAAATCGTTGTACCCATCAAATACTTTCTTAAATTCAGACCAAATAATCAGTGATGTAAAAAAACATAAAAAAACAATTAGAACAACAAATACTGAAAAAAGGGAGATAAGCCAATATCTAGCTGTTTGGCTAAAAGAAGGAATTAATCACCCATTTAAATATGTATATGTTTATTTAGGAGCTAATTCTTGTTATTTAAATCCTTTTATTCGGTATTCTGATGGATTATTCTTAAATTATTTCCCTGGGCCAGAAACTCATCCTTATATGGCGCCTTCCTGGTCAAAGCAGTATACTCCAGTCTTTAATGAAAAGATAAGGGATATTTATCGGAAGGCAATGCTGTTTATTGTAAACTCTCCCTTATTAATGTTTATTAGTAATCCTGCTTTTCCAATATGGAGTACCCTGATTTTGTTCTGCGTCCTATTTGAATTAAGAAAAAAAGTAAACTTAATGTTATTATTACCATTAGCTGTTATGTGCTTACTATTTACTATTACTTCGATCAATGGGTATACAAGGTATACAATTGGTGTTTTAGCAGTTCTTCCTATAGTAATTTCTTACTTATGGCGAGATCGATATAATGACAAATTTTGTAAGGTGAAATAAAATGATAGATACAGTTGCTGTTTTAATTCCTTGTTATAACGAGGCAAAAACCATTAAAAAAGTAGTGCAAGATTGCAAAAAAGCAATTAGTACAATACCGAATTCTAATGTTTATGTTTATGATAATAATTCAACAGATGATACAGCAGAATTAGCAAAAAAAGCTGGGGCAATTGTTCGTCATGAATATATGCAAGGAAAAGGGAACGTAATTCGTCGAATGTTTCGTGAAATTGATGCAGAATGTTACATTATGATCGATGGGGATGATACTTATCCTGCTGAAGATATTCCCAAAATGGCTAAATATGTTTTAGAGCAGAAGTACGATATGGTTGTTGGAGACCGCTTGAGTTCAAGCTATTTTGAAGAAAATAAACGGCCATTCCATGGGATAGGGAATAAACTTGTTAGAGGAAGTATTAACTTTTTCTTCAAAAATGACATTCGAGATATTATGACAGGATATCGGGCATTTAGTTTTGAATTTGTAAAATCATACCCAGTTCTTTCTCACGGTTTTGAAATTGAGACAGAAATGAGTATTTTTGCGACGGTAAATAATCTTTCAGTTAAAAATCACATTATCGAATATCGTGATCGACCTGTAGGAAGTGAGAGTAAGTTGAATACTTTCTCGGATGGTTTTAAGGTCTTGCGACTAATTTTCACCCTTTACAGGAATTATAAGCCGTTTAATTTTTACGGATTATTAGCACTATTGCTAGTGATTTTATCATTAGGATTCTTTATCCCTAATGTCTGGTTACCATATGAGGCAACAGGTAAGGTTGCAAATATGCCGACGTTAATAGTATGTGGCTTTTGTCTAATTGCTGGAATAATTTCTTTTTACAGTGGATTGATTTTAGATTCTATTCAACGGAAAGAGCGTCGTGAATTTGAGTTTAGATTACAAGAACTTCACTTTGAAAGAAAAGAAGAAATCAAATAAGCTAGTATTTAAGATTACAAGTAACCCACTTAAAACTTACTTGTAATCTTTTTGTAATTTAAGAGTGGTAAACTAAGAAACGATTAATTAAAAGGGGAAGGTATATCTTAAATTATGGCAAGTGATAGTAACTCAAAAAACAATCAGTTTCGCGTTGTATTACCAGTAATCTTTACATTTGGGGCTTCATTAGTTTTCTTCCAAGGAAATGCACACGCTGATGATACCAATGTTATTGCTAATACAGCGGTCACTACTACACAAACCAGTGACAATCAACAAAGTAGTAATTATCAAAATGCTAATGTTGCTTTGATGACTGCCCAAGCTGTTCAGACTCATGCCGCTGAGCAGACTGCTAATACAGATCCTAATAAAGGAGCTGTTGATATTAGCGCTAAGAATGCACAAAATATCGCTAATGCACCAGCAGTTGACACCCAGCCTAATGTATCGACCGACCAAATAAGTAATACCCAAGCTGATCCAGAAAATGGAACTGCTTCAACGACTGTGAGCGGGACTGGCAACATTAACACTAATGGGCTTTCTGCTCGTAATGTACAATTTTTAGAAAGTATCCACCAAGGAGCCGTTGATGGCTGGAAGCAATTTGGAGTTTTACCATCTTTAACTGGTGCTCAAGCTATTATTGAAAGTGGTTGGGGGCAATCTGCTTTAACTACTCAAGGTCATAACTTGTTTGGAATCAAGGGTTCTTACAATGGACAATCAGTTACAATGCCTACTTATGAGTATTATGGTGGTCGGTATGTTCAAATAAATGATGCTTTCCGCGCATATCCGTCAAATTATGAAAGTATTGTTGATCACGGTCGTTTCTTAAAGGAAAACAGTCGCTACAGTAATTTGATCGGTCAAAAAGATTATCAAACTGTTACCCGCTTAATTCGACAAGATGGATACGCTACCGATCCACAATATACAAATACGCTTAATCGTGTAATCCAACAATATAATTTGACTGCTTGGGACCAAGAAGCATTTAATGACAATATTAATACTGGCCATATTGATAATATTTCTGTTCAAGGAGATAGTCTGAAAGTTGAGGGGTGGCATGCTACTAATAATTATGATCAAAGTATGCATCATTTCATTATTCTTCTTGACGGTAATACTAAACAAGAATTATATCGTCAAGAAGTTCCTGGTACTTACCGGCAAGATGTCCAAAATGCTTATCCTAATGCAACAATTTCTGGCTGGGGTGGTTTTAGCTTAACTGTTCCAAACTCTGCTAATTTTGCTGGAAAGGCAATTCAAGTAGTCTCTCGTTATACTAAGGATACTAATGGTGAACCAAATGGTGGAGACGATTTATGGTTTAATTCTGTAAATCTTAATACTAATGCTGGTTATCTTGACAATTTCAATATTGATGCCGCTGCTAACACTCTTAATATTAGTGGTTGGCATGCAACCGATCAATCAGCTGGTAAGGATCATCATTTTATTATCCTTTATGATGCTACTAAGAATCGAGAGTTAGGACGGTATGAAGTTAATTCCACGATTCGGAATGACGTTGCCAAGGTATATAATGTTTACAATGCTGGTAAATCTGGATTTAATCTTCAAGTAAACCTTAGTCCGGCGTTGATTGGTGATAATATTCAAGTAATTTCTCGTTACAGTGATGCTGATAACGGCGAAGGTAATTATGTTGATTATTGGTTTGCACCAAAAACGTTTAATGAGAACCAATCGTGCTTGGATAAGGTCGAGATTTCAGATAATCAAGTTCATGTTAGTGGGTGGCAAGTTGCTGATAATAGTGTTAAGCAACAAAACCATTTTGTAATTCTTTACGATGCAACGACACATCGTGAAATTGCCCGTAAACAAGTAAGCAATGTCAGTCGCCCTGACGTTCAACGAGCTTATCCAAACATTGCTAATGCTGGTAAGTCTGGCTTTGATGTTACCTTTGACTTTAATAGAGCAGCTTACGCGGGACATCAGTTACAAGTGATTTCCCGTTATAGTGATGCAAATAATGGTGAAGGTAATCGTACTGATGCATGGTTTGCTCCTATCACTGTCCCAAGTAACAATCAAGGATTTCTTGACAGCTTTGTTGTAAAAAATGGTGAAGTAACGGTAACTGGATGGCAAGCCGCTGATCAAAGTTATAACCAAAAGAATCACTTTGTTATCCTTTATGATGCTACAACTCATCGTGAAATTGCACGTCAACAAGTAACCAACATAGATCGCCCTGATGTCCAAAAAGCATATCCGTCAATTTATAATTCTGCTAAATCCGGTTTCAAAGCAACATTTAAATTAGATAGCAATTTAATTGGACATGAGATCCAAGTGGTTTCCCGCTATAGTGATGCAAACAATGGTGAAGGTAATCGTACTGATTTCTGGTTTGATGCTATTAAATTGCCGCAAAATCTATACTAGATTGTGTAAAGGTACTATCTTGAGTAATGAATGCTTATTTTAATATCTCCTGAAAAGAAAACGAGATGAATATTATGAAAATTAATATGAAAAAAATCAAATATAATTTAAAATCCAATCATGATAATGAACACGTCCTACAGGTTGATTTTAGATTAAAGAATGCTAATAAAAATATAAATGACATTAATATTTCTGATGATGTTATTGGATTTCTAAAATTTACAGAAGATCCGTATCTGGACTTAACCAAAAATGGAGTTATTCATTTTTGTGATCCTAAAGATTTTTTAAAATCTGAAGAAAAATCTCGACAAGATGATGAAGGAACTGCAATTAATATAGATATTAATAGTAAGCAAACTTATAAAAATTTTGGCTGGTATACTATGCAAGCAGCAATGAAAATATCTTTTAAAGATAGGGATAAGGTGATTTCAAAATCATCATGGCCTTTTAAATTAGATAATAACCTGCAGAATGCAGTAGAAAACTTTACAAGAAGAACTTTAATGAGTGAATTATTACAGAATGATTATGATATTTTCATTAGACCAATAAGTTATTCGGTGGATTCGGTAAGTAATTCCGTTAATATTGATAAAGCCAAAATAATTTTTCATGAAGGACATAGCTATAATGGATTAATAACAAGTTTTATTACTGTAAAGAGGAGTGACGTAGATGAATTTGGTACATTATCATCTAAATTTATTGAGTCATTCTCTAAACCTAATAGCGATAACATTGCTTTTAGTTTTAATGATAACTATCAATTGATTCCGCGTCCATGGGTTTGGATTTCTAAAGAAAAAATGGTAAAAATGTTACAAGAAACTACTGAATTTGATTCTAGAGCAGGCGAGGTTAGATATTATGATAAGAAATATCCGTTCACTGCGAATGAACTGAGATCACAAGTTGGTATTAATTTATTTGCTAAAAATTCAAAATATTCTAATCAAAGAGAATTTAGAATATTTTATGGAGGACCAAATTCTAAATATAAATCACTTCCTGTTGATGATAAATTAAATTATAAGTTTAATTTAAATGGTAGTGAGTTTCCTTGTGGTACATTGGACCAACTTTGTAAATTAAATTTAATTAAAATTAATGAGCCTTCGTCAAAAAGTACTAATGAGAAAATAGAATAATTTACAAAGTAACTAATGGGACTTTCGGCGCTGTGTCCCACCAAATACACAGATTAAATAGATAAAATTTTAGACGGCTTGATTACGGAATTGTTCCGGATATCTGTCAACTGTTATGGTTGACTAAAAATACTTCCTACGAAAATGTAGGGGGTATTTTTTTACGAAAAAATACAATCGATTCTTAAAAGAAAAATTTTTGATTGGCAAAACCATAACAAGTTCGTTTTAGAGTTTTGATTTTGCAAGGGAAATTACTGCTTCAATGTTATAAGACTGGAATTTTTTCAAAAACATTGTTCAATTACTTGTGTTAAAATAATAAAGGATTTTTGTTAATCATAAGGAGGCCACTATGAAAGGAATAATTTTAGCTGGTGGGTCAGGAACCCGCCTCTATCCAATTACGCGTGGTATTTCAAAACAATTGATTCCGGTTTATGATAAGCCGATGATTTATTATCCTTTGTCGACTTTGATGCTGGCCGGGATTAGGGATATTTTGGTGATTTCTACTCCAGAATATATGCCCCTTTTTCAAGAACTTTTAGGGGATGGGACCAATTTAGGATTAAACTTCTCTTATAAAGTTCAAGAAAAACCCAATGGACTTGCTGAGGCCTTTATTCTCGGGGAAGACTTTATCGGTGATGATAGTGTTTGTTTGATTTTAGGTGATAATATCTATTACGGGGCTGGTTTATCCGACTTAGTCCAATCGGCAGCACAAAAAACTGATGGTGCCACGGTTTTTGGTTACCATGTTAACGATCCCGAACGCTTTGGTGTGGTCGACTTTGATGATCAGATGCATGCCTTATCGATTGAAGAAAAGCCAGCTCATCCCAAGAGTAATTATGCGGTGACTGGTCTTTACTTTTATGATAATCAAGTAGTTGATATTGCTAAAAATATCAAGCCATCAGATCGGGGCGAACTTGAAATCACTGATGTTAACAAGGAATACCTGCGTCAAGGTAAGCTCGATGTTAAGTTAATGGGTCGTGGCTATGCCTGGTTAGATACCGGTACCCACGATTCAATGCTCGAAGCAGCCAATTTCATTGCCACGATTGAAAAGCGGCAAAACTTAAAGGTGGCTTCCTTAGAAGAAATTGCTTATCGGATGGGTTACATTAATAAGGACCAATTAGTTGAACTGGCACAACCGTTAAAAAAGAATGATTATGGTCAATACTTATTGCGGTTAGCTCAACAGGACTAGGGAGAATAAATAATGGGAAAATTAAACGTTCAAACAACAAAATTACAAGACGTTAAAATTATTACACCAGCGGTCTTTGGTGATCACCGGGGCTTCTTTGAAGAAACCTACTCTGATCGTGACTTTAAGAATGCTGGGATTAACTTTAACTTTATCCAAGATAATCAATCACTTTCAACGCATGCTGGTGTTTTGCGCGGACTACACTTTCAACGCGGTAAAGCAGCCCAAACAAAATTAATCCGGGTCGTTACTGGGGCTGTCTTGGATGTCATTGTCGACTTACGAAAAGGTTCCCCTACATACAAGCAATGGGAAGGTTATATCTTGTCCGCAAGTAACCACCGCCAACTCCTGGTTCCGCGGGGCTTTGCGCATGGCTTCTTGACTTTAACTGATAACGTTAACTTTGTTTACAAGTGCGATAACTATTACGATGCGGAAGCGGATGGCGGGATTTCCTTTAAGACGCCGGAATTAAACATTGACTGGCCAATTGAATTTAATAAGGCTATTACTTCGGAAAAGGATGCCGCACAACCAACCTTAACTGAATTTGAAAAAGACAACCCATTTGTTTATGGTGAAATTTAAGCGAGGTCGTTATGGAAACTTTTAAGAATATTATTGTTACCGGGGGAGCCGGTTTTATTGGCTCCAACTTTGTTCACTATGTTGTTAACCACCACCCGGAAGTTGAACATATTACGGTGTTAGATAAACTGACTTATGCTGGGAATCCCGCTAATCTTGCTGGCTTGCCAAAGGATAAAGTTGAACTCGTAGTTGGGGATATTTGTGATCAGGACTTAGTTGATAAGCTGGTAAGCAAAGCTGATGCAGTTGTGCATTACGCGGCTGAAAGTCACAATGACAATTCTTTGATTGATCCCACTCCGTTCATTCAAACTAATATTGTGGGTACTTCAGTTTTAATCAATGCTTGTCGCAAGTATGACGTTCGTTACCACCATATTTCAACGGATGAAGTCTATGGCGATTTACCATTACGGGAAGACTTACCTGGTCATGGTGAAGGTAAAGGAGAAAAGTTTACTCCTGAATCTCCGTACCGGCCATCAAGTCCTTACTCTTCTTCTAAAGCGAGTTCAGACTTGTTAGTACGAGCTTGGGTTCGGTCATTTGGCTTACGGGCGACAATTTCCAATTGTTCCAATAATTATGGACCTTACCAACACATTGAAAAGTTCATTCCCCGCCAGATTACTAATATCTTAAGTGGCATTCGTCCTAAGCTTTATGGATCTGGTAAAAATGTCCGTGATTGGATTCATACTAATGATCATTCGCGGGCAGTTTGGGATATTTTGATTAAGGGGAAGATCGGTGAGACTTACCTCATCGGGGCCGATGGTGAAAAGAACAACAAAGAAGTCCTTGAAATGATCTTAGAGTTAATGGGTCAACCTAAAGATGCTTATGACCATGTTAAAGATCGTCCCGGCCATGATTTGCGTTATGCCATTGATGCAACAAAGCTGCGGACAGAATTAGGTTGGGAGCCCGAATTTACTGACTTCAAGACCGGTTTACAACACACGATTGATTGGTATACGGAACACCAAGATTGGTGGAAAGATGAAAAAGCCGCGGTTGAAGCAAAATATGCGAAAAACGGTCAATAAAAGATGAAAAGAGTCGTGTTATTCCCGAATTTAAGGAATGCACGACTCTTGTTTTAAGGACAACAGATGAATAACATGGAAAGAATATTGAAAGCTGTTGTCAATTTGATTATAACATTAATCAGGTTTAATTAAGGAGAAGACGAATGACAAAAATTTTAATCACTGGTGCTAATGGTCAACTCGGTTCAGAATTACGGAACCTATTAGATGAACGCGGAATTGCATATGACGCCTTTGATTCTAAGCAAATGGATATCACTGATCAAGCCGTTGTAAATGAAAAGATTAGTGCGCTTAAGCCGGAAGTGATCTATCATTGTGCCGCTTATACCGCCGTTGATAACGCTGAAGATGTTGCCAAAGACCTCAATTGGCAAGTAAACGTAGATGGTACGCGTAATGTTGCCGAGGCTGCTAAAAGAGTTGGCGCTAAGATAGTTTACATCAGTACTGATTATGTCTTTGATGGGACTAATGAAGGTGAGTATGAAGTTGACGCACCCACTAATCCACGAAATGAATATGGTAAAGCTAAACTTGCCGGTGAAAAAGCAATCCAGGAAACCTTAGCTGATTACTACATCATTCGCACATCCTGGGTCTTTGGTAAATACGGTAAGAATTTTGTCTATACGATGCTTCGTCTTGCCAAAGACCATGATCAGCTCACCGTCGTTAACGATCAGTTTGGTCGCCCAACATGGACTAGAACGCTTGCCGAGTTTATGACGTACTTAGTCGATCATAATCAGCCATTCGGTACCTACCAGCTATCTAACGAGAATAGTTGTTCCTGGTTCGAATTCGCCACCGAGATCTTAAAGGATGAAGACGTTGAAGTCGCTCCTGTGAACTCTTCAGCATATCCAGCCAAAGCTTACCGCCCTCGCCATTCAGTTATGAGCTT
>NZ_JACIVF010000058.1 GCF_014145585.1 Limosilactobacillus agrestis
ACTTCAATATGAGCAGAATCTAGTTGCCTAGAAAAATATTTATTCAATTTTAAAGCAAGAACATACAGGTTCCAACTTTAAGGGTACACGTCATTTGTGTGATAGGCAGACAGTTTTTTGATTGATAAAACATACTAACAACTGCTATTGTTGTGGTTAGGGAATGTGATACAATAGACAGTGAATGTAAATTATAGATGGTAACTATCTATGATTAACGGCACGGAACGAAGCCAATGATTAAGGCCCGCTTAAAGCAAAGCGCTATTAATCGGTAAAAGAGTTCAGTTTTATATGAAGGAGTTTTTAGACTATGATTCAAACAATTGATTTGAAAAAAGGTATGGTTTTTGAACGTGACGGTAAGTTATTAAAGGTTCTTCAAATCAACCACCACAAGCCTGGTAAGGGTAACACTTTAATGCAAATGGACATCCAAGACCTTCGTTCAGGTTCAATTGTCCACACTACTATGCGCCCATCTGAAAAGGTTGAACAAGTTAACGTTGACAAGCGTTCTGCTCAATACCTTTATGATGAAGGTGACTCAGCTGTATTTATGGACCTTGAAAGCTACGAACAATACAGCTTAGGTCATGACTTGCTTGGTGACGACAAGAACTACCTTGTTGAAAACATGAAGGTTATCTTAAACTTTGTTAACGGCGACATCATTGGGGTTGAATTACCAACCACTGTTGAATTGACTGTTGCTGAAACTGAACCAATGATTAAGGGGGCTACTATCGATGGTGGTGGTAAGCCTGCTACGATGGAAACTGGTTTAGTTGTTAATGTTCCTGCATTTATCAAGAACGGTGACAAGTTAATTATCAACACTACTGATGGTAGCTACAAGTCACGGGCTTAGTTAGTATGTAATCAAAATGCTCCTTGTATATCACAGGGAGCATTTTTTATGGGAGAAAATAATATGAATAAGAAAATAGGATTTTTAATGGTTACGGGGATGGGCTTATTGTTAGCTGGTTGTGGAAATCAAGTTGACAATAAAGCGACTAATTCTTCATCTGCATCAAGCAGTAGTTTATTAGTGGCTAAAAGTAATGTGAAAGTTAATAGTGATAATATGAGCCCCCAAGAAGCTGTCAGTTTGATTAGTACGTATTGCGGCCTTCGTTATGGTGGAAATTGGGCTACCATGGCTAAAGAAGCGCAAAAAGAGGGATTACAGGTAAATCTATACCCAAGTTCTAAATACCAATTGAGTGATGGAGGGCAAGGAGTAGCTTACGATGTGACTGCTGGTGGAAAGTCGCAGGGCTTGGTTTACACTGTAAATAATGATGATGTAAACATTTACCAAAATGTCAAGGAAAATCAAAAGAGTACCAAACTCGCCACAATCTCAAAGTCAGAAATGGCCAATTATGTTAATCAAGAAGGTCAGGGAAGCTCGTTAAAGACTTAGCTGCTAAGGCGCAGGTAGTTGACCAGCGCAGTGGTGATAGCAATTCCTCATCAAGTACTAATCATTCTGGTAATGATCATAAGTATGGCCGTGTTGGTACTATCGATGTTCCAAGTGAAATGCAGGGAACATGGTATTCGGCAGATAATGATGCCGATTCAACTATAACTTTTGAACCTCATTCTTACACATATAGTGATGGCGACAATAGCGGAACTATCCAGCTTTACAAACAGGATTCACACTTTGGTGAAGATGAAGATAACTATACTAACGAAGATGTTCAAAATGCTACTAAGAATTGGGGAAAAGTGAGCTATCTAAATATTGATGGCGAACGTTGGTTAAATGTCCGCGGTTGGACCCAAAGTGCTGGCGATGGTGACTCATATGCCGTTAAAACCGAAACTGTTAATGGGAAGCAAGTAAAAGTCTTAGTTGTTGGTGGAGGCGCTGGAAATTGGGTTGAAGGTATCTACTACCAATCAAAGGATATGGCGCAACAAAATGCTGATAAAAAGTTTGACGACCTTAATTACCAATAAAAAGAAAAAGTAAGTGAGACAGAAGTTCCTTGTGACTTCGTTTTTTCGACGCGAAGCTAGTCTCTGGGAGCCCCCACAAGCAATAATAGGCCTCTAATGTTCGGTTTTACCGCGCGTTGGAGGCCATTGTTGTACTGCACTATTTGTCTTTTGTGAAAGGAACTCAACTGATGTCATAACCCCTTTTGATAAACAATTATTTAGTTTTCTTCTTTTTTCAAGAGAGAAAATTCTAAAGAAATTACCATATAAGTTATAGGTTTATTACAGATAATTAAGTTAAGTGATTAGTAAAAGTATCAATAAAACGTTGGGTAATAGGTTTAATCTGGTAATTTTTTCGCCAAACTAATTGGATTTTGGTTTGCCATTGTGAATAATCCAGAATCTTTATTTGCTGTTGAGTGTACTCTTTAGCGATTGAATAGGGCACAAGGGCAATTCCCATTCCCCGATCCGCCCATAGAATAGAAGTTCGAGCATCGTCACATTTTACCGCGTAATAGGGATAAATTCCTTGCTGAGCAAAACTATTATTAAAAATTGTTTCAAACCGTCGATAGAGAATGAGTGGTTGTTTCATAAGGTCAGGTAACTTAAGCTCGTTTGACTCAAACGAATAATAATTGGGATTATACACCGCAGCCATTTTATCGGTCACGATATTAACCTTAGCCAAATCTTGCATATTAAATGGTGTTCGTACAACAGCAAGATCAACTAGCCCATTTTGAAGTTTGTCAATTAAATTAATCGTGTTATCTTCATATATTTGAAACTTTATATCAGGATAAAACTTAGTAAAGTTGAGCATTTCCTGATTGGGGACGATATTGCCTGCTGATGAAATAAGACCCATTCGAATAATTCCGCGCATTCCATTCTGTTCCTTACCTAGTTCTTCAGTAGTTTCATTCGTGAGATTAACAACTTGTTGCGCATAGCGTTGGAAGATTTTTCCTGATTCAGTAAGGGTAATTCCATGTGATTCACGAATAAAAAGCTTTGTTCCCAGTTCTTTCTCTAGTTGCTTCATTTGATAAGAAAGTGGAGGTTGAGCGATGTATAGTAATTTGGCAGCTGAAGTAAGTTGACGTTCCTGAGCAACAGTTAGAAAGTAACGAAGCTGTTTTAAGTTCATCTTATTGTCTCCTATTGATATCTAATTTTTGTATTTCAGATATTATAAATCGGTATTTTATTAATCGCAATGAGTGAAATACAATAATAAATAAGTTTATAACTAGGGGATAACATATGAAAAAAATAAATCGATGGTTACTGCTTTTATTATTAGCAATCAGCTTCTTTATTGTTCTAGGGATTACCTATGGGATTCGGAGTTGGCGCTCAACTACTACTGCAATAATGACTGAATCGAGTGAAAATAGAAGTCGAAAAATACAAGATGATAAGCCGTTTAGTATTTTAATAATGGGAACAGATGTTGGTGCGCTTGGTCGTGGTACTAGTTATGCCGGCAATACTGATACAATTGAGTTATTAACAGTTAATCCAGTAAAAAAATCAACGACAATTGTAGCAATTCCACGCGATACCCTTGTCAAGATAAATACTAGTAAAGGTGCGGATTATGTTAAACTTAATGCTGCGTATGCTATCGGTGGAGCAACTGAGGCAAAAAAACAGGTTTCGGAGTTATTAGACGTTCCGGTTGATTATTATGCTTTGATGAACATGGGAACATTAGAAAAGGTGGTAGACGCAGTTGGTGGTGTGGAAGTTAATAATCCTTTTGCATTTACCTATGAAGGACATCATTTTAAAAAGGGATGGCAACACCTTGACGGCAAAACGGCCTTAAAGTATTCGCGAATGCGGTACGATGACCCAGATAATGACTATGGACGGCAGCGCCGAGGCCAACAGATTATTGAATCAACCGCTAAATCTTTTAAACGTAATGGTTCTATTTCAGCAGCCAATAAAATTATGACTGCTGTTAGGGACGGCGTACGGACGGATGCTCCAATTAATGATATTGCTAGCCTTTACCTTAATTATCACGTGGCCCTCAATAATGTTCGGCGGGAACAGTTCAGAGGTAAGGATGCTATAATTGAGGGCACTTCATTTCAAATTGCCACTTCTCATGAAATTAATCGTGTCTCAAAAGTAATAAGGAAATCTCTGGGACTAACACCTAAGAATTCGATTGAAAATGATCAAACCCGAATGGTTGATCTTCAAACAAAGTGGGATGGGTATGAAAATCTTAACTTTGAATTACCCAACCATGCTCTTTACAACCAACCAGGGAGCGGAAAATAAAAAATGAGTGGAGAAACAACATCAGTATTTTCCACTCATTTTTAATATTTTTTATTGAATCAGCCAACCAAGCGGCCACGAGAACCACTCAAAGGCCTTATCAATCTTTCGTTGGTTGATTTTTTGGTTTGTTGCTAACACTTGGAAAGTGACTTTTTCCTCTTTGAAAAGTTTTGGTGTGGGGAAAAAGCCATTGCGCCGATAAAACTTAAGTCGTCGTAACCGTTGCTGGTTATTTGCTGCCTGGGGATTAGGCTGCTCAACGTCAAGGGCCAGTGAATCCTCAGGGTAAAGGCTACGAAGCTCATTAATAATCCGTGTCCCATATCCTTGAGAACGGATTTGATCATTAACGGCGAGGTACAAAATATAATGCATACCGTGACTGTGAATAACGTAAGCAAATCCAACAAACTGTTCTTGATCATAGAAGGCCATAAAATCAGCGCGTTGATACTTACTCTTAATGAGCAGCCACGTCCACGGTTCTCGCTCATATTTCGGAAATGCGCGTATATACAATTGTTTAACTTTTTTATATTCTTTTAAACTCAACCTCACGGGTTGTATGTCTAAATCCAAATAATATCACTCCTTATGAACAAATATTTTACCAGAAAATCTAATAATAGACAATTTGAAGTCAAACATTTGTTCTGATATAGTAAGGATATATTTGGAGAGGAATGAATAAATGACAAAAATTATTGCATTGACTTACCAGCAACGAATTACAATTTTACAACAGTTAACAAGTGCCCAACTTGCTGCTTTAAGTGAATTTACCCGCTATGCTATTCTCTCACGCTTTCATACCCGCCATTATCTTTCTGAAACTGATTGGGAATTCCAGGGGGTAACAATTGATCCGTGGTATCAACGGACCCATGACCATATTGGAGAAAATCTTTACTGTGATTGTGGTCGACGATTAAAAAATCAATTTGTTTTACGTTCACGGACAACGGGGCGCCACCTCTTTCTGGGGATTTCTCATTTTCAGCAACATGCAAGTATTCCAGCCAAGGTTACTCACGAAATTCAAGCAGGAATTAATGAAATTAATCTTTACATGGATAGTATTTTATTAGCATACCGCAATGGACAGCGTTTCCCACGGAAAATATTTCAAGTGGTAGTTGACCATCAAGGCTTTAAGAATCGTGAAGGATTAATTCTTTACAAGCGCTGCAATTTATTTAATCAGGTTGACTTGCCTCTTCATCAACGGGATTATGAACAATTATATAGTTTATATATCACAATAAATGATGGTCATGCGTCCCATCTTACTAAAAGGGAGATTAATCAGTTACGTCAAGGTATCGCCGATGATTGGCGCCAAATTGATCAACAAATTACAATATTTAATTACATTTTGCGTCAGTGTTTATTATCTCCACAAGATCTTCATCGGGTTAAAAGTAATTCGGTTAATTATGCTTTACAACGGCGAAAAACCCGTTTCTTTATTCACAACTATAAACAAATATTAGGTTTAACCCTAACGAAGGCCCGACGTCAGTTAAGGATTAAACTACGTCAATTATCTTTCTATGTTCAAGTATGTCAAGAACTACCTGCGACAGCAATTCAATGTGAACAGGCAAAGCAGGTTATGATTGCTCATGAGATGAAAGATGTTGATTCGCATTTTTTCGGAATAAAAGAAGCAAAAAGTCTTTTAATGAGGTCGATTGATGTTTAATAATAAAAAAAGACAATTTAGCCCTGGTGTTTGATAAAATGATAAGTAAAAGGGGATTTATCTTTTGAAAGCCCTATCTATCCATGCTATAATTTATCACATAGTAAGATAGAATATTGTATGAGGTGGAGCTAATGATGAATCAAGAGACTAGTCAGGGAATTACCTATACCTTAAACTTTTTACACGAAAATGATTGTCCAAAAGTTCTTTTTTGGTTAGGCATTAAGCCCTTAAATTTGAGAGACCTTCAAGAATTATTATCAGGGATCTCTAATAATCGATTGATAACGATAATTAGAGATTTACAAGAAAAATATATAATTAGTCCAATCCAAGAATCGGAACGTTTTGTCCTAACTACTGGTGGAGAAGAATTAGCACGCCTAGTAACCTCTCTAGGTGTATGGGGACGTCAACAAATGGATATAAATAATTGGGAAGATAGTGATCAAGTTGTCTTGCCTGATTCATCAATGGAACAAAAAGAACTATTAAAATATTGTCATGTAATTGATCATTATCTTTAATTTGCAAAATAAGCTAGTGACTTTTTGATATTAATAATATAAATACTAAGAAAAAGCGGGAGCGGGATAAAAGTCAGAGCCTCCGCAAGCAACAATAGGCCTCCAATGTTTGGTTTTACCGAGCGTTGGAGGCCTATTGTTATACTGTGCTATTTGTCTTTTGTGAAAGGAACCTGACTTATGTCACAATCCCTTTTTATTTAATATATTATTATTTCTTAGCCGTTATGAGTCTTCAATTTATTAATTCATAAAGCTTGAAAGGGCTATTAATGCACAAGGCTCCCTCAAGTTGTTAGTAGATCATAATTAATTAATCACCCATTAGCTTTTATACAATATTTTTATGAAAATAAAAACCATATTTCTTGTAATAATTAATATAAAGAGTATTATAAAAATGAACATTAATGAAAAGGGTTTAATGAACATTAGGAGTGCTTATTGTTCATAATTTATCCTTCATTAATAGAGTCAATTATTAACAAAAGGAGGAAACAGATTTGCATATCAATAGTGGTGATACCGCCTTTATGATGCTTTGTACAGCAATGGTCTGTTTAATGACACCTGGTCTGGCATTCTTTTATGGTGGTTTAGCACGTAAGCGAAGCGTTCTATACATTATGATGCAATCATTCATTTCAATGGGTATTGTTACCTTAATTTGGATTTATGGGGGCTTTGGTCTTGCGTTTGGAAAAGACGAGGGAGGCGTAATTGGACGGATTTCTGATTACTTTGCTCTTGTCCATGTCGGATTAGTACCTAATTCTGTTCATGCGGCATCGATTCCTTTTGCACTCTTTTTCTTATTCCAATTAATGTTTTGTGTAATTACTGTTCCGTTAATTAGTGGAGCATTTGCAGAACGTTTGAACATGAAAGGATACATTCTTTTATTGATTTTCTGGACGTATCTTGTTTATATTCCAGTTTGTCACTGGGTTTGGGGTAACGGATTCTTAGCTAAATGGGGATTTGTTGACTTTGCCGGTGGAACCGTAATTCATACAACTGCTGGTTTTGCGGCTTTAGCAAGTATTATCGTTTTAGGAAAACGAAAATTAAAGCAAGCAGGAATGAAGCCAAGTAATTTAATGGCTGCTGCAATCGGAACTGGCCTTCTTTGGTTTGGTTGGTTTGGATTTAATTCTGGTGGTGCTTTACGGGCTGGTGCTTTAGCTACCAAGGCATTTACGAATACAATTATTGGTTTAGCTAGCGGTATGATCGTTTGGATTTTGTATGCCAAGTTTGTTCGCGGTAAGTTTGATTTTATTGATGTCCTTACCGGTTCGGTGGCAGGTTTAGCAACGATTACTCCTTGTGCTGGTTACATTAATCCAGCCAGTGCCGTATTAGTAGGTTTAGCTGCTGGAATTATTTGTAATATTGCAGTTAGTTTGCAAGAAAAGATTGGTTGGGATGATGCTCTTGGTGTTTGGGGAGTTCACGGTATTGGTGGCTTCACTGGAACAATCTTGATTGGAATCTTAGCTGATCGTACAGTTAACGGCATTGGTGCAAGTGGTCATCAATTCTTGATTCAAGCTGGTGGTGTTATTTTAGTTGCTGCATATTCGTTTGCAATTACCTTTATCTTACTTAAGATTTTAGGCGCAATTACTAATATTCGCCCTTCAGATAAGATCATTCAAGAAGGTCTTGATCAAACCTTACTTAATGAAACAACATACGATATTGACTAATATTTTTACAAATTGTCTTAGTCTAGTGATTTTGTAGTGAAAGGAGGCGAAAATACTTTGTTAGGTTGTATATTGCTTTATGTCGGCATGGTACTAATGAGTAATGGTTTTTATGCTGTTGAAGGCATAAAGGATAAATCAATAGTGGTTATGAATTTCTTTACCGGTGGATTAAGTTTAATTCTTAACATCGTTGCACTGTCGTGGGGAATTATTAATGATAAGCCGGCAAGTTGGTTCTTTGCTAGTGCCACTGGATTACTTTTCGCTTTTACTTATCTATATGTAGCTTTTAACACTGTTTGTAATTTTGACCAACGTCTTTATGGATGGTATAGCTTATTTGTTGCGATTAACTCTATTCCAGCAGGAATTCTTTGTTTCCAAAATTATGGTGGAAACTGGATATATGGAATTATCTGGTGGGCCTGGGGAATCCTTTGGTTAACTGGATTCTTGACTAACAACCTTAAGATGAATCTTGGTAAGTTTCCTGGGTACTTAGGAATTATTGAGGGAATCTGTACAGCGTGGATTCCAGGATTCTTAATGCTCTTAAACTGCTGGCCTAATTAAAAGCCTGTTTATCTAGAGAAAGGAAGGATACACATGAGGCTCACTGAACGTGAACGTGAAAAAATGATTATTAGCTTAGCCGGAATGATCGCTGAAAAGCGAAAGGACCGGGGCGATAAGTTAAATGAACCAGAAGCGGTTGCCTTAATCTCAAGTAGATTAATGGAAGGGGCACGTGATGGTAAGACAGTTGAGGATTTGATGAACGAGGGTGCTACTTGGTTAACTAAGGATGATGTTATGGATGGTGTTCCTGAAATGATTCCTATGATCCAAGTTGAAGCTACTTTCCCAGATGGCACTAAGCTGATTACTGTTACTGATCCTATTCGTTAATTACATTGAATTTTTAAAGGAGGATGTAAAATGGTACCTGGAGAATATAAATTACAACCAGATAAAGTCCCATATAATGTTGGTTATGATGATATTACAATTAAAGTAACCAATGTTGGTGACCGTCCAGTTCAAGTTGGTTCTGAATTCCATTTCTATGAAGCAAATGAAGAAGGATTACAATTTGACCGTGCGCGGGCATGGGGCAAACACCTTGATTTACCTGCTGGAACTTCCGTACGTTTTGAACCTGGCGAAAGTCGTGAAGTGAAGTTAATTGATTATGGTGGTAAGCGTCGTGTATTTGGCTTTAACAATAAAGTTGATGGCTGGTTAGATATCGATAAGAAAGCCGATACATACACTGGCTATCCAATTCATGACAATGATTAAGGCAAGGAGGTAAAAGTATGAGTTTTGATATGGATCACAAGCAGTTTGCTTCATTCTATGGACCAACTACTGGTGATAGTGTTCGCCTTGGCGATACAGAATTATTTGCAAAGATTGAAAAAGACTTAACAGTTCATGGTCAAGAAAGTCTCTTTGGTGGAGGAAAAGTTTTACGTGATGGAATGGGTGTTAGTGCCACTGAAACACGTGAAAATAACCCTAAAGTGGCTGATACAATTATTTCAGATGCAATTATTATTGACTGGACTGGTATTTACAAGGCGGATATTGGTATTCGTGATGGTAAAATCCTTGCTATTGGTAAAGGTGGAAACCCTGATGTCATGGATAATGTTGACTTTATCGTTGGGGCAAGTACGGAAGCTATTTCTGGTGAAGGAATGATTGTCACTGCTGGTGGAATTGATCTTCACGTTCACTATCTTTCACCATTTTTGACTCACGCCGCCTTGGATAATGGGATCACCACAATGTTTGGTGGTGGTACTGGTCCAGCTAACGGTTCACGTTCAGCTACTGCTACTCCTGGTGCTTGGCATATGCACCGGATGTTACAAGCCATTGATCACGAACCTCTTAACTTTGGTCTTATGGCTAAGGGTTCTGGTGATCGTCCAGAATTAATTGGTGAACAAATTGAAGCTGGTGCCGCTGCAATTAAGACTCACGAAGACTGGGGTGCTACGGCTGCCGGAATTGAAAATTCAATTGCAGCTGCTAACAAGTATGATGTTCAATTTGCTGTTCACACTGACTCACTTAATGAAGGTGGGTTCGTTGAAAATACCATTAATGCCTTCGGGGGTCAAACTGTTCACACCTTCCATACAGAAGGTGCTGGTGGTGGACACGCTCCTGACATTATGGTTGTCTGTGGTCAAAAGAATGTTTTACCATCCTCAACTGACCCAACTAACCCATATACTGTAAACAGTTTAAATGAATTGTTCTACATGACAATGGTTTGTCACAACCTTAATCCAAAGATTCCAGAAGATGTTGCTTTTGCTGAATCACGGATTCGGAAGCAAACTATCGCTGCGGAAGATGTTTTGCAAGATATGGGTGCTTTGAGTGTTATGACTTCTGATGCTATGGCCATGGGTCGTGTTGGTGAAGTTGTAATGCGTAGTTGGCAACTAGCAAGCAAGATGAAGAAGATGCGTGGACCACTTGATGGTGATTCAAAGTATGATGATAACAATCGGATCAAGCGTTATGTTGCTAAGTATACAATTAACCCGGCAATTATGAATGGTCTTTCTGATTACATTGGTTCAATTGAACCGGGTAAATATGCTGACCTTACTATTTGGAATCCAAAGTACTTTGGAACTAAACCTGAGATGGTTTTGAAGAACGGTATGATTGCTTACGGTATTATGGGTGATGCAAGTTCTAGTTTACCAACTCCTGAACCAGTTATGGAACGTGACCTTTATGGTGCACGTGGTAAGGCAGTTGGCTCAACCAACATCACATTTGTTTCTCAATATGCATATGACCATAATATTAAAGAAAAATTAGGGCTTGATAAGATTGTCCTTCCTGTACACAATACACGGAACTTAACTAAGGCAGATATGAAGTTAAATACTTACTGCCCAAGTACAATCCAAATTAATCCACAAACATATGACGTTACGATTGATGGTGAGTTGATTACTTGTGACCCTGTACCATCACTACCGTTAACACAGCGTTATTACTTCTATTAATATTGTTTAAATAGAGTTTACTGTTGGGTGTGGAGCAGGAATTAATTGTTTTTCCTGTTCTACTCCCTATTTTTGAAGAGGGAGTTTTAGAATGATTTTAACTAAAGTTTATCGAAATGTTGACGACATTCCTAATATTGGTAGCTACCACATCGAAACCGCTATGGTAAAGAGTGATGACTTAATGAAGAATATTCTACGGGTTAAGTCTGACCATGGGAATGAATATGGAATTCGTCTTGAAGATGAAAATTCAATTTTGGAAAATGGAACGGCATTCAAGCTCGACGATAAGAAGCTTCTTGTTTTGAGCGTTATTGCAGATGAAATGATTGAAATAACACCTCGGGATATTAATGAAATGGGACTTGTTGCTCATTTCCTTGGTAACTTACATAAGCCAGTACAAATTAAGGATGGCAAAATTTCCCTGTTATTGGATAAGGTTGTTGTTAAGATGCTTGATAAGCATGACATTAATTATGAATTGAAGAAGGTTCAACTAGACCAACCGCTAGAATACCTTGATTTAACAAAGTAAGTAGGGATAAAGATGGACAAGGAATTAACCAAGAAACTCAATTATCTTGAAGTTTTCCAAATTTGTGATTCTACCTTCCCAATTGGTACTTTTAATCACTCATTCGGAATGGAAAATTATCTTCGAAATAATGTGATCAAAAAGGCTCCAGAATTCCGCATTTGGCTTGAAAATTACTATCGTTCACAGTTTAGATTCGGGGAAGGGCTTCTTGTTAAATTATGCTATGAGGCAATCAATAAACATAATTTTGATAAATTAATTGAATATGATGACCAGATGACCAAGTCAACGTTGGCCACTGAAACTCGAAATGGGACGAAATTAATTGCTCACCAAATGATCGTTTTAATTCAAAAAATTTATGGTAACAAGGTTCCTCATTTAGCCGAGTACGCACAAGCTATTGACGATGGTAAGGCTTATGGTAATCCAGCAATTGTTTTTTCAATATTTGCCCATTATAAAGGAATACCATTAATGGATGCCTTTTTAATGTATGGATATAGCGTTGCCTCAACATTAGTTCTTAATGCGGTTCGGGCCATTCCACTTGGACAGCGTGAAGGACAGGTTATCTTAAATGATTTAATTAAATTATTGAAGGTATTATATAAACGGGTTATGAAACTTGATGCATCTTATCTTGGTGCTAATGCTCCAGGATTAGAGATGGCGCAGATTAATCATGAAACACAAGAATCACGATTATTTATGTCTTGATGATTTTAGAAGGGAAGTATAAAAATTATGAAACGTGCAGTACGAATTGGTGTTGGTGGCCCTGTTGGTTCAGGAAAGACTCAATTGATTGAACGGCTTACGCGGCGTATCCACAATGATTATAATATAGCAGTCATAACTAATGATATTTATACTAAGTGGGATGCCGAGTACATGGCTAAAAATTCGGTTCTTGATGAAGATCGGATTATTGGGGTTGAAACTGGTGGTTGTCCTCACACAGCTATTCGTGAAGATGCCTCAATGAATATGGCAGCGGTTGATGAATTAGAAAAGCGCTTTAATAATGATCTCGACCTTATCTTTATCGAAAGTGGTGGAGACAACTTGGCAGCTACATTTAGTCCTGAATTAGTCGATTTCTCAATCTACATTATTGATGTGGCTGAAGGGGAAAAGATTCCACGAAAAGCTGGTCAGGGAATGATTAAATCGGACCTCTTTATTATTAATAAAACCGATTTAGCTCAATACGTTGGTGCTGATCTTGACCGGATGAAAAAGGATTCAGAAAAATTCCGTGCTGATAATAACTTCCTTTTCACTAATTTAAAAAAGGATATTGGCCTCGATGGTGTTGTTGATTGGTTAAAGAAAGATGTATTACTTGAGGATCTGAAATAATGAAAGAAAAATACGACGGCTTAATAGATATGGAATTTGCCGCCCGTGGCAATTATAGTTATGCTAAAAAAACATGGCGAAAGGGAAACTCTTGGATTTCTTTTAGAATTCCTACCACTGGCGAAGTACCATACTATTTTCTGATCACTACTGGTGGTGGATATGTTGCGGGAGAAACCTATCGTGAACAAATCAAGGTAGATGATAATGCGCACGCAATTTTGACCACTCAATCACCTACGTATATTTACGTTTGTCCCCATAAAGAAGTTACTCATCAGGAAAATGAATTCCAGTTAGGCGAAAATGCTGTTTTGGAATTTTATCAAGATGAGGTTATTCCTTATAAGGGATCCTATTTCCGTCAAGCAACAACGGTTAATATGAAAAAGGGTGCTAAATTAATTTTTACTGATGGTTTATCAAGTGGATGGTCACCTGACCAGAAACCATTCCAATATGGAACAATTGGTTTAAAAACAACTATTAATTATGATGGTCAGTTAGTTTATAACGATCATATGTTGGTAGACCCTGAGAGTGATCCAATGCAGGAAATTGGTTATTTTGAAGGTAAACAAAACTTTAATTCTGTAGTAATTATTGATGAAAATATTACCCAAAAAACAGTTGAAGAACTTCGTGATTATCTTGATCAAGTAGAAACCGATGTTCACTATGGAATATCTCTTCTTGAGAAAGATGGTTTGGTATTGAGATTACTAAGCGAAAGCTCTTTTGAAAACCATAAATTGATGTGGGAATTTATTAGTTATTATCGTGAAAAGATTCTTAATTATCCTGCTTTGGATCTTCGTAAGAGTGATCATCTTGAACGAGAACGGGTTTAATTTTGAATTGAATAGATTGAAGGTAAAATTATGTACGGAATAATCACAGACTTAATTGCCGCTGGGGTTGGCGCCTTTTTTGGTGGTGGCTTACGAAGTCTCCTTTCTGACGAATTAAACACTGATTTTGAACACTACCGGTGGGGAACCATTATGGCTAATCTAATTGGTTCTTTATTAATTGGGATTTTTGTCGGAATGGCGACAAGTGATGAATTGCGTAATACAATGAATGTTTTATTAGCTACTGGTTTTTGTGGTGGCTTAACAACCTTTTCAACATTTTCTCTTGAAACCTTGAAATACTTTAAATACGGACGTAAGTTAATGGCTTGGACCTACTGGGTCGGCAGCGTTATTGCTTGTATTTGCTGTGTTTATGCTGGTTTATGGCTACATTCATGGTTGTAGAAGGGAGAAATCAAGATGACAAATGGAATTAAATTATTCATTGTTGGACTTGGCTGTTTCTTTGGTGGAGCATTGCGGTATGCGAGTGAATTAATTGCAGGTTTATGGATTACTTCACCATTTGCTGATCCGTTGGCAGTATTAGTTGTTAATACCCTAGGTTGTTTCATTATTGGTTTATTTACAGCGTGGGTATTGAAAAAACTTGTTTCTGAAAAGTGGAATAAGTTTGTTACAACAGGCTTTTGTGGCGGATTAACAACCTTTTCATCATTTGCTCAAGGAATAACTGCTTTATTTATTGGCAGTTATATTTGGGTAGGAATTATTTATATTTTTGCAAACATGCTTTTAGGGTTGTTTGCTGTATATCTAGGAATTTACCTTGTGATGGGTAAGGATTATGGTAAAGAATTGTTAAAGTAATGAGGATCGTTTAAAGGAGTGGGATTAGTGCATATTCCAGATAATTATTTGAGTCCGGCAACTTGTGCAGTGATGTTTGCAGTTGCTGCGCCAGTGGTGGCAGTTTCTGCCAAAAAAGTAAAAGTACAATTAGAAGAACACCGAGAACTTGCACCGATGCTAGGAATTGCGGCTTCATTATCTTTCTTGATGATGATGTTTAACGTTCCAGTACCTGGTGGGACGAGTGCACATGCAGTTGGAGGTACGCTACTTGCAATTTTAATCGGGCCGTATGCTGCTTGTATTGCAGTTGCCGTCGCGCTCATCTTACAGGCTTTTCTCTTTGGGGATGGCGGTATTCTCGCGTTAGGTGCTAATATTTTTAATATGGCAATTATCATGCCGTTTACTGGTTATTGGATTTATAACTTTTTGCGTAAACATCATCATGCAAATTTAGGTACAATTATTGGTTCATATTGTGGAATTAATCTTGCAGCGTTGATGGCAGGTTTTGAATTAGGTATTCAACCATTAATCGCGCATACAGCTAATGGGACACCATTGTATAATCCATATCCGTTGGCAGTAACAATTCCAGCGATGGCTTTTGCGCATCTAGCAGTAGCCGGATGGATTGAAGCATTCTTTACTTATGTTGTCTATACTTTTGTCAAAAAGGTTGCACCTGATGAAATTTATAAGAATAGTCAGCAAGAGAATTCTAAAAAAGGCTCAATTAAGTATCTGGTATATGTCATCATTGGTTTAGTTGTTCTTTCACCAATTGGTTTGCTTGCTAGTGGAACAGCCTTTGGTGAATGGGACAAGACTGAATTATTACAGCGATTGAAAGTAGAACATATATCAAATTCTGTTCCGGCCGGGATAAATCATGGTTTTAACTATACGGCCTTATTTGGTGACTATACCGTTCCTGGAACGAATTTGCCAATTGGTTATATTTTGAGTGCAATTACAGCAATTTTAATTTTCTTTTTAATAAGCAAAGTACTGGTAACAGTTTATGATTCAACAAACAAAACACCAAATAAATAATTATCCCCAAGATAAGTCGACTCAAAAATTACCTGTCTGGTTAATGAATTCTGAACGGCATCAAGTTCCCCTAACAAAAGGGCGGTTGGTTCAGGATAACTTGAGTAAGTTTGCCGGATTAGTTGCTTTTCTTACACGGATTACGCCAGTTTATTCTGCTAAAAATTCGCCGTGGGTTCGAATTATTGAACTGATTGGGTTGACGATTTTAATCGTATTATCATCACAAGTTATGTTTTTATGGCTAATGCTCATTCTTATGTTAGTTCATCTGCTTATTTTGCCCGGGTCAGTAATACTTACAATTAGTAAAAAGCTTTGTAAATTATTGCTTATTTCACTAGTTGTACTTTTACCAAGTTTATTGTTACAAGCGAATAATATTGGTTTGTTTTTAGCGCGAATTGCACTAATTATGTTAAATATTTCAATATTCTTAAGTATTACTTCTTGGCCACAATTTATTCAAGGATTGAAACAACTACATTTACCAAATGTAATGATTCTAACTCTTGATATTACAATGAAGTATGTTTATACATTAGGTGTTTATATTCAGGAGTTATTAAGTAGTATTAAGTTACGAACGTTTGGGCAACACGTAAATCGTCGGGTTTTAGGTGTAATTATCGGACAAGTTTATCTATCGGCGAAAAAACGAACCAGTGATCTTTATCAAGCAATGCTATTACGGGGATATAATAGTAATAACGTTGCAAGTTGGAGAATCAGTTGGAATAAGTATGATACTATTAGTATGGGAGAATTGCTATTCGCAATTGTTACATACTGCCTAATACAAGGGGTGGTTGCATGATTAAAATAGCTAACGGAGCTTATACTTATGGTACACAAACGGGTTTTCATGATGTAAATATCAATGTTAATCGTGGAGATGCGGTCTGTATCATGGGTCCAAACGGGTCTGGAAAGTCAACGCTGTTAAAAACAATTGTTGGGCTATTTAGTTTGGAGAATGGTAAATATACATTCAATGATCAGGTTATCGACAAGAAGTTTTTGAAGGATTCAACTAAAACTGGTCCATTTTATCAGAAATTTGGCTTTGTTTTTCAAAATAGTGACATTCAATTATTTAATACTAGTGTGACGAATGAGATTACCTTTGGTCCGCAACATTTAGGGCTTTCACAGCATGAAATTGATCAACGAGTAGATGATTGTTTGAAGCTTCTAAAAATTGAACGGTTACGTGATCGTGTTCCCTATCATCTTTCTGGTGGAGAACAAAAGCTTGTTGCAATTGCGAGTGTTCTGGCAATGAATCCTGATATTATAATTCTGGATGAACCGTTTAATGGTTTATCGCCAAAGTATCGGACGTTGATAACCCAGATTGTTAATCAACTTCATCAGGCAGGAAAAACAATTATAATTTCGAGCCACCATTTCAATCAGATTAGATCATTGGTAGACCGAGTTTATGTTTTTTCTGAAGATCATACTATTACTCGAGAAATAACCGCAGATCAATTGGAAAAAATGCCACGTTTTATTGATTACTTAGATAATTTATAAAACTAAAAGATGTTTGTAATAAAAATGAACGCCGACGTTAGTTAATAACATTTGGCGCTCATTTTTAATTTTAAACAAATTTATAGCCAAATTCCGGTACTATGAGCAGGTTGCTTATACAGTTGACAAGGCCTATGAAAGTTATTTAGCAGTTATTCGGAATTTAGAGCGGTCAGGGGACCATATTGTTAATTTAGCAGAATGGATTATTTACAGTGGGTTAGGAAAGCTAGTAGAATTAAATCCAGGAAAAGCGGACCCAAGTTAGTCCGGCGAAAATTAACAGGAAATCAGTGATAAAAGAGGTAATTAAAGTTGAGCAAGGAACAAGCAACGTTTAGATTTGATGAGAAGATTAGTCCAGCGAAAAGAGCAGCAGTCTTAAACGAACTCATCGCTCAGCACTTGTTGGTGGTTGGGCAGACAGGTAGTGGGAAGACAACTACGACGCTTTCATTGTTAAACCGCCTGCAACAGCTTAATCAAACAACCATTGTGCTTGATCCGACCGGTGAGTATGCTCAGCTGCCAAATGTGATTAGTTATCAATTAGGAAATAATGCTTACCTCGAGCCGGGCACCTTATCTGCAGATGAGTTACAAGAGGTTTTACGGTTAAAACTTACCCCTGGGCTCCAAAATAAATTAGAACAGGCGATTAACGCTCTTCGTATTCAGTACAATCTGGTTAAACAAAATAGCCCATATAAAAATTGTGGGAGAAAAACAACTGACTATCAGCATGCTCTTGAACAGTTAGGAACGTGGGCGACTGATTATGATATTTCTCAACTATTTAACCAATTAATTGAAGAATTTGTTGTTCCTTATCCAGATGACCGGGCTAATTATCAGTTATTAGGGCAACAATATGATCGTTTAGCGATTAATCGTAATTGGGGGCTCCTTACGACTATTCGAGAACGGATAGAAAGTGTCATGTTTACAACAATCTTTGATACCCGTAGACACCCGGGGACATTTAAAACCGAACTTAATTTTATCTTAAAGATGTTTTTAAGCCATCGAAGTACCCACCGAACATTGGTGATTGATCTTTCGGTATTAAAAGATTACGAAGAGAGTCAGCGAGCTTTAATTTCATTTTTAATGAAGAAGATCTTAAAACTAAGATTACGGGCACACCAAGAGCTTCCCGTTAACATTGTGATTGATGAAGCTCACCGCTATTTACCACAAAACGAAGAGCAATTGGCTGATAATGGGATTTTTCAAGTTTTACGTGAGGGTCGAAAATTATTTTTAAAAGTAATCTTAACCACCCAGTCACCACTCGATTTACCTGCTCGGCTACGATCTCAGTTTAGTAATGTGTTTATTCATCGCTTAGTTGATGATAATGAAATAAATTGCCTTGGAAATTTTGCAAATGAGACGATCAAAATCAAACATCTTCCCGTTGGTAATGCATATTTAAAGCTATTAAATCAGGAGATGCCAGTAAAAGTCGCCCTTCCCAGCTGGCTGTGAAAATAAAAAGCAATCTCAAAGTCAAAGGTGACGGTGAGATTGCTTTTTGATTAGAAAGCTTAAATATAGAGATTGCTTTGTAATTGTGTATTAATGAATATTCTATTTTTGGATCAAACAACAGCGTTTCTAAGGATAATGAGAAACGCTAAAAGAGAATTACTCGGTTAGAAGTATTAGCGATATGATTACAAGCGATTTAATCAATTTGATAAAGGAAGAAAAGTAGCTATAAAGTAAATTAAACAACTCAAATGATATCCCTAAGCTTAACTAACAAAGTAAAACATCTGCTCCTTTCTTTAAAGTTTGATAAATAAAATATAATGAGAATAGGAGCTGTTGAATAGCTGTAAAATCATTATAGCTGACCAAATAGGGTGTGATCAAGAATAATAAATACATTTCTTTTAAATGAATTTATTAAAATTTATTTATCACCTTTATATTAGCGTTTTTTTTTTTTTTTTTCAACACTAATTGCATAAAAATATTTATTTTCTAAAATTATAATACAATAGATGGGATTTAACGAAAATTATTAGATAAAAATAACTATATTGTATATAAAATATAAAAGAGAATTTTGAGATAAGGACGTTAATTTATTAGTTTTGGCTTCAAGTTAGAAAATATGTGATATTGTGATTGTAATCACTACTTGTGGATTGGATAAATAATAGATAAATGAGTGTCTATCAAGAAAAATACTGACATCCCTAAAATGATAGTTAATATTTTCACAAAATTGTGATATAATACTTACGAACAAGAAATCCACTTGTTTATTTTTAGTTAGATATTAGAAAGACTTTTCATTGAAACAATGCATCCCTTTATCCAATTAACATCAACAACATTAATTGTTTCATGATTAAGTTTACTAAGTTAGAGCCTGATTTCCAGTACAGTTAAATCAGGCTTTTTTTTATGGCTTAATTATTAAAGGATAAGCTAATCGATTCCTTCATCAGTACAAAGTCCCTGTTGATGCAAGACCTTCATAATTTCATCACGTTTAGTATCATGACGGTCGAGTTTAGCTCCCGCAATCTGGTCGGTAAATGAATCAATTCGCCGGTTAGCATTGCGAAGGTCATAATAGGTAGTAACTTCTTGATCATAACCGTTTAAGTCGCTGAGCTTGATCTCTTGAGGGTAATCATTATTAAAGGCGATGAGTTTCAATGGCAAGCGGGGCTTTAGTTGAGGTTCTTGATCAGGTACGCCAATTTGTAAACCTAAAACAGGAAAAGTCATTTTAGGAAGATTAAGAACCTCAATGATTTTTTGTGGGTCATTTTTAATCGAACCAAGGGGAACGACGCCGAGGTTCATGCTCTCAGCAGCAGTAATCACGTTTTGTGCGGCCATAATTGCATCATCGAGGCCTTGAAAGAAAATATCTGCAGTATGTAAACGACCATCGTCTTTACCTTTTTGTTGCCGAATTTGTTGGTTACGGTAAAGGTCGACTAAGAAAATTAAAAGATCACCATTTGCGCCGACATATGGTTGCTTACTGATTTCCCTAATTGCTGCTCGTTTCGTTGGATCAGTAATATGCATAATTGACATTTGCTGCATAAACATGCTAGTTGGCGTATGGCTTGCAACAGAGTAAAGAGTATTTAGTTGTTCTTCTGAAAGTTTTGTTGGTTTAAATGCACGAATTGAACGATGATTTAATTGGTGCTTAATAGTTTCATTGATCATAAAAAGGACTCCTTCATATTAATTGAAGGGAGCAGGACAGTGCTACCTTACGTCCCACTCCCACATTTTTTAAAGCAAATGTTGTTCTTCCATTAATTCGCCAATTCAATTCTTCTTAATTTTCTTAAGTAGTGGTTTTTCAACAATCTTTGGAATTGGTAAGTCTATTTCCTCAAGTGGCTTTTTATCGTTTATATAGTACATTACCCCCGCATTAATTCCCGGATATCATAGATCGAATTAAAGACTTATGGTACACCACGATCAACGTTAAGGAGACTATAAACGGCTTCCATTGCAAGTCCGAACTGAATATTCAGTTGTAAAGACGGTATCTCGGGTTGGGAATTCGGCAAAGTTATCAATGAAAGCCAGGTTAGCTGACCCCTCAGGAACAACATCGAGACGATCCTGTCCATCTAAGGAACCACCAGTAATTGGTAACTCTTCAAAAAAATATGGATGTTTTCACCTGACATTTGGGCATCACGAATTAAGAAGACAGCGGTAGAAATACCTGCTAACCCGGTTCCAACAATATAAGCGTATTTCTTATTGACTCCCGCCGGTTTACGGGGATGAGCAAAAGCTTCATAATTTCCATTAGAATAGTACATATAAAGGTCTCGTTTCCGGAAAAGCAATCTGGTAATCCACAGTTATATTGTAGCGCTTTCTCAAGATGATTTCCCGGGAAATAAAATAATGGTTTAGAATTTAACAAAAACGCTTATAATTAGTTGAGTAATATTAATACAAGGAGGAATAAAAGTGATTGAAATAAATAGACATAAATATACATTTCCCAAAATTCTTACTTTTGGGTTCTTAATTGTTATTTTTATGGGAACAATTTTACTCTCCTTGCCGTTTGCAATACGACCAGGAGAAACGATAAATTTTATGACTGCTTTTTTCACGTCAACGAGTGCAACCTGTGTAACAGGGTTAACCCTCGTTAGTACGGCCCATCATTGGACATTATTTGGTCAGATTGTAATTGCAATTTTGATGGAAATAGGCGGGTTGGGCTTTATGACATTCGCGGTTATGATGTCACTTTTGGTTCGACAACGAATGAGGATGTCGACAAGGCTGCTAACCCAAGAAGCACTTAATCTTGACCACTTATCCCAATTGAACGTGGTCTACCTTATTATTCGCCTGTCATTACTTATTCAATTAGCAGGGGGAGTATTTTTGTTTTTTGATTTTTATCCCCGTTATGGACTGGGGAAGGGAATATGGTTTAGTATTTTTCACTCAATTTCAGCCTTTTGTAATGCCGGCTTTGACTTATTTGATAATAGTATGGCAAATTATGCTAATGACCCTTATATGTTATGCGTGCTCGCTGTTTTGATTATTGCCGGATCACTTGGCTTTTTAGTATGGAAAGACATCCTTAATTATCCTAAATATCACCGGCTATCCTTGCATACTCAGTTGGCGTTACGCACTGGGGCAGTGTTATTCGTTGTTTCAGTGATTGTTTACTTTATTACTGAGAAAAATTTAGCACAATTAAGTGATAAATTAAGTGTATCCAACCGTATTCTCAATACCATTTTTATGGCAATTACTCCACGAACTGCCGGCTTAATCACTTTTCCTTATACTGATTTAAGTGCTGCCGGTCTTGCGTTTACTGTTATTTTGATGTTTATTGGTGGAACGCCAGGGTCAACTGCCGGTGGTGTAAAAACAACGACAATTGGTCTATTGACTATTCAGAGCTTTGCAACCTTGCGTGGTCAACGGGATACGACTTTTGCCCATCGGCGCTTCACCCAAGATAATATTTATCGGGCGTTGACCTTATTATTTGTTGCTTTATTTATTCTACTTATATCAATTTTAATTCTTGTAGAAACGCAGAATTTGCCAAAATATAATTCGTTAGCGTATGTTACCTTTGAGGCGGTGGCAGCCTTTGGGACAACTGGAATATCATTGGGGATTACAACTCACCTTAATTTATTAGGTCAATTTATTATTATGTTTTTAATGTTTGTTGGCCGGGTAGGAATTTATACTGTAATGTTCTCAATCTTAAATGCAAGTACAGCAGCAAGGAATTATCGTTATCCAGAGGAGAGTGTGTTAATTGGCTAAAAAAGAAAGCTATGCTGTCATTGGAATTGGACAATTTGGGGCTTCAATATGTGAAGCCTTGGTTCAAGCTGGGCAAGAAGTATTGGCAATTGATTCTAGTGAAGAAGTAGTCAATGAATTTGCTGGGTCAGTTATGCGGGCGGTAATCGCGGACGCACAAGATGAGGATGCCCTGCGCGACCTTGACATCGGGAGTTTTGACCATGTTTATATTTCAATTGGAAAAAATGTTGAAGCAAGCATTATGGCAACATTAATTGCTAAAGAATTGGGAGCCCCTGATGTAATTTGTCGAGCAGAAAATGTTAATCATGCACGAGTTCTAGAACGGGTAGGAGCAGACATGGTTGTGCGGCCGGAACATGATTTAGCTAAACGGCTTGTTTTCCAGCAATTAAATCCTAGCGTGATTGATTATGTAACCTTAAGTAAGGAAATAACCTTAGCGGAAGTAAATATCAATAATCCGAAGTTCTTCAATAAAACATTGGATGAATTAGATTTTCGTAATCGTTATAATGTGAATGTCATCATCATCGTAAGTAAGAATGATGAAGTGAATCAGATGCCGCAAGCTAATGATGTTATCCAACCTCATGATAAGATTACGGTTGTTGGGCAATTAAAGGATATTCGAAAGTTAAATGATATTGTTAGTTAAATTAATGGGTGAATAGAATTGATAATTGTGATTGGGATCGTAATCGTTATAGTTGCTGGTGTTGTTGGATGGTGGATATGGCAAAGGCAACAGGCCTGGAAAAAGATAAGTGCTGATTTATCGATACGTGAGGATGTTCAAATCCTTGATATGAGCGTTGGTAATGGGAAAGTATTTATTAACCTTGCCAAGCAATTGACTGTTCCCGGGAAAATTATGGGGATAGTTAAAAATGAAAAGCAGGCACAGCAAGTAAAGGAACTGATAAAAGAAGAGGTAGTAGCTGATCGGGCGAAAGTAGAGTTGACTGATAATACTAATTTGCCTTTCACTGATCATCAGTTTGACTATGTTCTGATTAGTAATTTACAACAGGTGAAACCAGCAATTACGCAAGGACGTGTTTTACAAGAGGCGATAAGGGTCCTCGATTTTAAGGGAACCCTAGTGATTACTGCTACTACTGTGCAACGTTATCGTCAACTACTGGAATATTATCGGTTTAATGATATTAAAGTTAAACAAATAGGTGGACAGCGTGTGATGATTGCGCGACGAAACTAAAAATAAAGAAGCAGGGTTAAACTGAAGTGCCCTACAATTGTTAGACAAGAAATCTAATGATTGTGAGGCACTTTTTTATATGACCAAATATAAAACAGAACTGAAAACCCAAATTGTTCAAGAATACCTTTCGACTTCACAAAGTACTAATGATTTAAGTAAGAAATATCAAATTAGTGGGCGACGTATCGCAGAATGGATTCAGAGATACCAATTGA
>NZ_JACIVF010000059.1 GCF_014145585.1 Limosilactobacillus agrestis
ACTTCAATATGAGCAGAATCTAGTTGCCTAGAAAAATATTTATTCAATTTTAAAGCAAGAACATACAGGTTCCAACTTTAAGGGTACACGTCATTTTGAAGTTTTCTTTCAGCCCTGTTTTGTTTCTCGTTTCAATTTAGTCCAATATTGGTTTTGTTACACGAGCAAGTTGTTCAATTACTTGTTGTCCCGCTGCCATTGATTGATTTTTATCAGTATAAACTGCAATCGTATAGTCTGTTCCGTTACTATTTTTTACGTAACCAATACTATTGACAATCCATTCATCTTTACCGTAATTTAGCCAACCGTTTTTTAATGCGAAATTATCGCTACTTGCTGAAATTCCCCAGGCTTGGTCGCTTTCGATATTACTCATCAAATTACGAATTTCGCTTCTTTCTTCGTTAGATAAAACCTTAGATTTATAGAAAATATTATTTAAGAGTTTCACTTGATCTTTCGGGGTAGTAACAGTTAATCCCCAACTGCTATTAGCCTGTGATTGGGTCATACCAAATTTTTCAAATGTTTGTTGGAGACCGTTTTTACCGCCAAGATAGTCTTCGAATAATTCACTAGTTGAATCATTATCACTTTGTTCAATCATTTTAGTAGCGAGTGATTTTTGGTGGCTTGTAAGAGGGCTTTCTTGTTTAGCAAGAATCCCTGCTAGAATACTAACCTTTACTGTACTAGCAGTTCGAAATTTATGATGGGGTGCATTGCTAGAAGTATAAATTTGGTGGGTCTTTGGGGAATATACCGCAATACTTACATTATTATTGGAAGTGAAGATGATTTTATTCCATGCGGATTTTAGGCGGGCACTAGTCGAGCTAACGTGCCGGATCCCCATAATAATAAGTAAAATAGCGATAACAAATAAGATAAGCCTGCGCGGTTTATGACGATGACTTTGCGATCTTTGCATTTTAACCGACCCTTTCTGATTAAAATTAGCATACTTATTAATAATACAGATAATTTTTAGAAGATGAAAGGTACATCTTCTTAATTTAATGAAAAATAATGATTTTATTTAAATTGTTATCAAATCGTTACACCCTTTTTAGACAGAATAGGATATGATAATTTAATGTATAAAGGAGAGAAATGATGATAATGAAAAAAGTTAAGTCTTTTTTTACCAAATTATTATTGGTAACGGCAATAATTAGCGTCTGCTTAAATGGGGTGGGGATGTTCACAAAAGTTCATGCTGATCCTTTAGCTTTTCAAATGGATGCACGAGCAGCTTATGCAATTGATGCAGAAAGCGGACAGGTTTTATACCAAAAAAATGCTACTAAACGCTACCCAATTGCATCTGTAATTAAAATATTGACTTTAGGAGTAATTTTACAAGATATTCGAAATCATCATTTAAAGTGGGATCAAAAGATTAAGATTACCCCAGCAGTTGCTAAAATGGCAGATGATTGGCACTTTTCAAATGTTCCATTAATGAATGGAGAGAAATATACTGTCCGTCAATTAGTTGATTCAATGATGTTGGTATCTGCTGATGGAAGTACAGAAGCACTAGCATTAGCTGATGCTGGCAGTACAGCAGCCTTTAATAAAAAGATGATGGCATTTGCGAAAAAAGCAGGAGTTACAGATATAAAAATTTACAATATGATTGGGTTGCCTAACGGGGACTTAGGAAAACATAAACTAAAAGGAGTAGATAAGGACGCCGAGAACTTATTATCTGCTAAAGATGTTGCTCTTATTTCAAAATATCTTGTTGATGAGTATCCTGAAACTCTCGACATCACAAAGCAAAAGTTTGCTAATTTTGATGTAACTAAAGACCAACAATATCTAATGACAAATGTAAATGCTC
This sequence comes from Limosilactobacillus agrestis, assembly GCF_014145585.1. Lineage (GTDB taxonomy): Bacteria > Bacillota > Bacilli > Lactobacillales > Lactobacillaceae > Limosilactobacillus > Limosilactobacillus agrestis. The sequence goes on from NZ_JACIVF010000059.1 coordinate 1,853, forward strand.
TTTTACCACAAAACGGTTTTGCCCCTAAGGATGGGGAAATTGATGGGTTAAAGACTGGAAATACTGATCGCGCAGGTAAGTGTATTGTGTCAACGGGAACCTTTGCAGGACGCCGGATTATTTTGGTTGCCTTGCATACCAAAGGAGACTGGAATAATCAGTCAAAGATGCAGCAGGACTTTTATAATAAATTAAGTGCTGAGTATCAGCCAGTTGAAATTAAAAAAATAAGTGATCTTTCAACTAAGCTCACCAGTGTAAAAGTAAAAGATGGTAAAAATAAGAATAAGACTAATATTAAGTTAACAAAGGAGCCTACAGTTTGGCTTCCGAAGAATATGAAATTACAAGCAACTCAACCAACACTAAAAATGTATAATAGTGATCAAAAACAATTAACAGCACCGGTAAAGAAGGGGCAAAAAGTTGGTTCAATCGAGTTACATATTTCAGGATTGCCTGATTTTAGTATTCCAGTAAGTGCCAGTCAAAGTGTTGCTAAAAAATCGATGTTTTAATAAATAGGTCGATGATAGAACGTTCTATCATTCTATTGATCGACCTATTTAAGGGGTGTAATTACTCGAAAATAAAATTAACTATAATTACGAGTCATATTATTTGTATAATTTAAATTATAAAAATATAATAAAGATGAATTAGGAATTATAGCTATTATTTTTAGGAGGTAATTATTATGGCTGATTATGCAAAGCGTCAACTTAAGGCTTTAGATCGGATTGCAAAGAAGATTGCAGATGCAGAAGGACACTTAACAAAGATTGAAGATAGTGTTGATAACAAGAAGCATCGTACAGCACAACATGAGACAATTAAGGATATTAAGTCAATTCTTAAGCATGCTCGGAAAGTTGACAAATATGAAGATAAACTTGAAGAACGTGCTGGTGAAGGACGTAAGGATCCAGCAGAAAATCATTATGTTTACATGCAAGATGAAGAAAATGTTATTAAGGATCTTACCAAAGAATTTGATGAATTAGATCAAAAGCTAGCAGCTCTTCCTGATGATGAGGGTGGTAAGATTAAGGCCTTCCGTGCAGAACACGATTACCTTGATAAGGCAAAGGAAATCCTTCAAAAGGCTGGTAAGTACAACCCAGATACCAAAGATTAATTGAAAATTCCTAATGAAGTATAAAAGAGATTAGAGTAAAATCTGATCTCTTTTATACTTTATAAAAAAGAAGCGGAAAAATAGTCTTCATACAAAGTCGGCTATTTTCCGTTTCTTTTGTTACTTATTAGATTTCATGATTAGTATTCTACATGCCACTTAATAGTGTATGTTTTTTCCTCACCTGGATGTAAAGTAATATCACCAAATTCAGGATGGTTAGGAGCATCCGAAAGAGTCTGTGCTTCCATTGCTAACCCAAGATGGGGATGAACTTGTCCGTGATTGTAAACTGCTGCATCATCTGAGTTCATAGTATACATAACTAATCCATTGCGATCAGAGTAAAGACTCATCTTCCGGCCGCTTTCTGGATCTTCAAGTGTGGCAACTGGTTTTGTGAGACTAGGAGTAACTTCCCAAATATCGTCAAAGCCGTTTTCCTTAGTTGAACTCATTTTTTCTAGAGCATCTTCCATTTTAGTTGGGGAGCTAAAGTCAAATGGTGTTCCTTCGTTAGCGATCTTTTCACCGGTTGGAATCTTGCCATTGTCAACGGCTAAGTGATTTTCAGAGTTAACGTAAAGCTTTAATTGGTCAATTGTTGGAACATTTGCTGCTGCCATATTCCAGTAAGTGTGGTTGGTAGGGTTGAATAACGTATCGGCATCAGTAGTAGCTGATATCTTAAGTGAAAGAAAATCATCATTATTTAAAGTGTAAGTTGCAGTAATATGCATCGTACCAGGATACATATCGATTTCAGGGCTTAAGGTTAAATTGAGGGTGATTGAAACAGCATCATCGGTTGCTTTTGTGCTATCAACATGCCAAATATGACTGTAAAAACCATTAGTGCCACCGTGAAGAGCATTTTTTCCGTCATTTTGTTCAATTTGGTACTTTTTATCATTAATACTGAATTTACCATTAGCAATTCGTCCGGCAACCCGGCCAATTAATCGGTTAGTGCAGAAGCCGTTGTTGGTAAATTCATCAAGATTTTCTGAAGTTAAAATCATATCAGCTTTACCGCCGTCTTTTGTTGGTACCTTAAAAGATTGTAGTAAACCAGCAAAATCTAAAATCCCTGCTTGGACCCCGTTATCATTAGTTAAAATGTATTTGGTAACAGGTTCGCCCTTATAAGTTCCAAATGGTACTTTAGATATTTCCATAAATAAATTCCTCCTTGAAGTAAGCGCTTTATTCACTTACTTATTTTACCACATATTTATTTTAAAATCGTGCAATCGTTTGCACATAAAATAAATATGCTAGAATAAAAAATATTAGATATATTATAGCAATTGGGGAATGTGAGATGGCTAAAAGTAAATGGGAAAGATTTAAAAAGAATTTTAATAAAAATTTCACTGATTTCTTAATGATATTCGCAGCTGAGCAGGATTTTATTAACAAGCATCGACATAAAAGCAGTTCGATTAAAGAACAAGACCGTTATGGAAGCGATCAGCGAAAAAATTGATCCAAAATACTGGCGTTATTGAATGGTATTTATTGAAAGAATATAAATTCTTTCTTTTGTTTTCTACGAATAGTCAAGTATATTAAGGTGTTTCTTTGAGATTAATTTAAGAAAAAACTATTTAGATAGTTAAGGTAGTTTAAAAAGGGAATTTAAGGTATAACAAAATAAACTCATGAACTAGATTTATTTTTCATGGGTTGTAGAATAATAGTAAGAATCAATCCTAAATTATGCTTTGGCTATTTGATAATTATAAGATTGATTGTATTTTACAAGATGATAAATCGTTCTGAGAAGGCGATGTATCGCGGCAATGGCAATTTTCTTAGTCCCTGGCTGAGAAGATTGCCTTTTCCTTTTCTGATAAAAGTCGTTAATATGATTAGGATGAAAGTGACTAGCGACCGCAATATTTTGGATGGATCTAAATAGAATTTTACGAGCGACTGCGTCACCACGTTTACTAATATGATCGGTAGCAACGAAGTTGCCCGATTCATAATGTCTAAGATCAATTCCAATATAGGCATTAAGTGCATTACTACTGTGAAAGCGGCGAATATCACCTAATTCACCGATTAAAGAAGTAACGGTTCGTACACCAAAGCCAGGAATACTTAATAGTAAATCATATTCAGGTAAATTTTCTGCTTCGTGTTGCATTTCTGAAATGATCTTATCTTTTTCATGGACTTCCTCAACGATGCGTTTAGTTAAGTACTGAATTTGTTCGTAAACATAGGAATTGTCATTAACAACCGGATAAGCTTCTTTAGCAAGTGATATTAGCTTTTTGGTAATACAGGTGGCGCGGTTAGTTGATATAACTTTATTAGTGCTATCCTGGATAAGCGAACGTAAATCAGTAAACGAAGTTTTAAGAACCTGTGAAGGACAGGAAAAACGCATCACAATTGCCCAATATAGCTCGTTATTAGTATTACTAAATAATGACTCCAATTGAGGGAAAGTAAGTTGTAAGGCACGATGTAGCCGATTTTTATGGTTAACAACATCTCGACTTACTTCTTGGTAAAAGCGGCTAAGATCGTGTAACTGTTCATATACTGGGGCCTGCTTATAAGATAAAGAGCGGTGAATAATGAAACTAGTTTGAGCTAGGTTAAGAGCGTCAGCTCGATCAGTTTTATAGGGACGTAAACTATCGAGTTGCTTTTTAGCAGTTAAAGGGTTAAGCATCGTATAATTAAACTCATTACAATCAAGAAAGTGTTGAAGAGTACGAGAATAAATACCGGTCGCCTCAAAAACCACTTCAGGTTGATGGAAGACCTTAAGGAGCTTTAATAAATTATCTAATCCAGGACGATCAAGTGTTAGTTTACACTCATCAACTTTTACTTTATTAACTACAATTGCCAAGTTAATTATATGTTTACTAACATCAATCCCAAATACAGTACGCATTTTATCATCTCCAAATGAAGTAGAATCACAAAAAGTCTATTAAATCTAATTTTCAATACACGACTTAAGAGCCAACAGACTAAGAGCAGATTAAGAATAGACTTGTGAAGTTGCCAGTTTTAAATCCGACGTCAAGCGTCATACAAAAGTACGACATGTCAACTTCACCCCTACTTTAACAAAAAAG
>NZ_JACIVF010000006.1 GCF_014145585.1 Limosilactobacillus agrestis
TTCAGCAATCCCGTATTTATGCCTAACTGATGCTAAAGTAACATTACCGTTGGCATATTCTTCAACAGCTTTAAGTTTAGTTTTAACGCTAATTTTAGTCATATAAAATACCCCCAGAGTTGATTTCCAACTCTGGGGGTACACGTCAAAATTCCAATAGACAAACAGTTTTTTTATCGGTATTGCTAAACCAACTCAAGATGTAATTGTTTTTCGCCGATAAATCCTGCTCGTTTTAAGACAAGATAGAGAGTAACAGAAAGAACAGCAGGAACAATAATGCCAAAGACCATGTACGTGCTGAACTGAGCCCAGCCACGTGATAGATAAGCAATTGGCGCAATCAAGGAGTTTAGTCCTAATCCCCCTAAAGTTGGTGTCGAACGGAAACCAAATAGCACTGTTGCAATTGGTGCACAAACAGCTGCTGAAACAACTGTCGGGACTAACAAATATGGGTTGATGAGCAAATTGGGGAATTGAACCTTGGGTGTAACAAGGCCTTGGGCAATATTTGCTCCAAGGTTATTTTGTCGAAATGACATCGCAGTAAAACCGACAAATTGAGCAGTAGTACCGATCAAAGCAGCCGCCGATGAAATTGGATCAAGCATCAGTGCAACGGCTAAGGCTGCAGAAGATGCAGGTGTCATCAGAAAAAGGGCCCACACAATGGATATTACCATTGATCCTAAAACTGGTGAAACTTGCATGCTGTGGGTGATATAGGCGGAAACAGTAAGTAAAGCCGGTGTAACAACTGTCGCCACTACTAAGCCAAAACCGATTCCAACGGCTAAAGTACCAAATGGGACGAGAACCATATCTAATGGTGTCTTACCAGTCAAGTATTTGCCAACTAAGACTGCCACAACAGCCGCAAGCACTGCCGAAACTGGCTGTCCCGTAGTAAATAGTGGTGCTCCAACCGTGGAAACAGCTACATGGCCAGTTGCCGTCACACCTTTAACAACAACGTTAGTAAAATGAACCCCATTTGCACCAACCGTTGCTGCAACCATTGATACAAAAGTAACTAAGGTATTGGTATTCATTTGTAGCGCAACTGCTACCCCAATAGCAGGCGCTAATAATACCTGGATTTCTCCACCTATTAAGGTCAAGACATGAATCCCTATCAAGTTACCAATCGTTTGAGTTAAAAGTCCGCCACCAAGAATAACTAGAATAGCATTGGCCACCGCCGCAAAAATCCGATAGGCCACTTCCTTGACCTTCGATGAACTTTGATAAGTTGCATTAGCTTTAGGATTGCTAACTTGCTTTTCCATCATTAACGCCTCCTTATAATTTATTTTTGATTAATGATTGTTGCTAGTTTAATAGGCGAACAATTAAAAGTCAATTATATTTCTAATTATCTTTTAATATTAAGCGAACATTTTGTTTAATTAACATTTCATTCCCGTTTATCATCAAAGACAATATTTCTTAAAAAGATTATTAAGACTTAATAAAAAGATAGCGAACATTTCTGCTCGTTATCCCCTCCTATGCTTAAGATTTGTTGCTATGAGTCTGTTAAGCCACTGTCCATCGCACTATTTTATATTTAGCCATACAAAAAAATGCCTCATAATTGTTAAGATTTTCTGTCTAACAATTATGAGGCATTTCAAATATTATCTGCTAACATACATTAGTCATTACTTTTCGTTGTTTTGGGGTTGCTTCTTTGCAAACAAATGGTACACAAGTCGTGCAACTAATGCTTGTAATATAACAGTAACAACACTCTGTGCAAGTTTTCTTTCCCATTTCATGGTTTTAGCTCCCTTACTCAATTAATGTCTAATATTTAAAACTAATTCTTTACTATCCTAATTATACTCGCTTCTGAATTAAAATGCTCAATAGAATTATTTACCTTTATATTAAGTAAAATTTTATTATTAATTTTCAAGATAGTTTAACGGTTTATTAACATTAACCTTGGTTCCTTGATACTTTTTAGTAATCCATTGTTGAATTTGCTTATTATGGTAAAGCTTAACCAACTTTTTATATTCTTTGTTATCCTTGTTTTTCTTAGCGGTTGCTAAAACATTAATGTTGTTTTTCGTACTTTGATCAACCTTTTCGTGATAAATAGAATCTTTCAACACATTTAAATGACCAGTTAAAGCAATCGTATTACCGATTAATACTAAATCAGTTGACCTTAATACCCGTGGTCCAGTGGTATCATCAATTTCTTTAAATTGAAGGTTCTTTGGATTTGCAGCAATCTCATTGGTTCCACTGGTTGCACTAAATCCCGGCTTCAATTTTATTAAACCCGCACTTTGTAAAAGCAATAGCCCACGCGCCGTGTTTGCTGGATTATTAGCAATCGCAACAGTTGCACCATCCGGAATAGCTTTAATACTCTTGTACTTATCTGAATATAAGCCCATTGGTTCTAAATAGGTAGTTCCGATCGCTGCTAACTGCGCTTTCTTATTTTCCTTATTATAAGCTTGCAAGTATGACCATGATTGGAAAGCATTAACATCAATTTCGCCATTAGCGGTCGCCCGGTTTAAAGCTACGGGATCCGTAAAGCTCTTAACCTTAATTTTTAAACCTTCACTTTTGGCCTGTTTACTATTTGCAATGTGTTGCCAGACCTGCACATCTGGGCCAATCGTTCCAACAGTAATCTCATCGTTGTGGGTAAACCCACCATTGGCACTCACACTCAGACCAGCCGCAACTAAAATCACTACTACAATACCAACAATCCACCAACCAGTATATTTTTTCTTTCTCATCATAACTTCCCCTTTACTTTTGTTTTCGCTATCTGCCATCACTAATCACAATAGCTAACGGGATCCGACATGTCGTTATTCTCGAGAAATCCTTAGTCAGCGTTTACCAAAATTATTATTATTCAACCACGTGCCGTTCAAATGGCTTATCTGAAATTCCTTCATCAAGAATCTTCTTCGACCATTCCTTAGCCGAGAACAATGAATGATCACGGTAGTTACCACAAGATTCAATTGTTGTTCCCTGAACGTCTTCCCACTTAGTCTTGTAGGCAATTTCTTCAAGTGAAGACTTCAATGCCTTAGCAACTTCAGTAGTTGAGTGTTCGCCCCACGTAATCAAGTGAAAGCCAGTCCGGCATCCAAATGGAGAGCAATCAATTACACCATCCAAACGGTCACGAAGCAATCCAGCAAGTAAGTGTTCAATCGTATGCAAACCAGCAGTTGGAATTGCATTTTCATTTGGTTGGACTAACCGTAAATCATAGTTACTAATTTTGTCCCCTTTTGGCCCTTCTTCAACGGTAATTAACCGAACGTAAGGTGCCTTAACTTTTGTGTGATCTAATGTAAAACTTTCAACTTTAGCCATAATAAAATTCTCCTTTTCTACCAGATGAGGATAAATCTTGGAACTAAAAAAAATCCCTGGAAACGGCAATAAAACCAATTCCTAGGGACGTCTAATACTCATTAACGTGATACCACCCTAATTTAGCCTTATCTCACAATAAGACCCGCAAGAAGTACATAAAAATACTCCAGCACGGTAACGGGTGCTAGTCGCTTGCTGCTAACACGTATGCTTACAGCTTCAGTCTGCTCCAAGACCATCTTCGTTATTCATCATCATACTAGTTCTCATCTTTTCTAGCTCTCTGTAATGAGATTAAATAATTACTCATCTTTTCTAAGCATTTTCTAATTCAATTGTCATTATAATATCCTTATCCTTATTAATTGTCAACACGTATTTTAAAATTAGTCATGATATAGCATTCTTAACGTTTTAACATCATTTTTAGTTATTCCGTTTTTGATATTTCGTGGAATCATCACACTATGCTCATATTCTGGAGCGTGGGCCAAGCCAAGTGCATGTCCCAGTTCATGTTGTGCAACCTCACTTCGAAATTCTTTATTAGTATAGTCTAACTGATTAGGATCCAAAGTTGAGGTTGCCTTATGCAAGGTATTTGTGGTCGGATCATATTCAGTCTGGGTTGACCCGAGTTCAGATGTTGTATAGCCAACACCATTGTTTCCCGTATTATTTCGTGCCAAGTCTCCATCAGCCGCAATAATATTGGCCTTATCTTCATTCTTAATCCAGCGGATATAAACTGCTTTCGTCTTATTCCACTTCTTTACCGCATCACGAAAAGCCCACCTTAGTTTTGGATCAGCAGTTTCCATGTAAATAGTAATATTCTTTTTCTTCCACCTAAATCCCTCAAGCGGTGTCGGTGTATTTTCTGGGATTCTTAGCCGGTCTGCATTTGGTCGTTGTCCACTATTAGAAAACTGAAAATCATTATTATCAGAAGAATCCTGACTAAAAAAAGATGACTGGAAAGGTTGGGAAGGTACATCTGCATCAGCAAGGACATGATAATCGCCAATTCCAACCATCCCCGCGACTAAGAGTGCTATTAAAAATCGACGCATTTAATCATCCCCATTCCATAAAGTTAGAAATGGCAACATGGTTCGAGGCGTTCCTGCCAAAAACTGACAATCCAGTTCTGAGAGAAAAAACCGATCACCGTTCCAATATTAAAAGCAAAAATTGCATGATTTTTTAAAGAACATAACAAGATAATGATAACGGGCAAGACGATATTAAAGTATTTCGTGAATTTAAGACTGGCGCGGCGCTTTAAATAGACCGTCAATTTATCGTGAGGGTGAAAACAACAATCACACTGCTGATAAAGAGCATACCCAGCAAAGGCAATCACTAAGCCGAGTAGGTCAAAACCGAAACGCAGAAAAATGTTCATTGTAGCCATTCCCCCAAATCGCCATAGTTTCGCGAATAGTTGCATTAAAATACTGTACGGAACTAAAAACGTTAATTCCCAGCCAAATTCTTTAGGAACAAATTCACCAACTAAAAGAATATTAAGGCCAATTACAAATAGTCCCTCTGTAAAAATTGTCTCTGTCATGTTCCAGCCCATTGTATGCATAATATTGACGATGGAAGCGGGCCAGGGCATACTCCCTAAGTTTGTTATAATCGTCATTGAATGACCAATTGAGTTTAAGACAATCGCCAGTGCTAGAAAGACATACCGACGCAATTTTATCATCCCGTTTACGCTTATTCTCTATCACAGTATTTTAGCACGCTTATTGATTTTATACTTTAAAATAGCAAAGAGGTTGGGAAAAACTTTTGTTTTTTCTCAGCCTCAACTGTTTTCACGAACAATAGTAAGATAATGTGGAACTAGCTTCGCGTTGCCACAAGGCTTGAGCCTCAGTACGAACGATGATCAGCCCGTGCCGTGCTAATCATCATTCTAGCTTGGTCCACCGCCTTGTCGAGAAGGTTATTTTCCACTCTCTTTTGTTTCAATCAGTTTTAAATATTAATCGCGTTCAAAGCCATCCATAATAATGTAAGACTTGATTGCTTCACGCTTATCCATTGCCTCATAAGCTTTTTGAATTTGGTCAAGGGCGAAACTCTTAGTAAAGACTTTACCAGGGTTAATCTCACCATCAAGAACCGCCTTCAACAATACATCCTTGTCGTAAGTAGTTACTGATGCTGGACCACCACCAACAATCGTATTGTTATAGAATGGTACCGTCATGTCCATTTTTGGAGTATGAGGTAAGCCTACTCGACCAACGATTGCACCTGGCCGGCCAACCTTCATGGCAGTATCAGTTGATTGTTCAGTACCAACACATTCAAGGACAGCATCAGCACCGGCACCATTTGTAAGTTCCATGATCTTTTGAACTGCTTCGTCACCACGTTCCACAACATTGTCAGTAGCACCAAATTCCTTAGCAAGAGCTTGACGGTCAGCATGGCGACTAGTAGAAATGATCTTCTTAGCGCCCCGCATCTTAGCAGCAATAATCGCACAAAGACCAACAGCACCGTCACCCATTACAACAACCGTGTCACCATCACTAACGTTAGCAACTCGTGCAGCATGATAACCAGTAGCCATAACATCGGCAAGCGTCAAGAGGGACTTAAGCATTCCTTCACTGTAGTCGCTTGGCTTGCCTGGAACTTTAACAAGCGCCCATTGACCGTGTTGGAACCGAACGTATTGAGCTTGCACACCAGAGCTAAAGTTATCACTGTGACTTTGACAAGAACCATCGAAGCCCGCACGACAAGCAGCACAGTGCCCACATCCATGAGTAAATGGAGCAATCACAAAGTCACCAGGCTTGACGGTGGTAATGTCTTCACCAACTTCCTCAACAATTCCAATTGCTTCATGCCCAGAGTTTTCAGAATCTTTTTCAACTGAATTAATTCCCCGGAAGTTCCATAAATCAGAACCACAGACACAAGTCCGTACTACCTTAATAATCACGTCATCAGGTTTTTCAATTGTTGGACGGTCAACATCAACAACTTTCATTTGACCTGCCTTTTCAAAAATAGCTTTTTTCATTGAAATTGCCTCCTTTTTTATTATTTTAAACCACAAATTTCAATTAGAAAAATACTTTTTATCGATATTCTTCCATTCATTATCTGCATAATTTATGTGCGTTCAAATCACACTATTCAAATGAATATAATAAATTTCATTGAATTATTTTAGCTATCATTGTATTATGATCACAATAAATAAATTCAGTTAATTATTTTTATAATTTTCGTTCGCATACTTCTTTTGAAGGGAGTGGTTAATCAATAGCTTTAATGTGTGTTTAGTAAATTTTTGTCACTTTTTGTTCACTTATATATCCCCCTAAGCTATTTAGAAGGACGTATAATTACTGAACATATAATTTTCTACTTTAAGAATTTGCTGGTTGATTTGAGATAGAATATTCATTAATACAAATACAATTACAAAACAATCTCTAATTAAACTTTCTAAAATAAAAATAACCTCGTATTGGGGTTATTTTTATTTTAAATATCTTAATTTTTAATTGCTTTTAAATGGTGATATAAAAGTACTTGCCGTGCAATTGGCTGAGCAATCAATGCTTCAACTACAAAGGCAATCGCAAAGTTACGTGGCCAGTTATTAAAATAAGTATGTAGTGGTAATGTAAAAACTTGCTGTTGCCCAATCCATGTCCCAATCATAGTCATAACAGCTGAAACAATCAATACATTGCACAGGATATTAATTGTAATTTGAGTATTAAAACTGTCTTTTTCACTAACAATCGATTCTTTTAAGAAACTAGCCGGTTTGCTCGCCAATAGCACAACGATAATAATGCTTAGCCACATTTCTGGGATTACTGCTAAAACTTGTTTATAATGCTGGATCGTAAATCCTGTTTCCAACATTCCAATTATTGGTGCAATGATATTAACAGAAATAATTGAAACAATCAGTAAAAACAGGACAAATTCATTTCTATTTTGCGGTAATTTTAAATAAAAGTCTTTCATTTATATTTTCTCCTTTATTAATAACAAAAAAAGTCCAGCCACTCAAATTGAGTTTGCTGGACCATTATACGCGAAACTAATTTTAGTATAACAAACTAAAGGATCTATTTCCAAGATTATTTAGTAGATTCTGTTGCGATTCGTTCAAAATTGCTCTCAAGATCCGTATTAGTCGTTGGATGACAATCTGGATCACCGTTATTTGATTGGTCAACTAATACAACTGGTTTACCATTGTGGAAGGCAAAGAAGTATGTAATTCGATTCGGCAATGGCGGTTCTGTCCCGTCATGATTATAGATAGCAACAACATTATATTCATAATCACCTTTGCCAGATGGTGCCCAGCCAATCAAACCAGACTGGCCCTCTACTAATTCTTTGCTTAAACCATCAGGGTACGTTATTCCTGTCGAAACCTTCAATTCATTTTGACCATCATATTGCTCATAGGATTGGTGCATTGTTGGTCCCCATTTTTGCATAAATGATGCCAACTGTTCGTTCTTTTGATTATTCCATAACGAACGTTCGTGGTGCATCTCACTCCTATTGCTTGAATTATTAGTAGTGGTAGTACTTTGACCGCTACTAACCTCCGAATTATTCTTTGCAGTGCTGCTATTATTTTGAGTGTTTTGGTTTCCACAACCAGTTAGGGCAAGGCCCATGCCAGCAATCGCAAGAACTCCTATTAATTTTTTCAATTTTATCCTCCCGAAACGTAAATAAAAACCGGAAAGAATACTTTCTTCTTTCCAGTCTACCTATTAATCTTCAACTTTTTTAGCGTTGTTCATTGCCTTCATGATAGAAGGATTCTTTGAATGACAATCCTTGATCATTTGGATATCTTCTTCACTTAATTCAACAGTGTATTTAGCCATGATTTTCCCTCGCTTTACTTAAAAATTACACCCTTACTATATCACATCACAGGAAACGTGTCTGGCTTAATCAGTAAATTAGGGCCATTAATTAATATTCACCGGAGATTTACTAATAATATTAGATTAAATTACATAAATGTGGAGGAACTTACAGACAAGTTGGGAGGGGACCTCGACCCTGTGAACCTGATAGAAAGAGAGAGTAGAAAAAAACTCTCTCGACAAGGTGGTGGACTAAGCTAGAACAATAATTAATACGACACGGGCTGATTATTGTTCGTACTGAGACTCAAGCCCTGTGGTTATTTCCCACTCTCATTATTTTAAGTTAAGTTCAAAACCCATATGTTTTTTGTCAATTTTGTCATCAATATAAATCGTTCCACGTTTTATAAAACCAATACTTTGGCCTATTTTTTGAACAGGAATATTTTTATAATGAGTATCATAACGAAAATTCCTTACTCCCTGTAAATAACCAACCGTCAGTAAATTGGAGAAGATATATTTTCCAAAGCCTTGACCATTTTGGGAAGGAAGAACTGCTAATCGATGAATGATTGCATATGGCTCATTGGGCTTTAACCATGATCCATCTTTAATATCTTCATATGTTTGTTCCGGAGTTAGTTGCAAAGTAGCCGTCCCAACAATTTTTTGGTTATCAATCAGCACCCAATTATAGCCAGCTTTAATATCATTTTCCATCGTTTTTGGGAAAGGATGACCATCTTGCCATTGTGGGTTACCCTTTTCTTTTAATTGTGTTCGTGCTTGCTCAATAATTGTCATCACACTGTGAAGATCATCCTGAGTTGCTCGTCGTAAGTAAATTGCCATTATATTTTCTCCTTAATCATCTCTCATTCCTAACAACAAAATTCTAATATATTAATGTATGGTTATTTTATCATGATTAATTGTTGAACTGATGGGGCTTTAGATAAGTTTAAGATTTTTGTCATAGCGTTTTTATTTTAAATGAGAATATCTCATATCCATAATAAACAACCTAAGATTAGTTCAGGGGCGAGCCAGAAGTCACTCGTAATTTCGTTTTTCGACGCGAAAGCTAGCCTCCGAGAGCCCCGCAAGCAACAATAGAATAGGCCACCAATGTTCGGTTTTACCGAGCGTTGGCGGCCTATTGTTGTACTGTGCTTTCTTTTATGAAAGGAACCTGACTTATGTCACAATCCCTTTTTATTTAACTTTATCATCGAATTTGTTCAAACTTAGTTGCCTTATGATCAATTCCTTGACCGGCATTGGCAATCTGATAAGTGAAGTTACCAGACCGCATCTTTTTACCTAATGCTAGCATATTATTATATTGCCACATTGAGACTTTCCCATCTTGAAGTTTTGAAAGGGTCAGCCGATTTCCTTGAGCCTTATAATTCCACTTACCATCTTTGGCATTATCTTGATAGGCTTGTTGAAAATCACTGGTACTATTACTTGCTTTGATTGCGGTATCCCTGTCGGGGGTAACAACAACCTGATCTCCACTTGTGGCAAAGGTCATATAGGCATTTTGATTACCAGACACTGATGTATACTCATAAACGTGACCAGGAAGGCGTTTAGCCACTGTCCGACTGGCATAGAGATAAAAGCAGCCAATAACAACCATTACTGCTACTAAAACAGAAATAATAACTTTTGTCTTTTTTTGCATTTTTATCCCCTATTACTCATCATCAGACGTATCGGTATCGTGGTCGCTTATAGTAGCTTGACTGTTGCTATCTTCATCATCACTGTTGCTTTGACTACTGTCACGGCTACTTTCACTGCTACTGCTACTACTATCGCTATCTTCGTCGTCCTTATTGCTACTACTGCTACTATCAGCGTCATCATTAACACTAGCATAGACGTGGATCTTGTTGCCATCTTTTTCAATATAAACTGTTGTATCCTTCTTGGCTTTTGAACCTAGTGCACTTTCGATTTCATTAAGGATCGCATCATAGTCATCCTTCTTAGCATCCTTTAAGATAGCTGCTGAATCAACATTAAGTTCATCAGCGTCACTACCGCCATCCCCCTCGTCAAAGGATAAATTATCATTATCATTGGCATCATTTAAGCCACTTACAATGTCAGAAGCATCGATTGATGAAGATTGATGTTTTTTATGCTTAGCAGACTTAGTTGAACTAGACTGACTATCACTTTGTTCATTATCATTGTCGTTATTATTAAATGAATTTACCGCGCCCGCCTTGTAAATTGTTGTCGAATGATCAGAATTGTCAGAATTATCGTAGTTCTTAACAACAGATTGTGGTTGAACGGCAATATTTACAGTTGTTGGTCCGTTATTAATTGTAATTTTGGTCTGGGCAACAACGTTTGGATTTACATTGGGATCATAACCAGCTGGAACACTTCCTTCACGGTTTAAGATAAGAACATTCCCGGCAAAAATCAAATTAGCATTTTGAATGTTATTATCGTAGCAAAGTTTAGCCACAGAAATTCCAGTTGCGGCTGAGATCCCTGATAAAGTATCACCCCACTGAATAATATAACGAGTGCCATTAAGGTCATTAGTATTAATGTGTTGCATCGCCATGTTATTAGAAATTTGCTCGGGGGTATTGGCAATCCAATTAGTAATATCAGCCTGCTCTTCTGGTGATCCACTGGCATTATCAGCCTCAACAGTTGCCGCCGAGCCGATTATTACGGACCCCGCTAAAACAGCAGTCATTAAGGTTGCTGCTAGTTGCTTCTTACTTAACTTCATAAAATTATCCTCCCTAATAATATCAAACCAATTAATACAGAAACAATTTTACTGCTATTGGAATAATTCTTCAAATGCATATAATCATTTCTGTTTGGCGCTTGTTTTAATCAGATAAAGTGAACCAAAAACTGCGATTAAGGCATAGATTGCTCCAACGTACCCAATCTGGTTAATTTGAACAAAATTGATACTGATCGATGCGGTTAAGGAACCAATTGATACCCCCACGTTAGTACAAATCGGGTTTAATGACGAAGCGAGATTCATTGCTTCTGGATAGTCCTGATCAGCAATGTTAAGAAACATTACTTGTAAAATCGAACCTGGCATCCCCAGAACAAAACAAATAACACATAGTAAAAGGATCCCTAACCATGCAACATGAAACATCGCATTCATCAATAATAAACAAATAAGGACGGTACTACTAATAATAGTAAGTTTAGTGATTCCAAAATGATTTACGATTATTCCGGCACATATATTACCAAGAATAAACGTAACTCCGATAATTCCTAATAACCATGTTAAGTTAGTTGTACTAAAGCCAAGGACGTTGGTAATAATTGGACGAACATAAGTATAGAATGTGTATTCGGCGGACATTAAGGTTATCATCACAACAACTCCAAGAACTATTCGCCGATCCTTAAAAAGTTGGACTTGGTTACCCAATGACGCATTTGCTTGACGGCTATTGCGCGGTATTAGCCAATACAAGAAGCCACAAATAATTACGGTTAAAACCGAGATTAACGCAAAGCTATCCCGCCATGAAAAAGCATTGCTAATTGCTGTTCCAACGGGGACTCCCACAATCGTAGCAATACTAAAGCCGGCGAAAGTCGAAGCAACCAGCATTGCTCGTTTTTCAATTGGTGCAATCATACTTACAAACACAAGAATCAGTGAAATAATTGTTCCCGCAACCGCGGCTGTTACAATCCGCGAAACAAATAGCCAAAATAGGTTAGGCGCCACAGCGGTCAACGTGTTACCGATTAAAAAGATTAACATCAGTACCATTAAAACCTTAAAACGATCAAATTTACCTGTCAAAGTAGTAATTAAAGGCGTACAGATAGCATAAATAATTGCAAAACTAGTAACCAAAAAACCAACCGTTGATAATGAAGCATGGTAACTTTGGGCAATATCAGAAATAACCCCCACAACCATAAATTCATTACATCCTAATAAAAATGCGGTTAAGACAAAGACAACGGACTGCAAGCGAAATTTAGACATATCCTTAGCTCCTTTCGTATAAATAAAAAATGCTGGAAAAATACCGAGGAAATCAGTATTTTTCCAGCAACCTACCTTCGAACGTACCTTCTGATAAACAAAAGGCATATCTACAAATTGTAGTATAGCAAAGGATTATTTGAGTTTCAATTCTTGTTATAAAATAAACTCTCTTTTATTGCTTATTATTCCTACATGACAGCTATAAGAAGTTTTTCCTAGTATAACGTGAATGATAATTAATAATAGATAGCACTCACCTTGATAAAATTAAAGAACAAACAACCGTTGCACTAGTACTAAATCTAAAACAATTCCAAAGATATGTTGATATTTTAGAATTCCTTATTAATCGGTTGTACCGCCTTCATTATCAGCTTCACCACTAGCCCATACTTTTGTTGCATAAATGGAATTAAACAATAAGGCTGCTTGCAAGGCGATTTGTGATAGGTCACCACCGAAAGTCCCGATGTGTACACCCATTTGGAAACGAATTGCCAAAATAATCCAGTAAATAATATTTGCGGTGTTAACCCAAATCCATAGTGACCAGTTTTCCTGGTATTTAAGGATGTAAAGCAATTGAGCAATAAAGCTAACTACTAAATTAAATGAATCAAAATATGGAAGTTGTCCATGGAAGAGACCAATCACATACCAACCGATGAAATAAGCAATTACCACTCCCACAAAAACCCAGCGCCGTGCTTGGGGGCTAAAACGCTTAGTTGCATCATCGTGACCCCACATGAACCAGCCAATTGGTTGAGAAATCACGTAGAAAATGTCCATTACAAATGTTCCCCAAGTGTGACTTTGCCAAGCAATATAAGTCATCGCAACACACTGAATGAAGCCGAAAATAAAGGTTACTTTTCGACCTTTCATCCCGTAGACTAGTGCAATCGTCCCAAAGACACCAGAAAGCATTCCAATCCAACTATCTGGCGCAATTAAATAAACACATACTTGAAGTAAGAGCAAAATTGTTACGTAAATTATCTCAAACTTCTTCCAATTACTAAAAAGCTGCGTAAAAAGCCAACCATGATCATTAGTTGTATTTGTCATATTAATTCCCCCGAACTTTAATCATTTACTTTTTTCTAAATAGAATTTTATCTCTTTAACAATAAAATTACTTCCACAAATTTAATTTTCCTATAAATTAATCCCCAAAATGATCACGATGGACGTTTTGACCGGTTTTAGCATAAATCTTAATATAAATAGCGCAGTACGACAATGGCCGCCAACGCTCGGTAAAACCGAACATTAGCGGCCTATTGTTACTTGCTAAGTACTTATTCTAACACTAAATGTTGATGCTGAAATGCTGGTACATAATTAACATCTTCAGTATCATCATCGCTAATACTATTGCTATCAGCCTTAGTATCCGCATCAGCATTTGTATCTTCGTCACCGAGTGCATCTAATAAATTGTCAAGTTCATTTAGTGCTGCAAAGCCTCGCATGGTTTCGACAAGTGACGAAAGCTCATCTAACTTATCAGTAGCCTCATTAAAATTATCAACAGTTTCCCGTTCGTATTTCTTTTCTGTCCAGTTTTCCGGATCTTTAGGAGAGTAATTAGCACGATATAAAGTATTATTTTTCTTTTTGGTTCCAATTATTAGTTTATGGAAACCATAGCTGATTTTATTTTCTTCTGAATACTTTCCCTTTTTAGAAATTGTATTAAACATATCATCAATATCAGCCTTATCAAATCCGGCCTCTGTATACTTACCCTCGTCTAATTGAAGATACCAACTGCCCTTATGCTTAACGACCAAAACTGGCATTTTTTCTTTCTCTAAATATTCCTTGTAAAGGTCACTCTGCATTAACTTTTTTACATCCAGTGAATCACTATCTTTAAGTTCACTACCAAATTCATTAATAGTCGACTCATTTTTATTCAATGCCGTAGTAAACCGCTTCATCGCCCGACCAGCATCTGATGAGGCATAATACTGAAGATAGCCGTGCTTAGTATCCCCTTTTTCTTTTTGAATAACCAGCTTTACTTCTTTTTTCCCATCAAGATAACCGTTATAACTTCCATACAATCGGGGATGAATAATGAGCCATCCACAGGCAATAATTAACACCATAACAACAATTCCCCCAAGAATAGATAAACTCTTATTCTTGTTCCACCATGTTCTCGTCGTCGTTGCCTGTGTTTTCTTTTGCCCTTTTTTATCCATTGAATTATCCTCCTATAAACAATTAAAATCCCCCAATTATAAGACTATCATATCATCATTCACTTTACAAAAGAAAATTTATTATTACAATTTTATAATTCTTGCTATCGCTTAATAATCAGATTAAAAAAGCAGCATATGTGCAAAATCAAACATACACTGCTATCAGTCAGGTTCTCTTTCCTTAATGAGGAAAAGTCCTACCATAATATTTTATTTCAATTTCATTTTATCAAGGGGAACCAAATGAGTATGGTGCCGTACTTTATAGTAAAGGTACAAAACAATAAATAACGGTACACTCATATAGGTAATCAAGATATTAGACCAATCTAGTTTTAAAAAGGCAGTAACATTTTGTCCAGCAATAACAATCACACACAAAATAAAGGCAAAAATAGTGCCAAAAGGAAATAAACCAGCATGATAATCTAACTCACTAATAGCATGCCCTTGTTTTAAATACCCACGACGAAAGCGATAATGAGCAATTGCGATTCCAAGCCATTCCATAAAGCCCCCCAAACTATTGGCAGAGATTAAGTAATTATAAACATTGGGGCCAATAAACTGTAGAGACCACAATGCCAAGCTTAGCCCAGCCATTGCAACGAAGCTAACAATCGGAATCCCACGACGATTAACTTTCCTAAAACCTTTCCACACAAAGCCTTCCATTGACTGTGAAAATAGAATCCGCGAGATGGCATAAAGCCACGAGTTAGCAGAAGACAGTACAGCAATTAAAATAACAAAATTCATTATACCAGCAGCAGACCTCAAGCCAGCATATTGAAAAATTAAGGTAAAGGGACTTTTAATAATATCGTGAACGTCAGAACTCAAGAGATTCTTGTTTGTATATGGTAAAACACAAGCAATAATAAAGATTGTTAAAATATAAAAAAGAAGTATCCGCCAAAATGTTGCATGAATTGCAGTAGGAATACTATGTTTAGGATCAGCCGATTCCCCAGCGGCAATCCCTACCATCTCGGTACCTTGGAAGGAAAAACCAGAAATAACAAAGGCACTGATAATTCCAGCCACCCCATTAACAAAGGGGGCCTGTTTATAGGTGAAATTCTTAAACCCAATTGCTGGATGATTGCCAATCCAGCCTAAAATAAGTGCTGCTCCTACAATGACAAAGATAATAACTGCTGCTACTTTCAATAACGAAAGCCAAAATTCTGTTTCACCATAGGAACGGACAGAAAAGTAATTAATAATAAAGATAATAATAAATGCTAAAACGCTGAAAATCCAGGATGGTATCTGGGGAAACCAAAAGTTCATTACAATCCCAACCGTTGATAATTCAACAGCTACCGTAATTGCGCCACAAAACCAATAATTCCAGCCCATCGCAAACCCTAACGCCGGATCAACATAACGATTTGCGTATTCAGCAAACGACCCACTGCGCGGATTATAAGTTGCCATTTCAGCTAAGCTAGTCATTAAGAAGTAGACCATCAATCCCATAATAAAATAAGCGATAAGGCTACCACCAGGTCCTGCTGTTGTAATTGCTGAACCACTTGCTATAAATAGCCCCGTTCCGATCGTCCCTCCTAATGCAATCATTGAGAGGTGCCGAGTCTTCAAAGTATGCCTAATTTTTCCATTACTTTGTTGCTCATCCAAACTAATCATCACCCTTTTTTCTTACTATTTTATTCTTACTATTTTAAAGGAAGATAATTGATATGTTAAATGTTTACTAACACTTTATATTTTATAATACATGTAATTTGAGATAGGTCGTTTAAGAATGAACGTTAGTGAGAACACCTCAAATAAAATTAATATCATTTTTTTATAGCTAAAAAAGGTGAAGCAAAAACTTACTTCGAACTAATCTCAAACTATTTATGATAATTCTAGCAAAACATCCAAAACCTTCTGTGGTAATTCAACCTGAAAATGAGCAGCCTTTCGTTTATTAATGCTTTGTCGGCGAAGTAATGCCTGTTTCAATGTTAGATTAGTTACTTTAATTCTACTTTGCATATAAATGGTATAGCACCTCTCCAAATTTAAAATTTTAGAGGCGGCTGCCCTATATTGTTATTTAATTTTTTGCTTTCCTAGCTCCCAAAAGGCCAAGGCAGAAGCGGCCGCTACATTTAAGGAATCAACTCCTGGTGCCATCGGAATCTTAATTGTAAAATCACTTTGCATAATTGTATTTTCTCTTAAACCAGGACCTTCTGAGCCAAGAATAATAGCTAGTTTATGTGCCATTTTCAATCGAGGATCATCGATATTAACAGTATTATGACGAAGAGCCATTGCAGCCGTCTGGTAGCCAAACTGTTGAAGAAGTCTCACCCCGTTAGTTCGCCAAATTTTCGCATCAACATAGGTCCAGGGTACTTGGAAAACTGTTCCCATCGCTACCCGAGAGGCCCGTCGATAAAGGGGATCTGCTGAGTCACTGGTTACAATTATCCCATCTATTCCTAGGGCGGCTGCTGAACGGAAAATTGCTCCGATATTTGTTGGGTTAACTACATTTTCAAGTACCGCAATTCGTGGTTGCTCAGTAGGCATTGTTGCTAAGAAGTCAGGGAGGCTCGGCCGTTCAACACGGTGCATTGCTGCAAGCGCTCCTCGTAAAAGATTATAACCAGATAACTGCTGAAGTAATTCGCTATTAACTACATAAATGGGAGTTTGATTTAAGCCTTTCGTATGGTTAGCCGCCATTTCACGACCTAAATCAGTCAAATCACGTTTCAAAGCCTTATCTTCTACCAATAATGAAGCTGGCTGATACCCTGCTCGTATAGCACGTTCAATGACCTTGGGACTCTCGGCAATAAATAAACCGGGCTGCGGTTCCCAGGCATGGAAGAGTTGTGCTTCATTCAGGCGTACATAAGGATCCAAATTAGGTCCGGTTAGATCTGTTAAAAAATTTAAATTATACATATTGAACCGCCCTTATTCATAATAATTTATTATTCATTTTAAAATTTTAACGATAGATTAATCAAGGATAAATCAATTAATCTCCTTTTAAGCAACCAGATACAGGCTACTTAAAAACTCTCATGTCAAATTTCTTCGTTTAATTTATAGCTTTTTCTCTAACTTCTAAATTTAAGTTGAACTTATCAGTCTCATTGTTATTTTCACTTCTTAGTCATTATTAAAAGAAGGATCATTATGGCCTAGAGAGTGACAATATGATTCAAGTTATTATTACTTACCTAATCAGGATGGTTTATTTCCGCTAAATTTAAACAATAATCAATCCCTGTAAACTTCCAAAGATAGCCTTCATCAACTAATTAGCTTCTATTAGTATCATAATTAAATAGTATGATTAACTTGGAAAGCCTACCATTATGGCATAAACACATTTATCTTAGCATTTCATCTAATTTACACAACATTAAAATTAGAAGATACAGCCTTCAATTCTTCTATTAACGCTACGTAGCGTGAAATCATAAAAAGACTCCCACTAGATAGGAATTTCCTACTTAGTGGGAGCCTTTTTATTTAGAGAGGATTAAGGAATAACAGTTAATTTTTAATCATTATCATTACGACGCTTCTTACCGCCTAGTGCAAACATTGCAGCTAATGCTCCAAATACAGCTCCAAGACCGGTAGTATTCTTATTAACATTACCAGTTTGTGGAAGCTTCTTGTTTACTGATGAAGCAGTTCCAGAAGTCTTAGTTGTAGTACTTGTGCTACTAATAGTTGATGAAGCAACTGATGTAGCCGTACTACTCATTGAACTAAGGGTAGAATCACTAACACTTGCCAGCACGCTGGTTGATTCGCTGGTACTTACTGAAGCACTTGTGGATTCAGATGTACTACTTACTGAGGCACTAGTTGATTCAGATACACTTACCGAAGCACTTGTGGATTCACTGGCGCTTACTGAAGCACTAGTGGATTCACTTGTGCTTACTGAGGCACTAGTGGATTCACTTGCACTTACTGAAGCACTTGTGGATTCAGATGTACTACTTACTGAGGCACTAGTGGATTCACTGCCACTTACTGATGCACTGGTGGATTCACTGGCACTTACTGAGGCACTAGTTGATTCAGATGCACTTACTGAGGCACTGGTGGATTCACTGGCACTTACTGAAGCACTAGTTGATTCACTGCCACTTACTGAAGCTGAAGTTGATTCACTTGCGCTTACTGAGGCACTAGTTGATTCA